>CAZXRF010000043.1:0-25741 GCA_964642875.1 uncultured Chitinophagales bacterium | reverse complement strand
TTAGCCCATTCCATAAATAATATAGCAGGAGGCAATGCATTGATTAGGAATGTGGATTTAGCCCATTCCATAAATAATATAGCAGGAGGCAATGCATTGATTAGGAATGTGGCTTTAGCCCATTCCATAAATAATATAGCAGGAGGCAATGCATTGATTAGGAATGTGGATTTAGCCCATTCCATAAATGATAAAACAAGGGGCAATTCTTTGAATAGGAATGTGGTTTTAACCCATTCCCATAAAATCAAATATCAAAATTGGCTTTAGCCAAATAAAAAACACAACAAATGAGCAATATTGGAGGCATAGTAAAAAGCATACAAAACATCATGTGGCAAGACACAGGCTTGAATGGCGATGCACAGCGCATTGAACAATTGGGTTGGATGCTTTTTCTAAAAATATTTTCGGATAAAGACAAAGAATTAGAGTTGTTGGACGACAAATACAAATCTCCCATTCCCGACAAATTTCATTGGGTAAAAGAAAAAGGAAATTGGGCTGGCGATGATGAAGGAATGACAGGCGATGAATTGTTAGAGTTTGTGGACAGGCAATTGTTTCCTGCACTTCGCAATTTAGATTTAAGCACGGGCAACCAACGGGCAGTAATAGTGCGTGAAGTATTTGAAGGCAACAACAACTATATGAAAAGCGGTATCAATATTCGTAAGGTGTTGAACAAGCTCAATGAAATTGATTTTAACATTGCCAAAGACCGCCATGCTTTTGGCGAACTGTACGAAACCATTTTAAAGGAATTACAAAGTGCCGGCAAAAGTGGTGAGTTTTATACACCAAGAGCCATTACACAATTCATTACCGAAATTATAAATCCGCAATTGGGCGAAAAAGTGCTTGACCCTGCTTGCGGTACAGGCGGTTATTTAACTTGTGCCATTGAGCATTTGAAGAAACAAGCCAAAAATGTAAACGATAGAAAAAGCATTGAACAAAATATTGCCGGTTGGGAATACAAACCATTGCCTTATTTGTTGGCAACAACCAATCTCATTTTGCACGATATTGAAATTCCTAACATCAAATTTGGTGATGCCTTAGACCAACCACTGAGCAATTTTACCGAAAAGCACCGAGTAAATGTAATATTGGCAAACCCGCCATTTGGTGGCATTGTAGCCAACAACAACGAAACCAATTTTCCGCAAACTTACCGTACCAAAGAAAGTGCGGACTTGTTTTTAATATTGATGATTCATTTGTTAAAGCAAGATGGAAGAGCAGGCATTGTTCTCCCCGATGGCAGCCTTACAGGCGATGGCGTAAAGCAAAGGATAAGACAAAAATTGTTGGAAGATTGCAACCTGCACACCATTATCCGTTTGCCCAATTCCGTTTTCCAGCCTTATGCAACGGTGGCAACTAACCTATTGTTTTTTGATAAAGGCAAACCTACCAAAGAGGTATGGTATTACGAACACCGTATGCCCGAAGATTACAAAGCATACAGCAAAACCAAACCCATTCAGCTAAAGGAATTTGAGCCTATCCGAAAATGGTGGAACAAGCGAAAGGAAAGCGATATTGCTTGGAAAGTAAACATTAAAACCATCATTGAACGTGGCTATGATTTGGATATAAAAAACCCAACTAAACCCCAAGAAGAAAAAGAATACAACAGTGCCGAACTAATGGAAATGTTGTCGGTTTCATTTGAGAAAAGTCAAACATTATTGAAGCAATTGAAGCAGGCAGTAAAATGAATTTGAAGCAAAAAATATCTATACATTTTTTTAACGACCAAGAAGTGCGTGCTGTTTGGGACGAGCAACATGCCAAATGGTGGTTTTCGGTATTGGATATTGTGGGTGTGCTAAACGAAGAGCCTGATTATACAAAGGTGAGAAACTATTGGAAATACCTCAAAGCCAAACTAAAAAAAGAAAACAACCAGTTGGTTAGTGCCACTACCCAACTGAAATTAGTGGCTGCTGATGGCAAAAAGTACACTACCGATATGTTGGATAGCGATGGGGTAACTGCATTAGCCAAACACTTTCCAAACAATAAAGCTATTAAGTTTTTAGACTGGTTTCTCTACAGCGACACCAGCATAGACGGACAAAGTAAGAAAAAAGCCTACACCCTTTTTGAAAGTAATTTAATCAACGAATTTGAGGTAGGTACCACCAAAGGCTTGCAACAAATACACGCATATTTGTTTGGCGGTTTATATGATTTTGCCGGACAAATAAGAGAAAAAAATATTTCAAAAGGCGGCTATCAATTTGTGTATGCACAGCATTTAAAAAACACTTTACAAAAAATAGATGCCATGCCGCAAACCACCTTGAACGAAATTGTTTTAAAATATACCGAAATGAACAAGGCACACCCCTTTATGGAAGGCAATGGGCGAAGTACAAGAATATGGCTGGATATGATGCTAAAAAAAGAACTTAAAAAATGTGTGGACTGTAGCAAAATAAAAAAAGAACAGTATATGAATGCTATGATTATTAGTACGGTTGATTACACAGTAGTACTACAACTGATAACAAATGCCTTAACCACTAAAATTAACGACCGAGCAATGTACATGAAAGGCATTGATTACTCTTATTACTATGAAGAAAATAATTAAACAAGTGGAGAAATGAAGCTAACAAAAATTGGTGAGTTTTTAAAACGGAGTAAAATCCCAATTGACATTGAAGATGATGTACATTACAATCGTGTTACAATTAGAATTAATCACAATGGTGTATCATTAAGAGATTCTGAAATTGGAAAGAAAATTGGTACAAAAAAACAATTTATTTTAAAGGCAGGTCAGTTTATTGTTTCAAAGATTGATGCAAGGTATGGTGCATTTGGAATTGCACCCATTGAGGTCGATAATACAATAATAACAGGTAATTTTTGGGCATACGATGTAGATACAGATTTAATAAATATTGATTGGTTCAACCAATTCACAAATTCACCTGCTTTTTACGAAGTATGTGAACGGGCAAGTTCAGGTATAACTCATAGAAAATACTTAGATGAAAAGTTTTTTCTTAATTATCAAATACTACTGCCAAGTGTTGAAGAACAATTAATTCAAATAAAGAAAATAAATTCTCAAAAGGTATCATTTGGCAAACTCTCCACCGAACTCAGCCACCAACTCAATTTAGTAAAAAAACTCCGTCAGCAATTGTTGCAAGATGCGGTGCAAGGCAAATTGGTCTCTCAAAATAAAAAGGACGAACCCGCAAGCGAATTATTAAAAAAAATAAAAGCCGAAAAATTGAATAGCGTTGGGCTTAAGCCCAACGCAAAAAAGAAAACAAATAGCCTCGCCTTAAAAAGCGAGACAAACATCAAACCCGAGGAAATTCCCTTTCAAATTCCTGATAATTGGGTGTGGTGTAGGTTGGGGGAAATTTTGACAGAAATAAAATATGGGACATCACAAAGCTGTGACTATGACTATACAAAAAACTCAAAAGTTCTCAGAATTCCTAATGTATCATCGGGTGTATTGGATGGAGAAGATTTAAAATATACGAACCTAAGCGAAAAAGAAATTTCAGAATTAGCACTTGAAAAAGATGATATACTTATAATTCGTTCTAATGGTAGCCGAGAGTTAGTGGGCAGAACGGTTTTGGTGACACCTGAATTTATTGGATTTGCATATGCCGGCTATTTGGTACGTTTTAGATTTAATAAGGAATTGACAAATGCAAGATATTTTTGGACAGCGACCAAAGCACCATTTTTCAGAGAGTTGTTAGAAAAACCATTAAGAACAACAGTTGGTATAAATAATATCAACACACAAGAAATGTCAAACTTATTTCTACCACTTCCTCCATTAGAAGAACAAAACCGCATCGTTCAAAAATTAGACGAGTTAATGGCTTATTGCAATAAGTTGGAAGCAAGCATCAAACAAAGCCAAGCTCAAAATGAAACACTACTGCAACAGGTTTTGAGAGAGGCGTTGCGTCCGCCTGCCGGCAAAGCAGGGAAAGAAGTGGTGGAAGCGTAAAACAAAAATGCCCCACCGCACGACAAAAGACAATGAAAAAAGAAGCAACAAATAAACCGACAAACCACGGCATACAAGGAAGCACTGCCTGTAACAGCTCGTTTGGCAAAAGCGGCAGGGAACGGCTTCGATTGAAAGTTTTATGCTATCTTTGAAGTTCGGTTCTTCGATTGGAATTTAGAGCCAAAAATCCGCTCTCTCGCCAATTTGTCAACCGTAATGTGTCAGCTAAACCGACAACCACAAATGACAGAAATTATGTAAAGATGACGACAACCGAATTTCCAACTATAAAAACCGAACGGCTTTTGCTCAGACAAATTGTTGACGGTGACATTGACAATATTTTCAAAGGACTTTCTCACCCCGACATCATAAAATACTATGGTGTAAATTTTCAAACTTTGGAGGCTACAAAAGAACAAATGGCTTTTTACGCTGACTTAGAAAATAATGGAACAGGAATTTGGTGGGCAATCTGTTCATTGGACAGCAAAACTTTTTACGGTGCAGGCGGACTTAACAGCCTAAGTAAAGAACATAAGAAGGCGGAAATTGGGTTTTGGTTACTGACCGACTTTTGGGGACAAGGAATTATGAAAGAAGCAATGCCTTTAATTTGCAATTATGGATTCGACAAACTTGGATTGCACAGAATTGAAGGCTTCGTTGAAACTGACAATATAAATTGTAAAACAGCAATGGCTAAACTTAACTTCCGACACGAAGGAACAATGAGAGACTGCGAAATTAAAAACGGAAAATTTATAAGTTTGGACATATACGCAAAGATAAAGAATGACTAAGAACAGACACGACATAAATAGCCGAACACATAGCAGTTTAGCAATATGGCGGCTGAAGTGCTTCGTTTGAAAATTTTGTGTCATCGTCTCTTCTTATAATGCGTTATACTAAAAATAGAGCAAAAAATTAACAAAATAATATATATTATACCTATGTTTCATACAAATTATACAATTGTATCGCATGTCAAGAATTGAATTCCTGAGCACGAAACTTATAACATTCAATCAAAGAAAGTTGAAGAAGAATGAAAATGCAATTACTTGGACTTTAAATTAAACAGAATAAAAAAGTCGTACATAAGACAGACAATTTTACAAGTTTCTTATTACATTAATGCTTTTAAATAGAATATAAAACATAGACGATGTACAAAATATGTATTTTATTATTATCAGCCATAACTTTTTCTGCAGGTGCCCAGCCCAAAACGGCAAAAAGCAACCCTTTAACCATTGGTAATATTGACCAATTTTATTCAAAAGTTTTAGGTGAAAATAGAATATTAAATATTTATTTTCCTGAAGGATATAAAGAAAATGACAGCATCTTATATCCAGTAATTTATGTTTTGGACGGTTCTATTGATGAGGATTTTTTACATATAGTTGGAATTATTCAATATAATAATTTCCCTTGGATAGATAGAGTTCCAAAATCCATTGTAGTTGGTATTGCCAATGTAGATAGAAAAAGAGATTTTACAGGAGCTACCAATTTTGATAGTGACAAAAAACATGCGCCAACTGGTGGTGGGTCAGCAAAATTCATCCAATTTATTGAAGAAGAGCTGCAACCTTACATTAATAAGAAGTATAAATCAAACAATCACAATACAATTATCGGGCAGTCTTTGGCAGGGTTATTAGCAACAGAAATTTTATTTACAAAGCCTTACCTTTTTGATAAATATATTATTGTAAGTCCGAGTCTTTGGTGGAACGATGGGTCGTTACTTAAAACAAATCCTGAAATACTTTTAGATAGTTTCAATAAACCCATTTCAGTTTATATTGGCGTTGGAAAGGAAGGGCTTACTCCAGGGTTAGAAAATCATGTAATGGAAGTAGATGCCAATTTACTTTTCGATAAAATCAAACAAGGAAAAAGTAAATCTATTATAGCTTATTTTGATTACTTACCGAACGAAAATCATGCAACAGTAACCCATCCTGCTGTATTTAATGCATTCAGAATCTTATACCCTCAAATTGAAGAGTAATATTTATTCATAGAATGCTGTGTTGAAATTGTAAAAAACAATTCATATTCAATAATGTTCGACAGTAGCAGCTACAGATAAATTTCTAACAAACTCGCCAATTTCATCAATCGCCTTATTAGCTTCTGGCACTATCCCCGCCAAATATTGCCAAACATGCATCATGTTATTATAAATTTCTAATTGTACTTTTACCCCTTGCTTATGCATTTTTTGTGCCAAGCGAGTAGAATCGTCTAATAAAACCTCATTTGTACCCACTTGTATTAAAGTGGACGGAAAGTCCGAAAAATCGGCGAATAAAGGAGATATTAAAGGATTCTTAGGGTCAGCATCTGCAACATATCTTTTAGTAAATATTTCGAGTAAATAAGGTGTAATTAATGGATCTGCATTTTTTTTAGTTTTAATACTATCGCCACTCGCTGTTAAATCAGTCCACGGAGATAACAGTACACTTCCAGCTGCCGGTGTAAGTTGCAGTTCGCGAATCTTTTGCAGCAATGCCAACGTTAATCCACCACCGGCGGAGTCACCCATAATAATTATATTCTCGCAGCCATCAGCCAGCATTTGCCGATAGACAGCTACTGCATCTTCTATAGCGGCAGGGTACGGATTTTCTGGTGCTTTTCGATAATTTACGGCTACTACTTTATACCGGCTGGCACGGGCTATTCGGGCAATCAGCGAACGATGTGTATGATATGAACCTACAACATAACCGCCACCTGGTAAATAAAGTATAGTTTTGGATTTTTCATAACCATCGGGGATAAACCATGCGGCATCTAAGCCGGCATATTTTACAATTTCCTTTTTTACAAATCTAGGAAACTTTGTGATATTAGAAATTCGCTCAAATGCTACTCTAATGGTGTTGGATTCGGTTTTATGTACCAATAACATATCTCTTACTAAGCGGATAAATGTTTTTACCGTTAAAATCTGAATACTCTGCATAATTCCTTTGAGTTTAGTTTTTAAAGCGCAATATAAAACTAACCAATCTTAGGTAAAATTGTTGGAGTCGAAAAAGAAATTTAATTAACAATCATCAAATAATTGCAACTGACAAGTTGATTTTTTTATGTCAATAACGCATCATATAATACCTCCACCGGGTGAAGCGCATGGCGTTGTGTTCCATCTTTTATTTGATGTCTGCAACTTGTACCTGGTGCTGCAATAATGGTTTCATTTTCGCTTTTACGCACTGCTGGAAATAGCACCAGCTCCCCTACTTGCATCGACACTTCAAAGTGTTCTTTCTCATATCCAAAGCTGCCCGCCATTCCACAGCAGCCACTCGGAATGTTTTCTACCATATAATTTTCGGGCAAGCTCATCAAGCGTATCGAATGTTCTATAGATGACAATGATTTTTGATGGCAGTGACCGTGTAGTTTAATATGCTTTTGTGCTTTTGTAAATTGCGATGGAGTGATGTTGCCATTTTCTATTTCTTTAGAAATAAATTCATCAATGATTAAACAATTTTGTGCAAGTTTTTTTGCTTTTTCTACGTCTTGTTTTTCTACTAATCTAGGGTATTCATCTCTAAAAGATAAAATAGCAGAAGGCTCGATGCCGATTAAAGGAATATCTTTACTTACCCAAGTGCTGAATATTTTTACATTTTGTCGGGCTAATTTTTGTGCGGGTTCCAACAAACCTTTTGATAGGTGTGCTCTACCGCTGTCCACATGTTCTACATAATCAATTTCGTATCCTAATGTTGCTAATAATTTCAAGGCTTTTATACCGATTTCTACATCATTATAATTGGTAAATTCGTCAAAGAAGAAATAAACTTTTCCTTTTTGTACGGTTTTAATTTCTAATTCTTTTTGATGTTTTTTATACCAACTCAATAAGGTTTCTTTATAATATAAAGGCATTGAGCGTCCTGGAGCAATTTTTAATATTTTCTTCAATACACCAGAGGTTATTTTATTCGACAAACTAAAATTACTCAATGCTGGAAAAAGCATCGCCAATTTACTTAATCTGCCAATGTTTGCTATCGCTTTGGTGCGCAATGGTATTCCATTATCTTTATAATATTGATGTAAAAATTCTGCTTTTAACACTGTAATATCTACATTAGACGGACACTCGGAAGCACATCCTTTACAACTCAGGCATAAATCCATTGTTTCATAAATTTCTTTATGATTGAATTTATTTACTTGCGTTGAGTTGGTCAAGAAATCGCGTAATATATTAGCACGTGCACGTGTGGTATCATTCTCATTTCGTGTCGCCATATACGATGGACACATGGTACCTCCACTGCCCGGTAGTTTCCGACATTCCCCACACCCATTACAACGCTCAGCAGCCCTTAAAATTCCTTGGTCTTTATCGAAATTATAGAGTGTATCAAATTGTCGTGTTTCTTGGTTTTCTTCGTACCTCAATGAAGTATCCATCGGTGGCGTATCTACAATTTTTCCCGGGTTAAAGATATTTTCAGGATCAAAAGTATATTTCAATCTGCGCAACAATTGATAATTTTGTTCACCAATCATCATCGGTATAAACTCGCCACGCACACGTCCATCGCCATGCTCACCACTTATGGAACCATTATATTTCTTTACTAATTCCGCCGTTTCGGTAGCAATAGTTTTAAATAGAATTCTGTCTTCTTTTTTCTTTAAATCTAAGATAGGGCGCAAGTGCAATTCGCCTGCGCCCGCATGTGCATAGTACACACTTTTTTGTTTGTGTGTCTCCATCATCGCTGTAAAATCTGAGATGTAATTGGGTAAATCTTCTACACGCACGGCAGTGTCTTCAATTACAGCTACTGCTTTGGGGTCGCCGGGAATATTTGCCAACAACCCTAAGCCTGCCTTACGCAAGCTCCATACTTTATTGATATCATTTCCATAAATAAATGGAAAATGATACCCTATATTTTCACGTTCAAATTCTAGCTTTAAAGCTTTTGCTTTTTGCTCAATTTCGTCTTTAGTTTCAGCATGAAATTCTATACATAAAATAGCTTCGGGATCGTCTTTTACAAAGAATCTATTTTTTCTGTGTTCGATATTTTCTTTAGTACAATCTAAAATAATTTTATCCATCAGCTCACATGCTGTCGGCTGATGATGCATAGCAATTACCGTTGCACGTAAGCTTTCTTCCAAGGTCTTAAAATGTACCGCTACAACTACTTTTTCTTTAGGCGGCAGTGGCACTAAATTTAATTTTATAGCTGTAATAAATACCAACGTGCCTTCGCTTCCACAAACTAATTCACATAAATTAAAAGGCTTTCCGTTTTCAGCAAATGGAAGTTGCTTCAATAATTCATCTACAGCATACCCTGTATTTCTGCGATGTATATCTTCATGCGGAAACTTACTTTTTATTTCATGCTGTATAGCAGGTGCGGAAAGTTCTTTTTGAAAAAAGCGATAAATATCTCCTTCTAAGTTTTGTTGTTGTGTTTTAGATTCGAATTCAACTTTGGAAATGGCACTAAATACCACATCTGAGCCATCGCTCAATATCCCTTTTATTTCCAAAACATGGTCTCGTGTGCTACCATAAACGATGGAATTTGCACCGCAAGAATTGTTACCTACCATACCACCAATCATTGCACGATTTGCCGTAGAGGTTTCAGGTGCAAAAAACAATCCGGTGCTTTTTAATTGTCGGTTTAATTCATCTCGCACTACTGCGGGTTGTACTATACAATATTGCTGTTCTTTATTAATTTCGAGAATAGAATTGAAGAAATTGGAAACATCTACAATAATTCCGTTTCCTACTACCTGTCCTCCAAGTGAAGTACCTGCAGCACGTGGAATTAGGGCGATTTTATAGGTATGGGCAAATTGAATTAAAGTTTTTAAATCTTTATCATTTTTAGGATAACAAACAGCCGTCGGATATTCTTTGTATACAGATGCATCTGTAGAATAAAGTGAACGTATTTTGTCATCAAAATATAGCTCGCCATCAATTGTAGTAGCTAATTGGGCTAAAATTGTAGTGTCAAAAGTTTGTTGCATGCTAAAGAATAGAATTTAAACCTTTAGGAATATGCTAAATTTACGAAATACCTCTGCAACCTATTTCATTTTAGTCAGAATTAATAATTTAAAAATAGAAAGCCGCCCGAAGGCAGCTTTAACATGAATTACATAGTAATGGTTTTTGGTTTTTTATTTTTTCACTTCTACAATCTGGTTGTCAATATTTTCAAAATTTGAAAATAAGAAAGAATAATCGATAGCATTTTCCTTGCCGTATTCGTTTAAGATTAGTTTTCCTTCTTTTTCAGACCATTTTCCATCAACTGAATAGTTTCTTACTCTAAAATAATCTTGAGGGGTAAGTGGCACTACTTGGACAAATTGATGATATGTACCATCAGAATTTAAAGAGAGATAGTATATTTTCTTTGCGATTCCGTCCTCTGGTGAGAATTTCGTCATATTTTGTTCGTACTTCCAAATACTTTTTACGATAGATTTGGTTTTGCTTATTGCTTCTAGATTATTTGCAAAAGTTGGAGTAATAAAGAATATTGCAATAATAAGCACAGTAATTTTAATAAAAATAGTATTGTATATATTTGACATAGTAGCTTGGTTTTGGTTTTTTAATAATATGTATATATTCGTTCTCATTATTCGTACTTAGTTATCTATATTGTTCAACATTAATTTTAACAAATAAGTTTCAATCTATAAAAAGGATGAAACTTAAATTTCTAGGGAGGTTTCTAAATACTTTAGGGTCTTATTAAAAGCCGTAAACAACAGATTTAAGAGAGAGAAAAACGTAAACAAATCTGTTTGTTGATACAATATTAGCACAACTTATTAAGTATAATTCTTATGTTTGGTAAATGGGGCAAAAAACGCAATAATTGGCTGAAATGGACTTATAATTGGTAAAATAGGTCAAATTTCTTGATGTCAGTCAATAAAATATAGTTAACCATAAATAATTACCTACTATTTAGTTTTTATAAATATATTGTAAAATCCTGCAGCTTAGGTCAGATATAATTTAAAACAGCTATCATTAAACATAAGTAATTGATATTTTTCGTAGAACACGAATGAAATTGCTTATCTTAACTTATTCAAAA
Source organism: uncultured Chitinophagales bacterium (assembly GCA_964642875.1). Taxonomy (GTDB): domain Bacteria; phylum Bacteroidota; class Bacteroidia; order Chitinophagales; family JADIYW01; genus JADJSS01. The sequence continues at coordinate 14,587 of CAZXRF010000043.1, read as the reverse complement.
TACTATGCATCGGATTTTACTTTCAGCTATTTTATGTTTTTACAGCATATTTACACATGCAATAAACATAAACACTAAAAACATACAGATAATTAGAGATAAGTGGGGCGTGCCTCATATTTATGGTAAAACGGATGAAGAAGTTGCTTATGGATTGGCGTGGGCAACTGCCGAAGATGATTTTAAATCGATGCAAGAAAACTTTCTAACCTCACGTTGCAGATTAGCAGAAGTAAAAGGGAAAGATGGCGCCATCATGGATTTTTTATGTGCGGTGTTAGGCGCAAGAGAATCGGTAAATAAACTATACGACCAAAGTTTCTCTACTAAATTTAAAACCATGTTGAGTGCTTATGTAAAAGCCGTAAATAAATATGCTCAAACACATCCCGAAAAAGTTTGGATTAAAGATGCATTTCCAGTTACTGAAAAAGATGTTATCGTTGGTTACACCATTGGCTTAGCATTGATGACTAACGTTCCATTTGCGATAATGAAAATCTCTGATGGTACCATAGAACATCCCGCCATCAGCGCACCGCATGGCAGCAATGGGTTTGCGGTAAATGGTAATAAATCAAAAGACGGAAACACCTATTTGGGTATCAACTCCCACCAGCCGCTAGAAGGTCCATATTCTTGGTATGAGGCGCACTTACATTCTGAGGAAGGTTGGAATATCTTAGGCGCAACATTTCCTGGTGGAGTAACGATTTTTCATGGGGCAAACAAAAATTTAGGATGGGCGCATACCGTCAGTTTTGCAAACCATGATGATGTATATAAACTCACCATGCATCCAGCAAAAAAACTGACCTATCAATTTGATGATAAATGGCTGACTTTAAAAGAGCATAAAATTAGAATGTGGGTGAAACTATTTTGGATTATAAAAATTCCCATTACCAAAAAATATTACGAAAGTGTTTATGGTCCAGTATTGGAAAAAGATGGAAAATTCTATGCCTTACGGTTTCCTGCTGCTTTCGATATACGAGGTGCGGAACAATGGTATCACATGAATAAGGCTACCAATTTTACGGAATTTCAAAGTACGCTAAAAGAGATGGCATTGCCCGGTTTAAATATCATCTATGCAGATAAAGACAACAATATTATGTTTATCGACAATGGTCAATTTCCAAAGAAAAATAAACAATACGATTGGTGGCATATAGTACCGGGAAACACTTCGGCAACGCTCTGGAAAGCTAATGATTACTACCCTTACGACAGTTTAGCAAAAGTAATAAACCCAAAATGTGGGTATGTTTTTAACAACAACAACACACCTTTCAATTGTACCGCGAAAGAAGATAACATTAACAGGGAAACACATCCATTAAAGGATTTTTATTTTGCCTATAATGATAATAGAGCCTTGCGTACAAGTTATTTATTTGCACAAAGTGGGAAAATTTCTTACGACGAATTTAAAGCCATAAAATACGATCAAAATTTTATGCATCCTGCCTATAATTATGCTATGGAAAACATAGAAGATATTTTGCATTTAGACACTAAAAAATATCCTCAAATAAAAGATGGCATTGAGGTTTTAAAAAAATGGAATCGCAATGCCGACGTAAATAATAAACAAGCCGCTATGGTTGCGCTTATTACAAATTCGGTGATAAACAGATTAGTAAAAGAAGGAAATTTCCCTGCGGTGCGTGTAAAAATAAAAGAATGGTTTTTGGTGAAATGCGTAGAAGACGCGCAACTACATTTACTAAAGCATTTCGGAAAATTAGAAATACCCTTAGGCGATTTACAACATTTAGTGCGAGGAAATAAAGAACTACCAATTGGCGGAGTGCCTGATGTAAATGCCACCATGTGGGTAAAGGAGCACAAAAACGGATTATATAAAGCAGAAGCCGGTGAAACTTATATAGAACTGGTGCAGTTTACCAAAGACGGCCCGATAATTGAAAGCATTTCACCTTACGGTGCTAGCAATGTTGAAGGTAACAAACACTACAACGATCAAATGGAATTATTTGCACAAAAAAAATGCAAAAAAATGAACATGGATTACGACGAAATAATAAAAGAAAAAGAAAGTATTTATCACCCCAATTAATCCCTAAAAATAAAAAATAATGGAAGCGAAAATAAAAGTAAAATTAGGAAGAGTACAAGAAACACTCTTATTGCCTTTAATTTCAAGGGCAAAAGAAACAGAATATAAAAAGCCATTGCTAAATGACACCAAAGCAGTAGAGCTATTTGACCAATTAGATGTAGATCGTAAAAAATTATTAAAAAACATAACGGAAATTGGTGTACATGGTTTATGCTATCGGGCATATAGGATGGATAAAGAAATTAAGAAATTTCTAAAAAAACATCCACGAGGTAAAATTTTAGAAATTGGCATTGGTTTAGATACTACTTACTATCGATGTGACAATGGCATAGCAAAGTGGTATGGATTAGATTTACCAGATTCCATAGCATTGCGAATGCAACTGCTTCCGACTCCCAATTCGAGAGTAAAATATATAGCAAAATCACTATTAGATTATACGTGGATAGAGGATATAGGCGATATAAAAGATGGCTTATTTATTATCATTCCGGGCGTATTACCGTATTTTAAAAAAGAAGATGTACGGGAGTTCTTAACTACCATTGCGCCTAAGCTAAAAGGTGCTGAGATAATGTTTGATGTAATTTCTGAGTTTGGGAAGTTCTTTGTTGATGTACGGATAAAAAGTGCTGGCATGAAGGAAGCACATTTGGAATGGGCCGTATTAAACCCTAAGGATGTAACAAAATGGAGTACGCACATTCAATTGGTTGAGGCTATTAAATTCTTTGAAGAAGGTCCTCTATCCAACAAAAATATTATTACGCGTTACGGAATTTTTTTCAATAAGCTGTTCGACATTACGCAACTTTTTCATTTGCGATTTGTGTAAAAATAAGGCTATAAATTATCTATGTTTCTTAGCTGCTTTTGCTTCACGTTTCGGCATTACCTTTGGACCTCGTTTTTTATCCCAATGGTCTAAGAAATTCATTCTTACCCCTGCATTAAAATACAAGGTGGAAGCATTGTATTTTACCATTGGTTCTTCCATAGGTTTGTTCATGTCAATTTCTTTTAAGGATAACCCCGTAGAATAGCGCATCGTGTTTGAGTTTTCTGTAATTTCTTTTACATATACAAATTTTTTCAAATACACTGGTGCTTCTGCTGCATTTGCTACGTTTAATGGTAATGGGGTTAATATAGAAATCACCGGTAACAATGGAGATGTTGTTGTCAATGAAAACTCAGAAAAGTCGGTTTCTTTAGGAGATATAGTAAAAGCTTGTACACGCATTTCAGCAAATGCCCATACATTTTTAAATAACCTAACATCAAATCCGATTGAAGCACTAACTCCGATAGTGGGTTTTAATTTTGATTTTGCTGTTGCATTATATTCCGAAGAAAAATCTGTCAATACTGTAATTGGAATTACTGGCAAGCCTGCTAATGTTTCCAACAATCTGCCGGAGTGGTCAATTATTTTCGCCCTTGTTACGGGAGTTCCGCCCAATGGCATGCACAAACCTGCTTTTCCGGTTATTCCAAAGCGCTTGCCATTATCCCAATGCATTACTAAATGCGGATTTATATATATGGCAGGCATAATTTTTGTATGTTGCTCTGCAAAATAGGAAGCCATTTTTCCACCACCTAAATCTACCGTAGTATTTATACGGGCATCTAATTGTTCGGGATGGAAAGAAAGTGTATGTAAAATATCTATACCTATATATTTGTTAAACATGTGCCCCCAGCCCAAACTCGCTTGCCATCCACCACCTAAAGTACCATATACGGGTTTTACTTTTAACACGCCTGGTTCTTGAAACCAATCTTTATTCCCAATCTCTTTGAATGGCGAAAATTTATTGGTACTTAAAAACGGAATACCATACCCCGCTGTGCCATAAATAAACCATCCCTTTCCTTCTGGGCGTGTGACATTGCTTCTTATTCTTAGTTTGCTCTCTACAGATGCCGTTGCAACTACCGTTGATGCTTTTTTAGATTTCTTCTGAGCAAAAGCAGTTGTTGTAATAATAATTACTGAAGTTATAAGGATTAGTTTTTTCATAGTACGGGTATTAATAGATATTATTTTACTTCCATTTTGCTATCCGGATCGTCTAACATTGTCTTAGAACCTTTTGATTTTTTTGATTTTTTCGGTGCGTCTGCTTTAGCAGGTTTATGGCTTTTCTTTGAGCTATAACTTACTGATTTTGCTTCCAAACGGGACTCACGCTTTTTGATTAAATCAAAATCAATTCTCAATCCTGCATTAAAATATAAAGTAGAAGCATTGAATTTTTGACCAGGTTCATCCATCGGTTTATTTTTGTCAATAGTAGGCAAACCTGCTTGACCTGTTAAAGATCTCACGATTCCGCCTAAGCCATCTTCCGCGAATAAACTTCTAGTACCATATCTTGCTGTATTAGATTGCTCATTAATTTCTTTTCTATAAACATAGTGTTTTAAAAACTCAGGAGCTTCACTTACATTTGCTACATTTGATGGAATAGCCAACAATCCTTCAGGTGCTGGAATTTTTATTCCTAATAGATTCACTTTAGAAGTTTGTTTAAACTCATCAAAAATTGTTTCTCTTAATGTAATAGTATATGCTTGTACGCGCACCTCTGAATAGAACGTTACTTTCGGGCTTATTTTCACATCAAAACCAATAGAAGCACTTACACCTACAGTAGGTTTGTATTCTGTATGTGCTCGACCAATAATTTCAATTTCTAAGCCTAATAATCCTGGAAGATTTAATGGAAGAATCGGTAATCCCGCTAAAGTTTCAATAATTCTGCCTTGTTTATCTAATATATAAGCACGTGTAGAAGTTTTACCAAATATGGGTAATACTAAACCAGCTTTTCCAGTAATACCAAAACGTTTACCATTATCCCAACGAGTAATAAGGTGTGGTGATATATATACACCAAAAGTTCCTGTTTTTTGGCTGGCATAATAAGTATCTAAATCAATACGAGCATCTAATTTTTCAGGATGCCAAGCAATAGTATGCAATACATCAATTCCAATGTATTTATTAAACATGTGTCCCCAACCAAAGTTAAAAGCAAAACCACCGCCATTTGTGCCTATTAGAGGTTTTACACTCAAATCTTTTCCATGTTGATACCAATCTTTATCACCAATCTCTTTTAATGGAGAACGTTTATTGGTGGACATAAAAGGCATACCATAACCAGCACTTAGCGAAATGTACCAATCTTTTCCTAATGGACGTAATACATTTTTTCTAATCTTCAAACGAAGCGGTTCTTTCTCGGGCGTGCTTATTGTTTCTTGTTGTGCAAAAATACTAAGAGTAGTAAGCGCTAATAATCCAGTGATGAGAATTTTCTTCATGATTTGTATTTTAATTTCTATGCTATTTTGTCTATAATTCAATTCTGTACCGTCATTAAAAAGACAGTGAGGATGTTATAAATTGTTAATTTGTCGTAATATTACGAAATTCTTACTTAAATAAGAAACTATCCAGAAAAATATCTGTTTTTTGTGATTTTATGCACCAATCATACTACCTCCGCATGCACGAATACATTGTCCGTTTATTCCGTTAGACAATGGAGAGGCTAAGAATCCGATTAATTCTGCAATATCTTCGGGAATCCCGCCTTGTTTTAAAGTGGACAAACGTCTTCCTCCTTCTTTAATGAAGAAAGGTAAATTTTCTGTCATTTTAGTTTCAATAAAACCGGGTGCTACTGCATTCGCAAATATTTTTTTGTCGGAGGCTGCTATGGCTTGCGTAAAGCCGATAACACCAGATTTTGTCAAAGAATAATTGGTTTGACCAACATTTCCAGCAATACCAGAAATCGAAGACAAGCTCACAACTTTAGCATTTTCATTAAATCCTTTTTGAATAAAGGTTTCTGTAAGCTGCACCACCGCTTTAAGGTTTACATTTAATACGGCACGCCATTGGTCGATGCTCATTTTTGCAATCGTTTTATCTCTCGTTATTCCGGCATTATTCACCAAAATATCTAATCCTTTATAATGGTCTATTACATATTTTTGTATATCTGCGGTAGCCTTTTCATTTGTAATATCTTCTAAAAGTACATCGCCATCTATTTCAGCAGCTAATTTCTCTGCATCTTCTTTAGAAGAGGGAACATCAACGATAATTACTTTTGCGCCTTCGCGGTGTAATGTTCTTGCGGCAGCTGCTCCGATACCTCTTGCACCACCCGTTACAATTGCAATTTTACCTTTTAGCAATTGCTCCGGAGAAGAAAATGAAATACCTGAGTTGTTATTCATCTCCACTACTTGCCCAGTAATAAAAGAAGATTTATCGCTTAAAAAGAAAGACGATGCATTTACTACATTTTCAACCGTCACCGCATCAGAGGTAATTTTTAATTGATTTACAGTTACGCCTTTTTTACCACCAATTTCTTTTGATAATGCTCTGGAAAAACCGTCGATTGAACGCTGTACAGTATAGGACAGCGCAGTGCTATTATCAATTTTAGAAACGATAACTATTCTGCCGTTTGCTGCAATTTTAGCAACAGTATTTTTTACAGAGGTATATAAATCCTCTAAGCCTTCGATATCTTTAATACCCACACAGCTAACTACTAAACCATCGATGCTGGAGTCGTAAATTGTTGCTGCTGCTGTTTTGCCATGCAAAGTATGTTGTAATTGATGTAAAAAATCAGTTTCACATCCGGCTACTGCTACTTTTTTAGCTTGCAATTCATCCTCAGAAAATGCGGCTAAATTTCTTTTCAAAATAGGCGGTACTGGAACCGGAATGTTTAATGATTTTAATAAACTTCGTAGTGTGGCATTTTGTAAGTAATCGTTCATGACTAAAAATTAAGTATTAAAAATTTGTTTTTGTTTATTTATAAAAAAGTCACCTAATTAGCTTAGGGGTAAAGAAAAAGAGAATACATTTATAAATATTTGTATCATAAAATCTAAACACAGTAAATAAAATAAAAAATTTGCAGACTATCTACATCGAATGAAAAAGATAAACAAAGTATAACGTACAACTTTGTATATGTTGTTTTATTAATTTTAATAGTATAATAAGTAATATATAATAATAATTATATTAAACTACAAACAGAACTATTTCCTAATTTTCAATGCTTGCATTCATTTTTTTACTTAAATAAGCAACTAAATGAGTGTTTATTTTTTACTTTTAGCACATGGATTTATTTGAACAAACCGCCAATCAAATGGTTTTGTACCACTTACGCACATCATGGCTAAGTATTGCAAAAGCTTTCAATGATAAGGCACACTTATACAATGGTACCATCTCAATGGCCTTTGTACTTATGGCTATGTACGAAGAAGAAGGCGTACCGGTAACTAAAATTGCACCGCGTATTGGCATGGAGCCAAATAGTTTATCACGTACACTAAACAGCCTAGAAGAGAATGGTGCAATATTGCGAAAACCAGCGGAAAGCGACCAACGGAAAGTATTGGTATTTCTGACACCGGAAGGAAAAAAACTCCGAAAGATAGCTTTAAAAACAGTATTTGATTTAGAGAAAAAAATCACTGAAAAGCTATCCCCCAAACAACTCAAAGCATTTGCAGAGGTAATAGAACAAGTAACTCTGGCGATAGATGATTTTGGGAAAGAATTGGAAAAATAGCCATAAATACTTACAATAGCTTTAAAATATATACCGTGCAATTTTAAAATAAAATTTTAAAATTGCACGGTTACTTTTTATGTAAAAACATATCTAATGAGCAAACTTTTACCCCTTTCTCCAGCAAGTAAGAGATAGCACTCCCAGGTATTATAATGCTTGCATTTTTAACACCTAAATCTTGCATACTATTATGCAAACTCTTAGTAATAGTTGGATTATTGCTCATTTTCACCTCTACAATATGTGTTGGTTTATTGTAATGTGCTATTACCAAATCTGCTTCTGTACCGCCTTGTGTTCTATAGTAATAAAAACTTTTCTCATCGCCATAATGATGAATGACTTGTTCGATTACATAAGCCTCCCATGAAAACCCAGCTTTAGGATTTGCCAATAAGGCTTTAAATTGGGTTACACTTAACAAATGATGCAACATACCACTATCTCTAATATATACTTTCGGCGATTTTACCACTCTTTTCTTCGCATTGGTAAAATAAGGCGGCAAAAACCGAATTAGGTAAGCATAAGAAAGATAATCTAAAATATTACTGACCGTAGGCACTGAAATACCTAAGGCCGAAGCATACTCACTTTTATTAAGCACTTGCCCTTGATTGTAAGCAAGCATTTGCAGCAAGCGGGTGATAGTAAGTGCTGGCGAGGACAAGCCGAGCATCGGTAAATCTTTTTCTATATAAGTTCGCAAAAAGGAAGCATGCCAAGTATTCCATAATGCGGCATTTTTCTGATTTAATGCTTCTGGATAACCGCCACGCAGCCAATGCTTATCATAGGTTATTATTGGATATACTTCTTCATAAAGCAATGGCGAAAGTTCTTTAAATACAATTCTTCCAGCCAGAGTTTCGGAGTTTTTTTGCAGCAAATCTGGGCTTGCCGAACCTAATAATAAAAACCTTCCGGCTTTTCTATTGGCATCTATCTCCGCTCTGAGTGCTGGGAATAATTCTGGCATTCTTTGTACTTCATCAATAACAACTAGTGCATTGAGGTAATTTTCAAAAAAAAGTTTGGGATTTTGCAAAGCATTAAAATCATCACGGTCTTCTAAATCTAAATAAACAGTGTTTTTAAACTTGTTCATTATCTTTTTAGCAAGTGTAGTTTTACCTACTTGCCTTGGCCCTAACAACGCCACCGATGGAAACGCTTTAATGAGTTTTGCAACCTCCTTTTCTATTTGTCTTATAAACATTACAGTGCAAATTTAAAATTAAACTTTAAATTTGCACTGTAAAAATCAGGGGAAGATTAAGAACGCAATACAAATATTAGCAGCCATGTCTGTCAAACAAATGGATGGTATCATAACAAGGAATATAAAAGATTTTAGAACCACCCCGATTCCTGTATATTTACATGATAAATTAACAGAACTACTATAGCCTCAAAATCAGTAGATTTCCTTACAATACTTTTCCTATTCAAACTTTATTTTTTCCACCAAATCATTAAAATAATCTGTACTCCAAATATCCAATACATTATCATTTTTAACAAAATAAACTACATCTTCTTTCACCTTATTCAATGAAGTGCTATTGATTTTTTCGTGTAGCAATTTCAGAAACTGTTTCTCCGTTATCGATTTTTTATTCCAATCGCCAGTATCTTTTGCTCGCTGCAAAAAATGCTCCTTATTGAGCGGAATGCCCTTTTTTATATACCATTCTAAATCGTACCAGTCGCGGCCTTTTACTCTATTTTTCCATTTTCGGAATAACAAGGCATGCATTTTTCCAGCAAACAAATTAGAACGTGTAAAGCATTTTACGTAAAAGGAAAAAGGACGTAGCAATAATTTTTCTTCTGTTTTAAAACCTAAAGGCGGTACACAGTCCACCTCGATTTTTATTTTAATAGATTTATTTGATTTGATGCCAGCTTGCTGCACAATATCTTCCAACACTAGTTCTTTCCAGATGGTTTCTGATTTCAAAAAAGCAGATTCTATCGAAGTTTTAATCCGCTTATCTTTCTCGCGGATACTTACCTTTATACCTATAGCTTCAAATTCCGTTATTACCGCAGCAAAATAAGGTTCTAATGAAAAATCAGGATTTACTTCCAATAACGAAAAATCTAAATCTTCGGAAAACCTATCCAAGCCATAAAAAATACGAAGTGCCGTACCGCCATAAAATGCAGCCTTTTCAAAAAAATCGGTACGTGATAAGCCTGCCAGTGCTATTTCCTGCATAATCTCTCGAAGCGCAGACAGCACCTCCTCTTCATTTGTAGGCTGATAAGTTGCAATCCAATCTTTTATCATAATTGTTCCAATGTTTTAACGAGCATTTCCAAACTATTTCTTTTCGGAGCATCCACTAACCAAGTGCGAATAACTGCAATATTTAATGAACGTAATGCCACTTCATCCATACGCATATCATCAATTAAAAAATCTTGTGTTTGACGAATACTTCTTAGTAAAACACCTGAAGTAAGAATTATTTTATCGCAAATAGCCTTCTCTCGTGAAGCAATTAAAGCGGTTTGCTGTTCGGTAAGTTGCACGCTTTCTATTCCAAAAGAATAATATGGTGCAGCCAAATGCAAAAACCGAAACCTACCTAACGGAGTAGAATACTTCTTAGAAGTTTTTATGGTAACGGAGCTAATTTCATGCACACGCTCAGGAATCAATCCCCAATAAGACAAAGCAGACTCTAAAGAAATATAGCTTGGGCCTCTTAAATGATTGGCAACCAAAAATGTATTGGGTACTGGCAAATCTGTTTCAGGCCCTGGCACAAATAACCCTCTTCGTATAGAGAGCAATTCTCCTGCCTTAACCAACTCGCTGATTTTGTCATTCGGGCGGTTGTACTCGGTGAGCATTTCTGCCACTATATGATGCGTAATCGGTGCAGATGTATATTCCTTTACCTTTCGAGAAAATGACATATTGTAAATTTACAACACAATAATCGGAAAAATTCCGATTATTACAAAATATTTTTACATTTAATTGTAAAATTAAGAATAGATAATCGGAAAAAATCCGATTATCTGTAAATTATTTTACATAAAACAAAGAAAATTCAATAACTATAAACTACTTTCTATTATAGAAATCAAAACAAACGGCATAAACTATAAAAATGCTGATAAGAATAAAAATATAAAATAGGCTAGGAAGATGTTATAAAGCTACAAATAAAAATAGACCTGAAAACTCAAGTCTATTTTTATTTAAGAAGTATCTTATTTATTTAAAATTTCTATCCTATGTTCGGTATAGAAAAAACGCTTTAAAATGGATACTGATTTGCAGCGATAGCAGCATCTGCAATGGCTCTACGTGTATCTTTAGGATTTATTTCATAGCTTTTTAACAAAGAATTTACTACACGTTTCATTGTAAATTTCTCCACACCAGAAGCATAACTATCGATAGCATTTTCTGCTGCTTTACGAGCAATTTCTAATGCTTCATACACGTATAACTGTGTCATTTTTACCTTTATTTTCAATTGTTCTTTATCGGTATCTTTATTAGATTTCAATTTCTTTACTCTCAATATTGCAGACTCTGCCATAAATGCAACGCCCATAATATCGGCTAAGTTCATTACTATTTCTTGTTCTTCTACCAATTTTGTTTTTAGCTTACGGCCCGCAGCACCTGTAATTATCATAAATACAGACTTTAAGTTGGAAACTATTTCTGTTTCGTCTGCCATAAACCCGTTATTGAAAGGGTTGAAATTTTGGGCAATGCTTAAAGGAATAGACTTAGCCGCATCATTCAATTTTAATTCTTTAGTTTGGAAAGCACGTTTGTAAAACTCTGCCAATGCCAACATTCTATTGATTTCATTGGTACCTTCATAAATTTTTGTAATACGAGCATCACGGTAAGCCATTTCCACTCCTGTTTCCATAGAATACCCCATACCGCCATGTATTTGGATGGCTTCATCTGCTGCCCAGCACACTGCTTCAGAACCTTGAACTTTTAAGATTGCGCACTCGATGGCATACTCGCGCATAGAGTTTATTTTTGCATCGTTTTCAGTTGCTCCATTAGCTTTCAGTTCTTTGTATTTTTTATCCACCTCAGCACCTACTCTATATACTGCTGATTCGTTTACGAATGCCAGCATTGACATCTGCCCGATTTTATATTTCATTGAACCAAATTGTGCAATCGGTTGATTAAATTGGATACGTTGATTGGCATAATCTACTGACTTTGAAACGCCAAACTTGATACCACCAACGCCGCCTGCACAAATTTTAATACGTCCATTATTTAAAATATTTAATGCCATATTAAACCCCTTGCCACGTTCACCTAATAAGTTTTCTTTAGGAATTGGTACATTATTGAAGAACAACTGAACTGTAGAAGAAGCTTTTATTCCCATTTTCTTTTCTTCTTTTCCAATTTCAATTCCACCAAATTCTTTTTCAACGATAAATGCTGTCAATCTTTCATCATCTTCAATTTTTGCAAACACGATAAAAATATCTGCGAAACCACCATTGGTGATCCACATTTTCTGTCCATTCAATAAATAGTGAGTACCATCAGCACTTAAGGTTACTTTTGTTTTTCCTGAATTAGCATCTGAGCCCGCACCGGGTTCTGTTAATGCATAAGAGCAAGCATATTCGCCAGAAGCAATTTTTGGTAAATATTTTTCTTTTTGCTCGTGTGTGCCGTAAAATACAATTGGTAATGAACCGATAGATACTTGCGCACCAACAGTTGTAGCAAATGACAACCCTAATGCTAAAGCCTCTGTATATAACAAGCCTGTATTAAAATCAGCGCCCATACCGCCATACTCTTCAGGAATAGAAACGCCGAACAAACCTAATTCACCTGCTTTTCTGAATAAGTCTAAAACTAGTTCTTTATCTTTTTCAGCGTCCATTAAAGCTACACGCTCAATGCCTAAGCCGTGTATTTCTTTCATGCAGAAATCATACACTGTTTGCCATATCATTTTTTGTTCTTCGGTAAACTCTTCCGGTATGAATACTTCTTTGGGATCTGTTTCTGAAAACAAAAAATTTCCTCCGATTAATTTGCTGGATGTCTTTGCCATTGTATTTAATTTTATGAACTAAAGTTAGGATTAAATTCCAATGCATGCATTGGATTAATGATTATTTAACGAGAAAAGTAGAAAAATTAATCCATGATAACTATGAAACTGCACAAATTATTTGCAGTGGATTGATTAATATTTATTTTCACATAATATTACAATTATTTTGACAAGAACTTATACATTACAACAAAAAAATATAATTTCACTATATGAAAAAAGAATTATTTCTAATTATCTGTATATTTTCGACTTTAGTATCCTTTTGCATTGAGCCTTTAAATGTGAATCAAACTGTTTTAGGAACTGCATACCCCAATAAATTTACAGGTGTTAGCAGTATGAGTATATTTGAACATGTGAGCAGCGAATATGACAGTACAACGCACTCCTACAAAACACATATCTACGATACTATTTACAGTTTATTAAAACCATTAAATCTAAAAGTATATCGATTTCCGGGAGGCACCATCGGTAATTATTATCATTTCTACGGCAAAGGACACGGCATAGATACGTCAGAAACTATGTGCGCGCCAGGCCGCATAGGAAACAATGAATTTGTCAATATGTTTCTATCTTTTGACAATAAAGTAGATAAAAATATCATCTCCTATTTCTCAGAAGAAATTGATACTTTGAAAAAATACACCGATGGTATTGGTGTATGCTTTAGGGTAAACTCACATACACATTTCTACAAAGGAGATTTAAAAAAATACTCAGATTCCGTGCAGCAATTAATCAATAAATATTTTATTGCCGATACCGCATTTCTACGTACAAATGGCAATAGCATGGATAGTACTAAAATAAATTATTTAGTAAGCAAATTAATGCAATTACAAAATGATGCAGCATACAAAAGAATGAAGGTAAACTTACTTCAAGATACCGGATTTATCCGCAGATTTAAAGAAAACTTAGATGCCATTGCATATTTGCGAAATAAAAATATTCCAATTTTAGGAGCAGAAATAGGCAATGAAACGTATGCTGAATACATAGTATATGATGATGATTTAAATTATTTAGGATTTGACTGCACACAAGCACCGGATAGTTTTCAATTCGATTTAATGGATTTACCCATGCGTTATATGCTGCAAGGCATGATAAAAAACAATCTGTTGGTATCTTTATACGCCGATACTTTAAAGGCAAAATATAATATTGTATCCGCAGTGCCTGCCAATATCGGATTTAACTATCTTACATTAAATAGCCAATACAAACCTGTGCATATTAAACGATATGATATTACTGTAAAAAAAAGTGACTTATGGAATAAATACTATGCTTCACAGCCGAATGTTTATGCAATTATCCCACATTTATATAGCCAAGAATTTTTAACATGTTCTAATTACATGAACTCCGATTCTTTGTACGGTATCAGCAAAAAAAAGATTGACAAAATTGCGTCTGAATTTTATAAATTTTATATAGACACCTTAATTACTTACAATTTACAACGATTACATTTTTACGGAAACAACAAACCGCTTTGGATTACCGAATGGAATTTTTCGGGGGAAAGCTATGCCAACAATACTTTCTTACATGCTTATTATAATTATTATTTTATAAAAAAGATGTTAGAAATTCACGAGTATGACCCAAATTACATTCAAGTACTTTTATACCATCATTTATCGGGTGCAAGTGACAATTGGCCACTTATTAGAACCACTAATCCACCGTATATCTTTAAAGCAGAAAAACAAATCACGTACGCTCCTTTTTATATATGGAGAAATACCATAAAC
>CAZXRF010000042.1:0-26328 GCA_964642875.1 uncultured Chitinophagales bacterium | reverse complement strand
GGTAATAAGATGTCCTCCGCCCATATTCACCCATTTAGCTTGTTGAATCAAAGGATGATATAGCTTGATGAAAGAATCTAAAACTCGCTCTAAGGTATGCGAAGTGTTTTCGCATAGTGCATGAAAATGAATCCCTTCAATACCATCAGGTAATTTATCGCTCAATAAATTCCTCGGAATACCCAAACGAGAATTGGGTGATGCAGGATTATACAAATCGGTGGTTATCTCTGAATAGCCAGGATTTACACGTATCCCATAAGAAATACTCGGTAGTAGTTTATCTTTAAATAATTCGTATTGCGATAACGAATTAAAAGAAATATGAGAGGATATGGATTGTATTTCGTCAAATTCTTGAGGTACATATACCGGACAATAAGTATGTGCTTTGGTATGCATCTCATCAAATACCAATTTTGCCTCATGCAAAGAACTCGCTGTAGCACCTGCAAGATATTTTTTTACTAATGGAAATACAGGATGTAAAGAAAAGCCCTTCAGAGCGCATATAATATGCACTCCGGCTGCATCTTGTACATGCTTTAATAACTGAAGATTTTTTATCAGTTTATCTTCTTCTAATACATAAGCCGGCGATGGTATTTCTTGGTATATATTCCTCATAATTCTAAAAAACAAAGTTACATTAATCTTTTATTTCCATTGTACAAAATTGGAAAGCTTCCCCATCAAACAGTCCTTTATCACTTAATTTTAGTTGCGGAATAACCAGCAATGCCATAAATGACATGGACATAAATGGCGAATGTAATGTGCAGCCGTTTTCTTTTGCAAAATGTACTAATTCTGTATATTTCTGCGCTACTACCTCGCAACTGTCAGCACTCATTAAGCCAGCGATGGGTAGCGGCAATATTTTCAATTGCTCTCCGTCAGTTACAGACAAACCGCCTTTCTCTTCAATAATACAATTGACGGCTTTACACATACTGTCATCATCTACGCCTACTACAATAATATTGTGTGAATCGTGTGCAACCGAAGAGGCAATAGCGCCTTTCTTTAATCCAAAATTTTTAATGAATGCAACGGCAATGGGCGCGTTATAATAACGATTGACTACTGCAATTTTTAAAATATCAGCTTCAATATTTGAAACAGCATTTCCTTCTGCATCTAAATCTACCTCTCCGATATACGTTTTGGTGATGAGTTGTCCGTCAATCACCTCAATAACTTTTATTTTGGTATGCTTTAATTGTATTTTAAAATCTGCGGATTCTTTTTCTTCTATGTTAAAGTTATTTACAATACTTTCAGGGGTAGTAACAATCAAATCATTTCCATTTTCTGCTACTAAAACACCATTGATATAAGTTTGTAAGATGTTGAAATCTTTTAAATTATCAATAACTATAAAATCCGCTGTATCACTACTATTTAATAACCCAACATCTAACTTATAATGCAGTACAGGATTAATACACGCTGCTTTTAAAACATTAAAAATATCAATGCCTTTTTCTATCGCTCTTTTTACTAATAAATTAATATGCCCCAACATCAAATCATCGGGGTGTTTATCATCAGAACAAAACATAATATCATCAGAATACTCCTGCAATAAATCGATGAGTGCTTCAAAATTTTTAGCAGCACTCCCCTCTCGTATCAAAATTTTCATCCCATGTTCTAGCTTAAATTTTGCTTCATTGTATGTAAAACATTCATGGTCGGTAGAAATTCCTGCGTTAATATATTGAATGGCTTTTTCGCCTGCCAATCCGGGAGCATGCCCATCAACGGGTTTATTGTATTTATGGGCTATGGCAATTTTATCCAACACTATTTTATCTTGAAATAAAACACCGGGATAGTTCATCATTTCAGCCAAATATTTTATATCAGAACGTTGCATTAGTACATCAACGTCAGTTGTTGACACTTCTGCTCCTGCGGTTTCAAAAATAGTAGCCGGCACACAAGAAGGAGCACCAAAATTAAATTTCAATGGTGATTTTTTCGCATTGTCCAACATATAATACACGCCATCGTTACCCAAAACATTTGCTATCTCATGCGGATCAGAAACAGTAGCTACCGTACCATGAATTACAGCTTTTTTGGCAAACTCTGTTGGCACTAACATAGCACTTTCGATATGCACATGAGCGTCTATAAATCCAGGTAAAATATAGTTTAAAACTTGTTCTTCCGTTTTTAAAACAGAACTAATTTTTCCATTTTCAATAGTTACAACCGCCGGATATATTTCGCGTTTTAAAATATCTATAAAATTTGCTTTAATTTCCATATTGTTGATTATAAAACAGTGGTAATTTATTGAAACCTTGCATAAACGCCCAATGGTAAGAACTGTTTGGTAGTAGAAGGAATGAATATTTCGCCATATTCTGGTTGTACATTTTTTAAATTTACTTTCTTCAAATTATCTGCTAATAAATTTTGTAAAATAAGCGATGAAAAACCTAATGAATAAGTATTTAAAATAAGAAAATGATTTTCATTATCTAGTAGTTGCAACACATCAAAAATCATCTCATTTATTTGGTCTTCCAATTTCCATTTTTCACCGTCCGTGCCGTGCCCATACGCCGGAGGGTCTAAAATAATCCCTTGATATTTTTTCCCTCTTTTTAGTTCGCGTTTTACAAACTTCACGGCATCTTCAACTACCCATCGTATATCTTTCAAGTTGGAAGATTCCATATTCCTATTTGCCCAACTCACCACTTGTTTTATCGAATCTACATGGTAGGTTTCGGCACCGGCAGCAGATGCAGCTAAGCTCGCTCCGCCTGTATAGGCAAATAAATTCAATACTTTAGATGTAATGCCTTGTTCTTTTTGTTTTTTCACACTATTATAAATAAAATCCCAATTTGTACTTTGCTCTGGAAAAATACCGACATGTTTGAACTTGGTCAATGCTAAATTAAATACTAAAGAGGTATTACCTAAATTGTATTGGATATTCCAATTTTCAGGCATTTTTTTTCTAAATTCCCATTTTCCAGAAGAGGAAGACACCCCTACAAATTTCACATGCGCCATCTTGTCCCATTCAGCAGCGGATAATTGCTTGCTCCATACGGCTTGTGGCTCAGGGCGTATAGTGATATAATTTCCAAAACGTTCTAATTTTTCAAAATCGCCGGAATCAATCAGTTCATAATCTTTCCAACGTTCGGGATATATAGTGTGAATCGTATTCATATACAATGTTACTGTTTTTTTCTGTATTCTAATTTGAAGGATATTAATAAAAAAGGCTTCGCTACAGTTGCGAAACCTAATTTTTATTTGCGATTAGCATTGCAGTAATTAATATTCATGCGGCAATACCGGATTTACCTCTTCCTGCCAAGGTAAGCCATAACCACCAATTTGCGACATAAATGGGTCGGGATCCATTTCTTCTGTATTGTAAACACCTGGTTTCATCCATATACCTTCTAGCATTAATTTTGCACCCAACATTGCTGGAACACCAGTAGTATAGCTTACACCTTGTGCTTTAGCATCGCTATAAGCATCTTGGTGTTTGCAATTGTTCCAGATAAAATAGGTTTTATCTTTGCCCTCTTTAATACCTTTTATCTGGCATCCGATAGAGGTTTCGCCGGAATAATTTTCTCCTAAAGAACCTGGTTCTGGCAATAATGCTTTTAAAAATTCAATAGGAATAATTTCTCGACCTTGGAACATGATTGGTTTTATAGAAGTAATTCCAATATTTTGCATCACTTCCAAATGCGTTAAATAGGGTTTTCCAAAAGTCATCCAGAAACGGGCACGTTTAATAGTGGGAAAATTTTTCACCAAAGATTCTAATTCTTCATGGTATAATAAATAGGATTCTTTAGCACCAATATTTGGATATTCGATAGGTTTATGGATGGACATTGCTGGAATTATTTTCCATTCCCCATTTTCCCAATATTTTCCATCTTGCGTAATTTCTCTAATATTAATTTCCGGATTAAAGTTTGTAGCAAATGCTTGGCCGTGGTCACCGGCATTACAATCTACGATATCTAAATAATGGATTTCGTCGAAATGATGTTTTGCGGCATGGGCTACATAGATTTGTGATTGTCCTGGATCGAAACCACAACCTAACAATGCCATGATTCCTTTTTCTTTAAAGCGTTCTTGATATGCCCATTGCCATGAATATTCAAACTTAGCTTCGTCCTTAGGTTCATAATTAGCCGTATCTAAGTAGTGTACGCCTGTTTCTAAGCAGGCATCCATTATAGTTAAATCTTGATAAGGCAATGCAATATTCATCACCAAATCGGGTTTAAATTGATTGATAAGTGCAACAATTTCATGCACGTTATCAGCATCTAAAGCTGCTGTTTGGATTTTCATGTTTTTTATATCGGCAGCTATTGCATCGCATTTAGATTTGGTGCGACTCGCCAACATAATTTCACTGAAAACTTCGGGCACAGATGCACATTTGCGCACTACTACATTTCCAACGCCACCGGCACCGATTATTAATACTCTTTTTCCCATTTTATTCTATTTTATTTATACGCCACAAATGTACAAAAAGCAACGTAATATATACAATTAGAATGTTGATTAATAGTTAGAGTTTTGCTTTATAATGCAAGAAATAAACATAGTTTAACGAGTGTTGCTTTCCGCAAACAGTATATTTTGCTTAGAAAATGCGCCTTCATGTTCCAATAGCCATTGCTTACGCCACAAGCCTCCGGCGTATCCTATAAGAGCGCCATTTTTTCCAATTACACGATGACAGGGTACGACTATTGCAAATGGGTTTTTTCCATTGGCGGATGCAGCGGCACGAATACATTTTTTATTCCCTAAATCAATGGCGAATTGCAGATATGACATGGTTTTTCCGAACGGAATAGTTTGTAACTGCCGCCATACTTTATTTTGGAAATCTGAGCCTAAAAACGCTAAAGGCAAATCAAAGGTTATTCTTTTATTTTCAATGTATTCTAATAATTGTTGTTGGGCAATTTTAGAAATTTCATTTTCTTGACAAGGATAATTTGATTTTGGCCCCTCTAAAAATCCAATGCTTTCAATAGCATTTTCATTTGCTGCAATTTCAATTTCACCAAGAGGTGATGATAAATACGATGCAAAAATGACAGGCATTTTATTTTAAACTTTTATAGTAATTAAATATATCGGATAATGTTTTTTTAGGAAGAAAATTGAAAGTTTTTTCAAACAAACTACCATCGATAATTACTGGATATTTAAAATAATTAATTAAATACGGTGGAAAGGATTTCCATTTCAAAAAACGAGAGATAGATTCTGTGAGTTTAGGTGGAATACTTGGAATGGGAATTGGCGTAGAGCCTGCTGCTTTTATTGCATCTTGAAAACCTATATAATCGTTAGGTGCTACATTATAAACGCCGGGAATGTTTTTATCGAAAGCCAAGCAAATCGCATCGCGCATATCATCGATGTGGATAAATTGCATTAGGGGAGAAAATCCCCACAATACAGGAGAGCGTTTTTCGGATAGTAATAATGAGAAAGTATTCCTCACACCCGGTCCTGCAATATTGCATGGGCGTAAGATGGTAATATTTAATTCGGGGTGCTTATACAGATATATAGTAGACAGATTCTCTAACTCAACAGAATCTACTAAGTCCATCGTAAGTTCAGAAGCTTTCAGTGGTGTTGTTTCATCCAATAAGGACGGATTATATGCTGAAGCACCATATACAAAGTAAGTAGAAAGCACTAAAACTTTGGGCACATTGTATTTCAGAGCTAAATCGAATAATTTTCTAGTGCCTATTACATTGGCATTATATCTTGAAAAACGGTTCATTTCTTGAGCAGAAATTCTTCCCAAGTGAATAATTCCATCAAATTGATGTTCACGAAATATATCTTCGAATAATCTTTTATTATAATCAATTTTATAGCTTTCAACCGGGATGCCTAAATCTACTTTTGTACGAAAATCAATGGCAACAATTTTATATTCTTTTTTTAGACATTCAATTACTTTTTTTGCCAATGCTCCAGCTGCGCCAGTTATTAATATTTTTTTACGTGGTTCCATAGTTTATAATGGTTTAATATTTTCTACTTTTTATTTTCCTTTTGAGCTTCCAAGTATGCCGAACGCATTGTTAAACCCTCTTGAATAAGTTCCTCAATTGCCGATTTAACCATATCTACTCTATGTTTGATATCAGTTTCTTTAACGATGTCATTTTTAAAATACATTGGTTTTCCAAAATGAATATACACTTTTGATTGAAAAACATAAGGAATTACTAAAGGTGCTACAGGCATTCCTAATATTTTTGCAAGCGGTTTTATATCTGCATAAGAACGAATTGTTTCTTCCATACCTACTATGCCTACCGGAATTATAGGCGTATCATGTTTTATGGCAAGATGCATAAATCCATTTCCAAACCGCTGTAGTTGATAGCGTAATTTATATAGTTTATTAGCCCCTCTTACTCCTTCTGGAAAAACAATTACAGCCTCTTCATTTTCCAACATGCGTTCGCAGTTTATAGGATCACCTATAACTGAGCCTAATGAATTTAACCAATTTCCGATAAATGGAACAGTTGGTAAAAAGCGCTCCATCATTGCTTTAGGAGCGCGAGCTCCATTAGGATTTGTAAGCATAGCATATCCAACTAAAGCACCATCAAAAGGTAACTGTCCGCTATGATTAGCAATAATTAAGCATCTACCGTTTTTGGGAATATTCTCCAACCCAAATGCTTCTACTTTAAAATATTTATCGTATAAATATCTTATGAGACGCATATTGTTTTTCATATTACGGATATTAAACCCCCAAGCATCATATCCGAATGAGCCAACATTATTAGGGAATACATTGATATATTCTTGAAGATTGCTATCATCAAAAAAATTAGTTAGTAAAGATGTTTTCTTCTGTGCCATAAATTAAGGAAATACTATATTACTAAAAAACACGAAAAGTTTTCAATTTATTAGTTGATTTTATTATTTTGTAACACATAAATTCACTCAACATGCTCACTCTTAGATACAAGTTTCTCTTTATTAGTATTTTTTATTTAATTTTTACCCTAATTTCTTGTAAAAAAGAAAGCAAATCCAAAACTTCATCAGAGGCATTACTAAAAAAACCTTATAATGAGGTTTGCTTTTTGATGACACATAATGCCATGAATAATTCAGAAAAGGGATTTACGATTCCCAATCAAACATATTCCATTACCAACCAATTGAAGAATGGCGTAAGGGGCTTAATGATTGATACTTACGATGGCAACAATGGTGTGGCGCTCACTTACCATGCTACTCCTATTTTTGGCTCTGAAAAACTGATCGATGTATTAATGGAGATTAAAACATTTATGTTGGCAAATCCGAAAGAAATAATTAGTATAATTTTTGAAAATAACGGAAGCAATTCTCAATTGATAAATGCAATTGACAGTAGTGGTTTAAATCAATTGACCTATATACACAACGGCACTACATGGCCAACTTTGCAAACGCTGGTGGACAGCAACCAACGCCTTATATTATTTGTAGAACAAGATAAAACACCTAAAATAAATTATCTGATGTATGCTTGGGGTACTGTATTTGATACTCCATATACTTTTAAAAGTGTGAGTGAGTTTAACAGCAATGTAAATCGAGGGGGAAGTGGAACTAAAGAATTATATTTGGTGAACCATTGGCTATCTAATGCGCTAGGTATGCCTGATAAAAACTTAGCTCCACAAGCTAATACGCGTGCTGTACTTGGCAAACGGGTACAAGATTGCAGCAGTGCCAACAATCATTTCATCAATTATTTAGGTGTTGATTTTTTTGAAATTGGTGCAGCAAAAGCGATTGTAGATTCTATTAATGGGCTATAATTATTCTGCTTGTTTTTTGCTTAAATTTATTCTGTTTCTTGCAACATCTACATCAATAATTTTTACTCTTATGGCTTGTTGCAGTTTCACGATTTCATTAGGATCTTTGATGAATTTATTTGCTAATTCGGAGATGTGGATTAGCCCATCTTGTTTCACTCCAATATTTACAAAGCAACCGAAATTAGTAATATTTGTTACTAATCCCGGCACTATCATGCCTACATGCAAATCTTGAATTGTTTTTATTGTAGGATCAAATTCAAACGTCTGAATCTCTTCCCGTGGGTCGCGTCCAGGTTTTTCCAATTCTTTCATTATATCTTCTAAAGTAGGCAAACCAACTTCGTTTGAAATATATTTTTTTAAATCTATTTTTTTGCGTATTTCGTTATTTTTCAATAAGTCATTTATGCTTACATTTTGGTCTTTTGCCATAAGTTCTACCACTGCATATCGCTCAGGATGCACTGCGCTATTATCCAATGGATTTTCTGCATCAGCTATACGTAAAAAACCTGCGGCTTGCTCAAATATTTTATCACCCAAACGATTGACCTGTAATAATTCTTTTCTTGTTTTAAAACTTCCGTTTTGCGTACGATATTGTACAATATTTTCAGCGGTACTTTGTCCCAATCCAGCTACATACATCAATAAATGTTTGCTCGCGGTGTTTAAATTTACGCCAACTTGGCTCACACAACTTACCACCGTTTCATCTAAAGATTGTTTTAATAAGTATTGATTTACATCATGTTGATATTGTCCAACTCCAATTGATTTTGGATCTATTTTTACCAGCTCTGCAAGTGGATCCATAAGCCGTCTTCCGATAGACACTGCACCGCGTACCGTTACATCTTTATCCGGAAATTCTTCGCGCGCAACTTCGGATGCAGAGTAAATAGACGCACCACTTTCATTCACCGAAAAAATTACTGGCTTATTTTCCCAATGTAATTTATTCAACCAATCTTCTGTTTCTCTACCAGCAGTTCCGTTTCCTACTGCAATCGTTTTTATATTATATTTATATAACAAACCTCTTGTTATATCTTCAGCATCTCTTAATTTATTTTGTGGCGGATGCGGATAAATTACCGTTTCTTCCAATAAAGAGCCTTTATCATCCAAACAAACTAATTTGCAACCACTTTGAAAACCTGGATCTATAGCTAAGATTGGTTTTTGTCCAAGCACAGGTGCTAATAAAAGTTGTCTTAAATTTTTAACAAACACATCTATTGCTTCTTTATCGGCTTTCTCTTTTGAGATATTTCTAAATTCAAATTCTATTGAAAACTTTATTAATCGTTTATATGCATCTTTCAATGCAATAGCCACTTGCTCCGAAGCAGCAGTATTCCCTTTCACTACTCTATTTTGTAAAATATCGAGTATCTGCTCTTCGTCTGGTGCAATGTGTAAATACAAAAAACCTTCCTCCTCCCCTCTGCGCATAGCTAACAAACGATGAGAGGGACAGTGTTTTAAGGGTTCTTCCCATTCAAAATAATCTCTAAATTTTTGAGCTTCTTTATCTTGCTCTTTTCCAAAGGCAACTTTTGTTTTTATAACTGCATATTGTTCAAATTGTCGGCGTACTATAGCCCGAACAATCATATCTTCATTTATCCATTCGGCAATAATATCTCTTGCCCCTTGCAGTGCTTCCGCTTCATTTGCTACATTTTCAGTAATATAATCAGCAGCTTTTGTAACTACATCACGCTCTTGTTGTTTATATATTAATGTGGCTAAAGGTTCCAACCCTTTTTCTTTAGCAATAGATGCTTTCGTTTTTCGTTTGGGCTTATAGGGTAAATAAATATCCTCTAAAATTGCAGCATCAAAACAAGTTTTAATTTTTTCTGTTAATTCATCGGTTAGTTTACCTTGGTCACCAATGGATTTAAGAATGGATTCTTTTCGTTTTTCTATATCCCGATATTTTTGAATACTATTTTTTATTAAACCAATTTCCACTTCATCTAAGCTACCTGTTTTTTCTTTACGGTAACGGGCAATAAATGGAAGTGTCGCACCTTCATCTAACAATGCTACGGTGGCTTGTACTTGTTTTATATCTATTAATGTTTCTTTGGCTATTATGGCTATTAACTCTTGCATATATCCCTTTTGAAAGGCTGCAAAAATAGAATAAAATACGCAATAGGAGAATGAAAAATTAAGAATGTTATTAACTTTAAAAAAAAGAAATATTAGTAGAAATCGGTTAAAAATATTTCTTCAATTGTATCCACCAATATTTTAATATCCCCCAAACACCTAAGCGATGAAACAATACTTTATATTTCGATTTTCTACTTTCTGATTGATAGCCGCTAATTCCTAAATCATTATATAGGCAAATAATTTTATCTATGTATTTAATTTTTATTTCTTTTGTATAGAAACAGCGTAGTAATAAATCCCAATCTCCGGCTAATTTTAAAGTAGAATCATACATTCCCACTACTTCAAAAATACGTTTATGGAAAAATGCTGTCTGATGACAAATAGAACAATCAATAATTTTTGTTTTATCGGAAACACCATTGTAAATTATTTTTTTATGTTTGAAAAAAACATTTCCATAAATTAAATCACAGCTATCTATTTCATTCGCTATTTGTGACAAAATAAGTTCATTGTAAAAAACATCATCACTACCCATAAAATATAGAAAATCGCCCGAAGCCATTTGAATACCTTTATTCATTGCATCATAAATACCATTGTCTTTTTCTGAAAGATATTTTACGTGTGAGTATTTATCTGAATATGCAGAAATTATATTCAGTGTATTATCATTTGAATCTCCATCAATCAGTATATGTTCGATATTTGTATAAGTTTGTGCAGCAACAGATTTTAAACATTGCTCGATGTCTTTTTCGTTATTAAATACCGGCGTGATTATAGAAAATTTTGGCGTTTGCATATTTTTGTAAAAATATACTACATTTTTGATAATAAATCTATTTCTTTGCAGTCAAGCAGAATAAAATGGCAATAAAACGTTTATTAATAAACATAGCAAATACCTTAGGATTTGACGTATATAAAAAACCCGGCAAAACCTATACCTATATGTTACAATTATTAAGAAACCATCAGATAAATTGTGTTTTAGATGTTGGAGCAAATGAAGGACAATACGCTCAAAAGTTAATAAAATATGCCTATCAAGGGGAAATTCTTTCTTTTGAGCCTGTAGCATCTACTTATAAAACATTAGCTGAAAATACAAAAAAACACCCTCAGTGGAAAGCCTATAATTTTGCCTTAGCTGCGGCAGATGGAACATCTGAAATAAATATTTCAGAAAATACAGTAAGCAGTTCTATTTTAGAAATTGACGAATCACATTTATCGGCGGCTCCCAATTCTAAATATCTAAAAAAGGAAACTATACAATTAAAAAAGTTAGATAGCATTTTTTTTGAAGAATTAGATTTAAAAAATAAAAATGTATTTTTAAAAATAGATACGCAGGGATTTGAGATGGAAGTGTTAAAAGGCGCAGAAAATGCATTAAAAAATATTATCGGATTACAACTAGAATTATCTATAACAGAGATGTATAAAGGCGAAGCATTATTCGATGAAATAATTACATATTTAAAACAAAGAGGATTTGAATTGCATCAAATAGAGCCCGGCTTGGTAAATACCAACACCGGTAAATTATTGCAATTTGACGGAATTTTTTACAAATCATAAATAAAAAAATGGGCGTAGTTAGTTTTTCAATACCACGAGAGTTAGTGCTAAGTTTCACACAAAAACACCCTATAAAATATTTTGTAGAAACGGGGACTTTTAAAGGAGATTCCTCTATTTGGGCTGCACAATATTTCGAAAAAGTTTATACTATAGAGATTGATGAAACGCTGCACAAAAATGCAAGCACCCGTAGTGATGCTCCCAAAAACATTACTTTTGTTTTGGGAAACAGCAAAGACCAATTAGCAAATATTGTTAAAGAAATAGATGCGCCGGCATTGTATTGGTTAGATGGACATTGGTGCTTGGGCGCAGGTGGCAAAGACCACGAATGTCCGTTAGAAGATGAATTGAAAGCTATTCAGCATCGACAAGATTCCGTTATTTTAATTGATGATGCACGATGTTTTTTAGGTAAACTTCCGCCTCCACACAATGCAGAGGATTGGCCCAGAATTGACGATGTATTTAAACTATTTTTTGAATTATTTCCTCAGCATCAAGTAACAATTATACAAGATGTAATTGTAGCATTTCCCAAAAGTATGCAACAAGAAGTTGATAAATACTGGATTGAAAAATTTGATGATTTTTATAATGAAAGACGCAAGTTGGAAAAAATATCATTGTATAAACTCTTTAAAATAAAGCTACTTCAGCTATTTTCCAGTAAATAAAAATGAAAAAGACCGAACTTACTATTCGGTCTTTTTTTTTATATTATACTGTTAATATTATTGCTAATCTACAAACAACTCCCCTTTATCTGCTTTCTCTTGTAGTAATTTAGGAACGCTAAAGCGTTCGCCATATTTAGCTTCTAATTGTTTTGCTTTTTCAATTACATTTTTCAAACCTACACCGTTGATGTATTGCAATGTACCACCATTAAAAGGAGAGAATCCCCAACCAAAAATAGAACCAATATTTGCATCTGCAACGGAGCGCAACACGCCTTCTTCTAAACAACGCACTGTATCTAATGCTTGAACCACCAATATTCTATCTATCATTTCTTGTTGAGCTAAAGGGGCTTGTTGTGGAAACATTTCTATCAACTCAGGATATAAGAATTTGGTACCCCCTTGCGGATACTCATAAAATCCGGCACCAGCTGCTTTGCCAGGTCTGTTGGCTGCTAACATTTTTTCGCATACAGCAAATCCGGGATGGAAAGGCACCGATTTGCCTTCGGCTTGTAAATCTTTTTCTGTTTGCTTGCGGATGTGATCCATTAATTTCAAGCTCACTTCATCCGTTAATGCTAATGGACCTACCGGCATTCCTGCTTTCAAACCTGCCATTTCTATCACGTGTGGATGTTGTCCTTCACCCAACATGGCGATACCTTCCATCACATACGTAGAAAATACTCTTGAAGTATAAAAACCTCTGGAATCATTAACAACAATAGGTGTTTTCTTTATTTGCAATACATAGTCGAATGCTTTTGCTAATGTAGCATCATCAGTTTCTGCGCCGCAAATAATTTCTACTAACGGCATTTTGTCCACCGGAGAGAAGAAATGCAAACCAATAAATTGTTTTGGACGTGCTGATGCGGTGGCTAATCCTGTTATAGGTAAAGTAGAAGTATTAGAAGCAAAAGTTCCTTCTGGCAACATTGCTGCTTCTGCTTCTTGCGTTACTTTTGCTTTCAAGGCTCTATCTTCAAAAACGGCTTCTATAATTAAATCACAGCCATCAAATTCTGGTTTATCTGTGGCTTTAATTCGGGCTAGCACTTCGTCCATTTTATCTTTGGTCATTTTTCCTTTGCTTACTCTCTTTTTCAGTAAACCTTCAGAATAGGATTTTCCTTTTTCTGCTGCTTCGATGCTCACATCTTTCAATACTACTTCCATACCTGAAAGTGCAGTAACATAGGCAATTCCGGCACCCATCATTCCAGCACCTAAGACCCCTACTTTTTTAGTAGTATATTTTTCAAATCCTTTTGGACGAGAGCCACCGGCATTAATTGCATTTAAGTTATACCAAAAAGTATTTATCATATTTTTGGAAACTTGTCCAATTGCTAACGAAGTAAAATAACGAGATTCAATTCTGCATGCTGTTTCAAAGTCCACAATACTACCTTCTACTGCTGTATTGATAATAGCTTCCACAGCAGGATAATTGCCATGTGTTTTTTTCTTAGTCATTGCAGGAACGATTGGAATCATGCTCGCCACTTTTGGATTTTGTGCGTTGCCACCAGGAAACTTAAATCCTTTATCATCCCACGGATTGATGGCTTTTGGATTGGCTTTAATCCAAGCTTTCGCCTGTGCAATCATATCTTCCGACGTTTCTGCAATGGCGTTGATTAAGCCGTTGGATAAAGCTTCTTTGACTTTTAAACGCTTGCCTTCTGTCAGTAAAGGTAAGGCAGGCTGCAAACCAATCATACGAGTTAAACGAATAATTCCGCCACCACCAGGCAATAAACCTAAGCCAACTTCCGGCAAGCCAAATTGTGCTTTCGGATTGTTTAAAGCAATTCGGTAATGACAGGCTAATGCAATTTCCAAACCGCCACCAAGTGCTGTGCCGTTTAGTGCTGCAACTACAGGTTTTCCTAGTGTTTCCAAACGTCGTAGTTGTGCTTTTAAGCCTTCGCACATTTCGAAAATTAATTTGGCATCGGTTTGTTTGTAGAGGTTGTCGATATCAGCACCTGCAAAGAAAGTGGATTTTGCAGATGTCAAAATTACACCAGCAATTTCTGTTTTTTCTTTTTCCAATTTATCTATGGTATCCAACCATAATTTTCCAAATGCTTCGTTGATTACGTTAGCACTTCTGCCTTGCATATCCATCGTGATGGTTACGATGTTTTCGTTGTCTTTTTCGTATTTAAACATTGTTTTGATTTAAAATTTAAAATTTATGAATTAAGATTTGAGATTTTACTTTCTACAGATTTTTTTGAATGGTCGCTAAGTATTTTTTTACTATGCCTTGTTTCATATATTGCATTATTACTTTTATTTAAGAAAAATGCATCTACGAGAGACGTTTTTGAAAATAAAGTCTTTAAAATAGATTAATTAATTCATTATCACATTATTTGATTAAAACTAACTACACCAACTCTACAATAGTTGCAATGCCCATTCCTCCGCCAACACACAATGTTGCTAAACCTGTAGATTTTCCGGTGCGTTCCAATTCATCGACGATAGTACCCAAAATCATGGCACCTGTTGCGCCTAGCGGGTGACCTAAAGCTATCGCACCGCCATTTACATTTAGTTTTTCATCAGGCACATTAATATCTCTTTGCAAACGCAATACTGCAGATGCAAACGCTTCATTCATTTCTACCAAATCAATGTCGTTGATCGTCATTCCTGCTTTTTGTAATGCAATTTTAGAAGCAGGTCCTGGTCCAGTAAGCATGATAGTTGGTTCTGTGGAAGTAACTGCTACCGAGCGAATAATAGCACGAGGTTTCAGGCCTAATTTTTCGCCTATTGCTTTAGAACCAATTAATACTAAACTTGCACCATCAACAATTCCTGATGAATTGCCTGGTGTATGCACGTGGTTGATTTTTTCCAGTGTTGTATATTTTTCTAAAGCGGTATTATCAAATCCCATTTCTCCCATCATTTGAAATGCAGGATTTAAGGATAATAACCCTTCTAATGTAGTATCCGGTCGATTGTATTCATCTTCCTCTAAAATGGAAAGACCATTGATATCAACAATAGGTACTATTGATTTTTTAAAACGACCTTCAGCTTTGGCAATGCCAGCTAATTTCTGAGAACGCAATGCATATTTATCACAATCTTCACGAGAAAAGCCTTCCAATGTTGCAATTAAATCGGCACTGATACCTTGAGGTACAAAATCGGTGTGGTTGTTTACACGCATATCTAAAACCCATGCGCCGCCATCGTAACCCATCGGTACACGGCTCATTGATTCTACACCACCTGCAATGATTAAATCTTGCCAGCCCGAACGAACTTTCATCGCTGCTAAGTTTACCGCTTCTAAGCCTGAAGCACAAAAACGGTTCAATTGAAAACCTGGAACGGTTGTGGCATAATCTGCCATCATAACGGCAGTTTTAGCTATATTACCTCCTTGGTCGCCAATTGGAGTTACACAACCTACAATTACATCTTCTACCAAAGACGTATCTAGATTATTTCTTTTTTGAATGGCTTTTAGCATTTGCGCTAAAAGTTCGGTTGGTGTTACTTCGTGCAATGCACCGTTTTTTTTGCCTTTGCCGCGTGGTGTTCGCACACAATCATAGATATAAGCTTCTGTCATTTTATTTAATATTTAATATTTATGAATTCATATTTATTTATTACATTTCTATGTGCTTAGTTCTTCTAAATGAATTAACTACTTGATTATTGGTATAACTTCAAGATTCATTTAAAATTACCAAACGTTCGTTTGATAAAAGTATAAATTAAATTTCTAAAAACAAGAAAAAACCAAAAAATTATCTTAGGTTTATTAGAGCTACTGTAAAGAATAAAAAGAACAAATACAGTCTTGCATTTCTGCAAATATGATTTATAAAAATAAAACCACTTATCTTTGGCATTTCTAAACAACAAAAACTATTATGAAGCAACGAGTGCGGTTTATCGTTAATCCAAAATCTGGTGGTGCGTTTGGTGCAAAATTTTCGGAACGTTTAGTAAAACAATATTTGGATTTATCAAAGTTTGATTATGATATTTTTGTCACTCGTTATGCTGGTCATGCTATAAAAATTGCGCAGCAATCACTCATCGAAAAAATAGATATTATTGCAGTAGCAGGTGGCGATGGCACGCAAAATGAAGTAGGGCAAGTGCTACTAAACAAACCCATAATAATGGCAAGCATTCCAACTGGCTCTGGAAATGCAAATGCTCGAAAAATGAAAATACCTATAGATGTAGCGAAATCGATTCAGTTACTAAATACTGGAAAAGCATATAAAATTGATGCCTTGATTTTAAACGGGCAACCATTTTTTATGACCGCCGGCATTGGGTATGACGCTAAGGTAATAGAACAATTTGACAAAATTCCATTTCGAGGTGTTGGGGCTTATGTTACAGGTGTTTTAACTACTGCATTTACTTACAAACTCCCACATTTCTCCATAGAAATTGATGAACAACATAAAATTGAAACTGAAGCATTTGCCGTTCTAATTACTAGCACAGGGCAATTAGGTTACAATGTAGAATTTACAAAAAATAGTATTTTAAACGATGGGAAATTTGAAATTACCATTGTAAAAAATTTTGACAGAACAAAAGTCCCGTATTTAATTTATGAAGCTTTTTTTGGAGATATTGCGAGCCAAGAAATGGTAGAAACTCATCAAGTAAATAAAATTTTAAAAATACGCACCAATAAAATAGAAAGCATACAAATGGATGGCGATTATAAAGGAAAAACAAATTATATAGAAGTAACTTGTAAGCAGCAAGCTTTAAATTTTATGGTAGATAAAGATTTTGAATTATAAAAAGAATATAATGATAGAAGATTGGAAAAAGAAATTAAGCAGCAGTACGGTATATTCTACCGATCCAAATTTCAAATTTGAAACCGATGAAGTAGAAGTGGAAACACTGCCTAATGCACAACAAACATTAACTATTTCCATTGATAAAAAACAACGCAAAGGCAAAACAGTAACACTCATTCAGGGATTTATTGGAAAAACTACGGACTTAGAAAATTTAGCTAAAATACTAAAAACGAAATGTGGCGTTGGTGGATCTGCAAAAGAAGGAGAAATAGTAATGCAAGGAGATTTTAAGCAAAAAATAAAAGAATTATTGGAAAAGGAAAATTACAAAGTAAAACTTAAATAATTGTTTTGTGAGTGATTTAGAAAATGAAATAGCTGCTTTAAAACAAGTAGCAAAACAAAACAAAAAAAAATATGCGCAGCTAACGCAGCAACTAAAAAAACTAAAACCTTATGATGTAGATGAGCTTTTCCATGTACAACATGAGAACGTATTTTCAGAAATTAATTGTTTACAATGTGCTAATTGCTGCAAAACCACCCCCGCATTGATTTCTAATGAAGACATTAATAGGATAGCCAATCATTTACGAATCTCCACTAAAGATTTTATAGCAAAATACGTCACAAAAGATAGCGATGGCGATACTATATTAAGAAAAACACCTTGTATATTTTTAAATACGGATAATACTTGCTCCATCTA
This sequence comes from uncultured Chitinophagales bacterium, assembly GCA_964642875.1. GTDB lineage: Bacteria > Bacteroidota > Bacteroidia > Chitinophagales > JADIYW01 > JADJSS01. Next base: position 8,489 of record CAZXRF010000042.1, on the reverse strand, counting down.
TGAAGTGCGTCCGTTTGCCTGTAAAGATTACCCACATACGCACAGAAAAAAAATGCAAACTATTTTAAATCTCACGGTAAAAAATGCAGAAATATGCCCTGCAGTTGCAAGAATACTCCAACAACTGAGTAATGATTTATCTGCCTAATTATTTAGTAAATAATTTGAGCATTTTATCCCAAAACCAATTTTCTTCAGCTTTGAAAATTACTTCTAACAATTTATCTACGCTCATTGCTAATTTATGAACATCATTCACCAATTTCTGGAACTGCTTAATATCTTCATTTTTTACTGGGAAATCCAACTGTTTTAAAGTAGAAAATAGATTTAAAATTGGATCCAATTCTTTTGCTTTTCGAACCTTAGCTACTTGACGGGCTATTTTCCAAACATCTTTTTCGCCTACAAAATAATCTCTGCGTTCACCCGGCTTAAATACTTTAGAAACCAATCCCCAATCCGTAAGTTCACGAATATTCATATTCGCATTTCCGCGAGAAATGGATAATTCTTCCATAATTTCCTCTGTACTCAACGGCACTGAAGAAATCATCATTAATGCATGTATTTGCGCCAACGTTTTATTAATTCCCCACTGAGAACCCAATGCTCCCCAGCCTTGCACAAATTGCTCTTTTGCTTCTTTTATCTGCATTTCACGAAAATACACAAACTTATTAAAGTTTCAAAAATTATAGAAATATAGTAATTTCCATAAAACCGACCGAATACTAATTAAAAACGACCGTTTACTCATTCAAATTGATTTATATCAAAAACATGATTTAACATTGTAGTACAAAAACTAATAAATAAACGAACTAACTACAAAAAACTAACTAAAACTATGATTCTCCCAATGAGGTTTTCTCATCATTAATAATTCTTAGTTGCGTGTGCTCGGGTGCAATGCCCGAGCTTTTTTATTATTGTAAATCAATGCACTAAATTGTTGAAAAATAAAAAACGTCACTTCATATTTTAATGTAGATGGGAGTTGTATTTTTAAATACGAATTCTCTTTCAAATACACTAAAAAACATAAAATATGTGCGACTTTGCCCCACTCCATTGTCATACCCAATACTCCTTATTAGATGGAGCTGCTGATATAGATGCCATGGTAAAAAAAGCTAAAGCAGATAATATGCCTGCTGTAGCTATAACAGACCATGGAAATATGTTTGGGGCATTCAAGTTTTTTGCTGCTTGTAAAAAATATGGAGTAAAACCAATTCTTGGATGTGAGGTATATGTAGTAGAAGACCGTTTTAATAAAAAATTCACAAGAGAGAATAAAGACAAACGCTATCACCAGCTATTATTGGCAAAAGACGAAGAGGGTTATCGAAATTTAATGAAAATCGTATCACAAGGATTTATCGATGGTATATACATGGATTTTCCGAGAGTAGATATTGAACTAATTAAAGAAAATAGTAAAGGGATAATTGCTACTACTTGCTGTGTAGGTGCTGAAGTGCCACAAACAATGATTTACAAAGGAATAGCTGAAGCAGAAAAAGTATTTCTAAAATGGTTAAATATCTTTGGTAATGATTATTACATAGAATTGCAGCGACATGAAATTAATGATTTAGATGATACGGGTTGGAGCCAAGAAGCAATTAACAAAGAGCTTATAAAATTTGCAAAAAAACATAATGTCAAAGTTATTGCTACCAACGATTCGCACTATGTAGATCAAAAAGATGCAGAAGCCCATGATATACTGTTATGCTTGCAAACAGGAAAAGATTACACAGATCCAAGTAGGTTTAAATTTTCAAACGATAAGTTCTTTTTCAAAACACAATTTGAGATGAAAGAACTATTTAAAGATGTACCCTATGCTATAGAAAACACACTGGAAATTGTAGAAAAAGTGCAGCCGATGAATTTGCAGCGCGATATTTTACTACCAGCATTTAAACTACCCATTGGATTTAAAAACCAAGATGAATACTTACATTTTCTCACTTTTAAAGGAGCAAAAAAACGATGGGGTGATATACTACCTATTCACGTAATCGAGCGCTTAGATTTTGAACTCAAAACCATCCAACACATGGGATTTCCTGGATATTTTCTCATTGTTCAAGATTTCATCAATGAAGGCAGAAACTTGGGGGTATCCATTGGTCCGGGGCGTGGCTCTGCGGCCGGCTCTGCAGTTGCTTATGCTATTGGAATCACCAATGTAGATCCAATAAAATACAATTTGCTATTTGAACGTTTCCTAAACCCGGACCGTATATCCATGCCCGATATCGATATTGATTTCGATGATGAAGGCAGGCAGCGAGTAATAGATTATGTAGTAGAAAAGTATGGCAAAAATCAAGTAGCACAAATTATTACTTATGGAACAATGGCAGCAAAATCATCCATAAAGGATGTAGGTCGTGTATTAAAAGTACCATTATCAGATACAGATAAATTATCTAAATTAGTACCTGAAAAACCAAAAATCACTTTAGAAAAAGCGTATGAAGAAGTAGAAGAACTTCGAAACTATCGCGAAAACCCATTATTTAAGCCTACACTAAAATTAGCCGAAGAATTAGAAGGTTCAATCAGAAATAGAGGTATCCATGCATCAGCCGTTATTATTGCACCAGATGATATAGTAAAATATGTACCAGTATGTACTGCTAAAGATGCGGATTTGCTCGTCACTCAATTCGATGGAAGCGTGATAGAAGCAGCAGGAATGTTGAAAATGGATTTTTTAGGACTCAAAACATTAACCATATTAAAAACTGCATTAAAACTCATTGAAAAAAACCATGGTATTAAAATAGATTTGAATACTTTACCATTAGATGATAAAAAAACTTTTGAACTTTATCAGCGTGGCGATACAATTGGCACTTTCCAATTTGAAAGTCCTGGAATGCAGAAATATTTAAGAGATCTGCGCCCAGATAAATTTGATGACTTAATTGCCATGAATGCCTTATACCGCCCTGGACCAATGGAGTATATTCCAAATTTCGCAGATCGAAAAAATGGAAAGGAAAAAGTTACCTACGACCTACCAGAAATGCAAGAATTTTTAGAAGAAACTTATGGTATTACTGTATATCAAGAGCAGGTAATGCTACTCTCACAAAAATTAGCAGGATTTACAAAAGGAAAAGCTGATGAATTGCGAAAAGCAATGGGGAAAAAAGACAGAGCTAAATTAGATTCCTTAAAACCCCTCTTTATCGATGGATGTAAAAACAATAACTTAGATGAACTCATTTGTGAGAAAATATGGGTGGATTGGGAAAAATTTGCATCGTATGCATTCAATAAATCTCACTCTACTTGCTATGCATTTGTGGCATTCCAAACTGCTTATTTAAAAGCGCATTATCCAGCAGAATATATGGCTGCCGTATTATCGCACAACATGAGCGATATAAAACAAATTAATTTCTTTTTAAGTGAATGTAGAAGAATGAATATTCCTACACTCGGGCCGGATATCAATGAAAGCGATATAAAATTCTCTGTAAATAAAGCTGGAGAAATTCGCTTTGCATTATCAGCAATAAAAGGCGTGGGGGAAGCTGCAGTTACTGACCTATTACAAGAACGTGACAAAGATGGTTCTTTCAAAAATATATTTGATATAACCAAACGGGTAAATTCAAGAACAGTAAACAAAAAGAACATTGAATCTTTAGCACAAGCAGGCGCATTTGATAGCTTCAAAGGTACGCATCGTGCTCAATATTTCCATAAATACAAAGATGATTCTACTTTAATCGAATTAGCTATTAAATATGGAAATAACGTAAAAGAACAACAAGCATCTTCTTCATTTTCGTTATTTGGCGGAACATCTGATGCAGAAATCCCTGAGCCTGAAATGCCACACACACAGCCATGGCCAGCATTTGAAAAACTACAAAAAGAAAAAGAAGTTACGGGTATCTATATTTCCGGTCATCCTTTAGATGATTTTAAATTAGAAATAAAACAATACACCAATTGTACTTTCGAAGAAATTGATTCCTATAAAAATAAAGAAGTGACAATTGCTTGTTTAGTCTCGTCTGTAAATAAACGTATAAACAAAGATGGAAGACCTTGGGCAAGTGCAATATTTGAAGATTTAGAAAGCAGTTTCGAAACAAGATTCTATAGCGAAGATTATAATAAGTATTTAGCATTCTTAGAACAAGGAAACAGACTACTAATAAAAGGATATTATAGACCTAGTTTTAGAGATAAAGAAATGTTTGAATTAAAAATATCGCAAATAGAATTTATGCAAGATGTGATGGAAAAATATAGTAAAGGTATGCGATTAATGCTGCATTATAAAAATTTAGACAATACATTAGTAGAACGGATTTACAATATCGTTTCTAAATTTAAAGGCAAAAAGGCATTTACAATTTATCTATATGATGACAACGAACAACCTCTCACTTTTCAATCCACAAAAGGAGGTGTACGTATTTGCAAAGAATTATACTACCTTTTAGATACCCTGCCCAATACTATCGTAAGAATAATATAATATTTCATATTCTTCTAGGAATACACCAAATACTTTGGCACGTGGATTGTAATACACTTTTCAACTAAATTTTAGATATGAAAAAAATATTTACACTCATACTTTCCATGTTATCTGCAGTATCAATATTTGCAGCGGCAGAGTTTTTTGTAAAAATAAATAACAACGGAAATTACACGGTTAGTTTAAACAACCAATCGATTACCTCAACATCAAATATCTTTAGATTCTTTGATTTATACAACGGCAATTACAACCTCGCAGTTTATGAAAATGGGTACAATGGTCGAATGATATTCAACCAGCAAATTAGCATAAGCAACGGATACCGCACCGTTGCAGAATTAGATAAATTTTATGGATTACGAATAATCGATAAAATTCCATTTATCCAAAAATCCTGGTACATTGATGTACTGCAGCAAACGCAAACGCAATATCCGCCGGTGTGCAATATTCCCGTTCCTACTTGCCCCCCCAAACCATGGCACGGAGGAAATGGTAATACCTATCCGAATAATTACCCTAATAGCTACCCTAATACTTATCCGAATAATTATCCAAATAACGGTGGAAACTATGGTGGATACGGAAACTATATGGATGATGCCAGCCTACAAAGTTTGTTGCAAACCATGAAGAATGCCATGTTTGAAGAAAAAATGATTGAAATTGCAAGAACCGGATTAAAAAACAGATTAATTAAAACAAACCAAGTACACCAAATATTAGAATTATTTTCTTTTGATAAAAACAAATTGGAAGCTGCAAAATTGTGCTACGACAAAACAATAGATAAAAATAATTATTACACGCTGTACAACGATTTTACTTTTAATAATTACAGCACACAGTTAGACAAATACATCAACAATAGATAAGCATAAATACTAAAATAAGCAGAATATCGTTTACTAAATACCGCTAGCTGTAGCGGTATTTAGTATTTAAACCTAATTTGTTATTTACAGTCTAAGAAAGTATATGAAACAAGTATTTACTTTACTACTACTACTATATTTTATTCATGGGCGTGCGCAGACGGATTATTTTCCACCTACAAATAACAGCACCTGGGATACTCTATCACCTACCCAATTAAATTGGTGTTCGTCTAGTATAGATTCATTAAACAATTATTTACAAAGTACAAAAACAGATGCTTTTATTATTTTAAAAAATGGAAAAATAGTATTGGAAAAATACTTTGGGACATTTACACAAGATTCAATTCATTATTGGGCATCAGCAGGAAAAAGTTTAACAGCAATAATAACGGGCATTGCACAACAAAAAGGAATGTTAAATATAAATGATTCTGCATCCAAATATTTGGGAACGGGATGGACAAGTGAAACACCTGCAAAAGAAAAATTGATTACCATAAAACACTTATTAACCATGACGGGCGGTATGAACGATTCACCTGCCTTGCCATGCCTAACTACCAGCGACAATAGTGCGTGTTTGCAATATCTGGTTGATGCTGGAACACGGTGGTCATACCATACAGGAGCTTATAGAAAAATCGAAGATATAATTAGCTCTGTAACCGGACAAAATTATACTACTGCTACCAATAACTTAATTGGAAATAAAATAGGAATGAATGGTATTTGGTTTCAAAGTGTCTATTATAGTAAAGCAAGAGAAATGGCACGCTTTGGTTTACTTGCATTAAATAAAGGCATTTGGCAAAATGATACAATACTAAAAGACACTGCCTACTATCGTGCAATGATAAACACCTCACAAAATTATAATTTATCCTATGGATATTTATGGTGGTTAAATGGTAAATCTTCAGCAATGGTGCCGTTTTCTCAAATTCAATACCCTAGAAAATTAATTCCCAATGCACCCAATGATTTATTTTGTGCATTAGGAAAAAATGATCAAAAAATATATGTAATACCAAGCGAAAGCATGGTAATAATACGAATGGGAAGTGCTGCTTATGAAGGCGAGACAGTTACCGTTTATGATTCTATTCTTTGGAATTATATCAATAAACTAAGCGATGGTTGTGTATCTACCGGCATAGAAACATTCAAGAATACTAAAGAGTGTAAGATATTCCCAAATCCAGCTACAAATTTCATATCATTTTCTGGATTTACAACACATGAAAACATACATTACACAATTTTAAATTTTTATGGGCAAATAATATCCGAAGAATATACCATTAATCATTCTATAAATATTTCAGAACTGCCCGCAGGTCAATATTTCCTACACTTACAGAGCGAAGATGAACAAGCCATAAAGCCATTTATAAAAAATTAAACTTATTTTTGAAAAAAAACGAAATGGAATCTTTTGAAATAAAAGGAGAAATAATTCAACTTAATCAATTATTAAAAGCAATAGGTTGGGTAGAAAATGGTGCGCAAGCCAATAGTGTGATAGAAGAAGGAATGGTGAAAGTAAATGGAAAAACAGAATTACGAAAGCGTAATAAACTGGAAAAAGGGTGCATTATAGAATTTCAAAAACAGAAAGTCAAATTAGAATAAAAAGAAAAATTGTCAACGTAATGACAATTTTTAGCTAAATTCTGTCAATATGATGACAATAATTACAAAATAATTAGAGGATATAATCAAAATAGTTGTTAGGATTTATCACTTTAAATTTTGCTTTTGGATATGCATTTGCAAATGCAATCGGCACTTTAGGGTGTTTTTTAGTGGAATACTTAAACTCAAACGCACATATTTTTTTATTATCTTCTTCTAATAAATCAATCTCCTGTTGGTCGTATGTTCTCCAAAAATAATAGTTAGTATCTTGTTGCAAATACGTATTCCGTTTTAATCTTTCTGTAAATAAATAGTTCTCCCAAAGTGCGCCTTTTTCATCATCTCTACGCAATGCCAAAGGATTAAAATCCCCTATTACAGCATTTCTAATGCCATTATCTAAAAAATACCAACGCTGACTTTTAGAAATTTCTTTACGTAAATTATTGCTGTAGGCGCCAACTTTATACAACACAAAAACCTTTGTCAATAAATTCAGGTATTTTTCTACTGTATTTTTGCTCACACCCAAAGCATTGCCAATTTCATTATAAGACACCTCTTTCCCTATTTGGTAAGCAATCAATTTAAGTAGGCTATGTAATAGCGATGCATTTCTAATGCCATCTAACACTAAAATATCTTTAAGCAAATAAGAGTGTACAATACTATTCAGGTAATTTCTTTTTTCTGTCATAGTTTTTAAATGCCACAATTCAGGATATGAACCATAAATTAAACGTTCTTCCAAATTTTGTTTAGTTTCTACTGCATTTTCATGTTGTGCAATTTCTTTTTGGTGCAACGCATATAAATAAAGTGTATTACTTCTGCCGGTGAGCGGCTCGCCTGAAAGGTTTAAAATATCAAATGCAGAAGAACCAGTAACCAATACTTTCAAACCTTTGATACTATCCACCATTAGTTTTAATTTTTTTCCAATATCTGGGATATTTTGTGCTTCATCAATCACTAATAAATCGTTGCCGTTTAAAATACGTGTGTAGTTTTTTACGGTTTTGGTAGCTAATAATTCTAAGGTAGCATCATCTTCGCCATTTAAAAATAAATACGGACGCTTATAATTAGCAAGAAATTGCTCCAAAAGTATAGATTTACCTACCCTTCTGGCACCAAGTAACAAGGTCACTTTTTGAGGTTTTAGCGATTTTGCTAATACCTTTTGTTGTGTTCTTAAAAAATCCATTGACCAAATTTAACTAAATTTTGTCAATACAATGACAATTTTTAGCTAAATTCTGTCAATACGATGACAAATTTAATGTAATTATTGTCATTATGTAAGTACTACAAAGTTATTTGCTGCTCTATAAGTCAATAGTCTTCATCTTAAAGTGAAAGATGCTTATTTTCTATTTTTTATAATCTCCTCTACAACACTCGGGTCTAAGAGAGTTGTAGTATCGCCTAAATTATTCAAT
>CAZXRF010000041.1:0-26823 GCA_964642875.1 uncultured Chitinophagales bacterium | reverse complement strand
CAGCCTACCACTCAGCTATCAGCGCGGTGCGCTTGGGCGTTTTAGTTTTTGTAACCCTCTGCTGTCGCAAGTTTGTAGCATAGCAATAAGCGTAGGTAACTTGTGACGATAAATAAAGCAAGTTTGCAACTTGCATAATTGGTGCCGAAGTATAAATATTCATTAAAAGTTATATCTTTATCAAACACATCTATTATGTCCAATACCTCAAAAACAAATAACAGCCTACCGTCCAGCTATCAGTGTGGCGTGCTTGGGCGTTTTTGCAGCACCGGCACAGTGCTGGGCGAACAGAGTTTTGATGCTTGGGGCAGGGAAAGAAATTATAAAGATTGGACGAAAGATACCGTCTCGCAGCCCGTAAGTTCGCCGTTTGCGAGCATCACCTCCCAATATGGCTACGGAAATAACAGCGGTTTTATCACCCGCGGGTTTACGGGACACGAGCATTTGCCGCAGTTCAACCTCATTAACATGAACGGCAGGCTCTACGACCCTACTATAAGCAGGATGCTCTCGCCGGATAATTATGTGCAAGACCCTACCCACACCCAAAGCTACAACCGCTACAGCTACGTACAGAATAACCCTCTGAAATACACCGACCCCAGCGGCTGGATTTTAAAAGCAGCACCAGAGAAAGTGATTGGCGATGACCTCAGTGGTGGTGGCGGTGGCGGCGGAAGCCGTGGTAATATAGGCTACGTAGGCGACCTAAATTCCATTACCGGCATGGGTAGCTTCGGCTACAACTACATGGGTCCCTATTCTGCTTACGCCAGCAACCACGGAGGATATGCGGCTACCTATGGCACACAAACCTGGATGCAGCAGGCAACGGCAACTGCCCACTTTTGGAGTGTGATGAATGATGCAAAAAACATGCTGAGCGGCCCCAGCCAAGTACACATACGAGGCAAAGGTAATGTAGGCAACGCAGGAGAAGTAAAGAACATAACTTCACATACGTGGTATTTGGGTGGTTATAGTTCCCATTTTAATTCCTATTCAGATATTAATATGAATAATGCTACGGCTAGTAACGTCAAGACGCCATTTGGTGTTGGTTGGGAATGGCTTACAGGAACAGGACCAAGACATAGAGACTTTACAAACGGAGATTATTTTACTAAATTACTACAACAACATTCACATGTACAGGATACCAGAAATTTAATTGCTACTAATATTATGAATGATGGGCCGCTTCAAGGTAATTCTCCATATTCATTAGGTGGTCCAAGTGGTGTTATAAAATATTTAAAGGATTATTCTACACTTTTAACATTAGGAACTACAGGGAATTTGGCAGTAACATACTTAGGTTCATATGATTTACAATGGACGGTATTAGATGTTAACAAAGCAAATAATACAGCAAAAGTAAATTTTATTGTAACAAATTCATCTACTATACAATCTGCAACACATCCGCCATTAATAGGTTATACTAATTGGTGGAGTAATAATATTGGAAATCCATTAAATAAAGTGTTTAACACGGGACCTTTATCCAAGACAACTCAAACATTTAATTGGAAGGAAATAATAAAATGGTAAACATGAAATTTTTATATCAATGTATTATTATATTTTTCATTGTTCAAGGCTGTAGTAGTAATATGAACCAAGGAGATTTTATAGGAATATGGAAATCCACAGATGGAGCAAGTATAGAATTAAAGAAAGATGGTACATACTTAGCTAAGAAAGTTAATTATTATAATTTCTATTTAGATAGTGGATTCTTAAATAAACGAATAGACTTTACGGGTACTTGGAAGCTAATAAATAAACAAAAAGGTAATAGTACATTACAGCTTAATAGTAATTCTACATATATTGATTATGGGATTAATAAAAGCTATACTATGGATGGAAAATCATACAGTCATAAAATAGCTGTAAGTTTTGAAATAACGGGACAAGGGATGTTTGAAAATAAACTACCATGGATTTTATATACTTGGATAGGAGATCCGGATAATGTGAAAAAATATATTTTTCTAAAACAATAAACAAAGCAATTAGCTTACTAATTGTTGCAGATGTTTTTTAGTAATAATAACCCTCTGCTGTCGCAAGTTTGTAGCATAGTAATAAGCGTAGGTAACTTGTGACGATAAATAAAGCAAGTTTGCAACTTGCATAATTGGTGCCGAAGTATAAATATTCATTAAAAGTTATATCTTTATCAAACACATCTAATATGTTACATACCTCAAAAATAAACAACAGCCTACCACGCCAACTAGCGCAAGTATGCCGTTAAGTAATAAGCATGGCGTACTTGTGCGGAAGTAAGTTCTATTCATTAAAAGTTATATCTTTACAAAATACATATAATATGTTACATACCTCAAAAATAAACAACAGCCTACCACTCAGCTATCAGCGTGGTGCGCTTGGGCGTTTTAGTTTTTGTAAAACACAGGTAGCTAAACAAGCACAAGTACGCCTCACTTATACCAATACTGCATACTTGCGCCAGAGCGGGGCTTTAGCTTTAAATACTGGTTTTACTTTGATAGGTTGGGGCGGAGTTGTAATTGGAGTACTTAGTAGTGGTTACCAGACGTTTTATCCTGATCCTAAAACAGGTAAAACACAATCAGGTTGGTTGTTTGCTGGTGATATTGCTTTTTCATATATTGGTATGAGAGCAGGACCTTATGGTTTTGCAGCAGGACTAGGTTGGACATTTGTTGCCAAACCTGTTATTAATAGCAATTTTACCATAGGAATACAACCTAAAAATACAAGCTATGGTTTATGGAGAACTTTCCCTTAAAAAATTAATATGAATCAACTTATCAGACGTCATTATGCTTTTATATATTACAAACATTATGTTTTAAAAAAAGGTATTAAACCTATGGCTATGTTTATTCCTGTTTGCACTCCTATTTACATTTATATTATATGCATATTTCCTATTTTTTTCATGTTAGGGAAAAGCTATATAAATAATTTTGAAGCTATTTTATCTAACATTACATTGATAAAAGTGCAAATATTAGGTGGTGTTCTCATTGCAATTGTATTCATATATGTACACATGGTAACAAAGAAAGTAGATTATCGGAATTATCAATTTAATTATAAGCGAGATAATATATTTTATACAATTTATGAGATTACACCTTTTATACTATTTTTTGTGTTGGTTATGTTAGCAAAACAATTTTAAGATTGTAGTTGTATATTTAAATAGTTCTTTGAATATGATATAGACATGAATAATGCTACCGCTGGCGGTGGTATGCCAACTAGCGCAAGTATGCCGTTAAGCAATATGCATGGCGTACTTGTGCGGAAGTAAGTTTTATTCATTAAAAGTTATATCTTTATCAAACACATCTATTATGTCCAATACCTCAAATACAAATAACAGCCTACCACTCAGCTATCAGCGCGGTGCGCTTGGGTGTTTTAGTTTTTGTAAAATACAGGTAGCTAAACAAGCACAAGTACGCCCCACTTATACCAATACTGCATACTTGCGCCAGAGCGGGGCAGCTCAAATTGGAAGAGGGTATTATAAAGACGGAAATAAGTTTGGCTATGATGCTCAAAAAGTTACAACTGGTTTCGCAGGAGGCTTAATAGGAGCTTGGGCAGGATTTCAAGCTGGTGTATGGGTGGGGTTTGAAGGAGGGTTTGCTTTAGGTGCAGCATTTGGAGGAATAGGAGCAATCCCAGGAGCAGTTACTGGAGGTGTTATAGGAGGGTTTGGAGGAGCTTTTGGAGGGGCATATTATGGTGGTCAATTTGGTACAAGACTAATTAAAAATAAAATACGATGAAAAATATTGAACTTTTTTGGAATATTATTTACTACGGACTTTATCGCTTTGATGTTTATTTGAGATATTTAATAGGTTTTTTAAATCCATTTAAAGTTATTTATAAAATTAAGGGTGTACAAAAATATTATGCGGCACAAGGTGTGAACGATATGAATAAACTTAGAAATCGGATTCTTGATAACCGAGAATCAGGTATAAGTAGTGTAAGAAGTGGGGCTATCATTGGAGGGTTATTGGCTTTAATAGAATGTACATTTTTTAATTTAGTACAAGGTATAACAGAAAGTAACTTAATTGAAAAGATATGGCAGAATAATACGAGTTTTATCATTTATTTATTAAGCTTTTTATTTCCAGTTATTTTGATAAATAATTATTTGCTTTTTAAAAAAAATAAGTATTTGATATATTTTGATAAATTCGATAAATTTGGAACAAAGAAAAAGCAGTTATATAGCTGGATATGTTTTATTACAGTAATACTTATAGTAATATTTTTTTTTCTAAGCTTTAAACTTCTTTGAGAAATTATTATAACGCCAACTAGCGCAAGTAAGCCGTTAAGCAATAAACATGGCGTACTTGTGCGGAAGTAAGTTTCAACTAGTGAAGATAAATAAAACAAGTTTGCAACTTGCAGAACTAGTGCCGAAGTATAAATATCTGCGGGCTATTTCGTAAAGTCCCTGCCTTGCTACTTACCAACGCATTGGAGACCCTGCTATGAATAAAGTAGAACGATATTATTTTGTACTTTTATTTCTCTAATTCGTGCAAGGCTCGTTGTATCATTTTGTCGTCTTGTGCAGCTACTTCGTAGAAGCCATCGCTTTTCCAGCCTTGTTTTGCTAAAAAGGCTTTAAGTCGAAAGCTCAAATAATCCTTAGATTTTCCAACATAGCTTTCCGTACTTTTAGGTACGCCATGAGCAAAACAATAGCTTACGAAATCGTTGTACAATTTGTCCTCTACAGTGTAGTTGGTTTTAAAGGCATCGGCTGAAGTATATTTTGTAAAAAGTGCTTTATTGTCAGCGAAATAATTATATGCAAACTCAGGTAATAGATTATTGGTGTAAACGCCCATTACAAAAGGGTTGAGCATGCTGGTATCCACCGGAATATAAATATCTGGTGTGATGCCGCCGCCACCATAAACGGTTCTGCCTTTAATAAGCGTTTTGTACACTTCTTTTTTATCTTGTTTTATGCTGTCTTGGCTAAATGCTTCACCATCGTTAAAACGTTTGGTGATATCGCCATAGTATTTATCCAAATTATCGTCGTACGGTCTTTGTATGCTTCTGCCGCTCGGGGTGTAATATTTCGCAATAGTGAGCCGCACGGAGCTGCCATCGCCTAATGGATATTCTTGTTGCACCAAGCCTTTCCCAAAAGAGCGGCGACCGATGATAATACCTCTATCCCAATCTTGTATTGCACCGCTTACAATTTCGCTTGCAGATGCTGAGCCTTCATCAATCAATACTGCTATTTTCCCTTTTTCAAATAATCCTGAAGTACGTGCTTTGTCGTAAGTTCGCGGCACGGTTCTGCCTTGTGTATATACAATTGTTTTGTTGCCATCTAAAAACTCATCAGCAATAGCAGTTGCTTGATCCATAAACCCTCCCGGATTTTGGCGTAAATCCAAAATAAGATTTTGCATGCCTTGTTTGTTGAGTGCTTCTAGTTTATTGTAAAACTCTTCATAAGTTGTTTTAGAGAATCGGTTGATTTTTATATATCCTGTAGTTTTATCTAACATAAAACCTGCATCTACGCTGTAAATCGGAATTTTATCGCGCTTGATGGTATAATCTATTATTTTATGATTACTACTTTTTATAATGGTCAATTTCACTTGAGTACCTTTTGGTCCTTTAAGTTTTTTCATCACCATTTCGTTAGTGATTTTTATTCCAGCAACGGTAGTGTCATTTATTTTAATAATTTTATCACCAGCACCAATGCCTGCTAGCTCAGAAGGGCCACCACTAATTGGTGTTACCACTTGTAAGGTATCTTTTACTATGGAAAATTCAATACCGATTCCTTCAAAATTGCCTTCCATAATTTCAGCTTCATGTTTCATCTCTATTGGAGGCAGATATACGCTGTGTGGGTCTAAATCACTCAACATTTTACTGATAGCATCATCGTAAAGTTTTGGAACGTCAACGCTATCAACATATTTGGCATCTATTAATCGTAGAAGATACTCTAACTTAGAATTGCTTTTTGTGTTAAAAATACTACTATTGGCATTGCTTCTGCCTTGGATTTTAAAACCTAAAAAAATACCGAATGCAAGGATAATCGAAAAAAGGAACGGATAAAACGCTTTATTTATTTTCATACGTGCAAATGTAAAGTTTTCTGTACTAAATTAACCTTAAATATCATTAATGTATATACACAATGGATATTGCTATTCTTTGGTTTTAGTGAATAAGATTTTTTATTAATTACACTTTATTTCCCTAATATTGTACTAGAAATTAATTAAAATAACAACAATGAAATTTTTCATAGACACTGCCAATTTACAACAAATACAAGAAGCTGCCGATTTAGGAATTTTGGACGGTTGTACTACCAATCCATCGTTAATGGCAAAAGAAGGTATTATAGGCGAAAAAAATGTATTAAATCATTACAAAAAAATATGTGAGATTATAGACGGAGATGTAAGTGCCGAAGTGATTTCAACAGATTACAAAGAAATGGTTTCGGAAGGTAAGAAACTTGCAAAATTGCATAAAAATATTGTAGTAAAAGTACCGATGATTAAAGATGGTATCAAGGCTATTAAATATTTTTCGGATAATGGAATAAAAACGAATTGCACTTTAGTATTTTCGCCTGGTCAAGCTATATTAGCTGCGAAAGCTGGTGCTACCTATTTAAGTCCGTTTGTAGGTCGATTAGATGATATGAACCAAGACGGAATAGAATTAATTCATCAAATCAGACATATATACGATAATTATCAATATGATACGCAAATATTAGCGGCGTCTATCCGTAGTGCTTTGCATATTGTAAAGTGTGCTGAAGTAGGTGCAGATGTGGTTACTTGCCCATTAAGTTCTATAATGGGTTTGTTTCATCATCCACTAACAGATAAAGGGTTGGCACAGTTCTTGGCTGACCATGCCAAAGCCAATCAAAAATAAAATTTTCGACAATGGGAAAGTTGAAGCATACAGCATCTATTTTAGATCATTTATTTTTGCTAATTTTTTCTTTTCTTTTTTTTATTTCTTGTAATACGTCGTCGAAAAGTGAACAATACACCATCGGCTATAAAGATGGCTACCAAGACGGCGCGAAAGCGCAAAAAGACAAACCCTCTTCAGGAAATTCTACAGAGAAAAACTATCCTACACCAACTGCCCAAAACGATAGAGGAGGAGCCACAAGAAGTGAAACTGCAAGGATTTCCAATCCAGATATTCCTCAAAAAGCAATTGTTGTGTTATCGTATATACAAAAAAACAACCAAGCACCCGATGGCTTTGAAGGTGGCAGAATATTTGGAAATTATGAGCATAATTTGCCGCAATACGATGCCTCTGGCAGTAAAATAAAATATCAAGAATGGGATATACAGCCTAAGGTGCAAGGACAGAATAGGGGCGCACGCCGTATTGTAACCGGCAGTGACGGCAGGGCGTGGTACACTCCCGATCATTACAACACCTTTATAGAAATGAAGTAACACATGCAAACTTTTAAAAATAATTTAGTAGTAAATGGCGTGTTTTTCGCATTTTTAGATGGTGAAAAATGTGCGGTTTTAGCTCATTTTTATGAAGAAATAGCCAAAGCACTCAATTTTCCCGATTATTTCCATCCCAATTTTGATTCACTAGATGAATGTTTGAATGATTTGTCGTGGATAAAAGAAAAGGAAATACAATTACTTATTTTCAATTTTAGCGATTTATTGTTTGAAGAACCTCATCATTTAGAAGTTGTCAATTCCATTTTGGCAAATGCAATAGGAGAATTGGAAGATAAAGGAGTTAATTTCTCCGTTTCTACACAAGCATTATAGCCATTTTGCAAATGCAGCCTTTAGGCTTTCAGTCCAAGGAGTCGATTTTCCGGTTTCTGGATTGGTAGCCACAATCACCCCTTCGCCATGTGCTGCAATCTTTCCATCTTTTTTTACGATGTGATGTACTGTTAAGCTAGAATTTCCAACTTTTTTTATAGCCACAGCGATTTCTATTTCGGCAGGGTAGGTGATTTCTTGTACGTAATTGCAATCTAATTTAACCACTACAATTCTGATGTTATTTTCAGCTAATAAATCCCATAAGTTAGCTTCATTGAAAAATGCGATACGTCCTGTTTCAAAATACCTAAAATAGATAACATTATTGATATGGTTGAAAGCATCCATCTCGCCCCAAAGCACTTGCTGCCGAATAGGAAACGGAAATTTTAATTGTTGTAGTTGTTCCATGTTATTCATATCGAAAAATAAAAAAGTCCCGACAAAATCGGGACTTTTTTATATGATGAAAGGTTTATTTTTTCTTTGTAGTACTTTTTGGTTTGTTATTACCTGAAGTATATTTAGAATGATCGTTGTCCAAATCGTACATGATAGGAGAGGCGATGAAAATGGAAGAGTAACAACCTACAACCACCCCGATTAACATAGCAAAGGAGAACGATTTTAAGGTAGAACCACCGAACAAGAACAAGATAAATACCACAATAAATACGGTAAATGCGGTGTTAAATGTTCTGGATAAGGTACTGTTAATAGCCTCATTCATTGTATCTTTCATATCTGCATTTGGTTTTAAATTCAAATACTCTCTCAAACGGTCGAAGATGATAACGGTGTCATTTAGTGAATAACCGATAACGGTTAAAATAGCAGCTATAAATGTAGAATCTACTTCCATTGCAAACGGAACAACACCGTGTAATAAAGAGAACAATGCTAAGATAACAAAAGCATCGTGCGCAGTGGAGGCAATAGCACCAATGGAATATCCTTTATGTTTAAATCTCAATAAGAGATAAATACCGATTACGATTAAAGAAAATATTGTGGCGATGATTGATGTATTTCTAAAGTCCACAGAAATAGTAGGATCTACTTTGGAGGAACTCATTTCGTTTACCCGTTGGAAAGTTTCAAACGAAGTATTTGGTAAGAAATTTTTTAACCCTTCATAAACGGCAGATTCCACTTTGTTGTCTATGTCTTTTCCTGGTTTATCTATTAAATAAGAAGTAGTGATTTTTACTTGGTTAGCCGAGCCGAATTGTTTTACAATTGTACCCTCCCCAATAGTTTTGGTAAGCGCTTGGCTAATTTCTACGGTATTTACAGGTCTTTCAAAGCGTACTTTGTATTCTCGTCCGCCTTTAAAATCGATACCCATTTCAAAGCCTCTCGTAAGGAATGAAATTACACCAATAATAATGATTGCAATTGAAATTGAATAGGTTATTTTTCTTTTGCCGATGAAATCGAAATTATGTCCGTGTAAGAAATTTTTTGTCCAGCTAGTTTGGAAATTAATTATTTTACCACTTTCTAATCTTTTTTCAATAATTACTCTTGAAAGTAACAATGTAGTATATAAAGTGGTAAG
The DNA here is from genome assembly GCA_964642875.1 of uncultured Chitinophagales bacterium. Taxonomy (GTDB): domain Bacteria; phylum Bacteroidota; class Bacteroidia; order Chitinophagales; family JADIYW01; genus JADJSS01. The sequence goes on along the minus strand of CAZXRF010000041.1, from coordinate 17,388 downwards.
GATACCGATGATTAAGGTAATAGCAAATCCTTTGATTGGTCCCATACCAATCCATGCAAGTATAATACCCGTTAAGAGAGTGGTGATGTTTCCATCTAAGATAGCAGGCAGGGAGTGCTTAAATCCTTCTTGAGCTGCTATAACCAAACTTTTTCCTAGTCGGAGTTCTTCTTTTACTCTTTCATAAATAATTACGTTTGCATCTACAGCCATACCAAGTGTAAGAACAATACCAGCCATGCCGGGAAGGGTGAGTGTAGAGCCGAAACCAGCCATTAAACCTATTATCATAAATAAGTTCAATAACAACACGATATCAGCAACTATACCTGCAGATGAATAGAAGAATATCATGAATAATACGATAAGTATAAAGCTCACAATTAAGGAGATAATACCTGCATGTATAGCTTGTTTTCCTAAAGATGGCCCTACTAATACCTCTTCAATAATACGCGCAGATGCTGGAAGTTTACCAGTTTTCAATACATTCGCTAAGTCGGTAGCTTCTTGTACATCAAAACCACCGGTGATCTGTGAGTTGCCTCCATCGATTTCGCCATTTACATTTGGAGCAGAATATACCTGATTATCTAAGACAATAGCAATGTTATTTCCTACATTTTTACGTGTTAAATCTCTCCATGTTCTACCACCGATAGTATTCATTTGCATACTTACGGTTACTTGTCCGTTCGGGTCATAGTCTTGTCTTGCTTGTGTGATTACACTTCCGTCTAATGGTGCTTTTCCACTATTTGTATTTTTCTTTATGGCATATAATGTCAAATATTTTTGCTTATCGCCAAAAGATTTAGCAGAATACATGAAGTCAATATCTTTCGGGAATACGGAGCGTACATCTGGATTGTTCAGATACGAACTAAGTTTAGCCGTGTCTAAAGTACTCACATACCCTATGATTGGTGATGCTTGGAATTGGTTATTGTCGTCCACTGCAGGCTGTAATACCGCAAATAATGGATTTTCATTTTTAAATTGTTCAAATTTCTTAGCTTGAGAAGTATCCGCTTTTGTGTCTTTTTTTCCGGTTAATGGGTTTACGGCTTTCGATGTATCTTCTGTGCCTCCGGTTAGTAAGTTTTTCGCTTTTTCTACTGCGGATGAATCTTTACCTAAATCTTTTTGTGTATCTACATAATTTTTTAATGCTGTATTTGCATCATTTATAGATTTTGCAATTTCAGTGGCTTTGTATGTTTCCCAAAACTCTAAATTAGCAGTTGCTTGCAATAATCTACGTACACGCGCCGGATTATCAACCCCTGCAATTTCTACTATAATACGTCCTCTATTGGCATCTAAACGAATAGTAGGTTCTTTAGTGCCAAATTGGTCGATACGAGTATGTAAGATGTTATAGGTTGTGTTTATCGCATCGGCGGCTTGTTTGCGCACATAAGATTCAATATCACTGTTAGAACTTTCAAAAGTGATTTTGTCATCTTTACTGTTTCTTGTAGCAAAGAAAGTAGCTAATTTGCCGTTAGGGTCTAATTCTTTGTATGCTTTAAAAAACAAAGTCAAATAGTCATCACTGCTGGTAGCCATACGTTGCTCTGCAATGTCTAACGCTTTATTGAATTTAGGGTCGCGGTTATTATCCGATAAAGATTGTAAAAGCTCTTTTATGGAAACTTGCAACACTACGCTCATTCCACCTTGTAAGTCTAAGCCTAAGTTTAATTGTTGTTCTTTACACATTTTGTAAGTATTCCACAAGAATACTTTTTCATTAGAGATAGAGTCAAGGTATCTGTTTTTATACCCGATTCTAGCTTGTTGTATAGAATCTTCGTATAAAAATTGCGCCAATTGGTCGCCTGGGTATCTTTTTTCCAAATTTTCCATTGGAATGCTCTTTTCAGCAAAAGCTACCGCCTTGCTTTCTATAGAATTTACTTTAAATGTGAATGATAAGCAGTAAATACAAATTAATACTACTAATGTGGTAAGTATTACCAACGCCGATCTCGTTCCTTTGCCCATGATGGTTATTTAGTTAAATAAGGGCGCAAATATACTATTTCTGTACTTAATTTAGAAAAGATTAATACACAAATGTTACAAATCAAGCAGAAATTGTTTATTACCAAATCAGCAATAGATTTATACGTATTTACAATGGCTAAAAATGACAAGAAAATTTGCCAATTTATCCCTATTGAGGGGCAACAAGTACAAATGTACCGTTAGTATATTTGTATAGATTTAGATAAGTGTTATCGTAGAAATCAATATTTTCGTTTTTATTCAATATAGATTTAAATTGGAATTTAGTTTGTGTATTGTCAAAATCAGCTGAAAGATTATATGTATTGTCTTGCAATAAAATTCCTTTTTCCATTTGGAAAAATAAATGCAACATCAAATCATATCCCTGATTGACAGCATCTGTAGGTGTTTTTTTGTATTTATCTTCAAATTTTATAGCAAAAGGAGCATAGTTTGGGTTAGAAGTATTAAATGGAGAAACCGTGTAAACTGTATTTGTATTTTTAGAATCAACGAGCGCTTTCGTATTTCTTGTACAAGAAGATGTGAACACTTCAAAATGATTTTTTAATTGTTTAAGTTTTCCTATAATAAATTTACTATAACTATCTTTATTAGAGTAGATTAAAATAATTCTGTCGCTTGTGGTGTCTTGTAAGTTTAGAACTTTTACAGCATCAGATCCAGTCGGAATGGAAGTGTATTTAATATTGTTATAACTAAAATGTTTATTGGCTATTGGTTTAAGTATTTCTATATTTTCGTCGTTTACATCTTGTCCATCATAAACAATTTCTATCGTTTTTCCAGTGTATTTTTTCTTAATATGCTCTAATATAAAATTATACTGTGTGATTGGTGAAGCGATACTGTTAAAATAATATGTGTTATCCTTGATATACATAGAGTTAATAAAAGGAGAAAGCATCGCTATTTTATTAGCTTGGGCATAATCTGCAATGGTTTTTAGGTTTTTTCCGTATAGTGGTCCGATGATGTAATCCACATTAGGGAATGGTTTTTGATTTAATAAGTTAGCGGTTGAAAGTGAGTCATTTGCATCATCTAAAAAATATACATTTGCTTTTAAGTTTGAATTCGAATATTTTTCTTTTGCCATAAGACATCCTAAGTAAAAATCCATTGCATATTTGGATTCTGGATTTAATTGCTTAGTCGTATCGTCGGCGTATTGACCTAATGGTATTTGACTAAGGTGAAATGGCAAGATGACCGCTAAATTGCGGATTCTGTTTATTTCTTGCGGTATGTTTGTTTCTTTTTTTGTATAAGTAATTGTATTTGAATTAGATATTATGGTTTTATTTAAGTTATTATCAATATCTATAGCTTCTGGTTTTCTTATTAATGAATCTTCTTTTTGGGTATTTCGTTCTGTAGATGGCGTTTTAATATTCACCACTTCTACCCGCTGTGTAGTAGTTATTTTTTTTGAAGAACAAGATGAGATACCAGCAATTATAGTGAATAAAATCAATAAGTTATTCCCATTCAATAGTGGCAGGCGGTTTGGAGCTAATGTCATATACTACTCGATTTATTCCTTTTACGTTATTTATTATCTCATTCGAAACTCGTGCCAAAAATTCGTAAGGCAGATGACACCAATCAGCAGTCATTCCGTCTATGCTGGTTACTGCTCTTAATGCCACTACATGTTCATAAGTTCTTTCATCGCCCATTACCCCTACACTTTGTATAGGTAGAAAAATAACACCGGCTTGCCAAACATCTTTGTATAAATCTTCTTTTTTTAAACTTTCAATAAAAATATTGTCTGCTTTTTGGAGGATATCTACTTTTTCGGCTGTTACTTCACCTAAAATTCGGATTCCAAGCCCAGGTCCGGGGAATGGATGTCGGTTTAAGATATTTTCAGGTAAATTTAATGCTTTTCCTACTCTACGCACTTCATCTTTAAACAACCTATTGAGTGGTTCAATTATTTTCAAGTGCATTTTTTCGGGCAAACCGCCTACATTATGGTGAGATTTTATCTTTGCAGAGGGGCCATGTACGGATACAGATTCTATTACATCGGGATAAATGGTGCCTTGACCTAGCCATTTTACCTCTTTGAGTTTTTCGGCTTCCTCTTGAAATACATCTATAAATACTTTACCGATTGCCTTTCTCTTGTCTTCTGGGTCTGATAATCCGTTTAGTTCTTTGTAAAACCGCTTTGTGGCATCTATTCCCACTACATTCAATCCAAGATGTTGGTAAGAATCCAACACAGAGTCGAATTCATTATAGCGCAGTAATCCATTGTTTACAAATATACAAGTAAGTTGATTTCCAATGGCTTGATGTAGTAAAAGTGCAGCAACACTTGAATCTACACCGCCACTAAGTCCGAGCACTACATGGTCATTTCCAACTTGTTGTTTTATCTCTGCTACGGTTTCTTCGATAAATGAAAGAGGTGTCCAATCTTGCCGGCAGCCACAGATTGTTACAGCAAAATTTTGTAATAGTTGCTTTCCGTCTGAGGAGTGGGTTACTTCGGGATGAAACTGAATAGCATATACTTCTTTATCGGAGAGCTTAAAAGCTGCAACTGGAATAGAGTCGGTATTTGCCAGTAAATCGAAATGTGGAGGTAACTCCAACACCGAATCGCCGTGGCTCATCCATACTTGCGACTTTGGTGGTATGGCATGTAATAATTTGCTGTCAGTTTGTATAAAGTCTAAGTTTGCTCTACCGTATTCCCGTTTGGAGGAGCGTTCTACTTTTCCGCCGAAAACGTGTGCAATGTATTGAGCACCATAGCAAATGCCCAGCATGGGCACGGGATATTTTTCCAAAACTTCTTTTATAGGAAAGTGAAGCGCATTTTCTTGTAATACGGAAAATGGAGAGCCGGAAAGTATAATTCCGTTATAATCTCTTTTTTCCAATACAGCAAGCTTATTATAAGGATGAATTTCGCAATAAATATTAAGTTCGCGGATTCTTCTAGCAATAAGTTGAGTGTATTGAGAACCGAAATCGAAGATGAGAATTTTGGAGTGCATATGCAAAGGTACGTGGCAGAACGGAAACGACAAACAACTTAACCTAAAAATTATAAAGCATACCGTATTTTTGGTAGGCTTGTGACTGTATTTCTAATTTCTTTTTTAAAATGAAAAATAAACTAATGTTTAATTTATCTCAATACTTATATTACATATAATCGGCATCATAACCCCAGCGATATTCCATCAAATAGTTTAAAGCCTGTTCTACATTCATACCTTCAAATAATACTCGATAGATATTTTGAATAATAGGCAACTTGATATCAGTAGAATCGGCTAATTTTTTGGAAATGCTTACCGTTTTTATGCCTTCTGCTACTTCAGTAGAGGTGGCAATAATTTGCTCTAAAGTTTCTCCTTTTGCCAATCGCGCACCTACGGTGTAGTTTCGGCTCAACGGGGAAGTGCAAGTTGCCACCAAATCGCCTATACCTGCCAGTCCTAGAAAAGCCTGCCGGTTAGCGCCCATGGCAGTTGCCAGTCTTATAATTTCGCCTAATCCTCGAGTTATTAAAAATGCCATTGCATTTTGCCCGTAGCCTAAGCCGCCTAATGCGCCGGCTGCTAATGCCATCGAGTTTTTAAGTACGCCGGCTAATTCAATAGCATAAATATCGTGACTGCTATACACTTGGAGCCGTTTGCTTCTTATAGCGCTTTCTCCCTCTCTGATTACCTCGTCAAATTTGCTGGCAATTACAGTAGCCGCCGGGTGTTTGTTTGCAATTTCGCGGGCAAGGTTAGGACCACTCATACATCCGACACGTTTCACGCAAGTTTCTTCCAAAATAACCTTGCTCATTGTGTAAATATCAGACGGCTTTAATGTAATATCTTTATCTAAAATGGTTTTGCCGGGTTCTAATTTTATGTCAAATCCCTTGGTGCAATGTATCATCATGTGGTATGGCCGTAATAGATCTGCCATTTGCCGCATTGTTATTCTAAATGCATCGGATGAAACCGATGGAAATAGGAGATAGCAGCTTTCCGTTATTTCTTGTAAGTCTGTTGTTGCCCGTACATTAGGGTGTATTGTTTGTCCATTGTTGATGTGTTCATGATTTATGATATCTACAGCATCTGCTCTGCGTGAATGGAGTAACACTTCTCCGTTTTCTGCTAATAGGTTGGCTACAGCTGTACCAAAACTTCCTGCGCCAATGACTGCTACCGGGTATTTATCAGATACATTTTTCAAGCCCATAACCTAATAATCTATTGTGGTAGTAAAATAATAATTTTAAATCTTCGCTGGTAATATTGCCCTCTTTGGTGCGCATTACTGGCAAGTTAGTATGGTATATACATACGTTGTTGATACCTAAATCTATAATTTCTTCTAATTCTTTAGAGGTTAAAACCGGAGATAATTTAATTTTTCCTTTGTTATTCAATGTGTATAATTCGTCAATTACTCGTTTTACAGTCATTTTAAATTCATGACCATCAATTTCACGGTCTTCGTCAGATATACGTAATAAGGTGAATAAATCGGGATAGTCTAATTTTTTCTTTAATAACTCAAAAGCTACAAATGAAACGACATGGGAAGAATATACAACGTTGTTTTTAAAAAAACCATCTATAATTTTATCGCCTAACATTTGGGTATATATCATTTCTCGTTGTTCATCGGCTTTTAATAGCCCTTTATTTAAGAAATAACTTCTGATGTTAATAGGGTTTCCCATTTTATCGATACTGTTTCCATTGTCATCTAAAGCATTACCAAATACATCCATAGGTTCACTTAATGAGAGGGTTATGTCAGTTGATTTTGAGAATGTTTCCCAAAAGAATTTCCAAATAGCTTTGCCGGTAGGTTGTGGTGTATCATAAACCAAATATTGTTCTTTTCCTGTTCTTCGTAATTGATCTTCAATTAACGAAGAGGCTTCTAACACGAAATGATAACTTAAAGTAAGGGGAACAACAAATATTTTTGGTGCTAAATTGGATGGATTTTTTTCAAAATGAGTGCGTTGTGCATCCATAACGGTTCCCAATAGTCCAAGTTTTAAATCGGTTTCAATATTTCCAGCACGTGAGCGTGTACCTCCCGGGAAAAATATAGTATGTGCGCCTGCTAAAATATTAGTGCGAGAAAAAGATTTTAATGTTTCTAAGTAAATAGGGTTTTTCTTACGTCTATCAAGTTTATATGCGCCTAAATTTCCCATAAAGAAGCTGAAAAATTTAGAGTTAAATAGATTAAGTCCGGCACCATATTGGAAGGCTGGCATACCGATATAATCCATTCCAAACCCGATGATAGCAGAATCTAAATTGCTAAAATGAGTAGGTACAAGGATTACAGTACCTTTTAACGCTAAATTTCGAAGTTTATCTACAGGGCCGGCAACGATAAGTTTATTTATCAATTCTTCTTTCGGATTAAATAGACCTTTAAATCCGCCAAAGTGAGAGTTAAACAAACGGGCAAAGAAGCGCACTAATAGTTGTCGAGCAAACCAAAAGATATTAGGATTAAAGTTGCCAATGATTTCATGGGCATACCTTGACATGATATCTTGTAGTAATTCTTGATGCAGTTCTTTAGAAGCTTCTTCGTCTGTTTGAGCTGGGTCTGCTTTGAGCAGTCTCTTTTTTACTTTACTCCAAAATTCTTTTTCATCTTCAGGATCTACTTCCCAAGCTTCATTTCTGATACGTATATTTTCGAGATATAATGTTTTTTGCAACTGGCTGCGTAGTTGTACGAGTGTTGGGTTTGCTTTATTAAATTCTAATATTGCTTCGGAGATAGTTTCCTGCAATATTTTATCCCTTTTTTGTGCTATCAAGTTGATAGGCCAGTCTTTAATTCTTGGAATAACAGAGGTAAGCATAAATTTTAGTGCTAAAGGGTAAAAATATGTATTATATCAGAAAAAATGACAAATAGTTTTTAGAATTTTACATTTGTTATTTCTCTAAGGTACAATTTTCTTAGGATTATAGTATAAATGATGAGTTTTTTTCTATAATAATACAAAAATTTTTATTCATATAAGATATATGTACTATTTAATATATGTATAGTTTGTGTACATATATTATAATTTAGTATTATCAATAAATAAAATAGGCTGTCTTGGAATCGAGACAGCCATAAAATATATTATAATGTAAAAAATTACTTTACTGGTGTTGTAGGTGTTGCTGGTTGTGGGGTAGCAGGTGCTGGCATAGTTGGCATTTTCATTTTTGCTGCATCTTCAGTAAGTGTTTTTATTTGTCCTTTATCGCCTACTTTAGGTACTACAAAGGCGGTGGTTACACATAATGCTAATAGTAATAGGGCACTTCCCCAAGTGGTTTTTTCCATTACATCACCAGCACTTTGCACGCCAATAACACTGGAAGCAGCAGACCCGATGCCGCCATTTAGCCCACCACCTTTGGGATTTTGGATTAATACCACCAAAATGATGAATAGACTTACGAGTATAATTAATACGGTTAAAAAGGTAAACATCTTATTTTTCTTTTTCTAGTTTTTCAATTAAGGCTGCAAAGTAAGCATTTTTTTCTGGAAATTTCAAACGAAGTGTGTTATAAATCTCTAAAGCTTTATCGTATTTACCTTGTTTTTGATATATTTTTGCCAAAGTTTCCGTCATCATGTCTTGTTTAAATGCTACAGAATCTGTAGCTACCTTAGTTACTTCTTCGTCTATTTCATTAAATAAATCCACTTCACCCTCCTCAAAATTCGGTTCAAATAGTTTTTGATCTTCACGCTGAATTTCTTTTTTTTGAGCCAGTGTTTGTTCTACTTCATACCTTGGTATTTCAATCCAATTTTCAGGTTCTTTTATGGCTTCAGTAGTTTGGATTTGAAGATTTCCATCTAAAAGCTTGAGCCATTCTATAAATGTATGTGGTTCTTTTTTTACCTCTAAATCTATTTCTTTTGTGATGATTTGATCCTTTATAGATTGCTCATGTGGAATCGTAAAAGGTGTTTCTTTATCTGATGAAATGATATTATCTGTGTGTTGTTCTATATTATCTTCTTCAATTTCTGGAATAAATATACTGTCTTTTTGTATGATTTTAGAAATATTTTCTACAACCTCTGTTGGATATTCATCGGGGAGTATAGTTTCTGTTTGATTTTGTACTTCTACTACTTTTGGGGTTGTATCAGGAATTTTAATTTCTGATACAACGATTGTAATTTTTTCATTTGATGATTTGTCCGGTATTATTTTTTCAGGTTCAATGTATTCTGTTTTTGTAGTAGATACTCTATCTGATGCAGAAAGTTGGACTAATAATGGTTCAGGGAATATCTGACCCAATGCTTCATTTTCTATAATTGTTTTTTCTACCACAAATTCAGTATGTATAGGTTCAATTGTTTTGTCAGTAGGAGGAGGGAGGATATTTGTATTTGTGGTGCTATTTTTACTGTCAATAAATTTTATATCGATAGCTGTTTCTTGTTTATTTATCTGTTGAGTTTCGTTTTCTATTTCGTGAAGAACATTTTCGCGAGTTGGTTTTTCTATGATTAATATTTCAGAAATTGGTTGTGGCGCAGTATCTATATTTTCTATTCTGTCAATTTCATTTTCAGTTTGTGGTAATTCAACTTTACTTCCTTCGTTCAATAAAGGAGGTGTTGCAATTGATGTTGGAGCAGTTAATGCACTTTCTTCTGTTAATTGCTGTTTCCGTTCTTCTTGAATTTTTTGTATTCTTGCAATTACTTCTTCTTGTATAGTTAAAGGTTTTTGTTCTTCTACCAAATGTTCTACCACTTGTGATTGCTCTTCTGAAATAGCTGTATTTTGTGTTGTTTCCTCAGCTATTGACGTTTGGAGTATTTCTTCTTTTTTAATTTCTGTTGTTTCATTCTCTAATAAAACTTCTGTTATTATTGGTAAAGAAGTTGTTTGTTCTGTTGTTTGCTGTTGTAAGCGTTCTTCTTGAATTTTCCGTATTCTCGCAATTACTTCCTCTTGTATCGAAAGAGTAATAGGAGTTTCTGATTTTTTTTCTTCTGATTCGTTTTCTTTACTTTTGGTTATATTTTCTACTATTACTGTATTTTTTTCTTTAGTTTGTTCCGAATTATCTACATGCGATTCAGCTGCTTCTGCTTCTGCTCGTTTGGCTCGCTCTGCCTTTATTTGTTGAATTTCCAATAATATTTTATCGGCAATAGATAAGGGTTTTTCTGCTGTTGTATTAGATTGAATATTTTCTTCTATTTTTAAGTTGTTTTCACATTCTGATTCTGATTTTTTTTCAATACGCTCAGTGGTTTCTTCTATCTGTGGTAATGAAATTGCGGTGGTTGTATCTGAAGTATTTATTTCGCTTATCGGAGTAATTTCCTCTGTAACCCATTCTTGAGTTGCTGCTGCTAATTGTATTGGTGTTGTTTCATCAGTTTTTGGAATTATTCTTTCTACTTCAAATTCTCTTGGAGTTATAGATTTGCTTTTTAATAAATAATAGAGTTTTTCTCTGTTGATAAGATGAAAGGCCGTCCGATGTAAATCGGAATCAGAATAGTTTTCTTTTTTCTTTAAAGCATATAAATGTAGAATTGGAACAAAAGGATAATTGTTTAACCAATTTTGCAATATTTCTTCAGGCACATCATTGATATGGGAAGGATTGGATAGTATGTCGCTTATCTGATAGTTCATGTTACCAATTTCCAAAAGTACGGTTGAAAATTTGTTGCACTAATCGGTCAAATATAGTATTTATTAAGCTATTTTCAACATCTGATAATTGTCTTCCTGCGCTGTAATTCTCACCATCTCTAAATGTTTGAGAGAAACTTTTTGCTTTATCTCTTTGGTTTACACAGTCCACCTTTACGGTGATGTTGAGCCTATTTTGCGCTGTAGTTTCGGTATTGGTAATTGCAACTGGTTCTACATTATATTCTGTTATAGTAACACTAAATTCCAAATCTCCTGAGTCACGAATTAATGTTAGTCGTGTATTTCTCAAAAAACTTTCTTTCAATTTGTCGGTGAAGGTTGGTGCAGCATTTGGGTTTTGTAGTGTAGCTACATTTACAGTAGGCGCTACCGAAAATGTTTTCCAATTCGGATCTACGCTAGCATCGGTAAAGCGATATATTTTACAAGCAGGAATAGATAAAATACCTAAGAACAAAAACATTGTTCCCCATAATTTATAGGAATTTATAAAGATGGTAATAGGAATTTTTTGTAATATGCTCATTGTAAGTTTCACTATTATTCTAATTCGTATTCTTTAATTTTTCTGTACAATGTTCTTTCTGAAATCCCAAGGTCTAAAGCAGCATCACGTCGTTTTCCTCTGTGCTTTTCCAATGCTTTAAATATCATTGTTTTTTCCATATCTGCCAAAGATAAATTGGCTTCAATACTTTCCTCCTCGTAGTGTGGTTCTTCGTTGAGTATTATTGTGGGATTGGTACTGTTTATAGATTCAATTGTTGGAATGTGTTTAGCAGTATATATGTTTGAATTCGATATAGAGGAATTCGCAAGATCTAATCCAGCTACATCACTAAAGTCAATTTTAGTTGTGTCGTATTTGCCGTTATTGGTATCCCAAACAAATCTTTTCAGTTCATTCAAATCATTTTTCATATCAAAAATCATTTTGTATAAAATTTCTCTATCACTATATGCGCTTGTTTCTCCAGTGCTTACTACAGCGGGTAGATTTGTGGTTTCTGTATTTGGAATAAATTGTGCTAATTCTTCTTTAGATAGTGTTTTTTCTTTTGCCAAAACAGAAACTTGTTCTGCTATATTTTTCAGTTCTCTAATGTTTCCCGGAAATCTATAATTGATAAGTAGTTGCTTGGCTTCATCAGTTAGTTGTATGGGTTGCATCCTATATTTTTCTGAAAAATCGGATGCAAATTTTCGGAATAATAATAGTATATCTTCTTTACGCTCGCGCAATGGTGGAACGAAAATTGGAACAGTATTTAGGCGATAATATAAATCTTCTCTAAATCGGTCTTTTTTTATTAATTTAGGCAAATCTACGTTGGTGGCTGCTAGTACTCTAACATCTGTTTTTTGCACAATAGAAGAGCCTACTTTAATAAATTCGCCACTTTCTAATAAGCGTAAAAGTCGTGCTTGAGTTCCGATAGGCATTTCACCAATTTCATCTAAAAATATAGTGCCTCCGTTTACTGTTTCAAAGTAGCCCTTTCGTTTGTCGTGTGCTCCGGTAAATGCCCCTTTTTCATGCCCAAATAATTCAGAATCAATAGTTCCTTCTGGGATTGCACCGCAGTTTACAGCAATAAAATTTTCATGTTTTCGGGTAGATAAGTTGTGTATGATTTGAGAAAATACTTCTTTTCCGACACCACTTTCTCCAGTTATCAACACCGATAGGTTTGTTGGAGCTACACGAGCGGCTACTTCCAATGCACGGTTTAGTGCTGGTGTGTTTCCAATGATTCCAAATCGTTGCTTTATTGAAAGTAAGTCCATTTTTTTTATGTTGAATATCTAATGAGAAAAGATATGTATAACAGATAAAATAAACAACTGTTATACATATCATAATTTGTTTATTTATTAGGAACTACTTTCCCAATTAGCGTTCCTTGTGTTACACTTTCAATACAAACGTTTACATATTCTCCTTGTTTGTAATTTCCTTTTTGAAATACAATTACTTTATTTTGAGAATTTCTACCACACCAGTCTGCGTCACTTTTTTTAGAATTTTTTTCTATTAATACTTTATAAGTTTTGCCAATATCTTTTAAGTTACTTTCTACAGATAGTTTATTTTGTAGTGTAATGATTTCACTCAAACGTTGTTTTTTTATTTCTTCTGGCACATCATCTTTGTATTTTCTGGCAGCCATTGTACCTGGTCTTTCCGAATAGTAGAACATATAACTGTAATCGTATTTTGCATATTCCATCATTGAAAGTGTATCTTGATGTTCTTCATCTGTTTCGCCACAAAAACCAGCTATTATGTCGGAAGATATGGCACAATCGGGAATAATACGTCGAATGGAATCTACACGATTTATGTACCATTCGCGGTCGTAAGTTCTATTCATGCGTTCCAAACATGTGGAACTTCCGGACTGTACCGGCAAATGGATGTATTTACAGATGTTCTCGTATTTAGCTATAGTTTCCAGTACTTCATCTGTAATGTCTTTTGGATGAGAAGTAGAAAAGCGTACACGCAAATCGGGATTGACTAAAGCAACCATTTCTAATAATTGTGCAAAATTGGTTAAGATAGGGGCAGTTTTTTCGTCATTTTTTCCTTCGCCTCTCCATTTATAGGAGTCCACATTTTGACCTAATAATGTAACTTCTTTGTAGCCTTTATTAAACAAACTTTTAGCTTCTTGTACAATGGTTTCGGGGTTTCTGCTTCTCTCACGACCACGAGTAAAAGGCACTACACAGAATGAGCACATATTATCGCAGCCTCGCATGATGGATATAAATGCAGTAATACCATTTTTATCTAATCTGACAGGAGAAATATCTGCATATGTTTCCTCACGAGAAAGTAATACATTTACTGCTTTTTGTCCGCCTTCAGCTTCTACTAATAATTCGGGTAAGGAGCGATAAGCATCCGGACCAACAACTATATCAACTAATTTTTCTTCTTCTAAAAATTTTGCTTTTAATCGCTCTGCCATACATCCTAATACGCCTACCAGCAAGTCGGGTTTTTGTTCTTTGATTTCGTTGATTGAACGTAATCGCTGACGAATGGTTTGTTCGGCTTTATCTCGGATAGAGCAGGTGTTTAATAAAATTAAATTAGCATCAAAGATGTTGGCAGTAAGCCCATAGCCTTGTTGAGATAAAATGGAAGCTACAATTTCGCTGTCGCTAAAATTCATTTGGCAACCGTAACTTTCAATGTAGAAATTCTTATTGTTTTTAATTTCAGAAACTTCTAACTTTATATCCAATGCTTCCCCTTGTCGTGATTCATCGTGTTTTTTACTTTCTATATAATCTAATAGCTCGTTCATAAAAAATAATGGATTTCAAAGATACAAAAAATACACCAAAGTGACAAATTGACAGTTTGTTTTTATTTTATTTTTTAAAAATTGACGGTATCATTTTTAAAAATATTAATCATAGTTTATTCATTTATAGGTATTTATAATTTTATGTTGTTAAAACTAAGTACTGTTATTTTGTTTATTATAGTAAAGGCTGTAATTTTAAAATCGGATCTTAAATAGGTGTATTTTACCCTATTTTTTCTGCTTTTACTATCTTAGTTAATCAATTTTATTTATGTTCAAGAAAATAACCGCAACGATATTAATAATTGTAATTGTTTTAGTCACTTTGTTTTTATATATAGGTTTTGGCCGCAAGAATTTAATTCTGTCAAAAGAATACGTGAAAGAAAAGTATAGATTCTCCAATTCTCACTTTATTACGTGGCAGGGTGCTGAGATACATTATACGGAAAGTGGAAGTGGAATTCCGATTTTAATGATACACGGCTTTGGTGGCAGCAATTGGGATTTCAGAATTTTAGATTCATTATTGAATGATAAATATAGGGTAATACGTGTAGATTTGCCGGGTTTTGGCTTGTCGGATTTTCCTAAACAAACAGTGGCTAATCCGGATTATATTGCAGAGTATAACGAGTATTTTAATTTTCTGATTGATACTTTGCATATTGACACTTGCTATGTAATGGGTAATTCTTTGGGCGGATTAATGAGTTGGAATTTAGCAGTAAACCGACCTGATGTAGTGAAAAAACTAGTACTGTTTAATAGTGCAGGCTACGACATGAAAGAGGTGATGAAAACAGCCCGTGCAGAAGAATTTAGAAACCCAATAGTACAATTGGGGATGAAGCGAGGTATCCCCATTTTTTTAACTAAAAACGGAATGAATAGGGTGTTTTATAACAAGAAAATGCTAACGCCAGAACGCACCCAACGTATCAATGATTTATGGAATAGAGATGGCAATTTGCAGCAAATTATAAATATGGCGCTTTCGGATAATTATCCTAATCCGGAGCGAATAAAAAAAATAGTTTGTCCAACATTGGTAGTTTGGGGAAAGCAAGATATTATTATCAATCCGAAATATGCTGACCAATTTCATGCGGATATAAAAAATAGCTACGAAATAATTTACGACAGTTGCGGACATGTTCCTATGATGGAAAAACCTATACAGGTACAGCACGATGTTTTGCAGTTTTTACAACAACATTAATGTTTGTCTAACGGACGTTTTTTTACCAAACCGCCTTTTATATTTTTCACACTTTGGGTAATGATAAATGCATCCGAATCTATTTTTTCTAATTCACTGTATAAGTTGCCCAACTCTAAGCGTGTGATTACGGTATAAACAATTTCGGCATCTTCATTTTTTTCACCTCTTTTGCCACTACCTTTTTTCTGTTTGTAAATAGTATAGCCTCTATTTAATTTATTTTTCAACATAGAGCAAATTTCACCACAATGCTCCGAAACAATTGTAATACCCATATATTCTTCGAAGCCTTCCACTACAAAATCTACTGTTTTTGCAGCTGCCAAGTAAGTAAGCATAGAGTACATTGCAGTTTCTATAGATAATAAATAAGCTGCAAATGAAAAAATAATCACATTTATAACCATAATAATATCACCGATACTAGAACCTAATTTTCTGCTTAAATAAATAGCAAGAATTTCAGTTCCATCAATTACAGCCCCACCTCTGATTGCAAAACCGATACCGGCTCCAAGAAAAAAACCGCCAAAAATTGAAATTAATAGTTTGTCGTTAGTGACATGTGGAAATGGAATAAATTCTATCACCATTGCCAGTGCCGTAATTGCCAAAATTGTTTTTAAAACAAATTTTTTATTGATTACACGAATACCTAAAAAGATAAACGGAATATTTACCAAAATAATTAAATAAGAAAGAGAAATTTGTGATACTTGAGATATCAATAATGAAATTCCCGTTGCTCCACCGTCAATAAATTTATTAGGTAATAAAAAACTTCTAAGTCCAAATCCAGCAGCTAATATACCAGCTATAATAAATAAAATATCTTTGGTTATTCTCTTTGTATTTATTATTAAGTTATTCCATTTTTTTTGTTTTAATAATAATGTTTTATTGCTCAATTTTATGTTTCCATTGTCTGTCATAATGTTTTTTTTAGCTGTTATGCAATCCGTAATACTAATTCATAGTCGTATAATTCCTATCGCTTATAAGATACAATTTTCCAGCAAGAATATAAAATTTATTTTACTTATGCTTATATCTCGGATGGTGTAGCGACAGTGATTCTTTTAAATATTGTTGGTCTAAATGAGTGTAAATTTCAGTAGTTGTAATGGAGGAATGGCCCAACATTTGCTGCACTGCCCGCAAATCTGCACCACCTTCTATGAGGTGCGTTGCAAAGGAATGTCGGAAGGTGTGCGGAGAAATATTTTTATTCAAATTTATTTTCTCTGCTAAATTTTTTATTACAATAAAAACCATTACTCTAGATATAGGCGTACCTCTTTTATTTAAAAATAACACATCTGAATATTTCGGATATTGTGGTAGTTTTTTGCGTACATGTTCTATATAAATCTCAATTTGCTTTAGTGCCTCACTTCCAATAGGCACTAATCTTTCTTTATTTCCTTTGCCGATTACTCGCAAGAAGCCGACATTGAAATAAATGTGTGATATTTGAAGTCCTATTAGCTCTGAAACCCGCAAACCACTGCTGTACAAAGTTTCGAGCATTGCTTTGTTTCTTACATTTTCTTCTTTACTTACATCTAATGCACCGATTAGTTGTTCAATTTCTTCGAACGAAAGCGTATCAGGAAGTTTTTTGCTTAGTTTTGGTCCTTCTAATAATGTTGTTGGGTCTTCTTTGATGTAATCGTCTATTACTAAATATTTATAAAATGCTTTTATCCCTGAAATAATTCGTGCCTGGCTGCGGTCGACCAGCCCTAAATCATGAAGGTATGCTATGAAGCATTCCAAATCTTGTAAGGTTAGATCGTCTGGATTTATACTTTTGTTTTCTATTGATAAATACTTTAATAGTAATTGTATGTCATGTAAATAGGCTTCCACAGAATTGGGGGATAGCGATTTTTCTATTTTTAAATACGCTTCAAAATTTTTTAAATAAAACTTCCAATCTGCCATAATATTCTTTGCGAAGATAGCAGATATACATGGGAGAATAAATTTTTTGAAATTTAATTTTATCTTGTAACTTTATTTTGTTACCTCTGTGTTTTAATCAGTGGTATTTATTTAAAATATTGAATTTATCCGTTGTG
>CAZXRF010000040.1:0-27004 GCA_964642875.1 uncultured Chitinophagales bacterium | reverse complement strand
GAATTTTTACGAACACAAATTTTGGGCAAAGTTTTAAAAAATAGGAATTTTAAAAGCGCATAAAATACTATAAATCAATAGTGTAGATTTATTATAAAACTGTGTTTTGTCTTATTTTTCAGGAAAACTGACATTTATCGATAATCCCAGCAGAGGATTTTTTATACTAAAAAAAGCTTGTAGAAAACACGGAGGAACCGATATACACAGTTTTCTATTCGCATTTATCTGTGTTCTATATATTATATTTGCGATGGCGCGTAATGAAAAATATCGTTCACATATTTTATATCCATCAAGCAGAAAAACTATCGGATATTGTTTTTCAGCAATTCCTGTTGCAATTACCCATTTTTTTCCAAACCAATATAAAAGCCTATAAACACTGGCAAAGCGCGCAAGCATCTTTAGTAGGAAAAATGATTTTAAAATATGCCTTACAGCAATTACAGATTAGCCCTACTTTGCACGATATAAAAATTTCTTCCAAAGAAAGACCTTATATAAACGAGGAAATTGATTTTAATATTTCCCATTCCGGCGATTATATTATTTGTGCCATTTCGCTAACCGAAAAAGTAGGTATCGACATTGAAAAACATCGGGTATTAACGCAAGATATTGCCGGAAAATATTTTACTCCAGCGGAACAACAATTTATTGCTCAATCCAACAATCCTCAGGCTGCATTTTTTGATTTGTGGGCAATAAAAGAAAGTGCCATAAAATGCGATGGGCGCGGCGTAGAAATATTAAAAGAAACACAAATAATTCCGCCTATTTCTCGGCAGGGTTGCGCAAAATGCCATCAAATCACCAGCTATTACGAACAGTTACAGATTTCCGATGGATATAGCACTGCCGTATGCAGTTCGGCAGATTTTGAGGTAGCTGTTGCACAACTATTATTAACGGATTTAGGGTAGAAAAAATCCCATTTCTGTTTATATCTTTGCATGAAGATGTTACTTACAATAGCAGATATCATACGGGCAGTGTTGCTAACCATCCGGCGATGGTTTTTTAAGTTTATCCCTCGCCAAAGTTATTTATATATGGCTTGCGGTGGAATAAATTTAGCTTTTGATATGACGGTATTTTATGTAGCCTATCATTACTTATTTCAAGGACAAAATTTCAAAACACCCATTTTTACTTTTAGTCCACACATCGCCGCATTAATGTTGGCATTTTGCTGCAGCACGCCTACGGGTTTTTTTCTCAGCCGCTATGTAGTATGGACGAACTCTACCGTGCAAGCCAAGCAGCAAGCCGCAGGATATTTGAGTGTAGTGTTTATTTGTATATTGCTAAACATAGGATTTCTAAAGCTCTTCATCGAGCAGTTTTATTTTTATCCGCTGCCGGCAAAGCTGCTAACTTCTGTTATTGTGGTGGCTACCTCTTATTTTCTACAACGTTATTATGCGTTTAAAGTACATAGGTCGGCAGAGGCCGCTAATTAGACTCTTTTTTTATACCTCTCTTTTTTTCGGGTGGTGTCTTCACCAACTGAAAACTATCGCCACTATAGGTATGCGGCAGTACATGATGTGGTGGCGTACCTACAACAGCGTTTGGTAGTTTGTGGGTAAGGAATAGCAACAAAAGTAGAGGTACCTGCTCGAAATAAAAACTTAATAAAAGGGTAAATTTTCTATTTTACATGACAAATACGTAAAAAATTATGTTTATAAATAATTATTAATCAGTAATTTATGCAATATTTAAATTCGTATTTTTAAAAACAATGGCTAAAATTTGTGCTTACAATAGTAAATAATAATCACTATAATTGTACTAAAATAGGAAACCATTATGAATACAAGTAGATTTAATATATATATATATATATATATATATATATATTATCAACCATATTATATCAGTTTACTTATGCTATTAACAACCACTGGGACATTATTGCCGCTGATGAAATAAGCTATTTAAAATTTGGTAAAAATTTGTTTTCCGAAGTTCGTTTCGACTGGGGTTTTTTGTACAATCTTTGGTATAAATTTTTATCCCTATTTGCTCCTTCTACTATAGATTTATATTATCTAAATTATAAAGTGCTAATTATAGGGCTGCCTATTTTATTGCTTATCTGCTTAGTAGTCTATGGCATCCAACCATTTATTGCCTTTGTAATATCGTATCTTTTTCTACTTTCCAAACTACATATTACTACATGGCCCTTTGTTTCTGATTTTTGCATTTGCTTGATACTATTCTGTTTTATACTTCTGAAATTCATAAAAGAACAAGGATGGCAATATATTGTTTTAACCTTTTTCTTTTTTCTATTATACCTTACAAGACCAGAATTTATTATAGCATTCGCACCCGCAGCAATCATTGCATTTATAAAAAACAAACGGCACAAACTTCGTTGGTTTTATTTGCTTTCGATGATATTTATTATTGTTTTAATTGGCATTAAAGGCACCGAATTAAAAGGTATTGACAGAGGATTTCTTGCGTATGCACAGCATTATTTAGTCACCTATATTGTATGGAATAAACCGGTAAATTTCACCGCTTATGATTATTTTGAATTAGCTCCTAAAATATTTGGCAAGTCGTTTACATTAATGGGTTC
This sequence comes from uncultured Chitinophagales bacterium, assembly GCA_964642875.1. GTDB lineage: Bacteria > Bacteroidota > Bacteroidia > Chitinophagales > JADIYW01 > JADJSS01. The sequence goes on along the minus strand of CAZXRF010000040.1, from coordinate 24,402 downwards.
AATAATACACAATCCGTTGGAAGCCCTTCGGCATATTGCTACCTGCACCGGTTTTTACATTTTAAATATGACTAAGGCTGTGGAAGATTTCTTGTTGCCGTCTTTTCTATTTCAGAAAATAGGAAAAATAAAACATTTGGTATTTCTGATTTTGATGTTAATTGCAATCCGAATGTTAGTAAAAGAGAAAAATAAGTTTACGTTTAATAATGTAAAAAACACACTGGGTATAGGTGCTATTTTATTCATATTAGCCACTAGTATTCCTAATTTCTTAATTGGGTATTCCACCCATTATTTACAGCTTCATTTTGTAATTTTAATACTGGGTATTAGCTTCGTTTTATTTAAAACTCAATCCTATCCTATTAATTGGGCAGCAAAAGCCATCTGCTGTACAGTGTTTTTGATTTTTACGCCATCTATCAATACCTATAATTTCCCAACCGCTGATTATAAAGAAACTAAAAACTTACCAATACAAAAACTAGCGGCTTTCATCAATAAAAACAACGACCACCAACCTCATTTTCTGATTTCTTTTCAAACAAACTTACATTTTATTTTTGATGGAAGTAATTTTACTAGTTCGGATGTCTTTTCCATCGACAAACCTTTTTTTGAGTTTTTAGAAAAACACAAAGTGGACTATATTTATATTAATGAACAATTATTAAATGATGCAAAATTAAGTAAAGATGTACAATGGAAAGAATTTTATAGCAACCCCGAAAAGTATAACTTTCATAAGCAAAAAATAAATGGTACAAATAACTATTTACTGATACGTAAAACCTGATTTTTTATTCTGCTTTTTTCAATAACGGTATCAACTGTTTTGCAAATTCTTGGCTTAATAATTTTGCGCCTTTATAATTCAAATGGTGGAAATTATAGCCGTATTCTATCGAATAAAATTTTGGGTATTTGCGAATATCCCCTAATTCAATTTTTGCATTTTCTGGCATGGCATTAAAAACTGGCAGCAATAAACTATATGATGTTCTCGCTTTTGGCGGCAGCATAAATACCAGCTCTATGCCGCGTTTTTTGCATTTATTGTAAGCTGCCCTGCACAATTTTACCATGGAGGCATTGGGCACTGTGGCACTGCTATAATTTTCGTAAGCCGCTAACACTCTATTATTCAACGTGTCAAAATAAGGGTCTTTACCTTGTTCAAAACGGTGGCGCGATTCCAACAGCAAAGTATCCTCCCATTTATATTCCATAAAAAGATGGTTCTCTTCATAATCATACGGATAAAAACCGTCTTTATTTTTTCCTATGTAATTGGTGTCTAAATAGGATTTATCAAAAAGATATTTTAGCATATCTGGAACGGTGCCTACATCAAACATATTTTCTATCCAACTGCTTATCCAAAATGCGCCCATTTTTGTTCTATATTTCAATGGGTCAGACATGGAAGGCAGTGTGCTAAGTGCATTGAAGGTAGAGTTTGCCGTATGCCACGACACCCATTTGGGCGTATGTAAATTGGCTTTAAAGAAATATGCCTCACTGCTGATGCTAAAAAATATATACTTTAAATTTGGGTTGCGAATGGCTAATAATCCATCTAAATCATTTAACTGTTGGATGATGCCATGCCCATCTACGCCCAGATTAAAAGAATGAAAATCGAGCCCGTTATTTTGCGCTATACTGTCTATTATTTGTGGGTCAATGTGGCGATATTCCAAGCTGCCACCCAAATAAACGGCGTTGTAATTTTCGGCGTGTTTTTTATAATATTCATACTTTACGGTTTGTGTGGAATCGCACCAGTAAAACGGCATAAAATAACGCACCACCGACGATAATACAAGTAATATTACCACTAACAACGCTATATGTATTATCGTCTTTTTTAGCATCTTTTAGTATTGAAAATAAACGAATGAGGTGTTGTTGAAAATACCGAACCAAACAATACACACCAACAATAAAATATAAATTGTCCAACGGGTAGTTTTTGTTTTTGCCAAAGCTACCGTTTCAATTTTCACATCCCCAATTATTGCTTCAGTAAGTACCAACACAGCCATAAAGAACAACACGATTATAAATTGAACTATGCCTTGATGAGTCATCCATCCATAAAAATAACCCGCAGTGTGGAGTTTAAATAAATTGCCATAAATAGCCTTTGCCATTGTCACCCAAGCTACTTTTTCTGTAGGATGTGTAAAATTTATAACCATTTGTGCGGTATGCACTCTAAAGAGTAAAAAGCAAAAAACGAATATAGCTACCGTTACTACGCTATGCATCCAGCTCGGAAAAAATTTTTCAAACAGCTTGTAACTGTTGCTTGGTTTAATAACGCGGAGTACATTGGCTTGCCACCAATACCGGATAGCCATAAATACGCCAACCATAGTAAATGCTAATACCATAGGCCAATTAGCACCGTGCCATAATCCGCAAACTGCCAACACAAAAATTACATTAAAAATTACACGTTTGCTGCTTGCCTTGTATGCACCCAAATAGAAAAACACATAATCGGTGAGCCAAGTAGAGAGCGAAATATGCCAGCGTGTCCAAATATCTGCTAAGTTTTTGGCGAATAATGGTCGCTTGAAATTTTCCATCACATCGATACCCATTACTTTGGCTGCACCAATGGCAATATCGGAATAGCCCGAAAAATCGCAATAGACTTGCATAAAGAAAAAGAAGCCGCCGACAATGGTTGTCCATCCCGAAATCTCATTGTAATGGAGGTACATATCATCTACATAAAAAGCCAATCTATCTGCAATGACGACTTTTTTAAATAAACCCCACGCCATACGAAAAACGCCTAAGCGCATTCTGTCGTAATCAAAACGATGTTCTTCATGTAGTTGCGGTAATAGATTTTTGGCACGCTCTATAGGGCCATTGACCATCACAGGCCAGAAGGCAGTAAATGAAGCAAAATAGCCAAATTGTTGTTCCGCTTTCGTTATCCCTTTATATACATCTATGGTATAGCTGAGCGATTGGAAGGTAAGGAACGAAACGCCCACCGGCACTACCCAAGTATTAAACCACGGCTCTGGTACAAACCATGGGATATGAAACAAAGCTAAAAATTCGCGGAGATTGGTATCTACAAAATCCAAGTATTTGAACGTAAAAAGAATACCTAAATTCCCAGCCATACTGAGGTACAGCCATTTTTTCTTTTTGGCAATTTCTATAGATTTCTCTATCATCTTTCCGGCAATAAAATCATTGCAGGTAATGACAAAAAGAATGATGGCAAAAAACGGGCTAAAGTTTCCATAAAAATAATAACCACCGGCTACTAATATCTTCCATTGTTGTTTTTTGGAAACAGAAAAATATAACCAACAAAAAATGGGAAAGAAAAGCAGAAAATGTAAAGAGTTAAACAGCATTTGTTGGTATTTGTAATTGCAGCAGTTATTTTAGAAAATGTATGAAACAAAAATAATAAAAAAACGTGGTATGTAATTCATAAAGTACAATGATTACTTTTGTGTAAGTCGATATGTCTTCAACGATTCAATTTTATAAAGATAAACTACACGCAGCGCTGCAAGATAAACATTTTGGTTTTGTGCTAAAGGGAAGCCTATCTACTGCGGTATCCTTATTTTTTGTACAAGGCTTGCGTTTTATTTCGGGCGTTTTAATTGGCAGGTTTTATGGTGCGGAAGCCTCCGGAAGGCTGACGTTAATCGTTACCGTAATGGGTATTTTTTCCATTTTTATAAATTTTGGCGTAAAAGAAGCTTTACAAAAACTAATTCCAGAATATCGAGAGAAATACAATTTAAAGTCGGCATATTCTGTATTTCTAAAAGGGAACCAATTAATTTTACTGTTTTCTATTGTTGCCGCAATTGTTTTATACCTCATTGCTCCGTGGCTTTGTAGCTATTGGGACGAACCGGATATGATAGGTTTGTTTCGTATTTCAGGGCTTTTTCTCCCATTTTTTGTATTAGGAGATTTGAATTATTTCAGCTTGCGGGCTGCACTAAAAGTGCATACGGCAAATATGTCTTTAATACTGCCCACTGTTATTCGGTTGTTGGCATTATTGGGTATCACTTTTTATTTTTTCCATCCCAATAATCCGATTTATCTGCATTGGTTTACATTGTGTTTGCTGCCGTGGATATTTTCGTTACCACCCATTTACAAATATTTCCACAAGCCTGCTGCTATCGAAGAAAAACAAACAGGCATTGGACACAAAGACATATTAAATATTGCATTTCCGATGTTGATGACCTATGCTGCATTTTTAGTATCCAACAGTGCTGATGTTTTTATTTTGAAAGCTTATCAAATCGGCACCGATAAAGTAGGAATTTATAAAACGTGTACCAATATTTCTATGCTGGCGGCAACATTATTAGTGGCTTTAAATACAACTGTGCAGCCCAAAATGACTCAATTATACACACAAAAAAACTTAGTGGAAGTTCAGCGTATTTCCGTTAAATCTTCAAAACTTATTTTTTGGTTGAGCTTGCCGGTTTTTGTTGGAATGTTATTTTTCTCCAAACAGGTAATGTGGCTGTATGGAAAAGATTTTTCTACCGGCGCACTGTCCTTATCTATCATGACGGTAGGGCAAGTATTTAACACCCTTTGCGGGCCGGTGGCTCAGTTATTAAATGCAACGGGCTATCACAAACAATTTAGGAATATTTCATTTTTAGGTGCGTGTATAAATATTTTACTCAACTTATTTTTAGTGCCTAAATATGGAATTGAAGGAGCGGCAGCGGCTAATGCCATCAGCATGATAGTATGGAATGTAATTGGAACATTTTATATCAAAAGGACATTTGGTTTTTATATTGCCTATTTGCCATTTTTAAAACTGAATAAGAACAAATGAAAGTAGCTGTGTATTTATCGGAGAATGTACCGTACAGTATGCGTTTTTGCGCAGAAAATATTATGGCTATTTGTAAAAAAAAATATCCAATACAATTTATCCCATTTTCTTCTTTGCAAAATATTCCTACTACTGATATTGACATTTATTGGGATCCGCGCTGTGGTGGTGGCATTGCACCTCCAATTATTTTTAGAAAAACGAACAAACCCTTAGTGCTTACCGTACATGGAATGGCCATGTTTACACTGCCACTAACCACTTTTCATCTTACTATCCCCCAGCAAATAAAAGGTTTTTTTAAAAGATTAAAAGAACGTTTGAAATGGAAAATCATGACCCCACATATTGCGCAAGTAATGACAGTAAGTGAATATACTAAAAGTGAAATTTTGCAGACGATACATTTTCCGACAGAGAAAGTAACCGCTATTTGGAATGGTATCAACCATGAAAAATTTCATCCTGCATTAGAAAAAACAGAAACGCAAACAGCTTATTTTTTCACTGTAATTTCCTATCAAAAGAAGAAAAATTTTGAACGGCTAATTGAGGCTTATACTCTTTTAGACGAGGCAACTCGCCCCGATTTAATTGCCATCGTAAAACCTTATGAACCTACTGACGAAATAAAAAAAATAAAAGGCTTACACATCATCAACACACCAATAGAGGAACAACAACTTATAGCATATTATCAACAAGCAATCGCATTAGTATTTGTATCGCTGCACGAAGGCTTCGGGTTACCCATTGTAGAAGCCATGGCATGTGGCACACCTGTTATCACTTCTGCCACTACCTCCTGCAAAGAAATAGCAGGAGATGCAGCTCTATTGATAAATCCCACCTCCACAAATGATATTGCCCGTGCTATGCGAAAGCTATCCGACAGCAAAGAACTGCGACAACAATTGTCGTACAAAGGGCTTGAACGTGCGAAAGAATTTAGCTGGGAAAAATCTGCTGATGAATTTTATAAATTACTATTAAAATCTACAGCCTACAAATAAAATTGCCATTCGATAACTCGAACAGCAATTTCAAATAAATTAAAGTAATTTATTTTTTTCTATCGTAATGGCAACAATCGGGAAGGCTGTTATAAATGGAATCCTCGGCTTTATACTTTTCGGTATCGTGTCCTACTTTTGCTACATTTTGTTCTATCTGATCTACCGTTATTTTTAATGGATTAAATATGACAGTCAAGATATTGGAACTTTCCTCCCAACTTGCTTTTTTTACGCCATCTGTTTTAGCAGCTTTCTCTATTCTCTTTTTACAAGATTCACAATTTCCTGTTACCTTAAAAGATGCTTTTGTTAGCGGTGTTTTGGCTTCGGCAAAAACAATAGTTGCAAACAGCAGCAACATTCCAGCTAAAAATATTTTAATGTTCATGTTACTATTTTTTAGTTCTATTTATTTCTTCTCCAATTTCATGCCACATTCCGAGCAATTGCCGGGTTTGTCGGACGTAATGTTGCTATGCATCGGACATACATATTTTCCGGAAGTAGTTTCTGTGCTTTTTTTAGCTGCATCTTCTTTACAGCATTTCTTTTTTTCTTCTTTATTACATGCTGTAGAATCTTTTTTATCGCAAGACGCTTTATCATCGGACGAACACTTATTGCAGCAGTTTTCTTCTTTTGCGCAATGTCCGCTGCAATCTTCTTTTTTGCAGCAAGAAGATTTTTCGCATTTTTCACCTTCTTTACAATGACTTTTACAAGCCGTTAATCCAAGGATAGTTGTCGTTATTACCATTAATAACATTGCAACTGATTTCATTTTTTTCATACTTTTTTATTTTTAATTTTTAATGAATAAATACTCTAAATCCGCCATATACTGTTGCACCCATCAACGGTGCATATACTTGATAGGTATCAAAATAATTTGTATTAGGCATTCCTAATATAGGGTTTTTTTGTCGGTAATTTGTCATATTCTCTACCCCTACAAACAGCTCTGCATTTTTGAAATATTTGAGAATTTGTGCATTCAATAAAACGTATCTTTTGGAATAATGTTTTCCTGCGTCGCCGGCAAAGCTATTTGGCAATCTTCGTTTTCCGTTTATACTCATATTCACATCAAACTGCCATTGTTGGTTAGGGGTTTTGTAGCTCAATGCAATCAAGCCTTTATTTAATGCTTGTAATGGCTTTTGCATCAACACGCCATGATAAGTAGAGCGCACATCTTCTAATCGGTAAGCAGCTTTCACATCTAATCCTTTTAAAAGTTCATAATTAAATTCTATCAGCAAACTATTTGAAAATGATTTACCGTGTAAGTTAGAAATCGAAGCTGCATTGTCTGCATTATCAATATCTACAATAACTTGTTTTTGGAAGTCAGTTCTAAAGAAATCTACCGATACGCTGCCTTCTCTATTTAATAAATAAAATTTTTGTGTAAGGCTAATTCCATAGTTCCAGCCGGTTTCAATTTTTGGTTGTTCTAAGAAATTGATTTGTCGAGAACTTGCAAGTAACGATTGATTCTCTGTTAATACATTAGGCACTCTAAATCCTCTGCCAGCCGCAAGCCTCAATGTAGTTTTGTCTGTCAATGTAAACCGGGCATGCACTCTAGGGTTGATTTGAAATCCGACACGGGAGTGATAATCACCTCGAACTCCTGCTACTATTGCTATTTTGGTGTTCCATTTAAATGTGTATTCTGCAAATACGCCGGGCACAAAATCTTGATGATGGATGGACAGCGTATCTAAATTTTCTTTTAAATTATCATACACAAAATTTAAGCCTGTAACTATGGTATGGTTATCATTTTTTATTGTAGTTTGATACAATAAATTTCCTATAAATGTACCTTGTCGGGTGTCAAATCTTTTTGACCCATAATTGGAATTTTGTTGATGATAAACACCAGAGAACTGCGAACCCAAGCTACTTTCATGGTTGATAATATAACCAGTTTTGGCAAACGCCTCTACTCGTTTTGTATTGATTCCAATCTTGTACAATGGCATAGTATTCACAGAATCATCATAGCTATTTTTATATTGCCCTGCTATACGGTTTTCACTCAATACTTTTACCATATATTGCCCTTCTATTTTATCGGTATGGTAATTCCATCGATTTAATAAATTGTATTGTTTAATTAATGGTTGATCTAAAAAGCCATCGTGGTTATAATCTTCCTTTACTGGCATAAAAGCACCATTTGCCATTAATACCGTACCGATTTTTGGGTTTATTTTATGATTTAAAATTAGATTAGTTTCTATACGTGCATTCTGATTGGCAAACATATCGAAATATAATTTTGTAGAATCGTTAAAGCTATTTTTAAACTCCACATCCATAGAGCCTGTAATGCCTTCGTAACTATTTTTTACGGAAGGCACGCCCTTAGATACGGAGATAGATTTCATCCATGGTGCGGGAATATGATCAAGCCCGAAAGTAGAAGTAAGCCCACGCATAAAAGGCACGCCTTCCAGCAAATTCTGCACATAAATTCCACTCAACCCCAGCAGTCTAATCTCTTTAGCACCCGTTACGGCATCACTATAATTTACATCGGCAGAGGCATTGGTTTGAAAGCTTTCCGACAAATTACAACATGCTGCTTTTTTAAGCTCGCCGGCTTCTATTTTTTCAGTTTTCACAGAAGTCATCGACGAAATGTAGTTGGTTTGCCGTTTTGCTTTCACTTGCACTTCGTGCAGCTGTACTTCAGGGCGAAGATACACCTGAATATTTTCTACTTTAGTTATTTTTAAAGTATCTGTTTCATAGCCAACATAGCTAATTTCTAAAAAAGCAGGTAAACTATCAGGTAAGTCTATATCAGCGATTCCTAACTCATTACTAATACCGCCGATTGTCGTATTTAGCCATTGTATGTTAGCGCCATACAAATGCTCTTTCGTTTTATTATCGCTAATGGTAACTTTAAGTTTTTCTATAGGATGACTATATAGAGGATGGTATAGTATAAATAGCATCACAAAGAGCCAAACATAATTTATTTTTTGCATAATTGTTGTTTAAGATGAAAAATATTGACCGTTCAATATTTTTATCTACTAACAACGGAATACTTGCAACTTAATGGATGAGGGTTGCAGGAGGGATTGTATAATTGCAGTATTATTTGGAGGAGCTAGTCCTGAATAGAATGAATTGGCAAGTGCCACATTTATATTAGATATTAGTAATGCTATGTAAGAAATATAGGAATGATATAATTTATGTTTTAATTCCAACTGGCTGGCAGTAAAGCCTTCTACATTTAATTTGCTAAAATATTGTTTGTGTTTACAGCAACCATTTTTATTTGGCTGTTTGGCAGGCTTAGCACAGCACGAAGCTGTGGGCTTTTCCATTTTACAAGAAATTTTTCCAAAAAAAGAATAGTCTTTGGCGTTGGAAGAAGTGCAAATATGTTCAAAAATAGCTACGCCATTGCTTGTCACTAAAAATAGTAGTGCTAATAACAACGCTGATATTTTATACTTATTTTTCATACTTACACTGCAAAGTTACAGATAATTTATGATAGACATTTATAAAATTATAAGTAGAGTTTGTAAAATTTATCCTAAAAATTCAATTAACTTGTTATCTTTAATTAAATACGCGGAAAGCTATGGCATTATTTGATTTTATTAAAAAAGTTACAAGAACAGACGATAAAGAAGTAGATCAATTTCTTACCCGTTTCCCAAATAAAGTGGGTTCTTATGGATATGATCCTTGGGGTTTTAATATTAATGGTGTAAAACCATTTGTGGGCATGGGAAAATTCTTCTATGAAAATTATTTTCGTGTAGAAGCTCACGGTTTAGAAAATATACCTAAAGAAGGAAGGTGTCTTATTATTTCTAACCATAGTGGACAGCTACCAATTGATGCTATGATGTTAGGATATTCCTTAGTGACCAATAAGTATGCACCACGTGCACCTAAAGGAATGTATGAGCGTTTTGTACCACAAGTGCCTTTTATCAGTTCTATATTTTCGCAGTGGGGCGGTACGGTAGGCGATCCAGAAAACTGTGTGAAAATGTTACAAAATGATGAGGCGGTAATTGTGTTTCCTGAAGGCGCAAGAGGTATTTCTAAGCCTTTCCGAAAACGATATGAATTGCAACGTTTCGGGCTTGGATTTATGTATATGGCATTGCAAACAAAATCACCGATAATTCCGGTAGGCATGGTGGGGTTTGAAGAATCTATGATAAATTTTGGAAACATGGATCGGCTCCAAAAATTAATTGGATTTCCGGCTGCACCTATGTTAGTGCCATTTGTATTTCCTACTAAGGTGATAATTAACATTGGCAAGCCCATTTCTTTTTCTGGAGATATTACTCGAGAATATCAAGTACAAGAAAAAGTAGATGAGGTAAAAGCTGAAGTAAAAAAGCTAATGAATATTGGTTTGGAACAACGCAAGTCTATTTTTTAAAGCCTAAAGAAAAAAGAGGAGGTGTCGTTTCACGACACCTCCTCTTTTAATAATTCCTCTTTTAATAATTTATAAATCAGATTTATGCAAACTGCAAGGCTTCTTTATTTTTCTTTTTTTCTAATGCCAATTCCAACACTTCATCCATCTCTTCAACGTAATGGAACTTCAATCCTTTTATAAAATCTGCGGGTACTTCTTCTACGTCTTTAGCATTTTCATTACACAAAATAATTTCTTTAATACCTGCACGTTTTGCCGCTAATATTTTTTCTTTAATACCACCCACCGGTAATACTTTTCCTCGTAAGGTAATTTCACCTGTTAATGCAGTAAAGGATTTCATTTTCCGTTGTGTAAATAGTGATGCTAGTGCTGAATATATTGCAATTCCGGCACTCGGGCCGTCTTTGGGAATCGCACCTTCCGGTACGTGTATATGCAAATTCCAATCGGTGAAAGCTTGTTTTGGTATTTGTAACACCTCTGCTTTGGATTGCAAATAACTTAAAGCCGTATTAAAAGATTCTTTCATTACAGTACCTAAATTTCCTGTTATTGTCAGTAGTCCTTTTCCTCTGCTTGCTGAAGTTTCTATAAAAAGAATATCACCGCCCATCGGTGTCCACGCTAAGCCGATAGCCACGCCACAAGGATTATTTTCAGAATATTTATCGTGGTTGTATTTTGGTTTTCCTAAAATTCGGATTATATCTTCGGTGGAAATTGTAGGACTATATGTTTCTTCTAATGCTACGTTTTTAGCTATGTTTCGCATTATGGAAGCAATAACACGATCTAATTCACGCACTCCACTTTCATACGTGTAATTATGAATCAGAAATTGGATTGTCTTTTCATTTAACTTTATTTGGCTGGCTTTTAATCCATGTGCTTCGCGCTGTTTAGATACTAAATGTTTTTTAGCAATTTCTGTTTTTTCCTCTAAGGAATATCCGCTAAGATGGATAATTTCCATCCGGTCGCGTAAGGCAGGCTGTATATCGCCTAAGCTATTTGCTGTTGCTATAAATAAAACTTTAGATAGGTCGTATTCTAACTCTAAGAAATTATCATAAAAAGATGTGTTTTGTTCGGGGTCTAAAACTTCTAATAATGCAGAAGAAGGATCGCCACGGTGATCTTTTCCTACTTTATCTATTTCATCTAAAATAAAAACAGGATTGGAAGATTGTACTTTCTTTAAAGACTGAATAATTCTTCCGGGCATTGCACCGATATACGTTTTCCGGTGTCCACGTACTTCGCTCTCATCATGCAACCCTCCCAATGACATACGCACATATTTTCGATCTAACGCACGCGCAATGCTTCTGCCTAAAGATGTCTTTCCCACTCCGGGAGGCCCGATAAAACAGAGTATCGGTGATTTCATATCTCCTTTTAATTTTAATACTGCGAGATATTCTAAAATTCTATCTTTTATCTTATCTAATCCAAAATGGTCTTCATCTAAAATTTTTTTGCCTCTTTTTAAGTCAAAATTATCTTTCGTAACGTCATTCCATGGCAATTCTACCATCAAATCCAAGTAATTTAAAATTACTGAATATTCAGCTGCTGCCGGATTGATACGCTGTAGCTTTCCAATTTCTTTTTCAAAAGCATCGGCAACAGTCTTACTCCATTTTTTTTCTTTAGCTTTTTCTTTCAGTCGGTTTATTTCTTCTTGATACATATCGCCACCCAATTCTTCTTGGATAGCACGTATTTGTTGGTTTAAGAAATAATCGCGTTGCTGCTTATCAATATCTGTTCTTGTTTTATTATGGATATTGGCTTTTAATTCTTGCAATTGTAATTCTTGGTGTAAATACATCAATACCTGCTGCACTCGTTCCGTAGGGTTATTATTTTCAAGAATCTGTTGTTTTTGGGAGGATTCTATATTGAGATTAGAGGTAATGAAATTGGTTAAAAACTTAATATTATTAATATTATTCAATACTATCTTAGCTTCATTGGGGATGCTCGGAGAAAGTTCGATAATTTTTGAGGCCATATCTTTCAAATTATCCATCATAGCTTTTTCTTGTTGCTCATCGCGCATTGCTGTATCGGCAATATAATTTACTTCTGCCTCTATAATTGGTTCTGATGCAGTAAATTGAGTAACTATAAATCGTCTTATGCCTTGCAAGATTAGGGTATGGCTACCATCTGGCATTGAAAGCATTTTTATGATTCTTGCTACTGTACCGGTTTGGTACAAGTCTTTCGAATCTGGTTCATCAACTTTAGTGTCTAATTGAGCCAAAACACCTATATACTTATTTTCTTTATATGCCTTTTTTACTGCTTTTATAGATTTCTCCCTACCGGCAGAAATAGGAATTATTACCCCCGGAAATAGTACATTGTTTCGAAGCGGAAGTATAGGTAGTTTTTTGGGTAACTGGTCATTTTGGGTGTTGTCTTCTTCTTCTATGGATAACAAAGGCACCATTTCTACATCGCTGTCCATCATATTGGATAATTCTATTTTTTCAAACATAACGTATAAAACACTTTAATTTCGACAAATTGTCACAACTCATCATTTTTTGATGGTAGAAGGATTAAAGCAAGATGTATGCCGAACTGTATTTTCTTAAAGAAGTGGTAATTTTGACAGTGATATTTTATATTTTGTGCATCAGATTTTATTCTTAATTTTGCAACCCAAATTCTTCGGAATAATATAGGAGACGTGTCCGAGTGGTTGAAGGAGCACGCCTGGAAAGTGTGTATATGGGAAACTGTATCGCGAGTTCGAATCTCGCCGTCTCCGCAACTTTATATTCTCATTTCTCTCACATTATATATTATTTTTGCTAGTGTTCATCACCAGCTAATTTCCATATTATAAACTTTACCAAAAATTCAATAAAGGCACCATTTTTTATTCTGTTATTGTATTATTGCCTCGGTATAATGTGTTATGTTTGCCCGATTAATATTCATAAAGGAAGTCTTATTACTCAATATGATACTTTACAGTTATTATTCAAAAAACTGTAAAAAATTTATATATTTGTTTCATGAAAAAATACATAATACTCTTAACATTTATAATAAGCTGCTCCAAAACAAATGCCCAAGAAATAAATTTCAGCAAAGCTACTGCAATGTTAAATATGTCATCGAAGCATTACACTATTTCAAGTAGTTATCACAAACAAGAAAAATCGGCCCAAGATATTGCGTTAAGAAAAGCAAAGCGACTGAAAATTGCAGGTTTGGTTTTTACTTCTTTAGGTGCTGCAGGAGTTATAACTACTACTCCATTTGTCGCATTATATTCTGCAATGGGTAAAAACACATGGCTTGGTGGTTTAGTATCCTCCTATGTAGGAATAATTGGATATTCACCTAGTGCTGCCTGTTTAATAACCGGCATACCAATGACCATAGTAGGGTATAAACGAGCAAAAGAAGCTAGCCGACAAACCTCAATAAAGGAATTTTAAATTATTCAATTTACAACTGCATAAGTACAATATCATCCGTAAATAAACCTCCAAGGATTTGCTGCTTCTAACTCTAAGGATAATTCTAAGAGTAATTTGTCTTGTCCGTGCGGAGCAACAAACTGTACACCTACCGGCATGTCATTGGAGGCAACACCCAATGGCAATGAAATTGCAGGCGCACCAGATATATTAAACAATGGTAAATAGGTAGCAAAATCAGACCCTCGATATACTAATTCGTCACCGGGTAAATTGGGGGAGAAATAGCCGATTTTTGGTGTACGCTTTGCTGTTACGGCGGTCATCAGTACATCATATTTTTGATACATATTTTTTTCAGTTTCTTTTGATGCTTTTAACAGCGACCTCACACTACTGATAAGTTTAAATTTTCTTCTTGAAAACGTATTCGCCAAAGAATGTGCAAATGGGTCTTGAACTTTTGATTTATCTACTTTTACCCCCTGCGACAAACGTCCGAAATTAATAGACATATACGCTAGAAATCCGTAATATGTAACATAGTGAAGAGTCATTTCTTCGATATCTACCGGTACTTTTATCATCTCTACAGTGTGCCCTAATGATTCTAATAGTTTGGCAGTTTCTACTTGCACGCGCCAGGTATCTTCGTCCATATAACCTTGCTGCCCATCGGTAGTATTATCGAACATAGCAATCTTCAAACGTCTTTTCAAAGGTACATTCACCTCTCCTATTCGTGGCAATTTTTTATTATAATGATATTTTTCTGCTTCTGTATAAAAAGTTATAGTATCTCGTACACTACGGGTAAGTACTCCTTGGTAGGCAATATTTACAGGTAATGTTTCTGTGCCTTGCATATAATATACCCTATCGCGTGTAGGCTTTAATCCTACTAATCCACAGCACGAAGCCGGAATACGTGTAGAACCTGCACCATCATTTGCGGTAGCAATAGGTACTACTCCACTGGCAACCATCGCCGAAGAACCGGAAGACGAACCGCCGGTAGTATAATCTGTGTCCCAAGGATTGCGAGTGGTATATAATTTTTCGTTTTCAGTACTGCAAATAAGTCCAAACTCGGGTAAGGTAGTTTTTCCTAAACAATTTACTCCAGAAGAGAAAAATTGATTCACAAACTTACTGTTCTTTTTTGCAATTTTAGAGATATATGCATCTGCACCTTTCTGTGTGGGATGTCCCTGAATAAAGTCATTGTCTTTTACAAAAGTGGGTACTCCGAAGAATGCTCCATTCGGATTTAATTTCGTTTCATTTAGTGCAGTATCATAAGTTTTTAAAACTATTGCATTTAATTCTGGATTTACTTTTTCTGCACGTGCAATTGCGGCTTCGGTTACTTCTTTTACCGAAACTTTTTTTAATTTAATGGCTTCTGCTAATGCCGTAGCATCCATAGTTCCTAATGCATCATCAGAGAATGCGCTTATTCTTTTTCCCATATCCTAAAGTTAACAAGTTTATATCATTTTCAAGAGAATACTTTAAAATATTACTATCCGAATCCGTCTATTTTATATTATTTGACAAAAAGCAAATAGGTATATTTTTTATCTTTGTTGGAATGCAGAACGGCAATAAATCATTTTTGGCGACAGCTATCGAATTCCTAAAAGGCGTAGGGCCTGAGCGAGCGGATGTTTTAAAAAAAGAAGCAGGCATTTATACTTTCGGTGATTTATTAAAACACTATCCTTACCGTTATATCGACAGAACCCGATTTTATTCTACTCAGCATATCGACAATACGCAAACCTTTATTCAATTAAAAGGAAAAATAAAAGACATACGTGAAGTTGGAGAAGGAAGAGCCAAACGGCTTACTGCTTTATTTTATGATAACGACGGAACTGTAGAGTTGGTTTGGTTTCAAGGAGTAAAATGGCTTTTAAAAAGCTTAGACACTAAAGAAACGTATGTGCTGTTTGGCAAACCGTCTTGGTTTAACGGAAAATTAAACATCACACATCCTGAATTAGAGAAATTAGCTTCGTTTAATGAAGAACAAATTGGAACATTCCGAGCAATGTATAATACCTCAGAAAAGATGAAAACTAAAGGCTTAGATAGCAAGGGTGTTTCTAAGTTGGTGCAAATATTATTACTACAACTAAAACCGGAGCATATACTGGAGAATTTGCCTGCATCTATTGGTGCTAAATATAAACTTTTATCTCGTTTTGAAGCATTCCGAAACATTCATTTACCCGTATCATTAGCACTGCAAGAAGCAGCGGTAAAGCGATTAAAATTTGAAGAATTATTCCTTATTCAACTTCAACTTTTACAACGAAAAATAATACACAAACGAGAACGAGGAATTATATTAGAAAAGATAGATACATTTTTTAAAACATGCTATGACAAAGCACTTCCATTTGAACTTACAAACGCACAAAAGCGGGTCTTAAAAGAGATACGGCGAGACACCCTAAATGGTGCTCAAATGAATCGGCTGTTGCAAGGCGATGTAGGTAGTGGAAAAACTATCGTTGCGTTATTGTCCATGTTGATGGCAGTGGACAATGGCTACCAAGCAGCTTTGATGGCACCAACAGAAATTTTAGCGCAGCAGCATTATGTTGGGCTAAAAGAATTGTGCGATAAAATCGGCGTGCGTATTGCACTTTTAACGGGTTCCTCAAAAAGTAAAGAACGTAAGCAACTTTTAGCAGATTTATTATCAGGTGATATTCAAATTCTTTTGGGCACACATGCTCTATTAGAAGATGTAGTACAATTTCAACAACTCGGCATGGTGGTAATAGATGAACAGCACCGTTTTGGTGTGGCGCAACGTGCCAAACTTTGGAAGAAAAATATTATTCCTCCACACATACTCATAATGACTGCAACCCCCATTCCACGCACCTTAGCGATGACGCTTTATGGCGATTTAGATGTTTCTATTTTAGATGAATTACCACCGGGACGCAAGCCCATCCTAACGGTGCATAGGTATGAAGCACAACGGCTTATAGTGTTTAAATTTATACGAGATGAAATAGCAAAAGGTCGTCAGGTGTACATTGTTTATCCTCTGATAGAAGAAAGCGAGAAATTAGATTTAATAGATTTACAAAATGGATTTGAAAGTATTACTAGAGCTTTTCCGTTACCAAAATACAGCGTAAGCATAGTACATGGGAAAATGAAATCGGAGAATAAAGATTTTGAGATGGCACGTTTTGTAAAAGGTGAAACACAGATAATGGTGGCAACTACTGTAATTGAAGTTGGTGTAAATGTGCCAAATGCCAGCGTAATGATTATAGAAAATGCAGAGCGTTTTGGGCTGTCGCAGCTGCATCAGTTGCGCGGGCGTGTAGGGCGTGGTGCGGAGCAATCGTATTGCATATTAATGACTACACACAAGCTGACGGCTGACGGAAAAACGAGAATAAAAACTATGTGCGATACCAACGATGGATTTAAAATTTCGGAAGTAGATTTGCAGTTGCGCGGTCCGGGCAATATGGAGGGTACTGAGCAAAGTGGCAACATTGGGCTGCGGCTTGCTAATTTGGCCACCGACGGTCCGGTTATAGAAGAAGCACGAAAAACTGCTATCGATTTATTGGAAGCAGATCCAAATTTATCCAATGTTGAAAATGAAGGTTTGAAATTTTATTTGCAACATCAAAAAGGCAGTGGTAATACTTGGGGAAAAATCAGTTAGTTTTCGTTTTTAATATTCTAACACAAATCTAATTTTTTTAAGTAAGTACAGATCATTTTTTCTAAATGTACTAGTGGTAAATGTTGCCAATCTGCCTTGTGTATCTGCGGTATAAGTAAAGTAAGTTTCTACGTTATTACTCCATGCTTTTGTTGGAATTTTATAATTATTTATAGACGTGGGTAATGCTAATAATAAATTTGTAGGCAGCTCTATATTGCAAGCATTGTAATAATTTATAAATAGCAAATATGGCAGTTGGTTGTTGAATTTTTTATAGGTTGTTTTTATGGTATCTACAGTACTGCAAGCAGCTGTATTAAAAGATAGTTGTTTAAAAATGGTATCGTACACATATTTAAAATTGCACGTAAAATTCTGAGCAGGCATTACTGAAGAATATTGGATATTGCTAATTTGAAAGAGAGAATCGAAGGATAATGTTGTAGAATCTTTTGCCGGCGTTGATTCAGTGGCGTACTTATATAAAGTGTTGTTTATGGCATTGAAATACATTCTATCTTCTTTTCCCGGAATAGTAATATATTTTGCTATTGCTAATTTCTCTATTGCAAATCGGGCGTAATCAAAAACATAAGTTTGTGCATTGCTAATATTTATACTATCGTACTGGTGGTGCAGTGTATCATAAGCATATCGGATAAAGTATTGCAGCAGTTCTGTATTGCTGGCAGTATCTGTTTCAAAAACAGAAATTTTTGAAGGCTGTTGTGCTAGGTTAACTCTTGGAATATCTGGTTCTTTCTTTTTGCAAGCAAAAAGAAAGAAAGGTAAAAGCAAAATGTACTTCTGCATAATTATTATTGAGGTACTACACCATTTCCTACCACTTTTGCTTTCCCACTTTTTCCCTTTCCTTTATTCGGGTCTCTTGGACTTTTCGTTTGTTGCTTACGGTTGGCTTCAATTTTTTTCCAATCGTTGTATTGGTCGGCAGGACAGCCTACGCCTTCGTGGCACGACATAACAGCCATTGAGCCAACAAAAATTAAAAGCGAATAAAAGAGTTTTCTATTTTTCATAAAAATAAAAGTAGTGATATTCTGTAAAATACGCAAGGTAATTAAGATAAAATAGCAGTTGCTTCTATCTCTACCAACAAATCATCTGATATCAATTTAGAAATTTGATACATTCCTGTAGTTGTTTTTATTTCTGAGAAAAATTCACCATGTGCTTTTCCTATTGCTTCCCACTGAGCGATATCTGTACAGAAAATACGAGTGCGAACTACGTCATTCATAGATGCGCCCATTTCTGTTAGCACTTTTTCAAATTTTTGAAGGATACATTTTACTTGTTCGTACACATCACCTTTGCCAACTACTTCACCGTTTACAGTAGCTGTAGTTCCTGAAATTTCGATGATATTACCAATTTTCACTGCTCTTGCATATCCGATTATCGGTTCCCATGGCGAGCCTTCTGTGTATGTTTGTCTGTTGTTACTCATTTAAAATATTGTTTTTATTGCTTTATAAATCAAATCTGGTTCATATCCTTTTTGCATTGCAAAATATATCAATTTCTGTTTTTTCTTAAACTCATCCGTTTCATTTATCAGTTGTTGGTTTTTCTTTTTCAATATTATATTCAGCCGTTGAATGTACATATCTTCATCAATATGTTCAATGCTTTGCTTTATTTTATTTACATCAATTTTTTTTTGTTGTAATGCTACGGCAATTTTTCTGCGTCCCCAGCTTTTAATATTAAACTTTCCTCTTGCATAAGCATCAATAAATCGATTTTCATTCAACAGATTATTTTCTATTAAATATTGAAGATAAAAATCTACCTCTTCCTCCTCCACTTTTAAGGCAAATAATTTTTGTTTCACTTCTGCTTCGCAACGTTCCCGATATGCACAGTACGATTCTAGTTTTTTAATAATCTGTTCTTGAGATAATTTTTTTTGCTGCATTATTTAGTTTTTCAAATATCCCAAACGGGGTTTCTTTTGCTTTTAATCATATAACGAAGATTTAGTACAAACGTAAGTATTAAATACAAAATAACTGGAGAACCCAATGCAATAAAGGATGTATAGATAAAAAATAATCTAACTCTTTTAGAAGGAATAGACATTTTTCTACCTAAATATGCACACACGCCGTAAATGCGCATTTCTATAATATCGCGAAGTGATTTGAAGTGTAATAATTTTAATGGCTTTTCTAGCATGTATTAAAGTTAATTATTCTATTGCAAAATATTACAATGTCAATTTTAAAATTTTATGACCGATGCTACAATTCAAACATTTTTTTTGCGTGCAATATTGATCATATAATTCAATAAATGCTTGTGTGTCAAATGCATTATTTTGCGTCCATTTTACTTTTGTGTATTCACTAGTTTTATTGTTTTGTTCCGCTTTTGTATTATTCAAAAGTGTTAACGCCTTTTCTGTCCATTTATCATCATTGGTGTATTTCCCATAAGCATATAGCAATGGAGCGAACACATTTATTTGTAATACAGCTTTAAATGCTTTGCCCATTTTCTTATTTTTAGGCTTACTTATTTTATCTAAAATGTAGTGTGTTTCCCAAAAATCAGAACCGTTTATATCGTCCAAGAAATCAAATTTATCGTCATCTAAAATACGTTGAAACAGCGGAAATTTCAGTAATAGCTGTGCAAACCATGCTATTCGGATAGTTGGAAATGAGATAGGACGAATACGCAGAAATTGCCAGTATTGCTCCGGCATTTGCTGTAGTTGGTATTTGTGTTTCAAATAGAAATATTCTTTTTTTAATTCAATAGCGTATTGCTCTACAAAATCTTTGTTTAATAACCCAGCTGTACCCAGCAACAAGGCTTCTATTTGCATTAAATTATCAGCATGTTTAAGTAGTATTTTATAATCTAACCTATGCGTTAATTGCTCGAATGCCTCTTTATTGATATGGCTTCCAAAGTATTTCCCAAGTATTTTATAAGTTACTTGTTCCCAATCACTACCGGCATTTTGTAGCTCTTGCAAAATAAATTCCGACTTCCGTTCCAAGCGTTGAATTAGTAATCTTTCTTTCCATTTCTCTACAGTAAAAACATCTATATCTTTTGCTTGGCTTAGGCAAATAACGGGTTGTTGAAGTTGCATCATATTTTCATATCGCTCTAATAAAATAGGCGGGATACGCCCATTTAATTGGAGTGTAGGAAGGTTGAAATCCTTACTATCGTCCTTGTAAACCACATGTAAAATTACGTTTTTGTATTTCTTATCATTGTCATGCTTATGTGTTTTCCAATCGGAAGCATTTATATGTAGTTCGATATTTCCTACCAAAATAATGTCGTCAATTTTTATCTTAGCATTCCAAAAATCTGGGCCTGCATCTTTGTTATATCTACCGAAATCTAATACTTGTAGGGAAGCCCCATGGGTGGTTTGTAAGTTTTTTGTATTAAATAATTTGTACTGCCAGATAAAATGTAATAATTGCTCTTTCATATCACTATGTTTCTTGGTATTGAGATACATTTACGCATTGATTTCCATAAAACGGATTGTTAAATATTATTGCATAGTATTTACTGAGGTGCATTTGATGTATGCATAAAAAAATAGGCTATCAAAAAGATAGCCTATTGGAAATTTATTATTTGAAGTCAGGTTATTATTTCATAGGTGCTGGTTTTACCGGTGTCGGTTTTGCATCGGGTAATTTCAAGTATGATTTTACCAATGCAATTATATTATCTGCTTCATCTGCAAACAAAATAGAGCCTGCAGCTGAATCGAATACATAAGTATATCCGTTTGCTTTTGCGACTGCTTTTATTGCTTCATTTGCTTTCAATAAAATTGGAGCGTATAATTTATCTTTTTTTGCATCTATTTTATCTTGCGCTGATTGCTGAAAATCAGTAATGCGTTTTTCTAAGTCTGCTAAATCTTTGCTTAAAACTTCTACTTGTTCCTCCGACATTGTTTTAGACTTTTGTTGAGCATCCATTGCTTTCTTTTGGTACTCTGCATACATTTGTTGTGCTAGTACGTCTAATTCTGAAGCATATTTGCTAATTGCAGTATCTGCTTTTGAAGATTCTGGCATTAAACTGATTAATTCTGAGGAATTGAGGTATCCAAATTTTACTGTTTTTTGGGCAAATGTGCTCGCTACTACGGCAATCATCACGATAAAAAGGGAACTAATTTTTTTCATTGTTGTTCTGTTTAAATTTATTATTGTTGTTTATAATTATACAAATTACATGCCTAATTTTTTCAATACTTCTTCGCTCACATCATACTGTGGGTTGGTATATAGCATAGCGGCAGTGCCAGAGGCTTTATCAAATACAAAATCGTAAGAACGCATTTGTGCTATTTTTTGTACGGCATCGAATACTTTATCTTGAATGGGTTGAATTAATTCTTGTCGTTTTTTGAATAAATCGCCATTCATTCCAAATCTATTTTTCTGCAAGTCTTTTAATTCATCTTCTGCTTTTACAATATCATCTTCGCGTTGTTTTTTTAAATCGGCAGTGAGCAAAAATTCTTCAGCTTGATACTTAGCATACATCTTTTTTAGTGCGTCATTTTTTTGGTCAATTTCTTTTTGCCATGCCGTTGCTTGATCGTCTAGTTTTTGTTGTGCTGATTTGTAATCTGGTAGTTTTTCCAAAATATATTTTGTATCTACATACGCAAATCGTTGGGCATTGGCAGCGAACGATATTACCACCATACATACCATTAATAACATTACTTTCTTCATAGCTATATATTTTAACGTTACAAAATTATTCCGGTTCAAATCCAAGTATAAAGGATATATTACCATTTTTGGCGATATAATCAAAGAATCCACTTGTTGATTTTATCGGACTACCATTAGCACTATCAAATCTCACGCCATAATCTATACCGATTAACCCGAACATTGGCAATACTGCACGTACCCCTATGCCCACGCTCTTTTTCAATTTGAATGGGTTGTATTCTTTAAATGATTGGTAAGTATTTGCTGTTTCAAAGAACATTAATCCATAGATAGTCGCAGATGGATTCAAAGAGAATGGGTATCTTAATTCCAATAAGAATTTATTATAGATTGGATCGCCACCCGGTGTAGAGTAATCGCCTTCAAATCCTCGATGTGCGATGATATCGGTACCAAACAAAGTAATGTTAGAAGGAATACCGTTACCCCCTACTTGGAAGCGTTCAAATGGTGTGATTCCTAGTTTTTTGTTATAGGTTCCTAAGAAACCAAATTTCGCTGCGGCGTGTAATACTAATTTCGATTTACCTAAAGATTGGTACCAATCAATATTTACTTTCCATTTGTGGTATTCTATTAATTTATACCTTTCTGCTAGCGTTTTGCCATCGTAATTATTGTCTTTTCTAAATAACGAATACGGTGGTGTAAACTGTAATGATGCTTCAATCTTAGCGCCTCCTGTTGGGAAAATCGGTTGGTTGATGGAATTTCTCGACAGTGATATTTTAAAATTTAAGTTGTTGAATTTACCGCTGTCCAATGGTGTATTTCCTACAAAGTACCTATTTGTAAAATGGTCTAAATTATAGCCATAGTAATTGGCAGAAGCCTGTACGATAAAGAAGTCATCGGGTTTTTTCAAACGTGTTCCTAATGACATTGAGGCACCTGTGGTGGTTTGCTTTCCTAAGACTGAAGTTCCAGAAATATCTTGTATTCTAGAGTGGAATGTGGCAATTGTGAATGCATTTGGTTTTTTTCCGCCCAGCCAAGGTTCAGTAAAAGAGAAATTGAAATTTTGGTAACGTTTACCGTTGCTTTCTACCCGAATGGTTAATTGCTGTCCATCGCCGGTTGGCAATGGCGACCACGCTTTTTTGTTAAAGATATTTCTTAAAGAGAAGTTGTTAAACTTCAACCCTAAAGTTCCGATTAATCCGCCTTGTTTTCCGCCCCATCCTGCAGATAATTCTACTTGATCGGCAGATTTTTCTTTCACCGTATATTTTATATCAACAGTTCCATCTACCGGATTTGGTATTGGATCTACTTTTGTTTCTTGAGGGTCGAAGAAGCCGAGGTTAGCAATTTCACGTTGGGAGCGTATTAAATCTGATCGACTAAATTTATCACCAGGGAATGTGCGCAACTCTCTGCGAATTACATTTTCATTGGTTTTATCATTTCCTTCAATAATTACATTTTTGATGGTGGCTTGCGGGCCTTCATTTATTCGAATTTCTAAATCTATAGAATCATTTTCTACGGCAGTTTCTACCGGATTAATACTGAAGAATAAATATCCGTCATCGTAGTATAAAGAGCTGATATCGCCGCCATCAGGGTCTTGGTTAAGTTTTTTTCCTAATCTTGCTGCATTATATACATCGCCTTTATTTATGCTTAACACTCTGGATAAAGCTTCGGAAGAAAATTTAGAATTTCCTTTAAAGTTTATATTTCTAAAGTAATATCGGTGTCCTTCATCGATATTCATTTTTATGCTTACGTTTCCGTCAGGGTCATTTATTATAGTGTCTGCGGTGATTTTTGCATCTCTAAATCCATTATTGTTGTAATAGTCGATTAAACTCTGTTTATCGTCTTCGTATTTTGTTTCATTGAATTTTGTTCCTTTAAATGCTAATCTAAATCTATCTAAAAAGAAATCTTTTACTGAATTTGAATTTAGGTTAGCCAAGGAATACAGGATGTCTTTTATTTTTTGTTTTATTGGTCTGCCGTCTTGTAAAGGAATTTCTACTCTAGAGCGTTCCCGTGTGCCTTTCATGGCTTTGCGCATCTTGGTCAGTTCACCGTATTCACGTCCGTCAAATTCTATATTATTGATTTGTACTTTATTGCCTTTATCTACATTTACAACTACGGAGGCACTATTTACTAAGCCTTCGTCTTTTTTCT
>CAZXRF010000039.1:16037-28962 GCA_964642875.1 uncultured Chitinophagales bacterium | reverse complement strand
GGCAAACCACCGTATCGCTCGCCGTAAAGCTCGCTGTTGCTGTTGGACCTGTGCTCACTGATGAAACATTAATGTTATCTATATAAATTGTATGTCCATAATCTCCATAATTTCTAAATACTATTTGCAGGTCAGATTTATTCATAAAACTAGCAGGAATAGTAACTGTTTCAGTTCTCCATTGGTTAGATTTAGGATAGAATTCATCTCCTTGCCCTGGCATTACTGTTGCTAATACACTATCACCTTTTCTATAAATACTTTGTGTAGTTATATCACAATCACTTGTTATTAAAACTTCTAAAGTATCCCATAGGTTTTGATTAGGACCGTTAGCTGTTACTTGTCCATAAAATGGTGTATAAGCGACATCAAATTTTAATGTAGCAGAGGAGGCGCCGTTAAGGCTGAATTTAGGCGTTAGAATGTCGTCTTTTTTCATTTTACCATCGAGAGAAGTATTATCAAATCTCATACATTGGTTTCCAATTCCATACGCACTATAACCAACAATATTATCCCAATTGATTGTCGGGTTTCCGTTTCTATTTACCAAATCCCATCCTATAGGTGGAAAAATCCCTTCAAATCCTTCAGACAAAGGCAACGTGGTGCTTCCAGCAATAGGAACTACGATTTGTTGTGTGATAGAATCTGAACCTACATCATTTGATACAACAAGTTTTATGCTATGAACTCCTACAGAATTAAATACAATTCCAGTAGGATTTTTTTGGGTTGATGTTGCGGGCGTACCTCCTTGAAAATACCATTTCCAAGTTGTTGGACCAAATATACTATTATCTAAGAATGAATAGCGTTGACTAGTAGCACAAGGAACAGAAATTGATTTTTGAGCAGTAAAAGCAGATTTAGGTTTTAACTGAGTATTATTACATACCGGAGAATTTGCCAAGTTAACTCTAAAATCACCGTTTTGCATAGTAGCTTGAAATCTTGCTGATTGATCATTTGTAAACATTGCCATACAATTGTCATCTGTGTAATCCATAAAATTTACAAACATATCTCCATTAGTTGTATTTCCACAAGTTTTATGAGGGAAAGAAGGGCATCCAGAATTAGGTCCAAATGCGGTAGGAGTATCATTTACATAATCTGTTCCACAATCAGAATCGCCCCAGATATGTCTTAACCCTAACCAATGTCCTATTTCGTGAGTAGCCGTTCTACCTTTTTGAGAACTAGCTGACCCTGTATTACCAAAATAATTAGAACGACATACGAAGCCATCATTTTGGAGATCGCCACTGCCAGAAGGCATTCCTGGTAAGCCTGTTAAACCTGGGAAAGTAGCATAACCCAATATAATACCACCTCCAGTTCCTGAAGAAGCAATACCAGGTACAACCCAAATATTTAGATAAAAATTGGGATCCCAAATTGTGGATGGTTTAATTGTACCATCTATCAAACTTCTCTCCCAACCTTTAGCACCAGGGTTTCCCCAATTTTTTGTTTGTGCATTTATTCTATCGATTCCGGGTTCTGCTAAAACATTATTATTGGGGTCAATTTTTGCCAAACAAAAAGTAATTCCGGTGTTTGCTTTTACCGCAGCAAAAGGTGCAGGGATAGAAGAAATGTTATATCCGTTTCCGGCAAAATCATTATTTAAAATAGTAATTTGAGATTGAACTTGTGCGGCAGAAATATTCTGACTTCCATTCCAATAACAAATATGTACTATTACCGGAATAGTATAATTAGTTTGCGTTTGCTCTAGCCTACCGTTTTGTAAGGCTTTCTGCTTTTGATTGGTTATAATTCTTTGTAATTGATTTTCCCATTCTATACTTGGTGCAATCGAACCGCACCAACCTTTGTTTGTTTTAAGATTACCTACTGAAAACGAATTTAATCCCTTAAAAATAAAAACACATATAATGAGTGCTCGTACATATTTCCTCATAAACTTTTAATTATCAAACAAATATCGGAAATAAAAAATAAAAAAAATGCGCTTTAACACTTTTAACATTATTTTCAACTAAAAATAAAACACAATGAATGCCTTACAATTTGCTACTTCTCCCTATTTATTACAACACAAAAACAACCCTGTTAATTGGTTACCATGGACAGATGATGCATTAGAATTAGCAGCTAAACAAAAAAAACTTTTGCTTATTTCTATCGGATATTCTGCCTGCCATTGGTGCCATGTAATGGAACATGAATGCTTTGAAGATAACGCTGTAGCAGAAGTAATGAATCTTCATTTTGTTTCTATAAAAATTGATAGAGAAGAACGCCCTGACTTAGACCAGATATATATGAACGCAGCCATGCTCTTAAATGGACAAGGAGGCTGGCCACTGAATGTAATTGCATTGCCTGATGGGAAACCAATTTATGCGGGCACATATTTCCCCAAACAGCAATGGTTACAAGTATTGGATTATTTTGCAATGTTATATCAAAAAGAGCCTGAAAAACTAATCGAACAAGCAGCACATATTACAAGAGGCATACACAAATTTGATACCATTCCATTTAACAAAAAAGAGCAAAATATAAATAAACAATTACAAGAAATAGCTTGGAAAAACTGGCAATCTAAAATTGATTATGAATGGGGCGGAATAAAAGGTGCACCTAAATTTATGATGCCTAATAATTATGAATATTTACTACGCTATACAATGCAAAATGGAGATAGTGAAATAAAAAATGCACTTAAAATAACTTTGAAAAGAATGGCATTTGGTGGGCTTTATGATGTTGTTGGAGGGGGATTTGCACGGTACAGTGTAGATGCTTTTTGGAAGATTCCCCATTTTGAAAAAATGCTATACGACAATGGACAATTGCTAAGTGTGTACGCGCAAGCATTTCAGCTCACTAAAAAACCATTATATAAAAGTATAATTGAAAAAACTATAAATTGGTTAGCTACAGAAATGACAGATAAATGTGGTGGATTGTACGCTTCTTTAGATGCGGATAGCGAGCATATTGAAGGGAAATTTTATTGCTGGACTTACGATGAATTGCAACTCATTTTAAAAGATGATTTTCCTTTTTTTTGTGAGGTCTATAACATCGAAGAAAAGGGAAATTTTGAACATGGTTTGAATGTACTTTTTCGTACAGAAGACCATGAATATTTTATGGAAAAATACAAAATAGACAATGCTGTATTTCAACAAAAACTAGAAACTATTCATCATAAATTATTAAAAGAAAGAGGTGCTAAAATAAGACCTGCAACTGATGATAAAATATTAACCGAATGGAATGCCATTGCCATAAAAGGATTATGTGATGCGTATAAAGCATTAGGGGATTTTCGGTATTTACAAAAAGCAGAAAGTGTAGCAAATTTTATTTTACAATATTGCAAAAAAGATGATTATAGATTAGATAGAAATTTTAAAAATGGACTGTCATCCATAAATGGATTTTTAGCTGATTATGCCTTTTTTATCGAAGCACTCCTCCACTTACATCAAGTAACATTGGAAGAATTGTATTTAACAGAGGCGCTACATTTTACTGAATATGTGCTAGAGCATTTTTACAATAAAGAAAATAGCATGTTTTATATTACTTCCGATTTAGATACACCACTTATTACCCGATGTATCGATAGTAGTGACAATGTAATTCCATCTGCGAACTCTACTATGGCGAAAAACTTACTATTGCTAAGTAAATATTTTGACAAGAGTGAATACGAACAAATGAGTTTGACCCAATTAAATAACGTATTAGAAAATGCCATCAAAACTCCATTATACTATTCCAATTGGCTAATTGTTTTAGATATGCATTTACACTTAAATGCAGAATTAGTAATTATAGGAAAAAAAGCAGTTGAATTTACAAAAGTAATAAATGCTAATCTTCTGCCGAATGTACTAATAACGGGCAGTTGCAAAGAAAGCCAACTACCATTATGTATTGACAGATACAATTCTGATAAAACTTTATTTTATCTTTGTCGCAACAAATCTTGTGAATTGCCGGAAGAAGATATTCAGGCAGTTTTGAAAAAGTTGCATTGATTTTATGTACATTTAATTTAAATAATTTTTATGTCGAAGCACACCATATATTATCCGTTTGTACAAGCACCGCCACAATTAAAAAATGAATTTAAAGAAGATATTTTTTTACAAGATTATTTACACACCTATTTTCCGGCAGCACATTTACAGGAAATAATACCAGATTTAGAAAATATTGGAGAACGTACTGTTGGTGAGTTTTTAGAATGGGCAAGAGATGCTGAAAAAAACAAACCTGAGCTAATTCAATTTACCTCTTGGGGAAAACGAATAGACGAAATAAAAGTAGCACAAGGCTGGAAAAATCTAGAAAAAGCAGCTGCCGAAGAAGGATTAGTAGCCATCGGATATGAGCGAAAATATCAAGAATATTCTCGGCTATATCAGTTTGTAAAATTATATTTATATACGCCATCATCTGCAATCTATACATGCCCATTAGCCATGTCTGATGGAGCAGCACGTTTGATAGAAGTTTATGGAGATGACTACTTAAAAGAACATGCTTACAAACATCTAATAACGCGCAATCCAGAGGAATTTAAAACAAGCGGACAATGGATGACCGAACGCACCGGCGGCTCTGACGTATCAAAATCGATGACATTTGCACTACCCGATGGTGATGGATATTTATTACATGGGCATAAATGGTTTACCTCTGCCATTACTGCTAACATGGCTTTTACACTTGCTTCAACCGAACAAGTAACTGATGGGCAACGAGCAGCACTATCCTTGTTTTACTTGCCTATACGACATGATGACGGAAGTTTAAATGGAATAGAAGTAGAAGCCTTAAAAGATAAATTAGGCACACGAGCATTACCAACAGCACAGTTAGTATTAAATGGAACTAAAGCAAAATTAGTCGGGCAAAAAGGTAAGGGTGTTAGAGAAATTTCCACTTTGTTTAATGTTACACGCATTTACAACACCATAAGTGCGGTATCTTATATGCGTCGAGCCTTTGCATTGTGCAAAGCCTATAGCACACAACGCGAAGCATTCGGAAAAAAACTTGAGCAACATATTTTATACAAAAAAAGCTTGAGAGAATTAGAGATAGCATACCAATCTAACACGCTCTTAGGCTTATTTTTAGCCAGATTATTAGGTAAAGAAGATTGCAACAAAGCTAGTGAAACAGAGAAAGAATTATTGCGTGTGCTAACGCCAGTAGCAAAATTATATACAGCAAAACAGTCCATAAAATCAGCATCGGAACATATAGAAATGTTTGGTGGATTGGGCTATATGGAAGACAGTGGCATACCGGTAATGCTGCGTGATGTGCAGACATTAAGTATATGGGAAGGCACAACAAATGTTTTATCTTTAGATATGCTGAGAGCCATAGAAAAAGAAAATGGGCTACAGGCACTTAAAACATTCACAGAAAATTATTTATCTGACATTACAACACCAGAATTAACAACCCAAAAGAACATTATCCATAAAAAAACAGAAGTATTATTTTCATTCTTACAGCAGCTAAAAGACAAAGAAGCAGTAGAAGCTGTTTCAAGAGAAATTGCATTTTATATTGCTGAAATTACAATTGCAATTCTATGGTTAGATTTTTTAAAAACAAATGCTACCAAAGCAAACTACCTGAATACATTAGACTATTGGATACGTTATAAAATGAATGAAAACGACTTTTACACTTCACAAACGTTAGGACTTATTTAACAATGAAGATATTAATTACAGGAATTACAGGCTTAATCGGAAACTATACACTACACGAACTATTAAGAAATGGATACCAAGAAATTCGCGGTACGTATTTTTCCAAACGTGATATAACTGAATATACAGAAAAGGGCGTAGAGATGCTACGGGCAGATATTACAGAAGAAAAAAATATACGTGGTATATGTAAAGAATGTACAACTGTAATTCATACTGCAGCGCGTGTAATAGATTTTGGAACAAAAAAACAATTTTATGAAGCGCATTACAATGCTACTTTTTATCTCTTAAAAGATGCAAAAAATAGTGGCGTGCAACATTTTATTTACATCAGTTCTATTGGGGTTGCGAGTGGAATAGACCGAAATAAAATGATACCTGACGAAAAAACACCTTTGATAAAAACAGGCATATTTTATGATGATGCAAAAATTGACACCGAAGAGTTAGTAATAAATTTTTGTCTTCAAAATAATATTTATTACACTATCATTCGTCCTTCGGCTGTGATAGGAAAAAATAGCGTATGGGTAACAGAACCGCTGAAAAGAATGGACAGCAAAATGGGTTTAAAACTTATTGATAATGGCAAACAGCCCGCTTGCTTGATTGATGCTGGAAATTTGGGCAACGGAATATTTTTATGTGTAAGTAAAGAAATAGCACGAAATAAAATTTACTATTTTAAAGATGATTGGGATATTTCATGGAAACAATATTTCACCGATTTAGCTACCATGAAAAATAAAAAAATTGGAAGTTCCATACCTTTTGGCTTAGCATTTTTATTAGCCTCTATTGCTGAAATAATTTTTCCAATGTTTGGAAAAAATCCGCCGATAGCAAAAAAATCTGTAATGGCCACAGGAACGAACAGAACTGTATCTACACAAAAAGCGCGCGATGAATTAGGCTGGAAGTCAATAGTTACATACCCTTTGTCTATGCAGCATATAAAAGAAAGTTTATAATTCTCAGCGGTTTAATGCATTTATTTCTTTCCATATTTCCGGAGTATTCCAGTGTATGCCTTCAACTTTTGCATCTATTATTTTTCCATTTTTATCTAATAAATAAGTGGTAGGAAATCGACGAATACCTAATTCTTTCATGCTTTTATTGGAATGAAGTATTGGAAACGTAGTTTGCGTAGCAGATTTAAAAATAGATAGTCGATCGCCATGTTCATCTGTAATTAAAAATACTTCCAATTTCTCCGTGCCGCCAACTTTATTTTGCAATACTGTCAACTCTTTTGCCTCTGCCCTACAATCGCCACACCATGTTTGAAAAAAACTAACGATAGTCACCTTTCCTTTCAATGATTGTAAAGAAAATTCAGTACTATCTTCATTATATAATTTTGTATTTACAAGCGGTAATTTCGGAACGCTTTTGCCATAATAATTTACGGCATACAGCACGCCGAAAAATACTATTATTAAAATTACTATAAGCCAATTCGTTTTCATATTAAATTTAATTTTGGAAATTATCAAAAATTAACTGCAGCAATCGGAGTGCATTTTTTCTATTGTTGTATTTCTCTTCCATTATAGATTTTCTTTGTTGAATATGTACAGCATCAAAAGAGGTTTTCATCAATTCATCAATGATATTTTGATAGCTATTTTTATTATTCGGGATAATACATAATTCTTCCAAACCACTACCATTTACAGCATATTCGTTACTAATTACAAATCGGGTTGCAAACAAAGAATTTATCAATTTTAATTTAACACCTGAAGGATTTTTTGCAATTGCTAAGCAAATATGTGCTTCCTGCAAAAGTGTGTACATTTCAGCATTTGAAGGGTTGGAAATCAAACAAATATTTTGTCGTCGCTTCGTTAATTCAATCAAAGAAATATGGGGGTCCTTTCCAGCTAAAACAATAGGATAGCTACAATTTTTCAGTTCATTATTCAATAATTCTATAATAAGTTGATAGTTATCTAACAGCGACAAATTTCCGTGATACAAAATATAATCTCCTTTCCCTTCTTTATTTGTCAATTTTTCATTCTCATGGAACACATATTCCAAGCTAATTTTTGTGTCGGGAAATTTTTCTGAATAATATTCAAAATCTGTTTCTGATAAGCAAGACAAAGCATTTGCTGCTGTAAGCATATTGTCATATTTTCTTAATTTTTTATACTCTGTAAAATAGAATATTTTTTCTTTCAAAGAAAAAGAGGAGTCTAACAATATTCTATAATAAATCCATTCTATATTATGCAGTCGTACTATTTTTTTTCTATCTTTTAATTTCGGGTGATGCAAGAATCCGGTAGTATGTGTGGCGTCAAATAAGATGGGGAAATTATTAGTCTGTAAATTCTCTAAAAGCACTGTATTCATTCGTGATTTGACGATAAACGGCAAATTAGAAAACAGATATTTTACACTTCTTTCTCTCGGGTAGTAATATACTTTTTCGCAGTATTGCGCTAAGGCATTTTGGGGTGTTCTATCGCCATACACAAAGCAATGTAAATAAATTTTCACCCCTAATTGGTGTACTGTTTTTATCTTGTAAAACTCTTCAATTGCTCCACCATAATTTGCTGGAAACGGGATATCAAAACAAATAATATTTAGTGAATTTTCTTGCATTTATTTTAAGTGGTTATAAATATCCAACAAATGTTTTTCTTCTTTCTCCCAACACAATTCATTTCGTACTTTCTGACAATTCATTTGTAGTCGTTTGTACAATTCTTTATCTTGTAATAATTGCTGAATTGCTTGTACCACTTGCTCTATCGTTAGTTCTTTCACTACTACACCAATTTCGTATCGCTGATTTAAGGCTATATATTCAGGAAACCCAATCAGTATTTGTGGAATACCTGCCTGTATATAATCAAATGTTTTATTACCTAACGAATAGTAATAGCTTAACCCTCTATTTTCCAATAAATTTATGCCGATATAGGCTTGTTTGGTTAATTGCTTCAACTCTTCTGGTGATTTTTTGCCTAATAATTTTACTTTATTGTCCAGTTGCAGTTTATGAATATTAGTTTGAATTGAGTTAAACTCATCACCATCTCCTACTATATAGAATAATGCGTTATCAATTTTCAGCATTGACAACAGCATTTCATTTATTCCACGTCCCATATTTACAGCACCCTGATACAACAAAATGGGAATAGTAGGGAAAGTATTTTTATACCCCTTTTGCTCCGCCAATTTAGGATTATTTTTATAAGGATAATTCCGAACTAATTTTACATCAATTTTGTATTTATTATTAAATAGTTTAGCAATAGAATCTGTAACTGTATAAATTACATCTACCTTTGGCACTATCCATTTTTCTATAAATAGCCAAACCGATTGCTTAAATGGTTTGCCTATTAATTCTGGGCTTTCCGGAAAATATTCATGCGCATCATACACAATTTTTTTTTGTTTTAATTTAGCTGCAATAAATGCAGCAGGCAAAGTATCTAAATCACAGCCACATACAATATCAAAAGAATTGAACAGCAAAAAAAGTAAAAGTCGAAAATTAAATTCTGCATAAAACAGAAAACCCTTTTTAAAAAAACAATTTAGTCTATGTTGCGAAAATGTCATATTTGGCAATGGTTTTGAGGTATTCATTTTCCTGCCAATCAATTGCACTTCAAATTTATTTTTTTGCAAAGATGTACATATCCGCTGCATACGTTGGTCATACATTAAATCATTAGTTACGGTGCAGATAATTTTTTTAGACACTTTTTAGTTCATTTTTATCATTTAACAACAAAAGTTTTTCATCTAATAAAAATCGGATAACTTCTTTATAAAGTTGTGTTTTAAAATGTGCATTTTGCGGCAATATATTCTCCATTTTCACCCAATCATTTTTCACGAGTTCGAGAATATGATTTTTAGATTCTATAAATTCCGCCGAAAATTCCCTTCGTTTTTTATCTGCTACACAAATATCACATCTGCCACATTTTTCCGTTTCTACTTCTCCAAAATATGTACATATAACCTGCTGCCGACAAATTTGTTTTTGTTCTACAAAATTAATCATAGCATTTAATTGATTTTGCAGTATTTGTTTTCGCTGGCGCAAGAATTGTGTATTAATATACAGATTATTATCGTGTAATCTTTCATTCAAAAACAAGATAATTGGCTCGTTGGAAGAACGAACATAAACAATTATCTTATGCTTATGTAATAGTTCTAATTTATGAACAACTTCAGCTTCGGAAATCTTTAAAGTACGGGCAATTTGAGCTTCATTAATCTTTGTAAAATGATCTAAAATTCCACCGTAAATTCTCAATATTGTTTTTATAATTTGAGAGGTGTCAGAATTTGCTACTTCGTATCTATACAGCTCTAATTTATCTACTCTAAATTTCAACCGTGAAGGCATAGAAATACCTTCACTCAGTTGTAAATAATTTTCTTGTTCTAAAATTTTCAAACAATTATAAACAGTAGATATTTCCATATTAAATTGAGTACTGAATAGTTGGATATCAAAACGGTAAGAATGCATAAAACCGCTTCCAACAGCTATAGACAAATGATTGCAAATGGCATTATATACATTTTTTATTTTTTCTACAGATGGAAATTTAGCTTCCAATCTTTCTTGCAAATTATCAATATCCGTTTGAGTATATACTATTGCGGCATACGATAATTTCCCATCTCTGCCTGCCCTTCCTGCTTCTTGATAAAATGCCTCCAAGCTATCGGGAACATCAATATGAATGACAAACCGAACATCGGGTTTATCTATGCCCATTCCAAAAGCATTGGTGCAAACCATTACATGTATTTTATTTTTTATCCAATTTTCTTGTTTGGAATTGCGTTCAGTATTTTTCAATCCTGCGTGATAAAAATCTGCATTTATATTATGTTTAAATAAAAATTCAGCCACATCTTTTGTTCTGTTTCTACTACGAGCATACACAATTCCACTTCCTTTTATTTTTTGAATAATCTCTAACAGTTTTGGGTACTTGGCTTCGTCATTACGCACTACAAAACTCAGGTTTTCCCGGAGGAAAGATTTTTTAAAGACAGACGCTTTTTTTAGATGTAATTTATCTATGATATCTGCTTGCACATTGGGTGTTGCAGATGCTGTAAGTGCAATCAGCGGAACACTGGGATGATGTTGTCGGATAGCTGCAATTTCCAAATATTGTGGCCTAAAATCATATCCCCATTGCGATACACAATGTGCTTCATCTACAGCAATGAGATTGACCTTCATGCGCTTAAATCGTTCGATAAAAATCTCTGTTTTCAATCGCTCTGGCGATACGTATAAAAATTTATAATACCCAAATTGACAATTATCCAAAATCATATCAATTTCGGGATAAGACAATCCAGAAAAAATTGCGGCAGCTCTGATGTTACGAGATTTTAGTTGTGCTACTTGGTCTTTCATTAGCGCAATCAGCGGAGATATTACAATGCAAATACCATCTTGCATTATTGCTGGTATCTGAAAACAAACCGATTTTCCACCACCAGTAGGTAACAATGCCAATGTATCGTTTTTATCTAATACCGACTGAATAATTTCGGCTTGTGGATATCGAAAAGTATCATATCCAAAGTACTGCTTTAATATTTCGATGGGCGGTTGCACGATATTCAAAAATACAATATGTTAGCAGTAAAATATAGTATGCTGATATTTATCATCTGCTATTTACAATAGAATTGCTATTTTGTAGTAATAAATCTACATTATGCAAATAGAAGCCAGTGAATTAATCTTAAATCCAGATGGAAGTATTTACCATTTGAATCTATTGCCAGAAGATATTGCAGATACAGTTTTCTTAGTAGGCGACCCCGACCGAGTAGAAGAAGTATCTCGTTATTTTGATAGCATTGAAATAAAAAAACAAAAGCGCGAATTTGTGTCGCATACTGGATATATAGGCAGCAAACGGCTGACTTGTTTATCTACCGGAATTGGTACGGACAATATTGATATCGTCCTCAATGAATTAGATGCTTTAGTAAATATAGATTTGAAAATGCGAATGGTAAAAACAGAATTAAAATCGTTAAATCTCATTCGTATAGGTACATGCGGCTCCTTACAACATGACATACCAGTAGATAGTTTTTTAGCCAGCGAATACGGCATTGGCTTAGATGGTCTTTTAGGTTTTTATGAATTTGAAATATCCGAAGAAGACATCCAATTCATCAATCCAATTATTCCTATTGTAAAAAACTTAGGCGTGCATCCTATGATTGTGAAAGGCTCTGAATTGCTTTTAAATTCTATTGCAAAAGATATGCGTAAAGGTGTAACGCTTACCAATTGTGGGTTTTACGGCCCTCAAGGCAGAACGGTGCGTATTGCTCCGAAAGACAAAAATTATATTGATGCTTTATCTGCAATAAATTTACCGGGAGGTAGGAAATTTACAAATATGGAAATGGAAACTTCCGCTATTTACGGCATGAGTAAATTACTTGGACATCAAGCACTGTCGTGCAATGCCATATTAGCTAATCGGGTAGATGGAACATTTAGTGCTGACCCACATGGTGCTACAGATAAATTAATCCGTTATATTTTAGAAAGAGTAGTGCATTAAACTAAAAATATTCAAGCATTTTTATTCAAGATTTTTAGAATATATCGAGCTGTTTTAAAATTAAGTATAAATAAATTCACTAAAAAAACGGCTGTCTTCCGACAGCCGTTTTTGATATACTGAAATTCTCAGTGTATGTATCAATGGAATTGTTCTGCTTCTGTAGAACCAGCCAATGCAGTTGTTGAAGATTGTCCTTGTTGACAAACTTGTTGAATAGCATCGAAGTACCCTGTACCAACAAATGATTGGTGTTTGATAGCTTGGAAGCCAGCAGACTCCAAAGCAAACTCTCTTTGTTGTAACTCAGAGTAACCTGCCATACCGCGCTCCATATATGCTTTGCTTAATTCAAACATTACTGTGTTGTTAGCATGGAAACCTGCTAATGTAATGAATTGGAATTTATAACCTAAAGCAGCAATATCTTCACGGAAAGTCAACATTTGCTTTTCATCCATATATTTTGACCAGTTGAAAGATGGAGAGCAATTGTATGCCAACATTTTTCCAGGATATTTTGCATGGATACCTTGTGCAAATTCTCTAGCCATACCTAAATCAGGATTTCCTGTTTCCATCCAAATT
>CAZXRF010000039.1:0-16027 GCA_964642875.1 uncultured Chitinophagales bacterium | reverse complement strand
TCAGCATATGGTGCATACGACAAACCTCTGTCGATGCCTTGCTCTACTCCGTTTCTCACATAGTAAAAACCTTCAGGAGCACGTTTTCCTTCGATGATGAATTTTTGATCACGCTCATCAATATCAGATGTAATTAAGTTAGCCGCTTCAGCATCTGTACGTGCGATAACCAAAGTTGAAGTTCCACAAACGTCAGCAGCTAAACGAGCAGCAGATAATTTATTGATAGCCTCTTGAGTTGGTACTAATACTTTACCACCTAAGTGACCGCATTTTTTTGCAGAAGCTAATTGGTCTTCCCAGTGTACGCCTGCAGCACCTGCTTCAATCATTTGTTTCATTAACTCAAAAGCATTCAAGTTACCGCCAAAGCCAGCTTCAGCATCTGCCACGATAGGTACCATCCAGTCGCGGGTTGGTTCGCCGGACATATATTCAATTTGGTCACGACGCATCAAAGAGTTGTTGATACGTTTAACCACCATAGGAACAGAGTTAGCAGGATATAAAGATTGATCCGGATACATTTCTGCCGATAAGTTTGCATCAGCAGCTACTTGCCAACCAGAAAGATAAATAGCTTTCATACCTGCTGTAACTTCTTGGATTGCTTGGTTACCATTAAAAGCACCTAAGCCAGCCACCCAAGAATCAGAGTGTAGTTTTTTCCATAATTTTTCAGCACCATTTTTAGCTAATGTGTATTCTACTGGAACTGAACCGCTGATATTGATTACTTCTTCAGCTGTATAATTACGTTTAACATCTTTCCAACGGGGGTTGGTTGCCCATTCTTTTTTTAGAGCTTCTGCTCTTTCTTGTTTTGTTGCCATTTTAACTAAGTTATTGAATTTATAAATTAATGATTTTAATTAGTCAATATAATTGTAAGCTTCTAAGGTTAAGAATTCTTCCAAAGTATCTTCTAAAGACATTTCTGTAAATAATTCTATCGCCAAATCAAATTTTGATGCCGCATATGTAGAGCCTAAAGTGGTTTGATAAGCTGCTTTTTGTTCGTCAATTAATTGTTGAACTAACTCCGCAGTTACTTTTGTTCCATCCTCTAATTTTGCGTCCGGATGATGTACCCATTGCCAAACCTGTGTACGGGAGATTTCAGCAGTTGCCGCATCTTCCATTAAATTATGAATAGGAACACAACCATTACCTCTCAACCATGCTTCTAAATATTGAATACCAACATCAATATTATTTTTCAAGCCACCCAATGTAATTGTTCCTGTTGGTACTTCTAATAAATCAGCAGCCGTTACATTTACATCTTCACGTTTAACATGAATTTGGTTGGGTGTTGGCATGTACTTATTAAACTCATCCATCGCAATTTGTACCAAACCAGGATGTGCCACCCAAGTGCCATCATGACCAGCTTTTGCTTCACGTTCTTTATCGGCACGTACTTTAGCTAATGCAATATTATTTGCTTCTTCGTCATTTTTAATCGGAATTTGTGCTGCCATACCGCCCATTGCAAATGCATTGCGTTTGTGGCAAGTTTGAATCACTAGTTCAGAATATGATTTTAAGAAATGTGTAGTCATCGTTACCTGCATTCTATCAGGCACTAAAAACTGTTTGTTTTTTACGGTTCGTTTGATGAAAGAAAAAATATAATCCCAACGACCGCAGTTCAAGCCAGCGCTGTGTTCTTTTAATTCAAATAAAATTTCGTTCAACTCAAAAGTTGCAACAATAGTTTCAATCAATACTGTTGCTTTAATAGAACCTTGAGGAATGCCTAATTCATTTTGTGCATCTACAAAAATATCGTTCCACAAACGAGCTTCTAAATGGCTTTCCATTTTTGGTAAATAGAAATAAACACCAGAACCGCTTGCCACTCGTTGTTTTGCATTATGGAAAAAATATAAAGCGAAATCCCAAATAGAACCACTCGCCTGCTCACCATCTACCAATACATGTTTTTCCAATAAATGCCAGCCACGTGGACGAACAAACAACGCTGCAATTTTTTCATTTAATTTGTATTCTTTCCCATTTTGTGATAATGAAATTGTTTTATTGTTGGCGTCTTTCAAATTCACTTGACCTGAAATATTATTTTCCCAAGTTGGTGCGTTTGAATCTTCAAAATCTGCCATAAAGACTTTTGCACCCGAATTCAATGCATTGATTATCATTTTACGGTCAACGGGTCCGGTTATTTCCACTCTTCTATCTTGGATATCAGCAGGACAAGCTGCTACTGTCCATTCACTTTCACGAATAGATTTCGTTTCTGGTAAAAAATCAGGTAATTCACCTGCATCTAAACGCACTTGACGCTCTACGCGTTTTTGTAATAATTCTTTACGACGTGCATTGTGTTTGCGTTGTAATTTAGCGAAAAATGCTAATGCTTCAGGTGTTAAAATTTCAGCATATTCAGGCGTGAATTTGCCGCTAATTTCTACCCCTTGTGGTGTTGGATATGTTGACATGATAAATAGATTGATTTTTCGCCCGAAAGATACAAAATAGAGTAATAATACCCGAAATTATAGTGTTACCTAAAGTTTACTATAAGGTTTATGTTTCAATGCAAGCATTGAAACATATTATTTTTAGCAGAGTAGTCATAAGTAGTGACCTCAGTGTTCTAAATTTATAAACGAAGAGTTATTTTCAAGAGGCTCTACGGAGAAATAAAGTCAAAAAAAGGGTTAAACATAATGGTTATGCAAAAATTTTTTTAAATGCTCCCCAAAGTAGGACTGCAAATCCTCCAATTTCTCCAAAAATCAATAAATACATTCCCCATGTGGTAATTATATTTCGTTCTTTAAATTGATTGTCTGTATGTTGTGTAATTCCTAATAAAATATATGTAAAAATTGCAGTTCCGAAAAAGAAAATCGGTAAGGCTGTTGCAAAAAACTCAACGTTATCTGGCAGTGCGCTTAGCTTTACAAATTCTAAAATCACTAAACTAGCAAAAGAATACATCAAAGCTGCTCTATGGGCAATATCTACATATATTGGTGCTTGATGTTGCTCATTTTTCATAATGCTAAAATACTTCCAAACCCCGGTCAATAAGCCAATCATAAAATATATACCACAAGCAGTAATTGCAGTGATTTCGGCAAGTGTAAACGAAGGATGCATA
This sequence comes from uncultured Chitinophagales bacterium, assembly GCA_964642875.1. Lineage (GTDB taxonomy): Bacteria > Bacteroidota > Bacteroidia > Chitinophagales > JADIYW01 > JADJSS01. The sequence continues at coordinate 12,894 of CAZXRF010000039.1, read as the reverse complement.
TTTTTTTTATAAAGATAAAGCTATTTATATTAATTATGATTTACAATTGCCAATTACCTATTTTATCAGGATGCTGTAGTCCATTATTTAGTAATTGCATAAATTCATTTCTAGGAATTTCTATAGCACCCATCGTTGCTACATGTTCAGTATAAACTTGTGCATCTAAAAAAAGGAAATGATTTTTTTTTAGAAATTTTACCAGATGTATAAGTGCGATTTTGGAAGCATTGCTCACTGTATGAAACATAGATTCAGCAAAAAAACATTTCCCTATACAAATGCCATACACTCCACCAACAATTCTTTCATCGTGCCATACCTCCACCGAGTGTGCATAGCCTAAATGATGTAAATTTACATAAGCGTCTATCATCTCCTTTATTATCCAAGTTCCATCTTGCCCGTTTCTAATTACAGATGCGCATTGGTTTATAACAAAAGGGAAATCTCTGTCAAATGTCACAGAAAATTTATTGGAATTTAAGATGCGTTTCATGCTTTTAGAAACATGAAGTTCATCTAAGAACAAAACAAAACGCTGTTCGGGGCAGTGCCATACAATAGGTTCATCTTCATTATACCAAGGAAAAATACCGGATTTATATGCCAATATTAATCGTTCAGAAGACAAATCACCACCAATTGCCACAATGCCTTCTTCAGCACCTTCTACGGGAGGAAATTCTATTTTATCATTGAGTAAATATATCGGCAAGGTTGTTAATTACAAGATTCTACGGCAGCAGTAATTCCTCTATCTAATAATGCATCCTTCATAGGAATTAATATATGTTCATCCCCATGTTGCACAGCATATTTACCTCTAAAATGGATAAACATGGCGCATTGTGTGGCTTGTTCCAATGTATGTTTGCAAATTCTCATCAGAGATTCAATCACCCAATCAAAAGTATTTACATCATCGTTAAATACTATCAATTGGTGACTGTATTCCATTTCTACTTCATCCAGCACTTCTACCTCTTCATGAAGTTTTTTATTTGTATCAAAAGCATAAATGCCCATTAGAGAAAAAATTATACTGCAAGATTACTAAAAAATGAGATTTTTTAAAAGATGTTCTGAATTTAATTTAAAAATAGTACATTTGCACCTCAATTTTATCCGGCGAGGTAGCTCAGGTGGTTAGAGCGCAGGATTCATAACCCTGAGGTCACGGGTTCAATTCCCGTCCTCGCTACTAAGGCAATCAAATACGATTGCCTTTATTTTTTATGATGTTCGTAAATAAAATTGGGAAAATCTCAAGTCCACAAGTTCCATATTCTATAAAATAAAAAACCTCGGATTGCTCCGAGGTTTAAATTGTTATTTGCTTTAAGATTATTTCTTAACAGCACCTTTAGCAGCATCAGCAGCTTTATCTACTGCGCCTTTAGCAGCGTCAGCAGCTTTGTCCACTGCACCAGCAGCAGCACCTTTTGCAGCATCAGCAGCACCAGCTACTGCATCTTTAGCAGCAGTAGTAGCTGTAGTAGCAGCAGATGCAGCACTATCCGCTACTGTAGCAGCAGCGTCAGTTACTGTTTCAGTTGCTTCTGTAGCAGTTTCAGTTGCAGCGTCTGCTGCTTCTTCTGTTTTTTGTTTGCAAGCTTGCATACCTACGAAAAGTGTAGCAGCTGCGAATAATACAAATACTTTTTTCATTTTAAAATTGGTTTAATTAGTTCAAAAATAGGCAGAATTCAAAAATAACCAATAAAGCAAACGTTAAAATTTGTAAAAAAAGAAATAAAAAAACCTCGACAAAGTCGAGGTTTTATAACTCTGTATTACTACTGAATTATTTTTTCTCAGCAGCAGGTGCAGCAGCAGGTGCAGCAGCAGCAGCAGAATCTTGAGCTGGAGCAGCAGGTGCAACAGCAGCAGCAGAATCTTGAGCTGGAGCTTCAGTTGTAGTTACTTCTGTTTGCTCTTCAGTAGCAGCTTCTTCTTTTTGTTTGCAAGCTTGAACACCTACGAAAAGTGTTGCAGCAGCGAATAATACGAATAATTTTTTCATTTTTGATTTGGTTTAATTAGGTGCAAAAGTAAGCACACTTTTTTGCATAATCATTAAATCAATTTTAACAAATCAATACTTAAATATGGTTTTTTTGTATTAATCTTCCCATTTTTTGGTTCTTTCTACAGCTTTTTTCCAGCCTTTTATTAATTTTTCTCTTTTATCTTGTTTCATTTTCGGTTCGAATGCTGCACTAATTTGTCGATTCTTATACAGTTCTTCTTTTTTATATAATCCTACTTCAATTCCTGCTAAATAAGCAGCACCGAGTGCGGTGGTTTCTATTACTTTAGGGCGTTCTACACTTACGTCCAATATGTCTGACTGGAATTGCATTAATAAATTATTGGAACACGCTCCTCCATCTACTTTTAATGTTTTTAATTGTATTCCTGAGTCTTTTTCCATCACTTCTAATATATCATAGGTTTGAAAGGCTAACGACTCTAAGGTTGCTCGTATTAAATGTGTTTTTTCTGTTCCACGGGTTAGGCCAAAAATGCCTCCTCGTGCATACATATCCCAATAAGGCGCACCCAACCCAGCGAAGGCAGGTACAACATATACCCCTCCAGTATCTTCTACTTTCATGGCATAATATTCTGAATCGGGTGCTGTATCTATTAATTTTAATCCATCGCGCAACCACTGTATGGCAGCACCTGCGATAAATACACTACCCTCTAAGGCATATTCTACTTTCCCATCTACCGACCAAGCAATAGTAGTTAGCAATCCATGCTTAGAGCGAACTGGAGTTATTCCTGTATTCATCAACATAAAACATCCTGTACCATAGGTGTTTTTTGCCATTCCAGCTTCAAAGCAACATTGTCCAAATAAGGCACTTTGTTGGTCGCCGGCAACGCCAGTAATTGGGATTTCTACATCAAAAAACACATCGGGATGTGTAAAACCAAAACTACCCGACGAAGTGCGAACTTCTGGCAATAATGAAGTGGGCACATCTAATTCATGTAATAATTTTTCGTCCCATTTTAAATCTTTTATATTGTATAGTAATGTTCGTGAGGCATTACTATAATCAGTAGCATGTACTTTTCCTTTAGTTAAATTCCATATCAACCAAGTATCAACTGTGCCAAAACACAAGCGACCTTCATGCGCTTTTTGTCGTGCACCTTCTACGTTATTTAATATCCAATTTACTTTTGTACCGGAGAAATATGCATCTATAACTAATCCCGTATTATCGTTCACATACGCTTCTAAGTCTCTTGCTTTTAATTCATCACAAAATCCGGCAGTTCTGCGGTCTTGCCAAACAATAGCATTGTAAATAGGCTTACCTGTTTCTTTATCCCAAACAACAGTAGTTTCCCGCTGATTGGTAATTCCAATAGCAGCAATTTCTGCCGGACGTATATTGGCTTTGGCTACTGCCTCTCTTGCTACTTCAATTTGTGTTTGCCAAATTTCAATAGGATCGTGTTCTACCCATCCTGGTTGTGGGAAATATTGGGTAAATTCTCTTTGGGCTACAGCTATAATATTAGCGGTAGCATCAAACAATATAGCTCGTGAGCTTGTAGTACCTTGATCTAAGGCTAAAATATACTTCTTTTGCATACAAATAAATATGCGCTAAATATAGTAAGAAAATTATTGTAGTCAATTTAGTTACAATAAATTCTGTTGGAAATTTATATAGAAATTTTAATGCTGCAATTTAACTTCTTTCCCTTTTTCAGTAGCAATTAGGCTGATAATAAAAATTTGCAAGGCATGAAAAATCATTAGAGGCAATAGCAATATACCTATCGGCATTGTAGAAGAAAATAAAATTTTTGAAAAAACCGTACCGTGTATCAAAGATTTTTTAGTGCCGCAAAATTGTGCCGTAATGCAATCCTCTCTAATAAAATTTAATTTTTGGGCTATTACACCTGTAAGGAAATACATTACGTAAAATAAAACTACAACAGCTATAAATATAAATACTAAACTAAATATACTTACTGCCGTAAAATAATTAGCTTCAAATGCTTCCGAAAAACTTTTAAAGATAATCAGCAAGACTATAGACTTATCAAATAGTGTCAATTGTTTATTAAATTGCTGAGCATACTTACCAAAATACGACTGTAACAAAATTCCTAAAAAAACGGGTAACAAAATTTCGACTAACAGATTGAAATATATAGCACTCAAATCAAATCCGGCGGTGGAATTTTCCAAAAACAATCCCATCCAAAGTGGCGTAACTAATACACCTATTAATCCTGAAATGCTGGCATTAAAAATTGCAGCAGGCATATTTCCTTTGGCGATAGATACCATTACCACAGATGTAGAAACTGTTGATGGTAATGCTGCCAAAAATAAGAATGCCAACCATATTATTTGTGTTTGTGCTGAATGTATAAAAAATTGAAATGGCAAAACTATTAAAGGAAATAAAACAAATGTTGATGATTGTATGAGCAAATGTAGTTTCCAGTTTTTTAGTCCATTTTTCAATTTATCGAAACTTAATTTTAAGCCATAGAAAAAGAAAATAAGTACAATACCTACTCTGCTAATCCATTCCAAAGCTGCGTGTACTTGTTCGTTTCTTAATTGTGGGAAAAGGTATGCTATTAAAATAACAGAAATTGTGGCGGCAACAAAAGTGTCAATTTTAATTATAGCTTTATTCAATTGCATGGGCACAAAAATACAAAATAGGTATTTTAATTGCGTATTATATTAAAGTGTAACAATGTGTGGTTTATAATTTCATAATTTAAAATATGCAATGTAAGTTGTATTTTTGAAAGTATGAAGAAACACAATTTCGGTGCTGGACCATCCATATTACCACAAGAAGTATTTGAACAAAGCGCACAAGCATGTTTAGATTACAACGGAATCGGATTATCACTTTTAGAAATTTCGCATCGAAGCAAAGAGTTTATGGCGATATTAGAGGAAAGCATTTCTTTGATTCGGGAATTATTGGGTGTGCCAGAAGATTATTCTATTTTATTTCTTCAAGGAGGAGCGAATATGCAATTTAATATGATACCTTACAACATATTAAACGAGGAAGAAACCGCAAATTTTGTAGAAACAGATATTTGGTCAACACGCGCTGAAGAAGAAACACGCTTGTACGGAAAGACACGAATTGTTGCCTCCTCAAAAGAAACGAATTTTACATCTATTCCAAAAGATTTTACGGTTGATGCAGATGCTACATATTTACATCTTACCTCTAACAATACAATATATGGTACTGAATTTTTAGAAGATAAATCTTATCCAATTCCGGTGGTTTGTGATATGAGTTCCGATATTTTTTCTCGCCCTTTAGATGTTTCTAAATATCATTTAATTTATGCAGGTGCCCAGAAAAACTTAGGTGCTTCAGGAATTACCTTAGTGATTATAAAAAATGAATGGTTGGGCAGAAGTAAACGACCAAAATCTAAAATGTGGGATTATAGCATTTACGCAAAAAATAATTCATTATACAACACTCCTCCTGTTTTTACTATATACACTTGCTTGCTTACTTTACGTTGGCTAAAGAAATTAGGTGGCGTTACTGAAATGGAAAAAAGAAATCAAGCAAAAGCAAATTTGTTATATAATGAAATTGACAGAAATCCTTTATTTAAAGGGCATGCCGTACCCGAAGACAGAAGCCGCATGAATATCAATTTTATTGCAGTAAATACTGGAGATGAAGAATTATTTTTAGAATTTATAAAACCATATAACATACACGGCATAAAAGGATATAGAACAGTAGGTGGTTTCCGTGCTTCTTGTTACAATGCGCTGCCAATAGAAAGCGTACAAGTTTTAGTACAAGCCATGCAAGACTTTGAAAAAAGTAAATCCTAATTTTTATTTAACTATCCTTATACTTAACATAGTGAAATAACATTTCGCCTTTATATTTCAATTGTAACAAAAGTTGCGGTGCTATTAACTTTTTGTCTCTATTTTTGTATTGTAAAACGAATAGAGATGAAAATAGAACAAATTTATACAGGATGTTTAGCACAAGGCGCATACTATATTGAAAGCAATAACGAAGCCGTAGTTATAGATCCACTCCGTGAAGTGCAACCTTATATAGATTTAGCTGATAAAAGAGGTGCGAAAATAAAGTATATTTTTGAAACACACTTTCATGCTGATTTTGTTTCAGGTCATATTGACTTAGCCGAAAAAACGGGAGCAACAATTATATATGGCCCTACAAAAATGGAATTAGGTTTTGATGCACATATTGGATATGATGGCGAAATATTTAAAATTGGTGCTGTTCAATTTCAATTAATCCATACGCCAGGGCACACACTTGAAAGTAGTTGTTTTTTATTAACCGATGAGAATGGAAAACAAACAGCATTATTTACTGGAGATACACTATTTATTGGCGATGTTGGCAGACCAGATTTAGCACAACATGTAATTTCAGATTTGACAGAAGAAATATTAGCAGGACATCTATACGACTCCTTGAGAGATAAAATAATGCCGTTATCAGATGATATAATTGTATATCCTGCGCATGGTGCGGGCAGTGCTTGCGGAAAAAACATGAGCAAAGAAACCTCCGACACTTTAGGCAATCAAAAAAAGATAAATTATGCATTAAATCTTGCATTAACCAAAGAAGCATTTATAAAAGAAGTGCTGGCGGGCTTAGTAGCGCCTCCAATCTATTTTCCTAAAAATGTGATGATGAACATTAAAGGATATGATAGCATTGACAATGTACTAACCCGTGGTACCCATGCTTTATCACCAGAAGAATTTGAAGCTGCTGCAAATGAAACAGGAGCTATTATAATCGACACTCGTAATCCTAAAGAATTTGCGACCGGATTTATTCCAAACTCCATAAACATTGGCATTGACGGCAGTTTTGCAGTATGGGTGGGTACTTTAATTACTGATATAAACCAACAAATTTTAATAGTAACAACTTCGGGAAGAGAACAAGAGGTAATAACTAGGCTTGCACGTGTGGGCTACGACCATACAATCGGTTATTTAGAAGGTGGAATAGATAATTGGAAAAATGCAGGAAAAGAAATTGACACGATTTCTACCGTTTCGGTAGAGGAGTTTGCTGCCATTGAAGCCCAACATCCTGAAATAAATATTTTAGATGTGCGCAAAAAGAGTGAATATTTTTCCGAACACATTCTCAATGCAGAAAATTTGCCGCTGGATTTTATAAATGATAACATGCAACATATCGACAAGGACAAAACTTACTATGTGCATTGCGCTGGTGGCTACCGTTCCATGATATTTTCGTCTATTTTGCGTGCACGAGGGTATCATAATTTAATAGATGTGGACGGTGGATTTGCAGCTATCAAAAAATCAGAAAAGTTTAAAATCACAGATTATGTTTGCCCAACAACAATGTTGTAACTATAATAACTCATCAAGAAAAATGGAAGAAGGATTTAACAAAAAAAGGCATTGGGAAAATATTTATCAAACTAAAACTTTACAAGAAGTAAGTTGGTACCAACCCATACCAAATACTTCGTTAGAATTGTTAGAAATTGCGGGTATTACGCCAGACAAACACATTATAGACATTGGTGGTGGTGATAGTCTTTTAGTAGATAATTTATTGAAAAAAGGATTTCGATTTATTTCTATCTTAGATATTTCCAAAATTGCATTGCAAAGAGCTAAAGAACGCTTGGGAGAACAAGCTAATAACATAGAATGGTTAGAAGCTGATGTTGCAAATCTTAAATTTAAAAAAACATACGACTGTTGGCACGATAGGGCTGCATTCCATTTTCTGACAGATAAATCAGAAATTGAAAGTTATGTAAATGCCGTCCGGCAATACCTAAAAAAAGATGGAATTTTGATTATCGGAACATTTTCTACTGAAGGACCCAAAAAATGCAGTGGCATTGAAATTAAACAATATAATGAAGCAAATTTAACCGCTACGTTTGAGCCTTATTTTGAAAAAATAAATTGCTTTACCATTAACCACCAAACTCCATTTAACACTATTCAAAACTTTATTTTTTGTGTTTTTAAAAGAAAATAAAATGGAATTTTTATCTAAATATAAACTTACATTCTTCGGTATATTGCTAGGTGCAATTGCCGGTTATGCCTATTATTATTATGTAGGCTGTGCGAACGGCACGTGTGCTATTACCTCCAAGCCCTTAAACAGCACTGCCTATGGTGCATTGTTGGGCGGATTATTATTTAATATTTTTCAAAAAGAAGATAAACCAAAATCAAATTAACATGGCAAACAAAACTATTATCGACGTAAGAACACCCGGTGAATTTATGGGTGGAAATGTGGCAGGAAGCATCAATATTCCGTTGCAAGAATTACAAGCAAGAATTGAAGAAGTAAAAACCTTACCACAGCCTATTACCTTGTGTTGCGCATCGGGTAATAGAAGTGGCCAAGCTACCGTATTTCTTCGTAGTTTGGGTATTGATTGCGAAAATGGAGGCAGTTGGTTAGATGTAAATTTTGAAGTACAGCAAAATAAACGGCAATAAATTCTACAGTAATTCTCCAATTATTTTTTCAATACTTACGCTTTCTGCTTCTGCTTTAAAATTTCGGATAATTCTATGTCGCAAGATAGGTAGTGCCACTGCTTGCACATCTTCGATATCTGGGGAATATTTTCCATGTATGGCTGCGTGTCCTTTGGCTGCAAGTACTAATGCTTGAGATGCGCGGGGGCCTGCACCCCAGGAGACAAATTCGTTTACTATTATAGCGGCTTTAGTGGTATTTGGACGTGTTGATGCTACTAATTTTACAGCATATTCAACTACATTATCAGCCACCGGCATTCTTCGAATCAGGTGCTGGTAAGCTATTATATCTTTTGCGCCAATTATTTTATTTACGTTTATTGCATTATCTGTAGTAGTGCTTTTTACAACTTGTAATTCTTCTTCATATTCAGGATAATCCAATACTACATTGAACATAAAACGGTCTAATTGGGCCTCAGGCAAAGGATAAGTTCCCTCTTGTTCAATAGGATTTTGAGTAGCTAACACAAAAAATGGTAATTCTAGTGCATGCGCTTGTCCGGCAGCAGTTACTTGTCGTTCTTGCATCGCTTCTAACAATGCAGATTGAGTCTTTGGAGGTGTTCTGTTTATCTCATCTGCCAAAACTATATTTGCAAATATAGGCCCTCTATTGAACTGAAAATGGCGATCTTCATTGAGGACTTCAGCTCCAATAATATCGGATGGCATTAAATCGGGTGTAAATTGAATACGTTTAAAATTCAACTCTAGTGCATCAGCAACAGTCCGTACTAATAATGTTTTTGCTAATCCGGGAACACCGACTAGTAAGCTGTGGCTATCACAAAAAATAGACAACAATACATACTTAACTACATTATCTTGGCCTATAATTACTTTACCTATTTCCTTTCTTAATTCTTGAAAAGAAGCAGATAAATTTTGTATGCCTTCAACATCATTTGCAAATACACTCATAGCGATTTATTTAGCAATTTCTAAAGGGGTTATTTCCGTACAATTTTTATAATCATCGGTTACCATCAAGTAGGTTTTTTTCATATTTTTTCCGAACCAACTTTGTAATACTTGTTCTTCTTTATCAGATTTTGCGGCATTTTGTATTTTATCGTAGTCTATTTTTATATCGGCTACGTGTGGTTCTGATTTCGATACCAGTTTCACAATTCGGAAAGAAGGCGTACCGTCATCACCTTGATACATTACAGGGGGCGTAATTCCACCGATTGTTAGAGTATCTACCATAAGGTATAAGTTGGGGTCTATTTTATCTACGTCTAACATGGTACCGCCATTTTCATTATTTAGCATATAACCTCCTACATCTTTACTGTGTGTATCTTGCGAGTATAATTTTACGGCATCGAAAAAAGATATTTTTCCGTCAACGATATCGGTACGAATGGAATCTAGTTTTTTCTGTGAGTATTCAGCATCTTTAGAAGTAGTTTGTGGGCGGATAAGTATATGTCGAACTTGTATCATATCCCCTCTTCTTTCTATCATTTCAATTATATGATATCCAAATTGAGTAGATACAACGTTGCTGATTTCTCCTGGTTTTAGTTTAAATGCTGCTCCTTCAAATTCTTTCACATATGTTCCTCTTGGTGCCCAGTCCAACAAACCTCCTTGCTGTGCCGAGCCGATATCTTCGGAATATAAACTAGCTAAAAGCTCAAAACTTTCCCCATTTTTTAGACGAGCTAAAATGGATTCTGCTTTATCGCGGGCGGCCTTTTGTTGGATGTCTGAAACGCGTGGTTTCATTACTATTTGTTGTAATTCTACTGTTGCATTAAAATATGGTAAGCTGTCTTTTGGTATTTTATAATAATATGCTTTTACCTCTGATGGGGTAACTTTCACATCTCCAACTATTTTATTGCGCATGCGGCTAGCCAGCATTTGTTCTTTTATATCGTCTCGATAGTCTTCTTTTATCTGTTGTACTGTTTTGTGGTAATACTCTTCAAAAGCTTCTTGGGAACCTGCAACACTAATGAAGTAATTAATTTTACGAGTTAATTCATCTTCCACTTCATCATTTGATAATGGCAAACTATCACGAACTGCTTGAGTGGTAAGAATTTTATTATATATCAATTGTTTTAGCAATTTACATCTGTTTGCTGTCTCTTCTTTTCCCCGCAAGCTTAATAAATCTAATTGATTTTCAATATCTGAGCGTAAGATAATTTTATCGTTCACAATAGCATCTACTTTGTCCAACAAATGTCCTTTATTGGCGCTTGTACTATCAGCAGCAAATGCAGTAGATTGCAATAAACTAAAAAGAATTATAATAAATAGATTTCGCATTGTAATATTTAAGTTGCAAATGTACAAAAATCAAGCTATAAATACGCTAAAGCATATTCTAATTAGCAGCAATTTGAGTAAGTTAAGTTTTTTTAAGAAGTTTTGGTATTAGTTATTTCTTTATAAGAGATTCAAAAACTGTTTGATTTACGGTAACAGGGTATTTTAATCTCAATTGTTGCATCCATTGCTTTTCCAAATATTCTTGATAAGCAGCAACTACATATCCTCTACATTCTTCGAATGTTCGTGTTTTGGGTGGCTGTACGTTATACATTTGGGAAATTTCGTATTTCCCATCAAGCAATTTAGGTACACCTACATTTGCTATTAGGCTATTTTGCTTTAGCTTGGTTTCATCAAGTACGTGAGTATTAAGTGCTGCGGGAGACAATTCAATATTGCGCAATTCATTTACTAAACTATCGTCAGATACATTTGCGTTTGCTTTTAAGAATTTATAGATTTGCTGTGCTTGTTTTTCTGTATTTGCAGTAATTTTTCTTACTGTAGCTCTTTTCTTTAAATTAAAATCCTCTTTATGCGCATTGTAATAGGTTATTAAACCAACGGAATCTTCAGAAGCTTTATTCCAAATATTATGTTCAGAAAGAGAAAATATCATGATTCCATTTTTATACTCATCCATTAAGCCCTTAAACTCAGCGTTGTTATTTTTTAAATCGTTCTTATAATAATCTATGATAATATTTTGAGTTGCATTTTTTATCAATGTTGCATATTTATCTGTTCCTTGTTGTGGATACACCGTATAAAAAATATCTTGTATTTTTTTACCATAATCATTTTCTGTGTATTTCTTATCGGCTACCTGTAGCAATGTTTTTGCTGTAGCAGTATCTCTATAATGAAACAATCCATTTTGTGCAAATTCCTCTAATCGTTTTTTAAAAGTTGGATAATTTTCTTTATTTTCTATAAAATTATATTTCGCGGCGAGGTGTTCGACAAATTTATCCAATTCATATTGGTATTGTGGCGCATTTGCCAATTTTGATTTCAATACAGAAATAGACTCCTCATAAGTTAAGGGTTTTGCAGTTTGGAGTCGTTTTACTATATACCATGCCGTTTTTGTTTCAAAAGGTCTAGAAAATTCACCGTCTTTTAAAGCATAAGCTTTTTCTTCAAATACTTTTGCGTATGTATTTATTCCAAACCAATCTACCTCTCCTTTATTATTTTTCGAGACCTCATCTTCGCTAAATTGCTGTACTACTGCTTCAAAAGGTTTATTCTTCTTTAGCATAGAATAGGCTGATTGAATTGAGTCTGCAACTGCACTCTTGGCTGCTGCAGTGGTATCTGAGATAGAAAGAAAACGTTTAATAATGGCTACTTTTATTTTTGGTAATGCAGGTCGAGTTTCATTTAATTTTAAAATATGATACCCTGAGCGGGTTTTTATAGGTTCTGTAATTTCGCCTACTTTTATTTTATAAGCTGCCTCTTCCAATTCAGGATAGGACATCTGAAAACTGTTTACCCAACCCACAAGGCCGCCCTTTGCTCCAGTTTGTTTATCCTCTGAAACTTCTTTCGCTGTTTCTTCAAAGTTGGCACCGGATTTTATTTTTTTATATATTACAAATGCTTTTTCTGCTACTTTCACATCATTACTATCCTTTGAAGTGGCAAAAAAGATATGACTAACATTCACATCTGTTTTGGAGCGTTCGTATTCTTGTTTTATCAATTTATCCCAAACCGCTTTGTCTACATAAGAATTTAGCAACTGCGTTTCGTACGTATTTAACTCTTCTTTAAAACGTGCACTTGTATCTACCCCTTGGGCGGTTGCTTCTTTTACTTTTAATCGAAAATTGGTGTATAAGTCCAGATAATCTTCCAACGATTTTTTACTATAATTTGATTTATTTAAAAAATTATTTTTTTTGTAAATGTATTCAAATTCTGTTTTTTTTACTTTTGTATCTCCAACGGTGAAAAGCACTTCATCGGCAGCTAGAACGCAGTTTATTAGA
>CAZXRF010000038.1:0-29339 GCA_964642875.1 uncultured Chitinophagales bacterium | reverse complement strand
GGAGGACATCTTATTACCCGAAAAGATTATGAGCCAGAACATTTGATAAAAATTTTAACAGAATTTAAAACAAAGTATCCGAATTTGGAAGAAATTATTTTAGAACCAGGAAGTGCAGTAGGTTGGCAGACAGGTGTTTTAATTTCTACTATCTTGGATATTGTACCCAACGGTGATTTCCCTACGGCTATGCTCGATGTATCCTTTACTTGCCACATGCCCGATTGTTTGGAAATGCCATATAAACCTAAAGTCTTGAGTGAAAATGAAACTGGAAAATTTGAATATAATTTAGGTGGAATGAGCTGTCTGGCTGGCGATTTTATGGGTACTTGGAAGTTTGATAATGAACTAAAAATTGGAGACAGAATCGTATTTGAAGATATGATTCACTATACAATGGTGAAGACAAGTACTTTCAATGGTATCAATCTTCCCGATATCGGAATTTTAAAATCGAATGGAGAATATGAAATTTTGCAACATTTCGGTTATCAAGATTATAAAAAGAGATTAGGATAAAATTTTATTTTTTGCAAATAATAACGCAAAGGAAAAGTTTTAAAAAACGTTTTTTACTAATTTCACAGCATACTATTCCAGTGTTTTATTATGGCTACTGCACAGAGCGATCCGTATTTGTCATTACGATATAAAGAATTTCGTTTTTATATTTTGGCAAGATTTCTTATCACCATGGCGCTTACCATGCAAGCCGTTATTATTGGATATGAAGTGTACGAGTTAAGTAATTCCAAATTATTATTAGGTTTAATTGGATTAACAGAAGCAATACCGGCAATCGGAAATGCCTTATATGGCGGCTATGTAGCCGATAAATCGGAGAAGCGCACGATGATGGTTCTGTATATTTCTTTATATACATTTATGTGTGCAATGTTGCTGTTTTTTACACATTCTTCAACCCTTATCTCATTGGGAAATAAAAATGTGTTGTTGATAATTTTTTTCGCAATTTTTTTTACAGGTATTGCTCGTAGCTTTTACAGTCCAGCATCTTTCGGGTTAGTTGCACAACTCATTCCCCGCGAAATGTATCAAAACGCTGTAATTTGGTCGAGTGCAGCATGGCAATCAGGTGCGGTGTTAGGTCCAGCATTAGGTGGTATTCTGTTAGGAAAACTAGGAATTACCAATGCATTTACTATCATCCTTATTTTCTTGGGAATTGCTATATTTTGTTTATTGCAAATCGAGAAAAAACCAATACAATATGTGCCAAAAGGGGAAAGCATTTTTGAAAGTGTATCACAAGGATTGAAATTTGTATTTGAAAACAAAGTAATATTATCTTGTATTTCGCTCGATTTATTTGCTGTTTTATTTGGAGGTGCTATAGCTTTATTACCAGTATATGCCAAAGATATCTTGCATGTTGGGGCTGAAGGATTAGGGTGGTTGCGGGCTGCACAAGCTGCCGGTGCTATTATTATGTTGTTGTTCTTGGCCTATTTCCCGATAAAAAGAAATGTAGGTAAAATATTATTAGCAGCAGTTTTTGGTTTTGGTGTATTTATAATACTTTTCGGCATCAGCAAAGTATTTCGGTTTTCGATGATTTGTCTTATTATCAGTGGTGCTTTAGATGGAATAAGTGTATCGGTGCGCCAAACTATTATACAATTGGCAACGCCCGATACAATGCGAGGGCGCGTGTCGGCAGTAAATTCTATGTTTATAAGCTCGTCTAATGAAATAGGCGAATTTGAAAGTGGTGCCACTGCTGCATTAATGGGCACTGTACCTGCTGTAGTTTTCGGCGGCTGTATGACGTGTGTTGTGGTAGGGGTAATGTATGTAATTGCGCCATCAATCCGAAAATTAGAATTAAAACAATCTACAATAATGGAATCCTAAATTTCATTTTCTTTTTAGATAAAAATCAAATCATATTTAAATTTTTATTTCGATATTAGTATTGACATAAAAATCAATATAATATTCTATGGCAAATCTAATCAGTTTTATCGTCTTAATCAGTTTAAAGTATTTCGCAAAATTATTTTATCGCTTTAAAATAACATGGCCAAAAGAACGCATAAACTGGGATGAAATACGATTAATTATTTTCCTGAATCATACTTCCTTGTATGAGTTTTTATACTTAGGTTTTTTACCCAATGCTTTTTTATGTAAATTATCCAATCGAATGGTAGTACCTGCTGCCAGTAAAACTATGGACAGACCCTTAGTGGGTTTGTTTTTTAAATTATTTAACCCCGGTATGATTTCTATAACACGAAAAAGAGATGCGAGTTGGGAGAATTTTAAGGATAATATAAAAAGTGATTCTATTATTATTATTGCTCCTGAAGGACGTATGAAAAGAACAACAGGATTAGACTTAGACGGCAATAAAATGTCAGTTAAATCTGGGATTCTGGATGTTTTAGCAGATATAAATATTGGAGATATGGTGATTGCATATAGTGGTGGAATTCATCATATACAAGTACCTGGTGATGGATTGCCAAAATTATTTAAAACATTAAAAATGAACTTGGAATATTTTAATATTAAAGAATATAAAAACAGATTCTCCTCAGAAATTGGTAGTGAACAATGGCGTAAATCAGTCTTGGCGGATTTGCAATGGAGACTAGAAAATAATATTCCCGTATTTTCATAAATTTTGCGCATTTAATTTAAAATTATGTGGTGGATTTGGATAAGCCCAACTTTTATTAAACTTTTTACGCCTAAGCAAATTGCTGGTATTACTATTTTTCCATTCATCATTTTAGAGAGTAAAACACAAAAAAATGATAAAACATTTTTAAACCACGAATTGATACATATTTATCAGCAAATGGAATTGTTTTTAATTCCGTTTATTTTACTATATTACCTAGAGTTCCTTTTCCGATTATTGCAGTATAAAGATGCGCAAAAGGCATATCGAAATATTTCTTTTGAAAAAGAAGCTTACACAAATGAAACTAATTATAATTACCTGAAAACAAGGAAATGGTTCTCGTTTGCGAAATATTGGTAAAATGGTTCGAAAATTGAGGAATATAAAATACCTTTGCTAAACTAAAATTAATGTATGCAAGAAATAAATGTTTTTGTAGTAGATGACCATCAGATATTTTTAGATGGTATTGTTTCTTTATTAACAGATGAACCGAATATAAAAATTATTGGAACAGCGCACAACGGAAAGCAAGCCGTTGAGAAAATAAAAAATCAAAAAGTAGACGTTGTTTTAATGGACATTAATATGCCGGAAATGGATGGTATTGAAGCGACAAAGTTGTTGAAGAAATCAAATCCAGATATAAAAATTCTGATGCTTACGATGCATAGCGAACCTCGGTTTATAAAAGAATGTTTAGAAATTGGTGCAAAGGGATATGTAATGAAAAATATCTCTAAAGATGATTTACTAAAAGCCATAGAAACTGTTTATCAAGATAAGCCTTACTTAGATGTAGAATCACAAGAGAAGTTGATTGCTTCTATGTCTAACACGGAAGAAGATGATGATAGAAACTATGATGAATTGGCTTCGCAAATAACACAGCGCGAGTTGGAAATTTTACAATTGATTTCTCTAGGACTAACCTCTCAAGACATTGCGAATAAATTATTTATCAGTAAAAATACGGTAGAAACACATCGAAAAAATATGTTGGCAAAATTGAATGTAAACAATACTGCTGCATTATTAAAAATTGCCTATAAAAAAGGATTGGTGTAGAATTATTCTGCAGTTGCTTGTTGTTGCTCCCAAATAATGAATTTTTCTATTTCTTTGTCTATTACTTTTAATAAAAAACCAAGTAAAATCAAGTCATCTAATCCACCAATCACCGGAATAAAATCAGGGATTAAATCTATAGGGTTTACGTAATACAATAAAATTACCACTGCAATAAATATGGAAGATTTATCGATATCTCTATATTCTTTTTTTCGCCATGCACGCAACAACCGCGAAACCGTCATTATTCGGACGGCAGTATCTGCATAGTTCTGTACGGCTTGTTCTGCTTTTTGATATACTTTATTCGATAGTTTCTCTAATAATGCATTTGAAGAAACTAACGATTGTACACTCTTTGCCGTTTGTGGGTAGTAGCGTCGAATGATAACAGTTAATAATGATGCTTCCATGTGTTATGCATTTGATGATGAAGCTTGAGTTTCTTCCCACGCCATAAATCGTTCAATTTCTTTGTTTAAAGTTTTTATTAAGAGTCCTAAAATAAATAAATCATCCAATTGCCCTATCACTGGGATAAAATCGGGAATTAAGTCTATTGGGTTTACAAAGTAAATTAAAGCAGCAATAATAGCAATGATAGTTTTAGTGGAAATATTTTTATAATCTCCAAGCAGCCATGACCGCAGCATACGTGTCAACGCAATTACGCTGTCTTGTATTTGGTAGTATTTTTCTGATAATTTTCCTGCTTTTACTGCCGCTATGTCTATTAATTTAGAAATCAAAGTGTCAGATGATATAAGTCTTTCTGCTTGTCGGTAAAGGTTGTCAAATATTTTTTGCATGATGACTATAGATTTTTTATATATCCTTTTACATGCGGCTTTTCTTGCTTTTTATCCATCACATCAAAACTAAATCCAGTGTCTGTCTTTTCATGTCTGTAAATGACACTTGCCGGTAAATAAATGGGTAATTTAAATAAAACAGTAAATTCAAAGCTCTGTTCTGCACGTTTTTCTAATAACGCAAGAATTTTCCCTGCACTCCACATACCATGTATTATGTGTCGTTGGAAACCGAATAATTTTGCTGTAAGCGGATGTAAATGTATCGGATTAAAATCGCCAGAAGCTTTAGCATACGAAATACCCAAATTATTAGGCAAATCCCATGTCGCTTTTATACTATTTTCTGCCAATGTTGGTTGTTCCCATTCCAATACTTTGCCTATGCCTTCTTTTCCTTTAAACATATAAATGCTGGTGTCTTCCCAAATGCGTTTTCCATTTACTTCTATATAGCTGAATAACTCAAATGCTTGCCCTTTTTCATGTGCGATGAGATTGCCAAATTTTACAGTCGCAGAAAATTCTTCGCCAACATATAATGGTCGTATTTGTTTTATAGAATTTGCAAAATGCACTAAACCTGGCAATGGGTATGGCACTTCCGGCTGGCTAAGCAATAGTGTATGCATCGGAAATACAAAAGTATGAATGTACGTTGCAGGTACAATTAGAGTATGGTCAAAACCGCAAACACTATTGTATTTTTTCAAATCCTCCGGTTGCAATTTTGCCTTTGGTAAATGTATCGTTATTTCAGGTAAGTTTCCTTTTCCTTTTTTTAATAATGTAGTAGCAATGCGCGCATAAGAAGCAGCCGGCGAAGCAAATGATTGTATCTCTATTGTCTTTGACATGTTGATTTTTTATTGTACTAAGATAGAGAAATCTTTCGGCTCACAAAATGATATAAAACAAAAGTTTTCTTTTATAACTTATGTAAATTGCTAACCAAAATCTAGTTTATTGTTGAATACTGTAGGTTATAATTTTAAGGAATATTTTTTAGTTTTTACTGCCTTTCTACTGCGTTGTCGTCCGCCGTTATCCGTTATCATTGCGCCTGCCATAGCACATAATCCGCCAAGCATTGCGCCTAAGAACGTAGTAATCATTAGTAGTACGCCACCGGTGATATTTGTTTTTAAACTGTCCGAAAATAATTCAGCTACTTTGTTGCTCAATACGTGCTCATTTTTGATATCTAAAAATAAGGCATATCCAAACCAAAAAAATCCAATGCTTAATAAGCCGACTATGAAATTATTTCCCGGTCGGTTGGATAAAGCCAACCCAACTAAAAAGCATATTATAAATGGCGTGTACCAAGGTAAAAACAAAGTAAGTATGGAACTCAGTATGAGGATAGTAAATAATTTTACAAAAAACATATACAGTATTTTTAAATGTTGAATGAAAATTAATTTTGTTTTATTGCTTTTAATGCTTCGTCTTTATTAGCAAAAAAATGGAATGAATAATATTCGCCTTTGCTCCATTTATCTATAAATTCGGTAAAACTTTTATCCGCTACATTTCCGCTTTGTCCGCCCGGATATACACCATAACATTTGGGTGCACCACTAGCAAAATCTACAATCATTCGCCATGATGGACCGGCTTGTTCCGAAGCAGCATTCACGATGTTATTGTACCCTCCGATAGCAACGTCTTTTACAGAAAATGCACTAAAAAACGGTACTAAATGGGCTATGGTAGTGTGCTTATATTGCTGCCATTGTATATTCTTTTTTTCTTTTGCACTTTCTTTAAAATAATCTACAGTTTTTGCAAATGCTATATTGATAACCTCTTTTGCCGTTTCAATATTATTCGTATTTATTACATCAAAAATTTTAAATGTCGGTTCATGGATAATTAGATTTGCAGTATTATAATTTTCTGGAATCCTAAAAGAAAGCTTGCTGCTAAGCATTTCATCGTAAGTAGTTTTCTCTATTAACTCCCAAAATTTGTAAAAATAACTTGGCGCTATTTGCTTGCAATCTGCAAAATAATTCCATGATTTTAAGGTATTGTATATTTTTACAGCATCTTTATCATCCGTAAGTGTAATATTGGATAATAATGTAGGAAGTATTTCTTTTGCTAACAAACTTAAATTGTTGTTTTGTAGTTTTCCCATGTCTTGCCACGTATAATTACTTGCAGTAGTCAATGTGGAATTTATTACTCGATTACGATAGTTTTCATAATTTCCGTTTGTCAAATACGGATAAGTTTGATCTACAGGATTTTGATTTGCACTGCTGCAAAAATTCCGCTCCGGATTTAATGTATAGGGGTTTTGTTCTGTCGGAATTCGTGCTTTTAATTTCGCAAGATTTACTTCAGCTAATGGTGTTACAAACGAACCATCACCATATACAGTTCGTAGCATAAAATTTCCTTGCTGTTTGATGGAAATATTATTGTGCACATCAGCATATACAAAGTTTTGCCCCGGACAAGAATAATAAGACAATGCTTGTAAATAATCAGCTTGATTTTTTGCTTTGTTCAGAGAATAAAAAGTCATCAAGTCGTTGGCGGGCTCCTCTGCTCTCCAATATATTGCGATATGTTTTTTGTCATCAATTTCGCCAAATTTTTCATCATATACAATTGCGCCGGCTTTAGTCATACGCACGCTGTCTATAAATGTTTTTTTGCCTTTTATTTTAAATTCTTCAACATCATAATCAAACGGAATAAACTCATTACCCAATTTGTATGCAGTTTTATTATTGTCTTTATATTCCACAGAAAATGAATTGATGACATCGCGTTCCGCATTGGTTACACTCCAAGCAATACTGTCATTGTGCCCAATGATAACGCCAGGTGCGCCCGGTATTGTTACACCTTCCACATTTAATTCGGGGCAATGCAATTGTATCGCATACCATATAGAAGGAAGACTTAAATTCAGGTGTGGGTCGCCACATAGTATGGGCTTTCCAGATTTTGTTTTGCTGCCATTTACACACCAATTATTACTACCGTAAAATTTATTTGCATAAAATTCTTTATATGGATTTTTGTACAAAACCTCAGATATAAAATTAGATTTTGTTGGCACTTTAGTTGAAAATGAATCTACAGATTTAAAATTCCATTTAGTACCTATTGGTATGATTGGGTCTAGTGTTGGCGGTGGAAAATCAGGATATAATTTTTTGTAAGCCTCAATACCATAAACATGCAAGGCATTTGTATTTTCTACATCAGTATCATAATAGGTAAGGTCTTTTGCCATATATTTCATCAGCAAAGCACACTTTAGCGGTGCCCACGCTTCTGGTTTGTAGCCAATTAATTTATACTCAATAGGCAAATCAGTTTCTTTAAGTTGCTGGATATATGCATTTACCCCTGCGGTGAAGCTTTCTACTATTTTTTTACTTTCCGGATTTTTTTCTATTTCTATTAATGAGTTTTTTGCAGCACGTAAAATCCCAATTCGTCTATTAAATCTATCTATTGGTAATGCTTTTTCGCCCACAATTTCGCTGAGCCTTCCGGCAGCAGCAAGCGTTTGAAATTCCATTTGCCATAATCTGTCTTTTGCTTCTACATATCCTTGCGCATAAATTACATCTTCTAAGTTGTCGGCAAAAATATGCGGTACTCCTAATTCATCGTACACAATAGTTGCAACGCCTTTGATGCAGGGAATTTCCAAAGTAGTTTTTTTGCAACCGCTTAAAGATGTGCTTTTCCAAAAACCGTGCGTAGGAGATAGGAAATACCCGAGTGCCGGTGTTTCGCCTGAAGGTCGATTTAGGAAAAAAATAGCAACAACCATAAGTATAGCCAATGCTATTCCCGAAATTTTCTTTGCCATGTTTCTTATTGTTATCCGAATATACTTAATATTTATTAAATCAAGAAAAATGGAATGAGTTTTACTAATCACACTGTTTATACCAATAGAAATTAAATGACTTTTTATTTCAGTTCAATTTTTTGTTTGTTTAATTTTGAAGCATGACTAATTCAGAAATAGCACAGCATTTTAACTTACTCTCCGATTTGATGGAACTCCACAACGAAAATCCGTTTAAGATAAAAAGTTATTCTTTTGCCGCACGACATTTAAAGAATATTGAAATTCCATTGCAAGATTTATCTATTGAACAGCTAGAAGGAATCGAAGGAGTAGGACAGGCTATTGCAGCTAAAATTTTTCATTTATGTAAGACAGGAAAACTCGATTTGTTGGATAAATATATTCAAATTACGCCGCACGGAATTATAGAACTTTTGCAACTGAAAGGAATTGGTCCCAAAAAAATTGGACAATTGTGGCGAGAGTTAGAAATTGAAAGTTTGGGAGAATTAGAATATGCTTGCCTAGAAAACAGACTGATAGAACTGAAAGGATTTGGTGCAAAAACACAACAAAATATTTTTCAGCAAATTCAGTTTATAAAACAAAATACCGGCAAATATTTATGGTCGAGTGTAGAAGAAATGGCAGTTGATATTTTACACAACCTTCAGCAGCAATACCCCGATTTACAATTTTCACATTGTGGAGATTTTAGAAGAAAAATGCAAATTGTAACCACCGTAGATATTTTGGTCGGGACGGAACAACCACAAATTATTCAATCTATTAAAGAAAAATACCATCAGCATTTAGCGACTTTTCATTTTTGTAGTAAAGAATTATTTTATCTGAAATTGCTGGAACTTTCAAGTGCTGGTGCGCATTATAGTTTTCTTTCTTATAAAATAGATAATTCGGTAGTTTATGACGCTGAAAAATCTATTTATGAAGCCGCTGGTTATCCGTTTATTGTTCCCGAATTGAGAGATAATATTTTAGAATGGAAAATGGTAGAAGATGGTACTTTGAAAGATTTGATAACTATAAACGACTTAAAAGGGATAATTCATTCGCATAGTAAATATAGCGATGGTGGAAATACATTATCGGAATTAGCACATTACGTAAAAGAACAAGGTTTTGAATATTTGGTAATTTCTGACCACAGCAAAAGTGCATTTTATGCCAATGGAATGAAAGCAGAAACAATTTTGGAACAACATAAAGAAATAGATAAATTAAATATTGAACTTGCTCCGTTTAAAATTTTTAAAAGTGTAGAATCAGATATTTTGATAGACGGACAATTGGATTATGCAGATGATATTTTAGCTTCATTTGATTTGGTTATTGCTTCCGTACATTCTGTATTAAAAATGACGGAAGAGAAAGCCATGCAACGCCTTATAACAGCAATTGAAAATCCATATACAACCATTTTAGGGCATCTTACCGGACGGTTGCTATTATCACGCGAGGGATACCCCGTTGACCATAAAAAAATTATAGATGCCTGTGCGGCTAATAATGTTAGTATAGAATTAAATGCCAATCCATATCGTTTGGATATAGATTATCGTTGGATTGATTATTGCCAAAATAAAAATGTCTTAGTATCCATAAACCCCGATGCGCACAACTTACATGGCGTACACGATATTCGCTTTGGAATAAATGTAGCCCGTAAAGGTGGTTTGTTAAAACAAAATACATTGAATGCTTTAACTAAAAATAACTTTGAAAAATATTTGCAGCAGAAATGCCGATAAACATTTTGTATTTTTGTGAAAATTAAAGTAAAAAAATATGAGTTGGTTGAAATGGACAAATAGAATAATTATACTAAGTACATTGCTTTTTACCCAATGTCGTACTAAATCTTCTTCGCCAACTTTAACCGTAGAAAAATTTAACCACGACTCGATTCTTGCGAATGATAAGACATTGAAAAAAGCAGATTCTGTACGCAATATCACGGAGCAATCTGAAGAAGAACGCCTGAAAACAGTTACTTCTATAAAGTTTGATAAAGAAGTATATGATTTTGGTACTTGTACTGAAGGCGATAAAGTGAAAAAAACTATAGAATTTACCAATACCGGAAAATTACCATTAATAATTGATCAAGCCTACGGCAGCTGTGGCTGTACCGTTCCTACGTATGATAAAGAACCGGTACAACCGGGCAAAAAAGGTAAAATCGAAGTTGAATTTAATTCGGAAAATAGGGCAGGAGCAAACACTAAAAGTGTAATGATACAAGCCAATACAAATCCACCAATCACTACTATTACATTTAGCATAAAAGTAAATCCGGCTAAAAATAAAAAAAGCTGGTTTTAAAAATAATAACAAACCAAAAAATGAAAGTATTAGCCATCGATTACGGAACTAAGCGCACTGGCTATGCCATTTCCGACGATAGTAAAATATTTGCTTTTGGATTATCTACACAAGAAACAAAAAACAATCTTGCTTATTTGTCGCAAGTAATTTTGAAAGAGAAAGTGGATACAATAGTGATTGGACTTCCAAAAAAACTCAATAATGAATTAGCTCAAATAGTTCCTAAAATTGAACTTTTTAAACGACAGCTGAAAAACAAATTCCCCGAAGTTCAGATTTTTGATATGGATGAGCGTTTTACCTCAAAAATGGCATTCCAGTCTATGATTGATAGCGGCATGAAAAAGAAAGACCGACAGAATAAGGCATTAGTAGATGAGATTTCTGCGACGATATTGCTTCAAAATTTTCTGGAAACATTATAATTTACTACTTTTGTAGAATCTGCCATCGGAAATTATTTCCGCAGAAGTTGTTTTTATAAGAAAAAAACTAATTATGATTTTACCTGTAACACTATACGGCGACCCTATTTTGAAAAAACGTGCAGATGATATCGTTGAAAGTCATCCTAATTTACAGGAAATAATTAAAAATATGTGGCAAACGATGTATGCCGCTTCAGGTATAGGCTTGGCTGCGCCGCAAGTAGCATTGTCTATCCGCTTGTTTATTGTGGACACTGTGCAGTTAGAGGAAAAACGAAAAACAAATTTCAAAGGCATCAAAAAAGTTTTTATAAATCCTACAATCTTTGAGGAGTCTGGTGAAGAATGGAAATATGAAGAAGGTTGTTTAAGTATTCCCGGAATCCGAGAAGATGTATTTAGAAAACCCGTTATAAAAATTCGTTATTTTGACGAGAATTTTAAGGAGTTTACAGATACTTTTGATGAAATGAATGCACGTGTAATCCAACACGAGTACGACCACATTGAAGGCATATTATTTACCGATAAATTAAAACCGCTCAAAAAGAAATTATTATTGCCAAAACTCAATAAAATTTCTAAAGGAGAAGTTGATGTGGATTATCGCGTGAAAGCATTTAAGAAATAAGGAAACACTATCTTAATTTTTCTTTTTCTTCTTCGCTTTAATGTCTTTAATAAAGCGTGCCCAAGCAAAAGGATCCGTTAATGAAATACCCGGATGTTGGTTCCCATATTGATTATAGTAATACCCAACTTGAGATTGTACGTATTGTTTGAAATTTTCTTTTCCGTCGTAATTTATTTTCTTAGATATTTCATCACTTAATATAGACTGCTCAATAGTTTGCTGAGCCAGTTGCTGTAAATTATCGGGAATGTCTAAATTGAGCATTGCTTGTCGCAATTGTCCCGGCGATGGAAGTGGCTTTATCGTTACGCCTTTTAATTCATACGCATCTCTATCTAATGATATTTCTTTAGTAAAGCTTTTGTTTTCTATATCATTCGGAATTACTACTTTAAAAGATTTATATCCCAATGATTTTACAACAATTGTATCGCCTTTAGCTGCTGCAAATGTAAAAAAACCATCATACCCAGAAATGGTTCCTCTGTTTTCTCCTTGAATATACACCGCACATAATGGAACTGGTGAACCTGATTCTATATCTCGAACATAGCCAGAAAATTGTATTATATCTTTAGCATTTAAAGCAAATAAAGAAATACAATTTAACAAAATAACGTAAACTATTTTTTTCATCATCATAACTGACCAAAAATAATACCAATTATTGGTTATTACTACTGTTTGTCGTATAATAATCTTTTTTAACAAAATGAAAATCTTATAAAATGTCCGTACTTGCGCCTTATTTTGTTTAAATTTATCCCTGGTTTTAAATAAATAAATTATGAACTATATTTTAGAAAGTATTGAGTTAAATAAAGAACGATTTACACAAGAATTGATAGATTGGTTGAAAATTCCATCTGTTTCTGCCGATCCAAAATTTAAAGCAGAGGTTGTAAAAGCAGCAGAATACCTTAAAGCTCAATTTGAAAAAGTGGGTATGGAAAATGTACAGCTGTTGCCAACCAAAGGCTACCCTGTAGTATATGCCGAAAAAATCACAGACCTTTCTAAGCCTACCGTATTAGTGTACGGACATTACGATGTGCAGCCTGCCGATCCGTATGAATTATGGGATGCACCTCCTTTTGAGCCAATTATAAAAACAACACCTACGCATCCGCAAGGTGCAATATTTGCACGAGGAGCTTGCGATGATAAAGGACAAGTTTATATGCATGTAAAGGCATTAGAAATGATGCTCGAAAACAATGATTTACCTTGTAATATAAAAGTAATAATTGAAGGAGAAGAAGAAGTAGGCTCTGCAAATTTAGGCGATTTCTTAAAAGAATATAAAGACAAACTAAAAGCAGATGTCATTTTGATTTCGGATACAGGAATTATAAATAATGAAACACCTTGTATCACTAATGGGCTTCGTGGATTGTGCTACATGGAAGTAGAAGTAGTAGGGCCCAACAGAGATTTACATTCTGGAATTTATGGCGGCGGTGTAGATAATCCGTTGAATGTTTTGTGTAAGCTAATCGGTTCTTTAAAAGATGATAATGGACATATCACCATCGAAGGATTTTATGGCGATGTAATTGAATTAACAGACGAAGAAAAAAAACAAATTAATGCCGTCCCGATTACAGAAAGTGATTTTGAAAGTAGTATCGGTTTGCCAAAAACATTTGGTGAAAAAGGTTATACTTTGTTGGAGCAATTAAGTATTCGTCCAACTTTAGATGTGAATGGGATTTGGGGTGGCTACATTGGCGAAGGTGCGAAAACAGTACTACCTTCCAAAGCAAATGCAAAAATTTCTATGCGTTTAGTACCGAATCAATCTTCTAAAAAAATAGCTACACTTTTTACAAAACATTTTGAAAAAATAGCACCGAATACTGTAAAAGTAACCGTAACCGAACATCATGGCGGCGAGCCGTATGTTACACCGGTGGATTCAGTAGAATTTCAAGCAGCAAATAAAGCCATGGAAACTACTTTTGGCAAAAAACCATTGGCGATGCGCAACGGTGCCAGCATTCCGATAGTTGCATTGTTTGAAGAAATTTTAGGCTTAAAATCTGTGTTGATGGGCTTTGGATTAGATAGTGATGCTATTCATTCACCAAATGAACATTACGGCTTATTCAATTATTTCAAAGGCATTGAAACTATTCCATACTTTTATAAATATTATGCCGAATTGAAAAAATAAGATTATATGTTGAATTGCAAAGAAATAAATTTTAGACAACATGCTTTGAAAAGAATGATAGAAAGAGATATTTTTTTTGATGAAATTGAGTTTGGAATTATAAATGGTGAAACAATAAAAAATTATCCAGAAGATAAATCTTTTGAAAGTCAGCTTTTATTTGTAAATTACAATAGTAAGATTTTTTCATTTATTGGTATCAAAAGATGAAGTCAATCAGATTTGTTATGTAATAACCGTTTATTTGCCTGATACTGATGTTTGGAAAGATGATTATAAAACAAGAAAAAGTAAATAATGAAAACTTGTCCTATTTGTAAAATTGGTACTATTCAAGATAATGCAAAAACTTCTTTAGCTGTTGAAAAAGCAGGTACCTTGATTGTGATTAAAAATGCAGATGCTCAAATTTGCGATAATTGTGGTGAAGTTTTTCATACAACAACTACTGCTAAACAAATTTTATCAGTTACAGAAAAAGCCGTATTAAAAGGTGCTGAATTAGAATTGGTGAAATTATAATTGATATCATACATTTTCCTTATTCAAAAGGCATTGAAACTATTCCATACTTTTATAAATATTATGCCGAATTGAAAAAATAATCAATAACATATCCACCAAAAATTGCATTGCTTTATTAAAATATAAAATTGATTACCCGAGATACCATAATAAAAATTTTAGATACGGCTCAGATAGAAGACGTAGTAGGTGATTTTGTGAATCTGAAAAAATCGGGTTCTATACTAAAAGGAAATTGTCCTTTTCATCAAGAAAAAACGCCGTCGTTTGTGGTAAATCCCAATAAAAATATTTTTAAATGCTTTGGGTGCGGCGTGGGTGGTGATAGCGTAACTTTTATAATGGAACACGAAAAGTTTTCTTTCCCCGAAGCCTTACGTTATCTCGCCAATAAATATCATATAGAAATTGAAGAAACCCAAACTTCTACCGAAGATAAACAAGCACAAGATGATAAAGAAAGCTTGTTGATAGTACTGAATTATGCTGCCAAATTTTACCAACATCAACTCACTGAAACTGAAGACGGCAAATCCATAGGCTTGTCTTATTTTAAAGAAAGAGGATTCTTAGAAGATACTATTCAGGCTTTTCAATTGGGTTATGCTCTCGATAGTTATGACAGTTTATTGAAAGATGCGCTGAAAAATGGCTATAATAAAGAGTTGTTATTAAAAACGGGATTGATAAAAGAAAAAGCCGATAAGGCTTACGATTTCTTTCGTGATAGGGTGATGTTTCCTATACATAACGTAAGCGGAAAAGTTATTGCTTTTGGCGGACGTATTTTGAAAAAATCTGAAAACCAACCCAAGTATATCAATACTGCCGAAACAGAATTATATCATAAAAGTCAAATACTATACGGTATTTCACAGGCAAAAGCAGAAATCAGAAAACAGGATGTTTGTTATTTGGTAGAAGGATATACTGATGTAATTTCTCTTTATCAAGCTGGAATAAAAAACGTGGTGGCATCCAGCGGAACGGCGCTTACGAAAGAACAAGTACTGTTGGTAAAGCGGTTTACCGAAAACATCGTCATCTTATACGATGGCGATGCAGCAGGTGTAAAAGCCGCATTGCGTGGCTTAGATATTGTGTTAGAGCAAGGACTAAACGTAAAGTTAGTATTACTGCCGGATAATGAAGATCCAGATTCATTTGTAAAAAATAGAGGAGTAGATGCGACACTTGATTTTATAGAAAAACGGCAGCAAGATTTTATATTATTTAAAGCTACTCACGGCATTAAAGAAATCAACAACGACCCGATAAAGAAAACAGCCGTGATAAGAGATATTGTAGAAAGTATTGCAAAAGTAAATGATGGCATAAAGAGGCAGGTTTATATAAAGCATTGTTCAGATATTGTTGAGGTCTCAGAAGCAGTGTTGGTAAATGAAGTGAATAAAATACGCACGCAACTTTTTAAGAAAAACAAAGAACTACAACAAGAAGAAGCGGATGCAATTACAGAATTTGTAAGTATTCCAGAAGACCATTCCCAACGGATTTCTAAATCGCCGCCACTTTATTATCAAGAAAAAGATATAATCAGAATTTTGATAGAACACGGCGACCAACCCATGACGGAAGAACTTTCCGTAGCGGAATATATAATTTTTGAATTGGTGGATATAACACTTAATAATCCCGTTTTTGATAAGATAATAAAAATGTATTTGAATGCTTATCAAGAAGAAATTCCATTCGAAGAAATCAGAAACCTGAATTATATTACCGATTCGGAAGTAAAACAATGTTTGATAGAAATAATGACATCGCCGTATGAGCTAAGTCCCAATTGGTTTGCTAGGCATGAGATTGTAGTAAAAGATGCCAATAGAACCTATAAAACGGATGTGATTTCAGGGATGCAACGTTTCCAATATTTCAAAATAATGGAAGCTGTTAAAATATTGGATGAAAAAATTAGAACATCGGATAAAGGCGGAGATTTTGAAGAGATGATTGCTTCTATTTTAAAAAAAATGGAACTACAGGAAAAGCGAAAATCCTTAGCTAAAGAACTACAAACAGTCATTCATCCACATTGAAAAAAAAGATAGGTTATTGAGTTTTGAAAATTATAATTTACTTTCCTGACAATATTACATCGTTATTAACGAATTACTAATTACTTCAATAAACGGAACGATTTTTGTACTTTTACCGTTTCTTGAATAGCTAATTCATTGAATTAGTTTAGAAAATGAACATTAAATCGAATTAAAATACAAAAATCTTACATAATATCATGTTATTATTCGCATTAAGCGGCACTGCCACAAAAATTATTTTACTAATCCTTAGTTTATCTATATTAGTTGTTTTGCACGAGTTAGGACACTTTATTCCTGCTAAACTATTTGGTACACGAGTACATAAATTCTATCTATTCTTCGATTTTCTTTTTCCATTCCCCAATATTGCCAACTTTACTTTATTTAAGAAAAAAATAGGCGATACCGAGTATGGTATTGGTTGGTTTCCCTTCGGCGGATATGTGCAAATAGCAGGAATGGCAGACGAAACACAAGATGCGGAAACGCTGAATAATACTCCACCTCAATCATGGGAATTTAGAAGCAAGCCGGCTTGGCAGCGACTGATTATTATGGTTGGAGGTGTTACGGTGAACATGCTTTTGGCAATGGTTATTTTCGCAGGCTTATTATGGAAATATGGCGAAGAATTTTTACCCATGAAAAACATGACCAATGGTATTATGGTGGTAGATTCTATCGGTTATGATTTGGGCTTGAAAAACGGCGATAAAATTGTTGCTTTTGACAACCAACCGGCAGGGAATTTTGAAGAATTTCAAAAAGATTTAGTACTGAATGACGCAAAATCTATTACTATTTTACGTGATGGGCAACAGCAAGTGCTAGATTTTAAACCCGGTATGCTGACTAAAATTATGAAGCAAAAGAAAGGCGCATTTATACTTCCGCGAGTGCCGAGTGTGATAGCACAAGTACAAGAAGGATCCGGTGCAGCAAAAGCAGGTTTGCAAATAGGAGATAAGATAACTGCAATAAACGGTATTGCTACCCCATTTTATGATGAAGTGAAAGCTGTAATTACCGAAAATAAAGGGAAAAACATTAAAGTAACTGTTGACCGAAAAGGGCAAACTTTAGAAGTTGAAGGCACTGTCTCTAAGGAAGGATTATTTGGCTTTGGCACACAAGTATATACTCAATTGTTAAAAACAGAACGCATAAATTATAATCTTGCTGCTGCCATCCCTGCGGGAATCGATCAGGCATTTTCTACTTTAGGAAATTATTTTAAAAGTATGAAAATGTTATTTACCTCTAAAGAAGTAAAAGTAAAAGACAGCTTAGGCGGATTTGTATCAATGGGTAAAATGTTTCCGGATACTTTTAATTGGGAACATTTTTGGTTACTTACTGCAACTATATCTGTAATATTGGCATTTATGAATATTTTGCCCATTCCAATGTTGGACGGCGGATACGTAGTATTTTTATTGTATGAAATGGTTCGTGGAAAACCTTTGCCAGATAAGGTACAACAATATGCACAAAGCGTTGGTATGTTCATCATACTAGGATTATTGTTGTTTGCCAATGGTATGGATATAATTCGTGCATTTTTTCATTAAAAAATTTCGTAAAGTTCTTTTTTCAATTATCTTTGCAGTCCGTTACGAATACATGCCGAAGTGGCGGAACTGGTAGACGCGCACGACTCAAACTCGTGTACGCAAGTGTGTGGGTTCGAGTCCCACCTTCGGTACGCAAAGCATCCTTCGGGGTGCTTTTTTGTTTTTTCTTTGTATCTTACTCCATCCGTTTTAAATTTTTGTGTTATGATAATTATTTCAATTTGCGTGTTGCTTTTATTTGCGTATGTATTTGATTTAACTTCTTCAAAAACAAAGATTCCATCTGTTATTCTATTATTGTTACTAGGGAGTGCAGCTCGTTATACTGTCACATATTTTGAATGGCAAGTGCCTAATTTATTTCCTTTATTGCCCGTTTTTGGCACCGTAGGTTTAATTTTAATAGTATTAGAAGGCACTTTGGATTTGAAATTAAATAAGACGAAACTTCCAATAATAAAAAAATCATTTTTGGTTGCTTTTATTCCCATTGTTTTATTAGGCGTTTTCTTGGCGCTATTATTTCACTATATAGGCAATTTTTCATTTAAACAAAGTTTGGCAAATGCAATTCCATTGTGCGTAATTAGCAGTTCTATTGCAATTCCGAGTGCCAGAAATATGAATGAAAATAATAGAGAGTTTATAATTTACGAAAGTAGCTTGTCAGATATTTTAGGTGTTTTGTTTTTCAATTTTATTGCACTCAATGAAATTATCAATGGGGTTTCCGTGCTTCATTTTATTTTTGAAGTAATTGTGATTTGCCTTATTTCATTTGTAGCCACAGGTATTTTGTCCGTGTTGTTAAATAGGATAGAACATCATGTGAAATTTATCCCAATTATGATTTTGGTTATTCTCATCTATGCAATATCTAAAGAATATCACTTGCCGGCATTAATTTTTATCTTAATTTTCGGATTGTTTTTATCCAATTTGCAAGAAATTAAAAAAATAAAAGGATTAGGGACATTAAATACAGAAAAATTAGAAATTGAAGTAGTCCGCTTTCATGAGTTAGTAGCTGAAGCTACCTTTCTAATTCGGGCTCTGTTTTTTCTGCTTTTTGGTTATCTTATACAACTAGAGGAATTGCTTAATCAACAAACTTTAATTCTGACATTAATTATTATAGCTGCAATTTTGCTAATTCGGTGGATTGTACTAAAGCTATTTTCCATACCTTTAAATCCGCTATTATTTATTGCGCCAAGAGGCTTAATCACGATATTGCTATTTTTATCCTTACCAGTTTCTCAAAATATTTCTATCGTAAACAATTCATTGATGACGCAGATAGTTGTCGTTTCCGCATTAATAATGATGATAGGACTGCTTTTCCAAAATAATGATGCAATAGAAAATATATAATACCTACAAATTATTTTATTTATATAGTAGCATTGAAAATTAAAAAATGTTCGATATTTTACATTTTTAGCATATAAAAAACAGAATATGTATTATTTGGGTTAAATAATGTGTATAAAAGTTAAAAATATTAAATGTATTTTGTAATTTAACGTCGATTTTTAAAATTAAGACTTAACACGTTTAACCAAAAAAAACCAACAATGAGAAAATTAGTAGCAATCTTACTGCTTTTAGCGACAATTTCACTTCCAACTCAAGCAAAAATTCAAGCTGGAATAGGAATTAAAGTGGGTCCAGGCTTTGGCAGATGGAACAATGGTGCTTTTAACGCTAAATTAGCAACTGCAGGTGGAACATTAGGATATCAAACAGGTGCACACGCAGGTATTCAAGCACGCATTTGGTTCAATAAGTTTATAGGACTTAATTTAGCCGGTGAATTTAATTATACGGGTAGTACTGTTACTCGAGTTTTGGGTTTAAATACACTAAAACAAACACATAAAGAAGGACAAGTGTCTATTCCATTAACTGCAATGGTTGGTTGGGGAAATGAGCGTTTGAGAATATTTGGAAATTTTGGTGGATACTTTGGATACAACGTATTCGGACAAGATAAACAGGTGATTACATTAAACGGAAGTACACAACCTAATGATGGCTTTGTAAAATCTGACTATAAAAATGTATATAATGCTTTAGATGCAGGTGTAAGATTAGGTGCTGGTATTCAAGTATATGTAGATAAGAAATTAAAAAGTTGTGTAACTTTCGATATCAACTATGATTATGGATTCTTGAAAACTTTCAAAAATGAAGTTCCTGCTTACTTCCCATCTCCAGAAAAAGTAAAAATCACTCCATCAAGATTAACTATTGGTGTGGGTTATATTTATACTTTTGGAAAAAGCCAAGCAGAGGAAAAACCAAAACGTGCTTCTGATTTAATTACAGATTAATATTTATAAATTAGAAAGATAAAAATAAAAAAAAGGGAAAGTCTCAAGACTTTCTCTTTTTTTATAAACCAATGTGTAGTATAAATTATTGATTGGAGGCAAAATCTTTTGCGCCATAAGAAATCACTACATCAGCGCCAGCACGATGAATACTCAATAACGTTTCGTGCAAACACTTTTGATAATCTAACCATCCGTTTTTTGCGGCAGCTTTCAGCATAGCAAACTCACCACTTACATGATAAGCTGCAATCGGAAGTGGAAAATTTTGTTTTAGTTCATGTATAATATCTAAATAAACTGTAGCGGGCTTCACCATTAAAAAATCAGCACCTTCCGAATAATCTAAAGTTGCCTCCAGTAAGGCCTCCCGTTTATTTGCCGGATTCATTTGATATGTTTTTTTGTCGCCTGCCTTTGGTGCAGATTCTAAAGCATCTCTAAATGGCCCATAAAATCCGCTAGCATATTTTGCTGTGTATGACATTATGGAAGTTTCTGTATATCCTTTTAAATCTAATGCTTCTCGGATATATCCCACACGTCCGTCCATCATATCGCTGGGGCCCAAAATATCAATACCGGCATCGGCTTGTGCAATTGCCATTTTTGCCAAAATCGGCAATGTTTTGTCGTTTACAATTTTTCCATTTTCAACATATCCATCATGCCCATCTGATGAGTAAGGGTCCATTGCAATATCACTGATTAAACAACATTCAGGAAATTTCTTTTTAAATTCTACTATTGCTTTTAGATAAAAATTTTTGGCAGAGTAGCTGTAAGTTGCAGTTTTATTTTTCAAAGCATCTTCTACAGCCGGAAAAAGTATAAAACTATTTACGCCTACTTTTAAGCAACTTTCAATTTCTTTCAGTGCATTGTCGATACTTAAT
The DNA here is from genome assembly GCA_964642875.1 of uncultured Chitinophagales bacterium. GTDB lineage: Bacteria > Bacteroidota > Bacteroidia > Chitinophagales > JADIYW01 > JADJSS01. Next base: position 7,984 of record CAZXRF010000038.1, on the reverse strand, counting down.
TGCGACATACCCGGCAAGGATTTTATAGCATTGTTTTTGTTTTTTCCATCTACCAAAAACAAGGGTTGTACTAAGTGTTGCGGCAGTAGTTGTATTTCTTCTGTCAATCCGCGCACTGCAGCGCTTTTTCGGTTTCTTCTCGGACGTTGTAACATACTGCAAATATAGCAGTTTCTAATTAGAATAAGATTTTGTAAAAGTAATCTAACGAAAAGTCATTGTCTTAAAATAAAAGATTACGCGTTAATTCCCAATTTTTCTAAAGATTGTACAATTTTACTTTCTACATCAACGTCTAGTTGTTTTAAGAATTTTTCGCCTAAAATCAGTTCGTATAATTCAATATATCTGTTGGAGATGTTTTCTACAATTTCATCTGTCATTTCTGGTACAGTTTGCCCTTCTTTTCCCATAAAATTATTGGCAATTAACCATTCTCTTACAAACTCTTTGGAGAGTTGTTTTTGGGGCTCATTATTTTGTAATTTTTCCGTATAGCCGTCTGCATAAAAATATCGAGAAGAATCGGGGGTGTGTATTTCGTCTATTAAATAAATAGTTTCTCCAATTTTGCCAAATTCATATTTTGTGTCAACTAAAATTAGTCCTTGTGTAGCCGCAATTTCTGTGCCTCTTTGAAATATTTGTCGGGTATATTTTTCTAACTGTTCATAATCTTCCTTGCTTACAATTCCGCGTGCTATTATTTCTTCCTTTGAAATTTCTTCATCGTGCCCAACATCAGCTTTTGTAGTGGGTGTAATTATTGGCATTTCAAATTTCTGATTTTCTACCATTCCTTCAGGAAGTGTAACGCCACATAATTCTCTGTCCCCATTTTTGTATGCTCTCCAAGCTGATCCAGCTAAATAGCCACGGATTACCATTTCTACACGGAAAGGTTCACATATTTTGCCTATGGTAACATTTGCTGCAGGTACATCTAATACCCAATTGGGTATAATATCTTGTGTTGCCTTTAAAAATTTTGCCGCAATTTGATTCAATACTTGTCCTTTAAACGGAATAGGACGTGGCAGTACAACATCAAATGCAGAAATACGGTTGCTAACCACCATCACAAGATATTTGTTATCGATATTATACACATCACGGACTTTGCCTTTATAAAAGTTTCTTTGTTTTGGAAAATGAAATGGTGCCTCCATGTTGTATTTTTTGTAAAAATACAACGAACCTTAATAATGTAGGGAGTATAATTTCCACACTTCTATTTTTGTTAATAGAGTAAAAAAAAATAGTTCTACAAAGGACTAAAATGGCAACCCGATTTGTTCTTTCGGAATAAATGCTAAAGTTCGTTCATCAATTAAATAACTCATAGGCGAATTGGGGAAGTTGTAAACCTTATTAAATGGAATGCCCCATGGCTGCCAAAGATTAGACAATACTTGCGCAAAAACTTTATCATCCCATGTTGCAAAAGTGCCCGTGTTTTCTAGTTCAGATGCAGGAAGTTGGTATTGTATAATGCCATTTATATCATTAATTTGATAATTAGTGGTGTCTTTTAAAAGATAATTTGAATAAAGAAACCTTCCGTATAATTCTTCAAATTGCACTGGATGCAAAATGGCATTTCCTACTTTGTTTAGTACTTCTTTGTTGTAATGGGTTACAGCGCCATTGTCTTGTAAACAAGCGATAATTCCAAACCCATTCATACCCAAACAGAAATTAAAATGATGTGTTTCATCTTTGTAATTAAGGATGTCTTTAGAAATATTGACCTGATAACATTGGATAGACCACGGCTTGAAATTTATAAATTCAACTGGTCGAATTAATGATTGAAGCATTCCGAGTAAGTAGGTGATTTTTAGTTGCATTAATTCGGAAGTTTTAAATTCTTTTTCTTTTTCTTGATGGTATTTGATTGCAAAAACAAAATCATGAAAAAGCACTCCGTATAAGGTTCTAGCCATCCATTGGAATAGGGTTATTTCGGGAAGTTTTATTACTGCATCATAGCCTGCTTCAAAGGCAGTTTTTGTGTCAACATCTAATTTATTTATAGCATTTGCAACTTCTTTACATGCTGGTAGTTGTATGTTTTTATATTTCATTTTATGATTGTCAATCATAGTAATACTTGCCTCTTCGAGTTTGTATCGCGAGATTAACCATTCAGGGAAAACCGGAATAGTATGTATTTCATTTTCAGATAAATGTTTTCCTGTTAAAAAGCATATATTTTCTTTAAAAGAAATTGGTTGGAATGGATTGAATAATTGCATTGCCACGGTATTTATAATTTAACTACAAAATTACTTGACCTATTTTATGAAGCCTAAAAAACAATTGAAATGTTCGTTATCTTTTATATCAATGAATTAGAATTTCATTTTTTGTATTCTTACTGCATTTAATATTGCTAGTAATGCTACACCTACGTCAGCAAATACTGCCTCCCACATAGTAGCTATACCACCAGCACCAAGAATTAGTACTATTCCTTTTACGGCAAAAGCCATTGAAATATTTTGCCAAACAATTTTTTTTGTTTGTTTTCCAATATTTATTGCCATTGGTATTCTACTTGGTTGGTCATCTTGAATTACAACATCTGCGGTTTCAATAGTGGCATCGCTGCCTAAACCGCCCATTGCAATACCGACATCACTTAATGCAACTACAGGAGCGTCGTTTACCCCATCACCGACGAAGGCAACCGTTTCATTTTTTGCTTTTATTTCTTTTACTTTACTTACTTTATCTTCAGGTAATAAATCGCCAAAAGCAGTGTCTATATTTAATTCTTTCGCGACAAATTTTACTACCGAACTTTTATCCCCACTTAGCATCGTGGTGTTTATTTTTAGCTGATGTAATTGTGCAATAGCAGCCTTTGCATCTTGTTTTATGCTATCAGCAATTGTGATATAACCTACGAATTTTTTGTTGTAAGCAATGGCAATTATGGTGTACACGATATGATGTAATTCGGCGGGATAATGGATGTTGAATTTGTCTATTAGTTTTAAATTTCCTGCTAGTAATTCTTTTCCATTAATAGTAGCTTTTAAACCATGTCCTGCAATTTCTTCTGCGCTTTCTAATACTAAAGAAGGATTTACTTTTCCTACAAATTCATGGATAGCAGTAGCTACAGGATGCGTGCTTAAATTCTCTAATGCATTGACCATATCTAAAATTTCGGCTTGGTTGAATTCGTTATCGAATACCACTTCTTGAACTTTAAAAACACCTTCTGTGAGTGTGCCTGTTTTGTCCATTACCACATTTTTAATGGAGGCTAAAACATCTAAAAAATTACTGCCTTTTACTAAAATTCCATTTCTGCCAGCTGCGCCAATACCCCCAAAATAGCCTAAAGGAATAGAGATAACTAATGCACAAGGACATGAAATAACCAAAAATATTAATGCCCGATATAACCATTCTTTGAAAATATATTGGGAATCGAAAATGGCAGGCAGCAAGCAGATTGCGATAGCAAAAAATACAACCGCAGGTGTATAATATCTAGCAAATTTCCGAATAAATAATTCGGTAGGCGCTTTTTGTGCCGTTGCATTTTGTACAAGCTCTAAAATTTTACTGAGTTTGCTATCTTGATAGGCGGTGGTAATAGATACTTGTGTAACGGTGTTTAGATTTATCATTCCGGCAAATACATTTTCGCCTTTTGTTTTGGTGTCAGGTTTGCTTTCGCCGGTGAGTGCTGCGGTATTAAAGGTGGCAGTTTCTGAAAGCAAAACGCCGTCTAATGCTAGTTTTTCTCCAGGTTTTAATTGTAAGATAGAACCTATTTTTGCTTCTTCGGCTTTGATGACTGTGGTAAGGTTGTTTTCTAAAATGCTTACTTGGTCAGGTCGTTGGTCTAATAATGATTTGATATTGTTTTTTGCTCTTCGTACTGCTAATGTTTGAAAAATTTCGCCGACTGCATAAAATAACATTACGGCTACGCCCTCTGGAAATTGTTGAATGGAAAATGCACCAATAGTTGCTATAGCCATTAATAAAAATTCAGAGAAAATATCGCCCTTGAAAATTCCTTCAATTGCTTCTTTTACGACGGGCAATCCAACAGGAACATAGGCAATTACATACCATAAGATTCGTGCCCAACCGCTAAACCAATGCGGTGTAGTAACGTGGTCGAAGAATAGTGCGCTCATTAACAATAGAAATGAAATACCTGCTGGAGCAAATAATTTCCATGTTTGTGAGGAATGGGCATGGTGGTGTTCATGACCAGCATCGTCATCGTGCGAATGATTGTGACCGGAAGTTAATAACCCTTTTAATAAATTTTTAGCACCTGCATTGGTGTATATTTTTTCTTCTTGCGTGCAGCAAAGTTGCTTGCCTTGTGCATCATAAATGTGTTGGTGTGCCATAAAAAAAATAATCAAACCAGAGAAGTGGTCTTATATACTTTATTATATTCATCTATTGCTTTTTGTATAATTTGTATCGCAATACTTTTGTCTTGAAAATCTTGAACGAGAACAGTTTTCTTTTCTAGCTTTTTATATTCTTCAAAAAAGTTTTTCAATTCCTCAATAAAATGTTTCGGTAATTCCGTAATACTATTGATATGCGCCACGCTAATATCATTAGCAGCAACTGCTATTATTTTATCGTCGCCTTCATTGTTGTCAATCATTCGCATTACGCCAATTACTTTTGCATTAACAATACAAAGTGGTTCAATATCTATTTGTGATAAAACCAAAATATCTAAAGGGTCGTGGTCATCGCCTAGTGTTTGAGGAATAAATCCGTAATTGGCAGGATAATATACCGCGGAATACAATACTCTATCAAGGCGAAGTAAGCCTGTTTCTTTGTCTAATTCATATTTTGCTCTACTACCTTTAGGAATTTCAATAATAGAATGTACGATGTCGGGTTGTTGGTCGCCTATGCTTACCTGATGCCAAGGATGTGTCATGATATAAAAAATTTAGTAATAAATAATCCGCTAAAAACTGCTAGTAATCCTACTGTAAAACTTCCGATGCTATACCATGCGAATGAAGCAAATTCTGCACGCTGTAAAAGCAAAATATTTTCATACGCAAAAGAAGAAAAAGTAGTAAATCCTCCACAAAAACCTGTAGTAAGGAAGATGCGCCATTCTGGCGAGAGCCAACCAAATTGGTCTGCTAACCCATAGAAAACGCCAATAAGGAGGCAGCCTATAATATTTACAATAAAAGTACCTATAGGAAATGAATATGGAAAAGTGTTAGTGATAAAAGATGCCATTGCATAGCGGCTGATGCTGCCGAGTAATCCTCCAATCCCAACAAGTATCCATGCTTTGCTCATCTGTTGTTTAAGTAGATGCAAAGATATTATTTTTTTTGCTCTTCTAATTAATTTGTAATAAATGTTGTGCAAACAGAAGCAGTGTATTCCTTTTTTCTTAACGGTTGGTGTCCTCACCAACCGTTAGTCCAAATTATCTATCAGCAATATGTGTTCACTTATTATAGCGACTTTATTCAAAATTCACTACCTTTGCATTAATTGATTTTTTACAAGATTTATTCTTTTTAAAATTTAGATCACCTTATGAACCATAAAGCAGGTTATATAAATATTTTGGGCAAACCCAATGTAGGGAAGTCCACTTTAATGAATGCCTTAGTGGGCGAGCGGCTCTCTATTATTACTTCTAAAGCTCAAACTACACGTCACAGAATATTAGGAATCGTAAACGGAGATGACTTTCAGATGATTTTTTCCGATTTGCCAGGTATCATAAAACCTGCATATAAGATGCAGGAATCTATGATGGACTTTGTGCGCACCTCTTTGGAAGACGCGGATGTATTTATTTATATGGTGCAGATTGGCGATAAACCAGAAAACCAACCGGAGGAATACAGCAAAATAAAACAATTGAATATTCCAGTTATACTGTTGTTAAATAAAATGGATATTGCAGAACATGACGAAGTAGCACAGCAGGCCGCTATTTGGGAGGCTGACTTCCCAGCTGCTAAAGTATTGCCATTTTCTGCCAAGTTTAATTGGAATTTAGAAACACTCATGAAAGATATGTTGGAACATTTGCCCGAAAGCCCACCGTATTTTGATAAAGACGATATTACAGATAGACCCGAACGCTTTTTTGTAACAGAGGTGATTCGCGAAAAAATATTACTCAACTACAAGCAAGAAATACCATATAGCTGCGAAGTGGTATGTACGTATTTTATGGAAGATGGAGATATCATAAAAATGTCAGCAGATATATATGTAGAGCGAGAAAGCCAAAAACCAATATTGATAGGAAAAAATGGAGAAATGTTAAAAATAGTAGGCACGCAGGCAAGAATAGATTTGGAAAAATTCTTTGGCAAAAAAATATACTTAGAAACACGAGTAAAAGTTTCTGATAATTGGAGAAATAACGAATCTATGCTTCGTAAGTTTGGATACAGAGATTTTTAAGCAACCTCCGAGTTTTTTGGGTGTATTGTAAACATTCATTATTGTTTTGTACCTTTGCACTTTCATTTTTAATCATTCACCGCAATTTTAAATAAAATAAAGTGTCATATACAGTTGCTATCATAGGCCGCCCGAATGTAGGGAAGTCCACGTTTTTTAATCGTTTATTAGAAGAAAGAAAAGCCATCACCGACGACTTTAGCGGTGTAACGCGAGATCGCCAGTATGGTATTTCGGAATGGAACGGCAAATCATTTAATGTGATAGACACAGGTGGTTTTGTTCCTCATTCTGAAGATATTTTTGAAAAAGCTATTCGCACACAAGTACGTATGGCTATACAAGAGGCCGATTTAATGATTTTTATGGTAGATGTTACCACAGGAATCACCGATTTGGATGAAGCTTTGGCACAAGAACTTAGACGGACAAAAAAGCCTGTCATTGTAGCAGTAAATAAAGTGGATAACACCGAACGTTCTTATGCTGCCAACGAATTTTATGGATTAGGATTTGAAAATCTTTTCTGTGTCTCATCGATGAGCGGCAGTGGCACGGGCGAAATTTTGGATTTTGTAACAGAGCAAATTCCAGATGAAATAGAAAATGCTTCAGACATTTATTCCTCTCTGCCTAAAATTGCTATCGTAGGTCAACCAAATGCTGGAAAATCTACATTACTAAATGCATTGATAGGCGAGGAGCGAAATATAGTAACAGATATTGCTGGTACCACCAGAGATTCCATTCATACGCATTACAATTTGTATGGAAAAGAATTTTTATTGATAGACACTGCCGGTATTCGCAAAAAAAGTAAAGTACATGAAGATTTAGAATTTTATTCGGTAATACGTGCAGTAAAAGCTATAGAAGAATCTGATGTTTGTATTTTAATGTTAGATGCTACTGTAGGAATAGAACTACAAGATTTGAAAATTTTTAGCATCATTGTACAACGTAAAAAAGGCGTAGTAATATTGGTAAATAAATGGGATGCCATCGAAAAGGATTCTAAAACAACATTGGATTTTGAAAAACGTATCAAAGAAAAAATTGCCCCATTTTCAGATGTTCCAATAGTGTTTATCTCGGCTACCGAAAAGCAACGCATCTACCAAGCAATCGATAAAGTACTAGAGGTTTATAACAACAAGCAAATTAAAATTCCCACACATCAACTGAATGAAGTGATGCTGGCAGAAATTGAGAAATATGGTCCTCCTGCATATAGAGGGGAATACATTAAAATTAAATATGTAACCCAGTTGCCGAGTAGTACACCTTCATTTGCATTTTTTTGTAATCACCCCAATTACATTAAAGAACCGTATCGCAATTATTTAGAAAATAGAATGCGTGAGCAGTTTAAATTATCCGGTGTTCCAATAAATATTTTCTTTAGAAAAAAATAAGCAATTGTATAAGCCATAATTTTATATTATTCTATTGGTCGTTACCAGTGTCGGTAATCCCTCTGCTGTCGCAAGTTTGTAGCATAGCAATAAGCGTAGGTAACTTGTGACGA
>CAZXRF010000037.1:0-29845 GCA_964642875.1 uncultured Chitinophagales bacterium | reverse complement strand
TATTTTTACGCTTATTTAATTTAGTATAATTTTCATTTAAAATATAAGCAAACGGCTCGCCTATATTATACATCGATGGATTCCATTCATACGCCTTTAGTGTGTTAATTTGCCAAATACTACTTTTAAGGAAATTATCAATTAAATGAAAATCAATTTTATTCAAATCTGAAATACTATCTAACGGGAAGTTTTTTAATTTTATTAATTCCTCTTTTGCAAAAAAAAGTTCTTTATCTCGGTTAGCCTTATTGGGGACTACTAAATTTGCGTCGTATTTATGATACCCAACCGAACTCGCCCATTCTGGATAAATTTTCCAAAGTCTTTCCGTAAATGCCTTTTTATAAGTATCAAAATCTACATTGATTTTGGATGATGTTGTTGCAAAATTTATATTGTAATACCCCATAAATATTGCAAAAAATAGCATACATTTTCTCATAACTATATTTTATTTGTAAAGTTACAGCATATTCTATAATTCATTAAACATTATTTAAACTCAATAGTACGTGAAACAGATAATATTTGTATATTTTTATGAAATGCAAATCGAATGGCGCATTTTCTCTCATCATATTCATCACTCCAGGTAGGAGTGTATATTTATTTTTCAATTGCTATTTTTATTATTTATCTAATTTTGTTTATTTCAAAATCTAATTATTATTATGCAAAAGCTAAAACTTGCCATACAAAAAAAAGGCCGACTAAGTGAAGAGTCGATTAAATTAATAAATGAGTGTGATATTTCTTTTCCAAGCAGTAGCGGAAAGTTAGTCACTGCTGCTTATGATTTTCCAATTGAAATTTTATTTTTACGAGATGACGATATTCCAGATTATGTGCAAGACGGTGTAGCAGATATTGGCATAGTAGGTGAGAATGTTTTGGTGGAATCTAATAAGCAAGTTGATGAAGTACTGAAAATGGGATTTGGAAAATGCCGTTTGTCACTTGCAGTTCCCCGAAATATGAATTATGCTTCCGTAACCGATTTAGATGGTAAAGCAATAGCCACTTCATACCCGCGTATTTTACAAAATTATTTAGAAGCAAACAATGTAAAAGCCGCAATACATGTAATTAGTGGTTCGGTAGAAATTGCACCCGGCATAGGTTTAGCAGATGCGATTTGTGATATTGTAAGTACAGGTTCTACGTTATTAAGTAATGGATTAAAAGAAGTGGAACAGATTTTTCAATCGCAAGCGGTAATGATAAAAAATAAAAATCTTTCAGTAGATAAACAAAATATTTTGAATCAATTATTGTTTCGTTTGGAAGCAGTGAAACGTGCGCAAAAAAATAAATATATTCTATTGAATGCTCCTAATGAGAGTTTGCCTAAAATTGTACAACTATTGCCGGGTATTAATGCACCAACAGTGCAAGCATTATCTAAGCAAGGGTGGAGTTCTGTACATTCCGTAATTACAGAGAAAGATTTTTGGGAAAAGATACAGCAACTCAAAGATGCCGGTGCAGAAGGAATATTGGTAATGCCGATAGAAAAGATGATTTATTAAAACTGAAAACAGAAGCTGATGCAAGTATTTAAATATCCCGATAAATCTACGTGGCAAGAATTGGCAAAACGACCCGTGCAATCTATTGAAGAAATAGAACAGAAAGTACTTCCAATTATCGAAGATGTAAAACATAACGGTGATACAGCGTTGAGGAAATATGCCTTACAATTTGATGGTGTAAATATTACTAACTTACAAGTAAGTGATGAAGAGCTACAAGCTGCGGATTCATTAATATCTAATGATTTGAAAGATGCTATACAATTAGCGTATAGAAATATTTACACTTTTCATAGTCGCCAACAAACTGCTGTCGATGTAGTAGAAACGATGCCGGGGGTAAGTTGTTGGAGGAAATCGGTAGCCATAGAAAAAGTTGGGTTATATATTCCCGGTGGCTCAGCACCTTTATTTTCAACCGTTTTAATGCTAGCAATACCTGCAAAAATAGCGAATTGTAGCGAAGTAGTTTTATGTACACCACCCGATAAAAATGGAAATGTACATCCAGCAATTTTATATACTGCTCAATTATGTGGTGTTACAAAAATCATTAAAGCTGGTGGCGCACAAGCAATAGCTGCGTTAGCGTTTGGGACCGAATCAGTGTCGAAAGTATATAAAATTTTTGGACCCGGAAATCAATATGTAACTGCTGCAAAACAAATCATAAATAAAACTGGTGTAGCAATAGATATGCCCGCAGGGCCAAGCGAAGTATTGGTAATTGGAGATGATGAAGCACGCCCAGATTTTATTGCCGCAGATTTATTGTCGCAAGCAGAACATGGCCCCGATAGTCAAGTGGTTTTTATCACAACGGAAGCGGCTTATTTGAACATGGTAAATTTTGCTTTAGAGCAACAATTAAAGCAATTAAATAGAAGCGATATTGCACAACGTGCTTTAGAAAACAGTAAAATTATCTTGTTAGGTAATTTAAATGAAGCTATGGATTTTAGTAATTTATATGCTCCAGAACATCTGATTTTACAAACAAAAAATGCGGAAGAATTGGCTGAAAAAGCAATCAACGCAGGTTCTGTTTTTATAGGACATTATTCTACAGAAAGTATTGGAGATTATGCAAGTGGTACCAACCATACTTTGCCGACAAATGGCTTTGCTACTGCACATAGCGGTGTTTCGTTGGATAGTTTTGTAAAAAAAATTACTTTCCAAAAAGTATCTAAAGAAGGTTTAAATAATATAGGAAAAGCAGTAGAAATTATGGCAGAAAATGAATCGTTAACTGCACACAAAAATGCCGTAACACTCCGATTAAATGAATTATAAATGAGTATAGATATCCAATCATTAGTTTGCCCTCATATTTTAAAAATGAATGCCTATTCGTCGGCACGTATAGAATATACAGGAAACGAAGGTATATTTTTAGATGCCAATGAAAATAGTTTTGGTTCTGTAACAGATACGTTGCATAATCGATATCCAGATCCATTACAAATGGACGTTAAAATTAAAATTGCGGAACAAGAACAAGTGCTTGCACAACAAATTTTTTTAGGCAACGGAAGTGATGAATGTATCGGTGTGCTAATGCAAACATTTTGCATTCCCGGAAAAGATAAAATAATGGTACTGCCGCCTACATTTGCAATGTATGAACATGCGGCACATGTATCCAATATTGGAATTATTGAAGTGTTGCTAAAAGAAGAAACATTCCAACTCAATGTAGCTGCGATGTTGGAAATAATTGCAACTGAAAAAAATCTAAAGCTGATTTTTATTTGTTCGCCAAATAACCCGACTGGAAATATAATTGCTGAAGATGATATAGAAACTATCCTAAAAAACTTTGCAGGTTTAGTTGTTATCGATGAAGCATATCAAGATTTTTCTACTAGCAATAGTTGGAATAAACGGTTGAACGATTTTAATAATTTAGTAGTAATTAATACGTTTTCCAAATCATGGGGAATGGCAAATGCAAGATTAGGTATGTTGTATGCGAATGAACAAATCATTCAATATATGAATACGATAAAAATGCCGTACAACGTAAATCAACATACTATAGATTTGGCGTTGCAGGCATTATCTCGTAGAGCAATAAAAAATACTTTTGTTCAGCAATTAGTAGCTGGCAGAGAATGGCTAGAACTTCAAATGAAAGCTATACCTTTGATTCATAAAATTTATCCATCTGATACTAATTATATTTTATTTAAGGTAGATAATGCTGATAAATTGTACAAGTATTTGTTGACTAAAAAAGTGATTATCAGAAATAGAAATAAAACTCCACTGCTAAAAGGATGCTTGCGAGTAAGCGTAGGTACTCCCGATGAAAATCTAAAATTTATAGATGCTTTAAAAAGCTATACAGAATAATTAAAAACTATGCAAAAGATATTATTTATAGACCGTGATGGTACGCTTATAGTGGAACCAAAAGATAATTTCCAAACTGACCGTTTTGAAAAATTACAATTTATTCCGAATGTAATTTCTTCCCTAAAAAAAATTAAAGAATGCGGAGAATATATTTTGGTAATTGTAACTAACCAAGACGGATTAGGTACTAAGTCATTTCCTGAAAAAACATTTTGGGGCCCACATAATCTAATGTTGTCTATTTTTAAAGAAGAGGGAATTACTTTTGAAGAAATATTGATAGACAGAAGTTTTGCAAAAGAAAATTTACCTACACGCAAACCCAACACCGGATTGCTTACGCATTATATCAATGATCCTAAATTTGATTTACAACATTCTTATGTAATTGGCGATAGAATGACAGATATTCAATTAGCCCAAAATTTAGGCTGCAAAGGAATATTGATTGGCAGAAGTGCAGATAAAACGGATGACAATAAATTAAACCAAAAAGCATTACAAAATGTAATCGCACTTAAAACGACCAATTGGGTTGAAATAGCTGATTTCTTAGTGCACCCACAACGTATTGCCACTGTAAATAGAAATACCAATGAAACTAAAATTTCTATTTCCTTGAATTTAGATGGGAATGGAAAATCTTCCATGAAAACAGGGCTTGGTTTTTTTGATCACATGTTGGAGCAATTAGCCAAACATTCCGGTTGTGATATTTCCATAAAAGTAAAAGGTGATTTGCATATTGATGAGCATCATACTATTGAAGATACCGCCATTGCTTTAGGCGAAGCATTTCACCAGGCATTAGGCAATAAAAAAGGCATTAGCCGCTATGGTTATCTTTTGCCGATGGATGATGTGTTAGCACAAGTAGCGATTGATTTTTCGGGGCGACCATGGCTAGTGTGGAAAGCGAAATTTAATAGAGAGAAAGTAGGAGATATGCCGACGGAATTATTTTATCATTTTTGGAAATCTTTTTCTGATGCTGCAAAATGTAATTTGAATATCAAAGCAGAAGGCGAAAATGAACACCATAAAATTGAGGCGATATTTAAAGCAGTAGCCAAATCTATAAAAATGGCAGTGAAGCGCGAAGGAAATGACTTGCCAAGTACCAAAGGTGTATTATAATGAAAATAACAAAAAATAAATTTGCAGTTTTCCTTATTTTGAATATATTTGTGGCATGTCAATTAACAAATTTTGGTGGTGGGGCAGCTAACGACAACGGGCGTACTGTAATCCTATACTAAATATAAAATACTCAGCTCGCTTTAAAATGCGGGCTTTTTTATTTTCTTTAATCGTGAAATATTTTGAATACTATGAAATATACTATACATACAACGCATAAAAAGATTCTGTCGGATATGCTAACGCCTATAAGCATTTATTTGCGATTGCGTGCAAAATTTAAAAATTGTATGCTCTTAGAAAGTTCAGATTATCATGGCGAAGAGCACAATTATTCCTATATCTGCTTTCAGCCAATCGCTGGATTTAAAGTAGAACAAAATAATTTTATTGCCAATTACCCTGATGGTACTACCATTACAAAAGCACTTAACGAAACTAAGTTAACAACGTGTATGCAGTCTTTCCTAGCTGCATTTTCAGTGATGGATGCACCTGTAAATATTATCTCTAACGGTATTTTTGGATATTTGACTTATGATGCTGTACAATATTTTGAAGATATTAATTTTCGTCATGCGCAAACAGAAATTCCTATTGCACAATATTTCTGTTACCAATACATCATTGCTTTCAATCATTTCAATCATGAATTGATTATGATGAGAAATGAAGTTGAAAACAGTACAACTGTCCTATTGTCATTCGATGAAATGGAGAGTTTTATTAAATATAAACCCTTGCAAATTGATACATTTTCAGCACCAAAAAATAAAACCTCTAACCTTACCGATGAGCAATATTTAGAAAGTGTTGAAAAAGGAAAACAAGCATGCTATCGTGGTGACGTTTTCCAAATTGTAGTTTCGAGAAGATTTTATCAAGAATATCATGGTGATGATTTTAATGTCTATCGGGCTTTACGTTCTGTAAATCCTTCGCCATACTGTTTTTATTTTGATTTTGATAATTTCCGATTAATGGGATCTTCGCCAGAAGCACAACTCGTCATCAAAAATAATAAAGTAACGATACATCCCATTGCTGGTACATTTAGAAGAACGGGTGATGATGCTAAAGATGCTGCTTTAGCACAAAAACTTTCCGACGATCCCAAAGAAAATGCAGAACATATCATGTTGGTAGATTTGGCAAGAAATGATTTATCGCGTGGCGGAAAAAACACCAAAGTAGAAGTGTATAGAGAAGTGCAATATTATTCTCATGTCATTCATTTAGTTTCTAAAGTAACTGCTGAAATAGATGAAAAATCTGATAAGATGAAAATTGTTGGAGATACTTTTCCGGCAGGAACACTCAGTGGTGCACCTAAATATAAGGCAATGCAGTTGATAGATACGTATGAGCAAGGCAGTAGAAGTTTTTATGGAGGATGTATCGGACATATAGATTTTAATGGGGATTTCAATCATGCTATTATGATTCGTAGCTTTTTGAGTAAAGATAATACACTTGTGTTTCAAGCAGGCGCAGGTGTAGTTGCAGATTCTGTACCACAGAGCGAATTGCAAGAAGTAGAAAATAAATTAGCGGCTTTAAATAAAGCGATTGAATTAGCAAAGTCCTTATAGTTTTAAAATTTAGATAAAATATAAAAATGGGAAATGTTTTAGTTTTAGATAATTACGATTCTTTCACGTATAATTTAGTGCATTATATCGAATCCTTTGGTGTAAAATGCGATGTATTTCGCAATGATAAAATTTCTTTGGAAGCTGTTGACAAATACAGTAAAATTTTATTATCGCCCGGTCCGGGAGTGCCTGAAGAAGCTGGTATTTTATTGGATTTGATAAAAATGTATGCACCTAAAAAATCTATATTGGGCGTATGTTTGGGGCATCAAGCAATTGGACAAGTATTTGGTGCTACTTTATACAATGTAGGTAAAGTAATTCATGGGAAAGCAAAGAATACCATAGTAACAGAGCAAGATATTTTATTTGATGAAATGGATAAAGCGTTTATGAGTGGTAGGTATCACTCTTGGGCGATAAAAGATATTGTAGCTCCATTAATTGTTACTGCCGTAGATGAAGATGGAGTGGTGCAAGCAATAAAACATGAAAGCTATAATTTACATGGTGTACAATTTCATCCCGAAAGTGTGATGACGCCGATGGGAAGGAAAATAATTGAAAATTGGCTGTTTAAATGTTAGTACTTATATTAGAAAATATATAGAAATATGAAAATACTTTTGGAATACTTATTTACAGGGCAGTCTTTATCTGAAGAGCAGGCTTTTTTAGCATTAAAAGATATAGCCTCTGGAAATCAAAATGACGTGCAAGTAGCAGCTTTCTTGGCGGTTTATAATATGCGATTTCCAACAACAGATGAATTGATTGGATTTAGAAAAGCGATGATGGAATTAGCAATTCCGATTAAATTAAAATACAAAAACACTATAGATATTGTAGGTACCGGCGGAGACGGAAAAAATACCTTTAATATTTCTACTGCTGCAAGTTTTGTGTGTGCAGGTGCTGGAATAAAGGTGACTAAAAGTGGAAATTATGGTTTTACTTCTGTGTCAGGTGCTTCGAATGTTTTTGAGTATTTGCAAATTCCATTTGCTACTTCGCCTAAAAAAATAGAGGAACAGTTAGACAGAAGTAATATCAGCTTTTTGCATGCTCCATTATTCCATCCAGCAATAAAAAATGTAGCACACGTCCGTAAAGATTTACAAGTAAAATCAATTTTTAATTTATTGGGACCTATAGTAAATGCGTGCCAACCCACAAATATGCTTATTGGTGTGCATAGCGAAGCTGCAGGAAAATTATATAATGAGGTTTTAAAAAAATCAACTGCGAAATTTACAATTGTACATGCTGTTGATGGTTATGATGAAATCTCTTTAACAGGAGATACAAAAACCTACAGTAGGAAAATCGCGAAACTTTTTTCACCCAGCGGTTGGGGCTTTAAACAAGTTAGACCTCAAGATTTAGTGGGTGGAAATTCTGTAAAAGAAAATGCCGATATTTTATTGTCAATTTTAAAAGGAAAAGGCACGGAAGCACAAAATAATGTGGTGCTTGCCAACGCTGCTTTAGCCATTTCTATCTATGAAGATAATTCGTATCCTGCGGCATTGTCTATGGCAAAACAAAGCTTGTTTGAAGGCAAGGCATTAGCAAGTTTAAATGCATTAAAATCTATATAGTAAACAGTATTTTATTTATTTGATTTATGAATATTCTCGATAAAATAGTAGCGCATAAGAAAATTGAAGTTGAAAAAGCGCAGCAACACGCATCTATACAACAACTGGAAAATAAAATACTATTCCAACGCCATACGGTATCTCTTACGCATAATTTATTAAAAGAAAATAGCACAGGTATTATTTCGGAGTTTAAACGGAAGTCGCCCTCTAAAGGAATTATAAATAATAAAAGTGAAGCTATTGATGTCGTTAAAGAGTACGAAAATGCAGGTGTTTCGGGAAGTTCAGTGCTTACCGATGAACTGTTTTTTGGAGGCACAATACAGGATTTTATTTCAGTACGCGAGTGTGTAAGCATTCCTTTGTTGCGCAAAGATTTTATGATAGACGAGTATCAATTTATAGAAGCAAAATCTATAGGTGCAGATGTAGTATTGTTGATTGCTTCTATTTTAACACCTGCACAAGTGAAAGTATTTACTGATTTAGCAAAGAGTTTGCAGTTAGAGGTTTTGTTGGAATTGCATGATGAAACCGAATTAAACCATGTATATCATAAAGTAGATATGGTGGGGATTAACAATAGAAATTTAAAAACTTTTGAAGTGGACATCGAACAGTCTATCCGAATGGCAGATAAATTAGGAAATGGTTTTGTGAAAGTAGCGGAGAGTGGAATTTCAACTATTGAAACGTTGAAACATTTTAAACAAAACGGATTTCAAGGTTTTTTAATAGGAGAGAATTTTATGAAAACAGCTAATCCGGGTAGGGCATGTCGTGATTTTATTTCACAATTATAATCAACTACAACATCGAAGTTTTTTCGTTACCGTCGCCTTTTGTTTTCTTAGTTTTTCGATGTTTGTCTTTGTCTCCTTTGCCAAATCCGACATTGAAATAAAAATCAACACCAGTAAATTTCTTTTTGGCAAATGAAGTAATAATACTGCTGCTGCCTAAAGTTACTTGCCCCACGCGCAAGCCTACGCCCATGTTGAAACCACTGTATTGATTGTAGTTTATGGGTAAATATACAGATGCAATTCTATGTTCGAAACGCGGCGTAACTGTAATATCTATTGGTAGATTCGCCACAGGCGTACCCCGTTTAAATGAATATGGATTGAATTGGAAATTTGCATTTACATAAAACATTTTGATGATGCGCACATCTGCAAAAATATTTACGGTTGTTGGTAATTTTATTTTATACGAACCTGTTGGAATTGTTTTTGTGCCTAATGAATCCAGAACGGCATCTAATTTAATGGTGTTTCCGCTACCATCTATTAAATGTTCAGCGGGTATATCTCTACCATTTCCGATAAAGGACCGACTGTATTTTCCCAATACATATTTATTATAGCCAATGTCGTTAATGGAAACGCCTGCCATAATAAAATGGTCACTGCTATTTTTTATTTTATATTCATAAATTGCGCCTACGTCAAATCCAAATCCATTGATACCAAATTTATATTTTCCGCCATCGAAAATAGATGAAACACGTAAGTCAAACTTGGTATTGCCTACATTTATTGCACTGTCTGTGGCACTTTTATATATTTTGTTAAAGTCTAAATTATCGGTAGAGAATTGAGCATTAAAAATATTGACATTCATTTTTGCTGTTACGCCAACGCTGAGTACATGACGCTCCCCAAGTTTTATACTGCGTCCATAACCAGCATAAATTTCTGAATATACATTTACGGCGGCTGTTGCTCGTTCATCTTTAAAATTGGGCAGCCATACTAAAATATCTTGAAAATGATTATAAAGCGAATATACCATGTCTTGGTTCAAATCATTAAAAGACGCAACTGCACGAGCACGAATTCCAAAATGTATAGCATTATTTTTTTTGATTCGGATAAATCCTGCGGGTCCGAGGATGTCAGCGTTTACACCCAGTTGTTTGCGTTTGCCATCTAAGTTTTGCCCTATAAATTTATTTTTGTCAAAATGTTTAATCATGTCCATTACTTTTCCATTTAATGAAAAATAATTATTGCCCACACTTGTACTGGTACCTATTAAATTTACTTGCCATTTCATATTTCCTGCAACGCCAGCTGCAGGATTTATAGTATTACTTAAAATGGCTTCTCGTGTACTAAAATGCCCGCCCAAGTAGGATTGTCCAAAAATAATTGAAGATATATTCAATAAATATACAAGCGTGAGTAAATGTTTTTTTTTCATTTTATGGTTTTATCGCTTAAAAATAGGAGTTTTTTATTCTCCTCGCTTTGTTGCATTTAATCGGCTTGTCATGCCCGGGTAGTAATACTTTCGGGATACAGCTTTTTGGTCGGTTGCGTTTTAATCTTACGTGTGCAAAGCCATCGTTATTTGTGGCAACGATAAATATAAGTAGTAGTAAAATGATACGTATCTTCATCTAATGGGATTCTTTTATTAATAGCTTTTTTTAAAGATAAATAAAATATAGAAAATCTGATACTTATTTTATCTTAACCACTTTGTTAACATTGTATTCTGTTTTTGGGTACGGTTTTCCTTTATTTCCAAAATATATTTTTTTCTTTTGTCTTTTGTTAACGTAATACCGTACGTCTTTATTATACCTTGCCTTGAGATTAATACATCTATTGTATCATTGATAGATTTGTGCGCATATATTTTACCAAAATCTTTGTCTATTTTATAACCATCAATAGCAATAATTTCATCATCAGTATTTAATCCACCTTGATATGCTCCATAGTTTTTGTCTAATTGCGAAATGATTAATTTCCCTTCTTTCCATTGTGTAGATAACCCAATATATATATCTTCTCCAATGTTTTTATCGATAAGTTTTAATCCTAATAAATTAGTGTATGTTTCTACATCTAATGGTGCAGTGGTATGAATGAACAGTTGAATGTATGGCGAAAAATCTATACCACTTACAGTAGTGAGTATTTGAGTTATATCATTTTCCGTGATACCTTTCTCTGGTTGTTCTATATAGTTTTTATAAAGTTGACGTAGTACGTCGTCGAAGCATTTTGCACCATTGGTAGCATCTAAAATAATAAAATCAAAAATCATTACTACTACCGCACCTTGCGTGTAGTAACTGATTTGACTATTGCGGCTGTTTTCATTTCTTCTATAATATTTTAACCAAGTATCCATACTTGCTTCTGCAAGTGTTTGAGTGTCCATTCCGGGCGTATTTACTACATCGTTGATGTTTTTTTCTAGCACAGCAAAATAATCTTTTTCAGTGGTCACTCCGGCACGATAGCAAACATAATCATCGTAATAGCTGGTTACGCCTTCAAAAAACCAAAGTAAATCGGTGTAGTTTTCTGTTTGATAATTAAATGGAATAAATGATTCTGGTTTTATTCGTTTTACATTCCATAAATGAAAATATTCATGCGCTAATAAACTGATGGCGTTTTGATAGTTTTCTTTTGAAAAACTCCAACGTGTAATATGATTTACTGAAGAGTGTGCGTGCTCTAATCCCCCGTAACTACTATTTGTTAGGTGGTTGATAAATACATAGTTTTTACAAGGATGAACCCCAAAAATTGAAGTTTCTACTTCAATAATTTTCTTCAAATCAGCAATTAGTTTCTCTATATCGCAATTGCCTTTTCCATACATTGCTAATTCATGCGATACATTTGCAGCATCAAAGAAATAAGAAGTATGATTTCCAATTTCAATAGGAGAATCGAATAATTCACCTATATTTTGAGCAATTCTAAACCATTTATTGTTTTCCTTTTGTGGTAATGCAGTACTGATATGTTGCCATGTTTTATACGGAATGATTTCTATGTCTGCGCCCAACTGCTCGTATCCTTCAATATATAAAAAGGTAGATGTTCCATTGATAAGCGCATGAGTATCGTCAATAAAATTTGTTCTCACAGAATATTCAAAGCAATAGATTTTATAGCGTACAATAATATTTTGAATGCCATTGGTCTTGATAGTCCAAGTGCTTTTGTCGTGTTTTTCTACTCTATTAAATACTGAATTTTCATCTACCGCCCATTCTACGAAATCTATATTTTTTTGAAACTCCCGAATAAGATAACTACCCGGAGTCCACACTGCCATTTTTAGCGAAATACTATCTAATGTAATTTTTGATATATGCATTTCCACTTTGACATAATGTGTATGTGGATTAGGGAAAGAGAGTTTGTATTTTATTGTCATAAAGTTTTATTAGTGTGCTTTTATAAGCATTAGATTTAGCATCAATATTAACTTAACAAAGTTAATAAAATCTACAATTAGGAAAGTGTATATAATCTCATAAATAAAGTTAGCAGTTTGGTGGTTTAGGGTTTAGCGGTCTTACTGTAATTTCGTCGATGAGCATATTGTCTGGAGTTTCTAAGATATGTACAATAGTATCAGCAATATCTTTTGGATGTAACATATTGCTGTGTGGCTGCACCCCTGAATTTACTAATAAATCCGTTTCTATAGAGCCGGGGTTTACACAAGTTACTTTTATGTTGTACTGCCTCAATTCCATAAACAATGATTCACTAAATCCACTAACAGCAAATTTGGAGGCACAGTATGCAGTTGCTTCGCTTCTTGCTACTTTTCCAATGACAGAGCCAATATTGATAATATGCGCCGATTGGGATTGCAATTTCATCCTCGCCGTTATTTTTGAGGTGAGATAAAACATCCCATTCAAATTGGTATTTATTATTGCTAACCAAGCAGCAGTTGAAGTTTCATCTACTTTGTTAAATGAGCCAATCCCTGCATTATTGATAAGGATGTTTGGGGAGTATGATGAAGAAAATGTTTTAGAAACCCATTGTGTTATAGCTGGTTCGTCTGTAATATCTAATTCAACGGAATGGAAATTAGAGCCTAATTTTTCTCTTAACAGAGCAAGATTTTCTTTGTTTCTGGAAATGCCATAAACTGTACAGTTTTTTAAAATTAGCGCATGAGCAATGGCTGCTCCTAATCCTTTTCCTGCACCGGTTACAATAGCAATTTTATTTTCTAAAAGCATAATCGAATTAATCTAATGGTGTGTGTGTGGTAATTGCAATTCTATTCCATCCATTTATTACTACAGCTGCCATTATTACAGCGGCTAATTCTTTCTCGTTCAGTTGTGCTGCCGCTTCTTGGTAAATTTCATCAGGGATATGTTTTTCTGATATTAATGTAATTGCTTCAGTAAGCGCCAATACTGCTCTTTCTTTTTCAGTGTATAATTCTGTTTCTTTCCAAGCATCTAATAAAAATAGGCGTTGAGGTGTTTCACCAATAGCTAAAGCATCTCGCGTATGCATATTTAAGCAAAAGGCACAGCCATTTATTTGTGAAGCTCTCGTTTTTATTAATTCATATAATTTTTTATCTAAGCCACTATTTGCTAGATATTTTTCTAAAGCAATCATTCCTTCATAAGCTTCCGGAGCTACTTTGGCTATATTTATTCTTTTTTTCATCTTTCCATTTTTTATAAAATTAAATAAATTCAGGTCGGTTGTAAAATAATGCTTGACAATCTTTAGATGTTTGCATAGCCCTTATTACTGATGGTAGTGGCGCAACAAAAACATCAGGATAATCTACTTCTCCTAATTCAGTACGAATGGGATATGCTAATTGTTCTACGTCGGTTGTAAATTGCGCATTCACACCGGGTTTATTTCCTCTAGGATCAACTCGAAACCATCCAGTTTCTTTAAGATATATTGCATTTAATCCATGTAATGCGTAGCCAGATTCTACTGTTCCCTTTCTGAGTACACGTTGGTAGCAAAACCCCGCAGGAATACCCATTCCACGTAGGAGAGTAGCTAATACATGTGCTTTTGCAAAACAAATGCCTTCCTTTTTTGCCAGTGCATCTTCAGCATTTACGGTTATTAAACTCCCATCAATATCAAAAGAATGTGCGATAGTGTCCCGAGCTATCTCGAATGCTAGTTTTGCTTGTTCTCTTACAATAGATGTTTGCGATTGTATTTGTTTTATTTGGTGTTGGATAATTGGAGTATGAAAATCGATAATTGGTGGAATCTCTTTTAGATAGTCTGAAAGTTGAGGAGATTCTAAATGAAGTATCATGGTAGTTTTGTTGAAATTTGTTAAATGTTCAAAATAATATCTCTATTGTAAAACAAATAAAATTCTATTTTGTTGAATTATCTGAGCACACGCCTACTGTTAAAACTACTTTTTTAAATGTATTATTTAAAAGAGAAAGTTAATAGTAGGTTTTTATTTTTAGTAAAATATAATGATTTTTTGTATGTCAAAATCTATTTTTTTATTCTTGTCGAATGTATATATTCGTGCTGTCGATACTTCCCAATAAGTAAGTGTTGATTTATCGTAATGCTTGAAAAATATTAAGATGTCATTTTACAGACTAATAGTTTTAATACATGTATTTTCTGCCATTTTAGGGTTAGGTCCGGGGTTTGTAATGATTTATATTGTTACTAAAGCAACCAATATGACAGAATTAAAACATGCGTACTTGATCCGTAATCGTCTGCATGTTTTTGTAATGGTGGGCGGGACTTTATTGTTACTATCTGGATTGACGATGGGACTTATGGTGCCGGCTTGGTTTCATACTGGTTGGTATGTAGCAAGTTTATTACTATTCTTAGTAGCTTTGGCATTCGGCCCTTTGGTGTTGTCTTCCAAATCAAAACCCATAAAAAAATTATTGAAAGAATATAAAGGAGAGGAGATTCCGAAGGAATATTATATCCTGTCAAAGAAATTATTTTTCTACGAAAGAATGGAGAACATTCTATTTTTGCTAATAATAATGTTGATGGTATTAAAACCATTTTGAAGGATACAGTGTTTTTATTAATATGAATAAATTTTGCTCGTACAAATTTGCTCCTTGTAGAATTTCTGAGAAAATAGTAGTATAAGAATGAAACACCCAAAAACATTTGCGGATAAAATTATCTCTTTTAATCAAAATTTATACTTCGCAGGTAATCTTCCACGAGAGTTTAAGGTACTGAATCCATATTTGGATAATCCTGAAACCATGGACGTAATGTGCAAATTTTATCATAAATATTACCATGATAGTGCGCAAAGGAAATTTATAATCGGTATTAATCCAAGCCGGCACGGTGCAGGTGTCACAGGTGTTCCATTTACAGATACAAAACGATTAGAAACAGTTTGTGGGATAACTATGCATACCGCACATACGCATGAAGTTTCTTCTGTATTTATGTATGATATGATAAATGATTTTGGTGGTGCAGATTTTTTCTATAAACAGTTTTATATAAACTCTCCTTTCCCTTTGGCAATCGTCAGAAGTACTAAAAATGGAAATTGGTTGAATGCCAATTATTACGATGAAAAAAAACTATTTGAAAGCGTGAAAACTTATATGGTGGATACTTTACAATTACATTTTTCATTAGGGTTAGATACTTCGGAGGTTTTTGTGTTAGGGAAAAAGAACGCTACATTTATCCAGCAATTAAACAATGAATTTCATTTCTTTGACAAGATGACTGTTTTAGAACATCCCCGATTTATTCAGCAATATAAATCCAAAGAGAAACAATGGTATATAGATAAATATTTATTAGCACTTTCTAATAATCCCTAAATTTTTGGAAAAAGTAGATACTTCAATTATTTATACTATCGGGCATTCTACACGCAGTATAGAGGATTTTTTACAATTACTAGATTTTTATTCTATACAAATGCTTGTGGATATACGTTCATTTCCAAGCTCACGAAAATTTCCACAATACAACAAAGAAAATTTAGCCTCTACATTACTATCAAATAATATCTATTATTCTTATCTTAATAACTTAGGAGGTAGGAGAAAGGTTCATAAAGACTCTTTAAATACCAGATGGCACAATATCTCCTTTAGGGCTTATGCAGATTATATGGAATCAGAAGAATTTGAAATGGGAATCCAAACCCTGCAAAGCATTGCTCGGAAATACACAACGGTATTTATGTGTGCTGAAGCCGTTTGGTGGCGCTGTCACCGCTCTATGGTGTCTGATTATTTGAAAGCAGAAGGTTGGAAGGTTTTACATATTTTAGCTATGGGGAAAATTGAAGAACATCCTTTTACAGCTCCGGCTCGGATAGTTGGTGGTAAAGTATCTTATTCCGATATTGATTTATTTCACCAATAATTTTTTCTATGCTCACAAAATATAAAATAGAAGATAAGGCATAATGGAACACTGCAGCAGAAGGCGTTTAAGTACACTTATCTGTACCCGTCTCTAAGATTCAGAACTTATAGAGTATACATATCCTACAACCACTAACTGTTCTCAATAAAAAATTAAAATCGATAAAACAACTTGTGCAGCAATTGATAAAGAAGCTGCTATTCCTCTGATAAAATAAATAACGCTTCTTATTCTATTTTTTCTAATGCTATAGTCCATCCTAAGTCCATATAAGTAATCAAAGGGCAATTTACATCTTCAGCAAATCGGATAGTATAATTTTTTTCTTCGTTTTGTATTTCATTGGTAGAAAAAAGACCATCTCCAGTAGCGTATTTCTTCTTATAATCATTGTTATAAAATAATAAGGGTTCTACATCTTTAGCATCTAATTTTATTGCAGCGGTCAGCATATGTTCACCATCTTTTGGATGTTTATTATAGATCTCATTATACATTTTAGTACTTAAAAAAACACTTACACTATTGTCGAGCGTAATATCTTTACCATTAAAAAAATTATACATGGACGTTGCATTTTTCAACGCACCAACCGTAAGTTCAACTTTTGCCTTTTTGGGTGTTGCACTTTGCATGTCATACTCAAATGTAATTCCTTTGGTTATATCCATTGAAATTATTTTCACTATAAATGGATAGGATGAATTATTCGCTGTTACTCTATAAAATAAGGTAGTTCCTGGTTTAATAATTTCAGATGCAGGTACAACCTTATCAGTTGCAAAGTTTAATTTAAATATAAATACTAGTACAAATAATGTGATAAGATTCTTCATTTTATTTTTTTCAAAGATAATAAGTTTACCTTAATTTTCTATTCAAATATTGTTCCAGAAATTGTCAATTTACTCTATACGCTCTAATGTTATCGTCCATCCTAAATTCATAGATACGATTATTGGACAATTGTTATCCTTGATATATTGAATAGAATATCCTAAATCATTATTGCTAATTTTTTGAGTGATTAAATTAGCAATATTAGTCTTATAAATTTCCTCTTTTCCTATTCGTGTAAACGGTATTAATGTATTTTCGTTTTCATCTAGTTTTATCATGGCGGTATGTGCCGATATATTTACAGATGTTTTTTCATTTTCTATTTCAGAAATGTTTTTTTTACTTAAAAACATACTTACCCTATTATTTAGCAATTCATCTTTCCCATCGAAAAAAACATAAAAAGTTTGTGCGTTATTTAACGCATTTGATGTCATTTCTATGCGTGCTTGCATCCTATTGGCACTCTGCATATCATAGTCAAAAACGATACTGCTCGGCATACTCAATTTTACTATTTTTACAATAAATGGGTACGAATCATCATCAATAGTAATTCTATAATGCAATATAGTCCCAGATTTAATATAATTAGTTGAAAGAGAATTGTTTTCTTGACCGTAAATAGGAATAATAAACCATGCTAACCCGAATAATAAAATTAATGACTTCATGTTATTTAGTTTTGGTTTTTCAAATGTGTTTTTAAATTTAAATATACTATACTAAACATGTATGATTTTTTAATGTTGACCTATTTTCGTAAATTTGTATAAATTTTTTATATGTCTAAATACTTTTTCCCTTCATTTCTTTTTATAATTGCAATTTCGTGTAAAAATCAAACTACAAATACAAATAGTTCATCACAAATAACCGCAGCAGACTCCATTCTTTTGAAAAGTGCCCAAAGTATATTTAAAGCACTTCCAGCACAAGCAGAAAATCCTGAAAACGCTATTACTGACCCTAAAGTAGCATTGGGTAAAACACTTTTTTATGATACCAGACTTTCACTATTAGGAAATAATAGTTGTAATTCTTGCCATAATTTAGAAACGTATGGAGTAGATAATTTGCCCACTTCAAAAGGAGATAAAGGCGGTTTTGGTGGTAGAAATTCGCCTACTGTATTTAATGCAGCCTTACATGCAATGCAATTTTGGGACGGCAGAGCTAAAGATGTAGAAGAACAAGCTGGTGGCCCAATTTTAAACCCTGTAGAAATGGCAATGCCTTCAGAATCAGAAGTGGTGAAAAGACTATCTTCCGTTACCGAATATAAAGAACAATTTAAAACAGCATTTCCCAATGATAAAAATCCGATTACATATTTAAACTTAAAGAAAGCGATAGGTGCATTTGAAAGAACCCTTTTAACGCCTTCTCCTTTTGATGAATATTTAAACGGAAAGATTACTGCTTTAAATTCTAAAGAACTTGCAGGGCTGCATGACTTTATGGAAGCAGGTTGTATAACATGCCATAGTGGTGTTGCAGTTGGTGGTAGCATACTTCAAAAATTTGGTATGACTTTGGATTATAGAACATTGACAAAAAGCAAATCGAACGATGAAGGTAAGAAACAGGTTTCTAAACTAGAGGACGATAAAGATTTCTTTAAAGTTGCGAGCCTAAGAAATGTTGCTAAAACTGCCCCATATTTTCATGATGGAAGTGTGACCGACTTAGACGAAGCTGTTAAAATTATGGGCAAAGCCCAATTAAATAAGGATTTATCGCCTGAACAAGTTAGCAATATCGTTGCCTTCTTACATTCGTTAACTGGTAAAATTCCGACTACAGCAATTAATACTGCAAATAATTAATAGAGTTATTTACAGGTATTTTTGTTTCAATTTATAATTCATTAGTAATCAGTCAAATAATCACAACATTAAATTCTTGTAAAATATTCAAGTAAAGAAGTACTGTTATACTTTTATTTGAAAAATTGGTTTAAATTTGTTGCATAAATCAGTTAAATAAAAATTTACTTTATGCAAACGACAAAAGAAAATATCATTATCAATGTACAAGAAATAGAACCTCGTTTAAGACATCAAACAATATTCGATACATTTGATACATTGCAAGAAGGAGAGAGTTTAATTATCCATAACAACCACGATCCTAAACCTGTATTTTATCAGCTGATAAATATGCGCGGAAATATTTTTACTTGGGAATACATACAACAAGGTCCGCAGTGGTGGGATATTCGCGTTACTAGAATTGTTCCTGCACAGCTTTCCGAAGGAGGTACTTTTGTAATTAATGTTCCAATTTTAGAGCCTCAACAAAAACACGCTTCTATTTTTCAAGTATTTGACAGTATGACGCCCGGTGAAGCATTTATCATTCATAATGATCATGACCCGAAGCCGATGTATTATCAGCTTTTGAGTGAAAGGGGTGAAGTATTTACTTGGGAATATATTACAGAAGGGCCACAATGGTGGGATATAAAGGTGACGATAAACCCAATCGGAAAACCTGGCGAAACCGTGATTAATGTGCCGTCAATAGAGCCGAGTTTAAAACACCAAACTATCTTTCATGCGTTTGCAAATCTCCACTCCGGTGAATCTTTTATTATTCATAACAACCACGACCCTAAACCGGTATTTTTTCAATTGAAAGAAATGCACGGCGATGTATTTTCTTGGGAATACTTGAAAGAAGGTCCGCAATGGTGGGATATCCGTGTAACTCGAATAGTGCAACAAGCCCCAACGTCCGAACAAAATGCACTTTCATTTTCTACTAATCCCAAAGGAAAAAAAGAAATTACGATTACAATTCCCTCGTTAGAACCTAAATTGAAACACCCTACTATTTTTAAAATTTTTGATGAGTTATTACCAGAAGAAAGTCTAATTATTCATAACGATCATGATCCGAAACCTGTGTATTATCAGTTGTTGGGCGAGCGTGGCGATGTGTTTACTTGGGAGTATTTACAACAAGGCCCGCAGTGGTGGGATATCCGCGTTACGCGTAAACCAGAAGGCAGCAACGAAACTATCGGGCAAATTGCTGCTAAAGATTTACGAAAAGCTGAAATCTTTAAAAAATATGGAATCGATTTCTGTTGCGGTGGTAAAAAAACACTTAGAGAGGTATGTGCTGAAAAAGGAATTGATGCCACTTTAGTTGAACAAGAATTGCAAAAACCGATACAAAATGTAACAACAGGAACTACTAATTTTGATGAATGGAGTTTAGATTTCTTGGTAGATTATATTGTGAATACACATCATAAATATGTTCGTAAATATTTACCCGAAATTACTGCATATTCGGCTAAAGTAGCAAAAGTACATGGCGACAAACATCCTGAATTAGCTACGATAAACGAGTTGGTAGCTAAAATAAACGCAGAACTTAATACGCATTTGCAAGAAGAAGAAAATATTGTTTTCCCTTTAATAAAAGATATAGTAAAAGCACAAGAAGCAAATAGAGCTTATGCAAATGATGCAAGAGATAAATTTATTGCTATCATAGCGACTACTGAAGCAGAACATGATACTGTAGGCAGGGATTTAGAAAAAATTAGAGCATTGAGTAATAATTATGCTATACCTGAAGATGCGTGTGCTAGTTATACTTTACTCTATAAAATGTTAGAAGAATTTGAAGCCGATTTGTTTGTCCATATCCATTTAGAAAATAATATTCTATTTCCTAAAGCATTGGAAGCAGCAAAAGCTTAGTTTTGATTGGTTGCTTAACAACACTGTTCAACTTTTTTATGAACAGTGTTGTTAGAGTAATAGCCTATATTTTTACCTAATGAAAATATAATTTGCATACACTTATTTGTAAATGAAATTATACGTGAAATATGTTGATCAATGAACAAACTAAAATTGCAGCACTCCTAAAACATCACCCCGATGCATTAGAAACTATTGTAGCACTGAGCCCTGATTTTAAGAAGTTGAGAAACCCAATTTTGCGTAAATTAATGGCAGGAAGAACGAGTATAGCTATGGCTTCCAAAATTGGAGGATGCACACCAGATGATTTTTTTAAAGCATTAGCACCACTCGGGTTTGAAGCAGATAAAACAAGTTCGACAGCAAATAATACATCACCAGAAAATAAACCCATTCCCGATTATTTGAAAACGATGAAGCCCGAACAAATTATTAAATTTGATGTTCGCACAATGCTCGCAGAGGGCAATGATCCATTAAAGGATATTCAACAAAAAATAAAAGCGCTACAAGAAAATGAAGTATTGCTTATTACTAATAATTTTGAACCCGTTCCGCTAATTAAGTTATTAGAAAAACAAGGATTTGAGTCGTATGTTAAATTTATTGATGAAGATACTATCGAAACATATTTCTATCGTACAGAAAATAAAAACGTAAGTACTAAAGAAACAAAAATTGAAGAACCTGTCGGTACTTCAGGAGATTGGGAGCAAATCCTCCATCAATTTGAAAATAATTTAGTAGAAATAGATGTCCGCCATTTGGAAATGCCAATGCCGATGATGACTATTTTAGAAAACTTGGAATCTTTACCACAAAACAAAGCATTGTATGTACATCATAAGCGTATTCCCGTTTTTTTATTAACGGAATTGAAAGAACGCCACTTCGATTACAGAATAAAAGAAGTAAAAGAAGGGGAAGTATTTTTGTTAATTTTCAATAATCAATAAAATTATGTTAGCACCTTCGATAGGCGGTTTACAGCAAACAACTAACTACAAAGTAGTGTTGCCATTTTATGTATATGCCGCTATATCATTTTTTATTGGCACCATATTATTATTGCTAAATACGGACATAATCAATGTGCATTATTTCAATCCGCATACCTTAGCAATTACGCACATTATGGCATTGGGTTGGGGTTCTATGATTGTGTTAGGAGCATCGCATCAGTTATTACCTGTATTAGTTGAAGGAAAACTCGATAGCAACTTGTTGGCTTATCTTTCCTTTATTTTTACTGCAATCGGTATTCCGATTTTATTAGTTGGTTTTTATACTTTTCAATTGGGAAGCAGCACACAATTTGGCGGCATATTGATAAATATAGGTGTAATTTGTTATTTGGTAAATGTATTAGCCAGTTCCTTAAAAAGTAACCGCAGAAATGTACATGCTTGGTATATGATTACAGCAGTGTTATGGTTGTTCTCTACAGTTTTTTTTGGGTTACTATTGCTGATAAATTTTAGTAAACCTATTTTACCTAAAGACTCCGTGCATTACCTTGCATTACACGCTCATTTGGGAATTATAGGTTGGTTTTTATTAATGGTAATCGGTGTTGGCACCCGATTAATACCTATGTTTTTAATTTCAAAATATACCAACAATAATATACTCTGGCTAATTTATGGATTAATAAATACCGGACTAATCAGTTTTGTTTTTATGCTAATATATCAAACGTCATCAGTATATTTTTATATGCCAATATTTATGTTAATGACAGCTATTATTCTGTTTGGCAGACATTGTTATTTAGCGTATAAAGTGAGAATAAGAAGAAACGTTGATGAACAAATGAAAACATCATTGCTTTCAGTAGCACAGATGATTTTACCCATTGTTACATTAATTTTATTGCTCGCCATTTTACCCGTAGATATTTTTCCGAACATGGCAATACTTTACGGCTTTTGTATTTTCTTCGGATGGCTTACAGCGATTATAATAGGAATGACATTTAAAACACTTCCATTTATTATTTGGAATAAAGTATATCACACGAAAGCTTATACAGGCAAAACTCCGGCACCAAAAGAATTATTCAGCGAACAAATTTACAACGTTATGCTGTATGCATATCTCACGGGTTTTATATTGTTTTGTATAGGAATAATTATTTTAAATACAATAGTTTTAAAATTAGGAGCAATAGCGTTAGTTGCTTCCGCTGTTTTATATGTAGTAAATATTGGAAAAGCCTTATCACATAAACCAAAAATATCATGAGTGTAAATGTATCGACCAACAACAACGAAAAGTGTGCATTAGCAGTAGAAGGATTGTATGAAGTATATGATCCTGAAGTGGGATTAAATGTAGTAGATTTAGGATTAATTTATCAATTAGAATTTTTTGAAGATGAAAAAAGAGTAGATGCAGAAATGACACTAACGTCACAGTTTTGCCCAATGGGAGAAAGCATCACCAACGATGTGATGCGTTCACTCACTACCGCATTTCCTGAATGGCAAGTGAATGTACATCTAACGTTTGAACCTCCTTGGGATCATACTAAGATTTCACCAGAAGGAAAAGAATTTTTAGGTCAATAAAAATACTATGCTCAGTCACACATGTAAAACAGCAATTAAAGCAGTTATCTACCTTTCCGGAAAAAGTAACAGCGGAGAGAAAGCCGGTATGAAAGAAGTTGCTGACCAAATAAAAGCCAGCGAACATACGGTGGGAAAAATCTTACAGCTCTTGGTAAAACATAAAATTATAAATAGCGTAAAAGGCCCTTCAGGTGGTTTTTATTTGAGCCTTGAACAGCAAAAACAGCCTATATCTACTATCGTTGAAACTATAGAAGGTAAAGAGATTTTTAAAGAATGTGGCTTGGGATTAAGTAAATGTTCCGAAGTTCGTCCCTGTCCGATTCACAATGAATATAAAGTAGTTCGAGCGTTAATTGAAAAAATATTTCACGATAAAAAGATTGAAGATTTATGCAATCCGGTGACAAATGGATTAGCTTTTTTGATGGATTAAAATTATTAAAAAATACAAAAAATGTTGAAAGATGTATTTACTCCAAGTGGAGAATTAGATGTAAGGGTATTAGTACCCATTAAACGACATGAACTATTATTGCAATTATTTAAAGAATTGCCCGTACAAGAAAGTTTTACTTTTATAAACGACCACGATCCTATTCCATTATTTTATGAATTTCGCTCTATTTACGGCGACGTAGTTGGCTGGGAATATTTTAACAAAGGTGGCAGAGAATGGAAAGTAAAAGTAACACGCACAGAAGAATCACAAGGACGCACTTTTGATGATATTGCAACTTTGATAGATTTACGAAAAGTAGAACCCAATGATTGGAAGCAAGTAGTATTTCATAGATATGGAATGATGGAAGAAGGTACAACGATGGAACTGATTGCCAAAGAAAATCCAGTTGAAATACACGGTATTTTTATCCAAAAATTTGAAGGAAAACATGCTTGGATATACAAGAAAAAAGAACCGGAAGAATATATTATCCATATTACAAAAAACGACAACAGCGGCTTGGGTGATGAAGGATTTTCTGTAGTGCATAATATGGATATTCGCCCTTACCCACCGGCAGAGCGACATGAAATGTTTTACAAAGCATTCGCAGATATAAAACCCGGTGAAGCCTTTGAATTTATCAATGACCATGACCCGAAACCATTATATTACCAAATGGAAGCAGAAAGCAAAGAACCTTTTAAATGGGAGTATTTGGAACAAGGTCCCGATGCTTGGAAAGTAAGGGTAATTAAAACAAAAGTATAGCAACTTTGTAAAATTAAATAGTATGAATCCTGATTTTGATGCTGTAAAACAAAACCAACTGGTAGAGAAATTTCATGCGTTGCATCATGCCGGTGAAACACTCATTTTACCGAATGTATGGGATGCCGTTTCGGCAAAAATATTTGAAGAAAGCGGGTTTCCTGCCATTGCTACTTCCAGCGCAGCAATTGCATGGTCATTAGGTTATCAAGATGGAGAAAATATACCACCCGAATTAATGTTAGAAGCAATACAGCGCATTGTTCGTGCAGTAAAAATACCTGTATCCGTAGATATTGAAGGAGGCTATTATCGCCACGATTTGAAAAAATTTGCTGCGTATATTGTCGCAATTATTGAAGCAGGAGCCGTAGGTATAAATTTAGAAGATAGCGATGCACATGCTGGTGCACTAATATGCGATTTTAATCATCAATTAAAAGTGATACGATTGGCAAAAGAAGTGTGTTTGCAAAATGGTGTTAATCTTTTTATAAATGCCCGCACAGATGCTTACGCTTTAGTATTTGGCGATATAAGAGCTAAAACAAAAATTAGTATCGATAGAGCTAATGCATTTCACGATGCCGGCGCCGATGGTGTATTTATTCCATTTGTTCGCGAAATAGATGCTATCGTACAATTTAAAAATGAAATAAAATTACCATTAAATATTTTAATGGACGCAGCATTAGATGTTAAACAATTACGCCAATTAAATGTAAATAGAATAAGTGTAGGACCTAAACCGATTTTAGCCACGCTAAGCACATTGAAAGATATTGCCCAACAAATGAATACATCAGAAAATTGGAATAAATTATTTGTACAAGATGTGAATTATAATGAAGTAAATAAATGGTTTATTAAAAGATCAGATAGGCAGCATAGCTGCTCATGTGATTAATGTATGTCAATTCTAAAAATAAATATTATGGAAAATAAAACAAATGACTCCACACCACTACGCCCACAAGGAGAGCGGGTGTTAAATGCCGATTTGGTAGAAATGGATTTGAGTGCCTTTATTGACCAAATAAAAAGCGAAACCACTTGGAAAGAAAATGCACATAACTCCATTGCACTTTATAAATCAGCGTCTATGCGCATCGTGCTGATTGGTATGCATGAAAATGCTGAATTGAAAACACATACCGCCAACGGATTTATAAGTGTACAAGTAATTGAAGGTTCTGTTGTTTTTAATGCTGCCGGAAAAAATACGCTGCTACATAAGGGACAAATGATAGCTCTGCAACCTAAAATTCCACATAGCGTAGTAGCAAAATCAGAGAGCTTTTTTCTGCTTACCTTAGCACCACAAAAAGATTAGATTATAGCTTACAACATAAATTAACACGTTTAGTATTAAGTTTCTTTTGAATAATAGTAATTTTGTCCGTGCACAAGATTTATCTAATATTACTATTACTACTTTCTAACGCCTTTGTATTTGCCCAACAAAATGAAATTGTTGTAAAAGCAAAAGTGGTAGATGAAAATAATAATCCCGTACCTTTTGCTGATATTTCTTTTCGAAGATTGCAACTAGGGTTCTCCACCAATAAAGACGGCTATTTCTCTACAAACATGCTCAAAAGTGACTCGCTAATTATATTTAAAAAAGGACACGTTCCTACAAAAGTATCTTTTAAAGATTCGACGTTGAGGTCAGAATATATAGTAACCCTACAGCTACAGCGTACCCCACAAGAATTAACGGAAGTGCAAATCAGTGCCATTCGTACACATCAACAAATTCGAGAAGAAATAAACAGACTATACGTTAGAAATACCGATATAAATCCCGATGCAAGACCATTAACCAACCCGCTTTCTTATTTGTATGAATTGTTGAGTAAACACGAGAAAGAAAAACGTGTAGCCTCAAAATTGGAAACGGAAGAAGCAAAACGAATTGTTTTGAAAAATTTATTCCGACTATATAATAATTATAATATCATCGATTTAGATGAAGACGAATACGATAGATTTATTACTTATCTGAATATGCCGTATTCCTATTTGCAACAAACTAGCGATTACGATTTGGCGGTGAGCATAAAACGTATGTTTGCTGGTTATGCTAAAGATAAAAGCAGTTCGTTCCGTAAGCAGGTATATCCTGCTGCTTTAGATGATATGGATTTCATAAAAAGAAACTCATCAGGAGATAAATAATTGTATTATTTATTATATTGTATAAATGACATATACAAATAATACTTTTTCTGCAAAAATTTCATTCAATTTGCCATTTTGACTTTTATTTTAGAATGGCATGGAATTAGCATACTTTTGCGCAGAATCTCATTCTATTATTAACAAAATTCATTATAATATGGCAAAGACTAAAGTAAACATCCAACCGCTGGCAGACAGAGTGGTGGTAAAAGCAGCAGAAGCAGAAACTAAAACAAAATCAGGTATTATCATCCCCGATTCAGCTAAAGAGAAACCACAAAGAGGCGAAGTAGTAGCAGTTGGTCCTGGAAAAAAAGACGAACCTACAACGGTAAAAGTGGGCGATACTGTTCTATACGGAAAATACAGCGGAACAGATATCAATATCGACGGAATAGATTATTTAATTATGAGAGAGTCTGACATTTTGGCAATAGTGTAGGTTATTTGTAAATAATATCTTATTGAAATAATACAACTATTTATAACATCGTAAAATAAATAAATTTTAAACAACAAAATTAAACAGATAAAATGAGCGCTAAACAAATAAATTACAGCACAGAATCGAGAGATAAATTGAAAGCCGGCGTAGATGCATTGGCGAATGCTGTAAAAGTAACCTTAGGACCCAAAGGTAGAAATGTAATTATAGAAAAAAAATTCGGAGCACCGGCAATTACAAAAGATGGCGTAACGGTAGCTAAAGAAATAGAATTGGAAGATCCATTTGAAAATATGGGTGCCCAATTAGTAAAAGATGTAGCTTCTAAAACAAACGATGTGGCTGGTGATGGTACAACCACGGCTACAGTTTTAGCACAAGCAATTATCGCTCCTGGATTGAAATCTATTACTGCCGGAGCAAACCCAATGGATTTAAAACGTGGTATCGACAAAGCAGTACAAGCAATCGTTGCAGAAATTAAATCTATCTCTGAAAAAGTTGGTAAAGACTTTTCTAAAATAAAACAAGTCGGTTCTATTTCAGCAAATAATGATGAAGAAATTGGTGCTTTGATTGCGCAAGCGATGGAAAAAGTAACTACTGAAGGCGTAATAACGGTGGAAGAGGCAAAAGGTACAGAAACTTACGTGGATGTTGTAGAAGGTATGCAGTTCGATAGAGGATACATCTCACCTTACTTTGTAACCAATGCAGATACGATGGAGTGTGAAATGGAAAAACCTTTCATTTTAATCTACGATAAAAAAGTATCTACCATGAAAGACTTGTTGCCTATCTTAGAAAAAGTAGTGCAAACAGGTCGCGGATTACTAATTATAGCAGAAGATGTAGAAAGCGAAGCATTAGCTACTTTGGTAGTAAACAGATTGAGAGGTTCCTTGAAAATTGTAGCAGTAAAAGCTCCAGGCTTCGGCGATAGAAGAAAAGCGATGTTGCAAGATATTGCTATTTTAACAGCAGGGGAAGTAATCTCTGATGAACTTGGATTAAAATTGGAAGATGCACAATTAAACCAGTTAGGAGTAGCAGAAAAAGTAGTGATAGACAAAGATAATACCACTATTATTAACGGTACTGGAAAAAAAGTAGATATACAAGCACGCGTAAACCAAATAAAAGCACAAATCGAAACAACAACTTCTGATTACGATAGAGAAAAATTGCAAGAGCGTTTAGCAAAATTGTCTGGAGGCGTAGCCGTGTTATATGTAGGAGCACCATCGGAAGTGGAGATGAAAGAAAAGAAAGACCGTGTAGATGATGCATTGCATGCCACACGTGCAGCGGTAGAAGAAGGAATAGTGCCGGGTGGTGGCGTTGCTTTAATTAGAGCAAGCGTAGCTTTGGATAAACTAAAAGGCGCTAATGAAGACGAGCAAACAGGTATCGAAATTATTAAAATAGCGTTGGAAGCACCTTTGCGTCAGATATCTGAAAATGCAGGCGTTGAAGGTTCTATTGTAGTATATAATGTAAAAAATGGCAAGAAAGATTACGGGTATAATGCAAAAACAGAAACGTATGAAAACTTGTACAAAGCTGGTGTAATAGACCCTGCAAAAGTAACGCGTGTAGCGTTGGAAAATGCAGCTTCAATTGCATCTATGATATTAACTACAGAATGTGCAATAGTAGAAAAACCGAGCAAAGACGCACCTGCAATGCCGAGCGGAATGCCGGGTGGCATGGGCGGCATGATGTAATCCTCACCCCAAAAAAGCGAAAAGCCGAGAATGAAAATTCTCGGTTTTTTTTTATTGTGTGAAGTAAAGGAAAAATGATACTTAGTGTTCTTTATATACTAATTTCAACCGATACTTCTCTCCGCTTTTGCCAGCGAGAGTTGTGATTTGATTCTAAATTGTGTTCTTTATATACTAATTTCAACCTCATATTTTAGTACAAACACACGTCAGGAGTTGTGAATTGATTTTAGATTGTGTTCTTTATATACTAATTTCAACAAGGTAATACTGCCCATCCAGCGATACCTTGTTGTGAATTGATTTTAGATTGTGTTCTTTATATACTAATTTCAACCCATAGACAATAATACGAGTATTAGAAGTGTTGTGATTTGATTTTAGATTGTGTTCTTTATATACTAATTTCAACATTCAAAAAAAGATAAGGTCAAGATAGGTTGTTGTGATTTGATTTTAGATTGTGTTCTTTATATACTAATTTCAACTCTATACAATTTGGCAACTATGCGGATTTGGTTGTGATTTGATTTTAGATTGTGTTCTTTATATACTAATTTCAACGAGGTGATACATAAGATACGGCAGTCGGGGGTTGTGATTTGATTTTAGATTGTGTTCTTTATATACTAATTTCAACAACGAACTCAACCAAACAAGGGAGCTGCTTAGTTGTGATTTGATTTTAGATTGTGTTCTTTATATACTAATTTCAACTGTTGG
>CAZXRF010000036.1:0-30932 GCA_964642875.1 uncultured Chitinophagales bacterium | reverse complement strand
TAACCAATAAAGAGGTGATTGCGCTGAACCAAGATACTGGTTTTATTCAAGCAAAAAGAGTATATAAAAACCAAAATATTGAAGTATGGCAAAAGCCTTTAGGCACTGGAAAGGAACAAGCAATAGCGATTATAAACCGAGGCATTACTGAAAAATTATTTACACTTAATACCGATAAATTTGGTATCGCCAACAAATACATCAGAGATTTATGGCTGCATAAAGACTTAGGTAAAATTGGTAAAGAAAAAACATTTACGCTTCCAAAACATGGAGTTATTGTATTAAAAGTTTATTAGCCGCCACAAATAAAAAAAGAATAACTTCACAAAAAACCTCTAAATAAATCGTATGGGCTTTTATTCAAAACATATTTTGCCAAGTTTAATAAATCTAACGTGCAAAGCAAGTTCACTTACCAAACAACGGGAAAAAGTAATTCCTTTTGCCTCAGGAAACATTTTGGAAATTGGCGTTGGAACAGGTTTAAATTTACCTTTTTACAACAGCAGAAACATCCTCAAACTTACTGCGATTGACCCCTACGAAGAAACATGGCAAAAAAGAGAAATCGACATCAGTAAGCTCGACTACAAATTTGAATTTGTAAAAGCATCGGCGGAAGATTTACCCTTTAAAAACAACACATTTGATACCATTGTAATCACCTATTCCCTTTGCACAATTCCGGATACAGATAAAGCATTGCGAGAAATGAGTAGAGTTTTAAAACAAGATGGAATTTTGATATTTTGCGAACATGGCGTAGCTCCTGATAAAAAGGTGAGCGCAACACAAGATTTTATAAATCCAATTTGGAAACCACTATCCGGTGGTTGTAATTTAAATAGAAATATCCCTGAGCTCATAGAAAAAAATGGATTTGTCATTCAAGATTTAAAATCCATGTATATTCCCGGTTGGAAATTTGCGAGTTATAATTTCTGGGGTTCTGCAAAGAAAACATTATAACTCACTTTTACCATTACCTATTTTCAAAAATCATCATAGTAATAGTATCTTTGTGCTATGCGGCTTCAGTTTTTACCAAAAGAAGAAGAAATACTAAAAGTAATTTCGGAATGTGCACACGAGTTACAAATAGATGCTTATGTAGTAGGTGGATTTGTACGCGATAAAATAATAAACAGAAAATCAAAAGATATAGATATTGTATGCGTGGGAAATGGTATTGAACTTGCAAAAAAAGTTGCCGAAAAATTCTCCTCTGCTTCTAAAAATATAAATGTCGCCTATTTTAAAAACTTTGGTACAGCACAAATAAAATTAAAAGATATAGAATTGGAATTTGTGGGTGCACGCAAAGAATCTTACCAAAGAGATAGCCGCAAACCCATAGTAGAAAACGGCACTTTAGAAGATGACCAAAATAGGCGCGACTTTACCATAAATGCTTTAGCAGCACACCTCCACGCCAACCATTTCGGCGAAGTAATAGACCCATTTAATGGATTAGAGGATTTAAAAAATGGAATAATTCGCACGCCCTTATCGCCAGAAATTACTTTTGATGACGACCCGCTAAGAATGCTGCGCGCCATTCGTTTTGCAACTCAATTAAACTTTAAAATAGAGGACAACACTTATCAGGCAATTGCACCATTAGCAGAGCGACTTAAAATTATTTCGCAAGAAAGAATAACTGCTGAATTGAATAAAATTATCTTATCGTCAAAACCGTCTTTAGGATTTAAATTATTGTTTAATACCAAATTGCTACATCAGTTTTTTACCGAGATGGTAAAGCTGCAAGGTGTACAGATAAAAGACAATTTAGGACATAAAGATAACTTCTACCACACCTTGCAAGTGCTGGATAATTTATCAGAAAACAGTACAGATTTATGGTTGCGGTGGGCAGCAATAATGCACGATATTGCCAAGCCGGCAACGCAACGTTTTGAGGAAGGACACGGATGGACTTTCCATGGACACGAAGTGGTAGGCGCAAAATGGGTGCCTAAAATTTTCAGTCGCCTAAAACTCCCATTAGATGATAAAATGAAGTTTGTACAGAAAATGGTTTTACTGCATTTACGTCCTATTTCATTAACCCAAGAAAACATTACCGACTCTGCTATTCGCCGCATTCTCTTTGATGCCGGAGAAGATTTAGAAAGTCTTTTGCTATTGTGCGATGCAGATATTACTTCTAAAAATGACCAGAAAGTAAAACGATACAAAGAAAATCTAAAACTTGTTTTACAAAAAATTAGAGAAGTAGAAGAGCGTGACCATATCCGAAATTGGCAGCCTCCAATTAGTGGCGAGCTTATCATGCAAACATTTAACATCAAACCATCACGCGAAGTTGGTATTATCAAAGATGCTATCAAAGATGCCATTTTAGATGGCATTATTTCTAACAATTATGATGCGGCCTATCAGTTAATGTTGGAAAAAGGAAAAGCATTGAATTTGTAATAAACAATAAAACATGAAACATCCATCGCCAACACTATCAAAAAAATATTTAATTGTAATTGCAGGACCTACTGCCGTTGGCAAAACAAAGGTAGCTATTGAGTTGGCAAAACATTTTCATACAGAAATCATTTCCGCTGATTCTCGACAAATTTTTAAAGAATTAAATATCGGTGTTGCACGTCCAACTGTAGAAGAATTACAGCAAGCTCCACATCATTTCATTGCCAACAAAAGTATAAACACTTATTTTTCTGCCGGAGAATACGAACGGGAAATTCTAGAACTACTGAATAATTTATTTACCAAAAACGATATCGTTATTTTATGCGGCGGCACCGGTTTTTATATCAATGCCGTATTATATGGATTTGATGAAATCCCCGAAGTAGATGCACAAATACGCAAAGAACTCAACCAACAAGTAGAAACTTTTGGCATTGCGCCACTACAAGAACAATTAAGAATATTAGACGAAACCTCTTATAATACTATTGATTTGCAAAACACCCAGCGTGTCATCCGTGCAGTAGAAGTGTGTCTTGGCACTGGCGTTCCGTTTTCTACTTTTAAAACTAAACATAAAAAAAATAGAAATTTTATTCCAATAAAAATAGGAATTACGCTACCCAAAGAACAACTTCATTTGCGTATAAACCAACGGGTAGAAGGGATGATGCAGGACGGATTTTTGGAAGAAGCAAAATCTGTTTATCCATTCCAGCAACACAATGCCCTGCAAACCGTAGGGTATAAGGAATTGTTTGATTTTATAGAAGGGAAAACAACTTTACAAGATGCGGTAGAATTGATTAAACTACACACACGGCAATATGCAAAACGACAACTTACTTTCTTTAATAAACACAAAGATTATACCTGGATAGCACCCACTTCCTTACCTACAATCCTTGAAACCATAAACAATCAAATACACTAAATCTACCCTGATTTTCTGTCTTTATTATTTCCTATTTTTGTAGTGGAATGATACATCAAGCCGTCAGGTATTATCTCAATTCGTACAAAGGACTTACGCGCGATATTTGGTTATTGTCTTTTGTAAATCTCATCAACCGGTGTGGCACTATGGTTATTCCATTTTTAATGTTGTATCTAACTTCACAATTAGGATGCAGTATCAGCCAAGCAGGAATTGTTATAAGTTTATGGGGTGTAGGTGCATTTATTGGTGGGTATTTTGGCGGCAAATTAACTGATACTATCGGCTTTCAAAAAGTACAATTAGCCGCTTTGTTTTTTGGCGGTATTGGGTTTATCCTATTGGGACAATTACGCAGTTATTTTGCTATCTGTAGTTTTACGTTTCTTTTGGCCATGGTAAATGAATCCTTTCGTCCTGCAAATTCTGCTGCTATCGGGAAATACAGTACCGAAGAAAACCGAATGCGGTCGTTTACTTTAATGCGTCTATCGTTCAATTTGGGCTGGGCATTAGGCGCCGGTATTGGCGGTTTTATTGCGCATTACTCCTATCATCTTTTATTTTGGGTAGATGGTATTACCAATATTTTAGCTGCCGTATTTCTTTGGCAACTTATGCCTGCGGAAAACACAAACACTACATCTTCCCAAAAAATAAATGAAAATACAGCAAAAGCAAACGTTATTTGGAAAGATAAAACATTCGTACAATTTGTACTTATTTCTATTTTGTATTTAAGTTGCTTTGTGCAATTATTTACCAATTTACCAGTCTATTTTAAAACAATATTACATTTAGAAGAAACAGACATTGGATATTTAGGCTCTTGGAATGGTATTATGATTGTACTATTAGAGATGACCGTAATTTTTTGGATGGAAAGAAATTGGAGTGCCAGAAGAGCCGTAACTATTGGTGTAGCCCTACATGCCTTAGCATATATTTTAGCTTGTTTCCCTTTAAATTTTTTAGGTGCTTTTGTAATGATGACTTTAATTACACTCAGTGAAATGTTGGCATTTTCTGTATTGGTAAATTTTTGGATGAGCAGGACTAACGATAGCAATCGCGGGCAATATGCCGCCATCTGGACAATGACTTGGGCATTTTCGCAAACAGTAGGGCCGTTTTTTGGCGCTGTAGTGGTGCAGTATTCCAACTTTATTACCTTATGGATTATTATTTCACTTGTAAGCCTCATCGCCACAGGTTTATACACTAAAGTAATTGACAACAAATGACAAAAATCGGCATACTATCAGATACGCACAGCTATTTAGAAGAGCAAATTTTTGAATATTTCAAAGACGTTGATATGGTATGGCATGCCGGTGATATCGGATCGTCAACGGTAACAAATGCATTACAAAAATTCAAACCACTTTATGCTGTTTATGGAAATATTGACGATTATTCCATACGGACAGAATTTCCCGAAAATCAATCTTTGGAAATTGAAGGGTGCAAGATTCTTATCACTCACATTGCCGGCCCTTTGGGTAAATATACGCCACGTGTACAACAACTTCTACAATCTTATACTCCGAATATTTTAGTGTGTGGGCATTCACATATTGTAAAAGTAGCCAAAGATCCAAAATATGGATTTCTGCATATCAATCCGGGTGCTGCGGGCATACACGGATTCCATAAAATGCGCACCGCAATACGAATGGAAATTGAGAATGGAAAGCCTCAAAAAATGGAACTTATAGAATTGGGGTTGCGTGGCAAAATTCAACTATAATTCACCTTCAATTTTTTTCCTTTGATTTTAGCATGATATTTGATATTGATGGAAATAAACTTAATTTTATAACTATGGATTCTACAATCGTTCAATTTGTTTCGAAAGATACTTTACATTTCTTGAGCAGCAATAAAGTGTTGTTAAGTTTGGTAATGGGCTTAGGGTTAAGTGCCAGCTGTGGGTTTAGGGTATTTGTTCCATTGTTAGTAGCGAGCATTGCCGCAAAAATGGGCTATTTGCCATTAGGCAGCGGATTTCAGTGGATCGGAAGTATGCCAGCAATTATCTGCTTTGCAGCAGCAACAATTTTTGAAATCGGTGGATACTACATTCCATTTGTCGATAATATTTTAGATACCGTTACCACTCCGGCATCTGTAGTTGCAGGCACTTTACTTACCGCATCTGCTATTTTACCCGATATAGACCCTATGATAAAATGGGGCTTAGGAATTATTGTAGGTGGTGGCAGTGCAGGAATAATACAAGCAGGTACAGCATTAACGCGAGCGACCTCCACAGCAACAACCGCCGGAGCTGCCAATCCAATTGTTGCAACAATAGAGCATATTTTGGCAATTGCAGGAAGTATTTTCAGCCTTGTCATCCCATTTGTCATTGCCGGTATTATATGCTTAGTAATAGTAGTACTTTTATTTTTTGTGATACGATATTTTAAGAAACATATTCCTAAAACATCTGCCATAAAAACTACGCCATAGCGCATAGTTACTTCTATATATGGTTTTATTTGAATAAAGGTAAATCTCTCGTATCTTGCAGGAAGTATTCTTGATGAAAGCTACCCTGCAAAATACAATCCACTTTTTATCGATGATGACTCCACGGCGAGCGTGGAATATGAGTTTGGTGTATTTTTCATTTTATATTACCAAATACTTTAAAAAACCTATTCAATTCGGCAAGCCATTTTCAATTTCATTCGAGCCTACTACATCCTGTAATTTACGTTGCCCAGAATGCCCAAGTGGGCTACGTGCTTTTACAAGGCCTATCGGTATGTTAGAGCCTTCCTTTTTCAGAAAAACAATAGATGAATTAGCTAATGAATTAATTTACCTTACTTTTTATTTTCAAGGAGAACCTTATCTAAATACCAAATTTTTGGATATGGTGGCGTATGCTAAAAAGAAGAAAATTTATACGGCAACTTCTACCAATGCGCATTATTTGACGGATGCTATTTCTAAAAAAACCATTGAAAGCGGCTTGGATAGATTAATCATTTCTATTGATGGCACTACGCAAGAAACTTATCAGCAATATAGAGTGGGTGGACATTTAGACAAAGTAATCGCTGGAGCTAAAAATATAATAAAATGGAAAAAGGAATTAAAATCACAGACGCCACATGTCATCTTTCAGTTTTTGGTAGTACAACCCAACGAACATCAAATAGAGGACTTAAGGGTGCTTGCAAAAGAAATTGGAGTAGATGAGGTGATATTAAAAACAGCACAAGTTTATGATTATGAACATGGTAATAAATTAATTCCCACACAAGAAAAATACTCTCGATACAAGGTAAATAAAGACGGCACATATTCCATAAAAAACAACTTGGAAAATAGCTGCTGGAAATTATGGCATAGTTGCGTAATTACTTGGGATGGCAAAGTACTTCCTTGCTGTTTCGATAAAGATGCACAACATCAATTAGGAGATTTAACAACACATACATTTGCGCAAATATGGGAGAATGAAGCCTATAAAAAATTCCGCAGTCAGTTAGTAAAAGGCAGAAAAGAAATTGACATTTGCAAAAATTGTAGCGAAGGTTGTAAAGTGAATTTCAATTATGATGTGTAAATCTTTCCTTAACAATTTCTATAGTAACAACCCTTTTATTTAATTCTCTAAAGATTCTTTTGTTAAATACTTAATACAACCACTTGACAGGTATAGTAAGCAAAAAATCATAGAATATA
This sequence comes from uncultured Chitinophagales bacterium, assembly GCA_964642875.1. Taxonomy (GTDB): domain Bacteria; phylum Bacteroidota; class Bacteroidia; order Chitinophagales; family JADIYW01; genus JADJSS01. The sequence continues at coordinate 23,842 of CAZXRF010000036.1, read as the reverse complement.
CTATTACTTTTTGTGCAGTTTGCTGTACATAGCCTACCTTATGCGGATCTGGGCCGTAGAGCATAATGAATAAATAAATGGTAATGGCGAAAACAATTATCATCATCGTATTTCCATATTTGTTGGGTAATAAATGATGCTGACGGATAAGTAGCGTATATGCAAAACTTAATGGAACAAGTGTGCCAAATGCTGCATATACAAAATCCATGTGGTAGGGCAAATATAAATCACAAGGTGTGAGCGCAATGCCAGTTAGGAGAAACGGAAATATACTTCCGGTTATAAGAGCGGTATAGTATAAAAATGGATTTAATTGTTTACTGTCGGTTATGTTTAGTAATTTTTTATTAAAAAAAAACATGGTCACAGATTGAAAAATCAAGGCTATTTCGAAACCGAAAAATGATATCCAATTAGTTTCTCCTTTTACCGTTCTCCATCTACCCAATTCTGAAAAAAAATTATTAAAAAAGCTATATCCTTTTGTTTCATGGTTCAGTATAGTGCCACCCGGAAAAAACAACATTGCAATGCCGGTAGATGCAATAAACAAGAAACAGCTAAACGTTAAAAGTCTAAATTCAAAAGGTACTTTTTTCATAGGAAAATTATTTTTTTATGTAAATGTCGTGGCGTTTTTTAAAGAAAAATGTAAAAACTAAAGATACAAAAACAAAAAAATAAAAAGTATTCTGAAATAAAAAATCCGTTCAATCTTGAACGGATTTTAAAAATTAGCTTTAAAAACTATTATGCATCAATTTTTGCATATTTTGCGTTAGCCTCAATAAATTCTCTACGTGGTGGCACTTCATCACCCATTAGCATGGAGAAAATATAGTCTGCATCGGCAGCATTTTCAATACTTACTTGTTTCAATGTTCTTGTTTCAGGGTTAAGGGTAGTTTCCCAAAGTTGCTCTGCATTCATCTCTCCCAAACCTTTGTAACGCTGCGTATGCACGCTATCTTCTTTTCCATCTCCGGCCAATAGTTTGATAGCTTGTTTACGCTGTTCGTCATCCCAAGCATATTGTTGTTTGTTTCCTTTTTTTACTAAGTACAATGGTGGTGACGCAATATAAATATATCCATTTTCGATAAGTTCTTTCATGTGTCGGAAGAAGAAAGTAAGAATAAGTGTAGTAATGTGAGAACCATCTACGTCAGCATCACACATGATTACAATTTTATGGTAGCGTAATTTAGTAATATTAAGTGCTTTTTCATCTCCATCAATGCCTTTGGTAACGCCTAACGCCGTAAAAATATTTTTTATTTCTTCATTTTCATAAATCTTATGTTCCATTGCTTTTTCAACATTCAGAATTTTACCTCTTAATGGCAAAATGGCTTGGAATGCACGGTTTCTACCTTGTTTAGCGGTACCACCTGCAGAGTCGCCCTCTACAAGGAATAATTCACAAGCTTCTGGGTCTTTATCTGAGCAGTCGGATAATTTTCCTGGCAATCCGGAACCACCTAATACATTTTTACGTTGTACTAATTCACGAGCTTTTTTTGCAGCCATACGTGCAGTTGCTGCTAGTATCACTTTGTTTACAATGATTTTAGCTTCTTTGGGATGTTCTTCTAGGTAATATTCCAAATGCTCTCCTACTACGCCTGCTACAATAGCATCTACTTCTGAGTTGCCAAGTTTTGTTTTGGTTTGTCCTTCAAATAAAGGTTCTGGTACTTTTACAGATACCAAGCAGGTAATCCCTTCTCTAAAATCTTCACCACTAATTTCAGTTTTTAAATTTTTAAATAAATCATTCTTTACTGCCCAGTTTTTAAACACACGAGTCAGTGCTCTTCTAAAACCTACTACGTGTGTACCGCCTTCAATAGTATTGATATTGTTTACATAAGAATGGATGTTTTCATTGTACGAGTCATTATATTGGAAAGCTACTTCTACGACTACATTTTCCTTACTTCCTTCCATGTAAATAACTTCCGGAATTATAGCTTGTCTGGTTTTATCTAAATATTGCACAAACTCTCTTAATCCACCTTCTGAGAAGAAATTTTCAGAATGTATTTTTCCATGTTCGTCTTTATTCCTTTCATCCGAAATAGTAATACTGATACCTCTATTTAGATAAGCTAACTCGCGCATACGAGCGGCTAAAGTATCATAGTTATATTCTGTTACGGTAAATATTGAAGCGTCGGGTTTAAAGTGAATTTTTGTACCACGAATATTCGTTGTTCCTACTTCTCTCACAGCATATTTTGGGATACCGATGCTAAATTCTTGTTCGTATTCTTTACCATCTCTATATACTGATGCTTTCAAATAGGTTGAAAGTGCATTAACACATGAGACCCCGACACCATGCAAACCACCAGAAACTTTATAAGAATCTTTATCGAACTTACCGCCGGCGTGCAATACCGTCAGTACCACCTCTAATGCCGAGCGTCCTTCTTTGGGGTGCATATCCACAGGAATACCTCTACCATCATCCAATACAGATATGGAATTATCTTCATGGATAGTAACTAAAATATTTTTACAATGCCCTGCCAATGCTTCATCAATAGAGTTGTCCACGACTTCATACACCAAGTGGTGCAAACCGCGTGTATTGATATCTCCGATGTACATCGCGGGGCGTTTACGTACTGCTTCTAATCCTTCTAAAACGGTAATGTTATCGGCACCATAATGAGTATTTTTCTTTACGCCGTCTAAAACTTCTTCGCTCATATTTTATTTAAATGTAATAAGATGGTAAGTAATGTAATTTAAATTTTTATTCCTCTCCAAATAATAAATTCTTTAGTATTTCTAATTATTATTATTACCTGCTGAGGGTTGATTTTGTCTTTGTTGTTTAATTAAAAAATCAACCAAACAAAGATACAAAAATGCTACTTTAAAACGGGATAAAATCACGTCTGTTTATCCACATTTTACGTTAAAAAAACACAAGTAATCTTATCACAAAAAACATCGCTCAAACTATTGATTATATTAATCATATACGTATTACAATCGGGTAATATCTGCTCCTAAATTTTGTAATCGTTTATCTATATATTGATAACCTCTGTCTATTTGGTGAATATTGGAAATAACACTTTTCCCCTCTGCGGATAATGCGGCTATCAACAAGGCTACTCCAGCTCTGATATCTGGTGAACTCATTTCTATTCCGCGTAAATTATATTCTCGGTTTATGCCTATTACGGTGGCTCTGTGCGGATCGCAAAGGATTATTTTTGCGCCCATATCTATTAATTTATCTACAAAGAACAAACGGCTCTCAAACATTTTTTGATGAATGAGTACGCTGCCATCTGCTTGAGTAGCGGTAACGAGCATTATACTTAATAAATCCGGCGTAAACAGCGGCCAAGGTCCGTCAGATATTGTCAAAATTGAGCCATCTATAAATGTTTTAATTTCATAGTTATCTTGTGCTGGTATATGTATATCATCGCCGATAAGTTCTAATTGGATACCTAATTTTTGAAAATATACTGGGATTATACCTAGCATATCTATGCGTGCATCTTTGATAATGATATCGGACTTTGTCATTGCGGCAAGACCAATAAAACTGCCTATTTCAATCATATCAGGCAGTAACTGGTGTGTAGTGCCTCCTAGTTTTTTTACGCCTTCAATCTTTAATAAATTAGAACCTATACCGGTAATTTTTGCTCCCATTCTATTGAGCATGGAGCACAATTGTTGTAAATAAGGCTCGCATGCTGCATTAAAAATTGTGGTTTCCCCCTCGGCTAATACAGCAGCCATGATGATATTTGCAGTGCCTGTAACAGAAGGCTCTTCTAACAATATATATTTTCCAACAAGATGGTCTGCAGTAAGAGAGTAAAAAGAATTTATTTTATCGAAATGGTATTTTGCACCTAATTCTACAAACCCTAGGAAGTGCGTATCTAAGCGCCTGCGCCCGATTTTGTCTCCGCCGGGTGTAGGTAGGTATGCTCTGCGAAAACGTGCTAAAAGTGGCCCTAAAATCATTACAGAACCACGAAGATGCCCTGCCCGCTTTTTAAAATCAGGGGTCAACAGTACATCGGGATCAACATCTTTTGCGTTAAATGTATAGGTATCTGCATTTTGTTTGCTTACCCTTACTCCCATTTCAGCTAGTAGCTCTATTAGCACGTTTACATCTAATATATCGGGAATATTTGAAATTGTTATAGTATCTTCTGTAAGAAGCACGGCTGAAAGTATTTGCAATGCTTCATTCTTTGCTCCTTGTGGGATAATAATACCTTTAAGCGGCTTCCCGCCTATTACTTCAAACATATCTCTACTCATAGTGTATTATTTGTAACGATTGCGGTTATTATTGTTTCGGTTGTTGCTGTTTCGGTTATTGTTATTGTTATTTCTATTAAACTTATTTTTATTTCTATTATTATTGTTATTCTGAGGAAATTTGCGTTGTTGTTTTTGTTGATTACGGGTCATATTTTCAATATTCATCTCTTCGCTAATTTCTAATTCCCCGCCCGAAATAGACTTCATATCTTCTTTAATTAAGTCATTACTCACCTCTTCATTACTCCAGTTTTTATAAGCCATTTTCATAAAATTACCAATAATTTCGGTAAATAATTCTTTCTTACCTTCATCTTCCATTTCTATCGCTTTCTTAACTAAGGACTCTACGTTTCTACCATAATGTTTTAGTTTTATTCGTTTCTGTGGATATGACATGTGTGATGGTTTTATTCGTGCTGTTGCCTCTGTCGGTATGGGATAGGGTGAGTCTACTTCTAATTGAAATTTAGAAATTATAAATAAATGATCCCACAATTTTTGTTTATAGTCTGCCGTATTTCTTAACTGCGGGTTTAGTATCCCCATTAATTGGATAATACTCTCAGCTACTGCTTGCCGCTCTTTCTTGTCTTCTAATGTTATAGCATGGTCGATTACTTTTTGTACATACCGTCCGTATTCGCGCATTTCTATATTATTTCTGTTGGTGTTGTATTTCATATTTGTAAAATATTGTGATTTTATTTAAATAAAGTATTATACTGCAAATAAACAGTGTGTACATTGACAAAAAAATTGTGAGGATGGGTACAAACCATATTTAAAGTTTGTGGATATACTTTAGAATACGTCTGCGAAAGTGTTGTAAATATATAAAATTTAAACGATATGTTGCACTTTGAATCTTTTTTGTTGAAAAAATTTATTAAATATTAACAATGGGTAAAAGAAAAATGGGTACGCATTTGCCATTAAAACATAATTTTGCATTCACTAAATAATTTTATCTGCTATGATATTTCTAAACAAAAAAATGGGACTGTCTATACTCGCTTGTGTGGGTATGTTAAGTACCAAGGCGCAATTCTTAGGAATTAGAGCCAGTAACTTCGGAGGAGTTACGAATGTAAATTACAATCCGGCAATTGCGGATAGTCGCTACTTAGTGGATATTAACCTATTCACTACGGATATTACAGCTGCTAACAACTATCTGGGAATAAAAGGTAAACTTTTGGACTTTAAGAAAAATGGGTGGAATAGTGATTTAAACCTTTCTGAAAAAATAAACGGAAAGAATAAATTTGGATACGCAAGCACTACAACTCAATTGCCGCTGTCTTTTTTAGTAGGTTTTGGTAAAAACAAAAGTAACAACCAAGCAATTGCAATTACTGGGCACTTAAATAGCGTTACAAATGTTGACAATTTGGGAGAACCATTAGCAAGAAACTTACGCTGGGGATGGGGTAATGATGCCTTCAATAAGATTGGTAACTTTACCAACCAGCCGCACTCTATAACTAACTTAGGTGTAAAAGGTATGGCTTGGGCTGATTTAGGTGTTACCTATTCTCGTGTAGTTTTGGACAAAGAAAAACATTTCTTAAAAGTAGGGGCTACTTTAAAAGTTGTAAAAGGATTAGCGGCTGTTTATGCTTATTCTGATAAGTTTAACTACACATTTGATAATTTGGATACTATCCATATTACTGATACAAAAATTCATGCAGGTGCTTCTAAAAATTTAGATTTTTTCTTACCAGGAAAAAGCTATGATGCAAATGATTTTTTCAATAAAGATATGTTATCTAATAAATTTTCTAAATGGTCTGCTGCTGCCGATATAGCAGTAGTATATGAATTTAGAAGAGAAAAAGACAAATATAAATATAACATGGACTGCAAAGACTTGTATTACAATGAGCGCGATAAGCACTTCGTACAAGTTGGATTCTCCGTAACAAACATTGGACGTCTTAAATTTGCAAAATCTGATTCCATAAGAGATTACTACTTAAAAGACATAAAAACAGACCAGCCTTTTTCTGAAAACACGATGCATTACGATTGGCCACGTCTGGGTTCTAGATTAAATAACGACAGTACATTTAAAATGTGGCTTCCTACTACTATCAATGTATGGGCAGATGTAAATATCATTAAGGGATTTGGTGTGAATGTTGCTGCACAAATTAATCCAATTCCACAAAAAGGAAACAATGTACACCATTTAAGTATAGTGTCTGTTACGCCGCGCTACGACTATAAATGGGCAGGTGTTTATATGCCTGTTGCAGTAGATCAAATAGCAAATGTACAATGGGGTTTAGGCTTTAGAGCCGGTCCGTTGTATCTAGCTTCTCAAGATATTTTCTCTTCTTTAATTAAAATGAAAAAAGGAAATACTAGAGATATCAATGTACAAATCGGATTTAAAGTTTCTGTACCAAACAGAAAAGCAAAGGATAGAGATAAAGATGGAGTTTCTAACAAGAAAGACCTTTGTCCTCGTGAAAAAGGAACTTGCGAAAGCCACGGTTGTCCGGACAGAGACGGTGACGGTATTTTAGATGCGGAAGATAAATGCCCGGATACTCCTGGTAAAAAAGAATTACAAGGATGTCCAGATAGAGATGGTGATGGTGTGATTGACATGGAAGACGATTGTCCAGATCAAGCTGGCTTGCCTGAATTAAAAGGATGTCCGGATAGAGATGGTGACGGTATTGCTGACAAAGATGATAAATGCCCAGACGTAAAAGGATTGAAAGAATTTGACGGCTGCCCTGATACGGATGGAGATGGCATACCGGATTATGAAGATGCATGCCCTACTGTAGCCGGAGACAAAGCACACAAAGGCTGCCCTGATACGGATGGTGATGGTGTTTACGACAACGAAGACAAATGCCCTACCGTTGCAGGCCCGAAAGAAAATAACGGCTGCCCTTACCCTGACACCGATGGAGATGGTGTAATAGATAAAGACGATGCTTGCCCTACAATAAAAGGCGTTAAAGAAAACAAAGGATGCCCTGTATTGGAAGAAAAAGCGAAGAAAGTGTTGATGAAAGCGCAAAACATCCAATTTGAAACTGGAAAGGCAACTATTAAACCTGCCTCTTTCAACATATTAAATGAAGTAGCTAAAATATTAAAACAATACGATTACTATAATGTAAATATTGATGGACATACCGATAATGTAGGCAAAGCAGAACTTAACTTGAAACTATCTCAAGAGAGAGCAAAAGCTGCTTTAGACTACTTAATTAAGCAAGGAATTGATGCTTCAAGAATGACATCTCAAGGATTTGGCATGACGAAGCCAATTGCGGACAACAAAACTGCAGCTGGCAGAGCACTAAACCGAAGAGTAGAGTTTAACCTTTCGATAAAATAACAAGGGTTAATTTTTGCGTGTTGCGGCAGCTCCCCAGAGCTGCCGCTTTTTTTGTCTTTAAAGGAAATAATATGTACTTCTTAAAATATAAAATAGAGTGTAATAAACATAATAGTTCACAATTGCACTCATTATAAGCCTTCTTCAACTTCAATTTTAGTGCATACACTTCCTTTAAAGCAATTAAATTCAAAAGTGCGCTTGTCGCCAAGTTTATATACTTTCTCGATATAAATTGGGTTATATATTAATTGTAAAGAATCATAAGTTTTTTTATAAATACTAGGCAATTCATTAGCATTTATTTGTCTTTCTATTTCCAATCCATCACTAATCGCAAACTCAAGTGCAAAATTGCTGTTGCGCCAATTCATAGTAGTTTCATCGTATCTGTTTTTTCCAAATGCAACTTTATCATCCAGTAAAATATGATGTGAAGTGTTATAAAATAAAAATATGCCTGATACTGCCATTGCCCCATATCCAATTTTCCGAAACATATATTCACTTAAATAGGGTAAAACATATTTTACTGTATATGCTGAAACCACTGTTGCTACTGCGATGGCAATACCTAAAAAAAATGCATTTCTAGAGTATAAACCGAGCAAAATATAAATCACTAATTTGATGAAATGCAAAAAAATCTCATTCGCCGCACGAGTAGCTACAATTTGTTCTTTTGACAAACCATAGCGTAAATAAAAGCGATTAAATAACAATCCGATAGCTCCTGTTACACCAGAAACAAAACCTGCAAAGAAACCCACAATAGCCAAAATAAACACGGGATAAGGGTGTTCTTCCTTTTCTTGCTGTCTATGTGTTCTAAAAAGTTCGGGAACATTACTCATCAAAAATAAAGCAACTATTAGTTGTAAATACAATGGATTCACATACTTCATTAACCAGGCTCCTAATAATACCGCTGGAATTGAACAAGGAACAAACCAAAAGAATATTTTCCAACTTATGTATTTCCGAAATACTACTATTCTTGATGCAGAGCTGGTAAACGTACCGATGGTAAGCGCAAAAGGCACTACAGATGCGTGTAGTAGTACATTAAGCAGTGGCAATAATATCAAACTTGCACCACCTCCACATATTGCACTTATCCAAAAAGCGAAGATGGTAGATATAAATAACAGACTAATTTTAAACAACATAAGAATTGTTTTATTTCCAAGCTAAAACTAATAATCCACTAAAGATAAATGAACAGCCTAATGCAATTTTCCACGTTAATTGTTCTTGCAGAAATACAAAAGACAATACGAGCGTAATCAAAATACTGCCTTTGTCTATGAGTGCCACTTCTGATACATTTCCAATTTTTATAGCTTTGTAATAAAATATCCAAGATATTGTAGTGGTTAATGCTGAAACCCCTAGCAATGCTGTATCTTTCATCGTAAGATTGGAAAAATCTTTGTGCTGATGGAAGATAAAAACATTTATCCAAACCAATACAAATACAAAACAAGTTCTTACTGCAAGCCCCGTATCCGAATTTACGTTCTTCAATCCTGCCTTAGCAATAACAGCGGTAAGTCCAGCGAAAACCATAGATATCACTGCAAAAAATTGGTACTGTTTCATTTCGTTATTTTGATGCGTATTAAAATTGTATTTTGTATTAAATACAGTATTCTTTACAAAAGTGTTTTATTGTCCACAAATAAATGTACTAAAAATTGTTATTGAATTTAAACAAAAGAAGCAATGCTCTTTTTCAATTTCTAAACAAAAGATAAGCGCAAGAAGTGCATTAGAAAGAAAAGTTATTTAAATTTAGTATCTAATTTAAACGACATGACAGCAACGACAGTATCTCCGATAAAAATACTAATAGATAAACAGCGTGATTTTTTTGAAAGCAATGCTACTCGAGATGTGGACTACCGCATTAAACAACTAAAAAAATTAAAAAAAGTTTTGCAGATTAATGAGCAAGAAATTTACACTGCATTATATACCGACTTTAAAAAATCTGCGTTTGAAACCTATGCTACCGAAATTGGGCTTTTATATGATGAAATTGGATGCATGCTCAAAAACATAAGAAAATGGGCTATTCCGGAAGTAGTAAAAGATACAGTAGTCAACTTCCCATCTCGCAATTATATTTACCCCGATCCTTACGGCGTATGCCTGATTATCGGAGCGTGGAACTATCCGCTTCAACTCACTTTATTGCCGATTGTAGGAGCTATGGCTGCCGGAAATACTTGCATCATTAAACCACCCCGCGCAGCGATAAATACTTACCGAATTATCCAAAAAATAATCTGTGAAAATTTCAATGAAAATTATTTAGCGGTACTTGATGAACAAACAGATAATAATGAAATGCTTACGTACCGATATGACTATATCTTTTTTACTGGCAGCACTGAAGTAGGCAAAACAATAGCACGTGCAGCAGCTGAATTTCTAACACCGACCACCTTGGAGTTAGGCGGAAAAAGTCCGTGTATTGTAGATAAACAAGTAGATATAGAAGTTGCGGCAAAAAGAATAGCATGGGGAAAATTTTTAAATGGCGGACAAACCTGCGTTGCACCAGATTATCTATTAATTCATGAGTCGGTGAAAGATAAATTTTATAAAGCATTCGAAAATGCTGTTACTTCATTTTATGGAAAAAATCCCCAGGCGAGTGCCGACTTCCCGAGAATCATCAACGACAAGCATTTCAAAAGATTAACATCCATGATAACGGATGGAAAAATAATTGTAGGCGGAAAAACAGATGCCGAAACACGCTATATTGCACCTACACTTATTGAGATAAATTCGTTAGAACATCCTTTGATGCAGGATGAAATTTTTGGACCTATATTGCCCGTAATTTCGATTGCGTCTATAGAGGACGCCATCCGAATTGTCAAACAATTTGAGAAACCATTGGCATTTTATATTTTCTCTAACAACTATGCTCACCAACAAAAATGCTTAAATACAGTACAGTTTGGCGGCGGCTGTATTAATGACACCGTTGCACATTTGGCGAATGACAGTTTACCTTTCGGCGGCGTGGGCGGCAGTGGCGTAGGTGCTTACCACGGCAAATACAGCTTCGATACATTCACACACAAAAAAGCAATTTGCCATAAAGTAACTTGGCCTGACGTGCCTTTGCGCTATCCACCGTACAACGGAAAACTAGGCATCGTAAAGCAAGTGATGAAATAATAACTATTTGTAATCTATTTTAGATAAATAGAATTAGAACGGTTGATTATCTTTCGACATTACTTAAAATATTATCTTAGTTTTTTATGGATGAAGTAAACCAAAATAGAGAATCTATTCTTTTCAAAAAAAAACAGAAAGCAGACTTCAAAGACTGCTTAAACTTCATTTACTATTTTATGTGCAATCGAATTTGAAATATTTTTCAAGACTAGTACAATACATGATGCTGCCACAAAAGGGAAAGTAAATTGTGGCAAAGGCAAGTTATTCATACAAAAACTGATAGCGGAAGCAAAGACAATGGAGAGCAATACCCAAATTCCTGTTTTGGGTTTAATATCTGCAAAAGCAATTGCACACAATACAGCGTTGTAACTCACTAATCCCAACATAATATTTTCAATAGATATAGAAAATGGTAAAGCAATCAATACTGCAATTATTGCTCCGAAGAATCCATATAATGCTGCTATAGGCGAACTTATAAACACTCCTACAAAAAATATAGCTCCGGCTATTATATTATCTTGAAAAATAACCTGCCCATATCCTCTTAAAGCAATACCGAAATCAGCTTCTGGCAATACATTCATCACAGATGCACTAACCTTCATTTCGGGTATAAATTTATTGATTAAAAAAAATAACGCCCAAGTTATTACCACAAAAGGTAGTGTAAAAACGGGAATTCTCTTTGTAATAAAAAAATGTTGCACTACCACGGACGCAATTGCTCCTATAAAGATGCTGCACCAGAGAATTAAAGTTAGTTTATACAATAAAACTAATGCCGCACCGATTAATGCCGCATTAAAACCATAAAATCCTTTGTTTATATTTTCTGCGTTGTACTTAAAAATATTGGCAGCAAATGTTGCTACGCAAACGGAAACCATTACGGCTATTCCCATTTTAAAAGAACCAACAAAAATACCAACTAAGAACAGAAAACCTGTTATCTCATTTTCTTGAAGCATTATTTGTCCCAATCCTTTAAAACATGGAGTAATCCATGCAAATTGAGTATTTGCTTTTGGAGTGGTTGAATGGGTTGGTGCCATATTTAGCGGTAATATTAGTAATTTCAGAGAATGCAGGAAAAATAGCCTCTCTTTTCACCCATTAAAATGGTAAATCATCTTCTACTGTTGCTGCTGGAGGAATGTCGGACTCCGTATATGCAGCTGCCGGAGGTGCATTGTAAGCTGCTGCCGAGCTGCTTGTGCTACCAGATGTGCTTTTATTTATTCTCCATGCTTTAGCATCGGTGTACCATTTTCCATTAAACTCACGGCTTTCCAAGTCAAATTCTACGGAAATATCTTTACCTTCTACGAAAGCCTCACTATTGGTTAATTCGCTCCAAAAAACCATGGCTACTTTTTTGGGAAATTTTCCACCATCTACTTCTATTATCACTTGTTGTTTTTTCCAAGTTCCGTTTTTGCCTTCGCCTGTTTCTACCGGCATCACTTTATACACTTTTCCTATAAGTTCCATCGTTGTATTTATTTTTTGCAAAAATACGCAATAGAACGTAGTATGATGCTTTTAAGTCATTTTTTTTATTCCCAACTGCTATTATATATTTATGGAGGTAAATAATAGGTGTTTTTAAGTTGAAAGCATAACTTCTTTCACAAGTTATGCAAACCAGAATTTTGGTGCTCTATTGCAATGCTTACGACGGCATTGACTTTATTACCATTATGCTATGTGAAAAAAAATCTTGTATATTTACCGTCTAAAGAAGTAGCTATTGAATTTGCTGGATGTTCAACATATTTCTAAATCTTTTCAAGATACATACGCTCTGCAAGACGTAAGTTTAAGCATACAGCCCAATAAAATATATGGGTTGCTTGGCCCTAATGGTGCTGGGAAAACTACGCTCATCCGAAATATAACCCGCATTTTTTTTCCAGATTTAGGTCAAATTTTGTATAAAGGGCAGCCGCTATCGGAGCAGCACCAAAATTGTATTGGCTACATGCCCGAAGAACGCGGATTGTACAAAAAAATGAAAGTACGGGAGCAATTGGTTTATTTTGCGCAACTGCGCGGCTTTTCTAAACAAGATGCAGAAACAAAAATTTCATTTTGGCTGAAAAAATTAGACATTGAAAGTTGGAGCAACAAAACGATAGAAGAACTCTCTAAAGGGATGCAGCAAAAAATACAATTCGTTGCTACTGTACTTCACGAACCTGAATTATTGATTTTAGATGAGCCATTTTCGGGCTTAGACCCGGTGAATGCTGAAATTATAAAGCAAGAGATTTTTGAATTACACCAAAAGGGTGCTACTATTATTTTTTCGACACATAGGATGGAAAATGTAGAAGAAATTTGCGAAGATATTTTCTTAATCAACAAAGGAAAAATAATTTTAGAAGGCAATGTTCAAGCCATCAAACAGCAATATAAAAAGCATTTAATACGAGTAGATATTTTGGGAAATTCTATAGTAAATAATGCTGCTTTTGATAATTTAGACCTTGTGGAACAAACATCGAATACTTTAATTTTTAAATTAAATGAACAACAAAAATCCAACGATATTTTAAAAATATTAATCCAAAACAATATAGAAATAAGCGGCATGGCGGAAATATTGCCTTCCGTAAATGAAATTTTTATTCAAGCCGTAAATGCAACTCCTTAACCTATTATCGTTTTTCTATGACTAAGATTTGGCATATCATACAACGAGAATACATTACAAGAGTAAGAAAGAAAACATTTATCTTACTTACCATTCTATTGCCAGTAATGATGGGGGTTTTGTCTGTTGCATTAATAGCTATTGCTACTAACGCACAAGAGAAACTAACAATTGCTGTAAAAGATGAAAGTGGATTATTTGAAGATAAATTCAGAGGAATGGATATCGGGGAAAGTTTGCGTTTTAAATATTTGACCAACAATACACAACCCATCGATTCGATAAAAGACAAGTACGAGAATATTGATTGCGACGGTATTTTATACATTCCAAAAATCGACATCAACCGACCGCTAGGCATTGCATATTATTCTGATAATGAGTTGGGAATTACAACAGAAGACTATATACAGAAAAAAGTATCGGAAGAAATACGGAAACGTGCGTTAGCCGAGCGCAACTACAATGTAGATACTATTGAAACTTTGAACAAGCAAATCAGCATTGAAAAAATTATCAATAACCAACAAAAAAAAGGAGGCTCGGAAGTGGCGGGATTGTTTGGGTATATTTGCGGTTTTCTCATTTATATATTTTTGATAGTATATGGCGCAATGGTAATGCGCAGTGTAACGGAAGAAAAAACAAATCGGATTGTAGAAGTATTGGTGACTACTGTGCGTCCGTTCCAATTGATGATAGGAAAGATAATCGGCATTGGTGCGGTAGGGCTTACACAATTTGTATTATGGGGTATTTTAATTGCCGGAATAAATATGCTGCTGCCAATATTTATGGGCGATAAAATGATGGAAATGCAAGCATTGCAGCAAAATACTCAACTCACGCATGCTCCGGATACTATGAAGATGTTGATTGAAATCAGCAATGCATTTCATGACATGGCAATCGGCAGAATTATTTTCAGTTTTATATTTTATTTTATTTTTGGGTATTTGTTTTATGCGTCGCAGTTTGCCGCAGTAGGTGCTGCAATGACCGACGACAGCGATGCACAATCGTTCACTTTCCCCATTACTATTCCCATTATTATATCTATGGTATTGATGTCGGTTACGCTATCACAACCCTTTTCGTCTGCAGCATTTTGGGGTTCTATGTTGCCATTTTCTTCTCCTATAATTATGATTACCCGTATTCCGTTTCATGTTCCTTGGTGGGAGCAAATTCTATCCATGTTTATCTTATTGATATGTTCTTTGGCAATGGTGTATGTTGCCGCAAAGATATACAGAGTAGGCATCTTAATTCAAGGTAAAAAAATTACATTTAAAGAAATTGGTAAATGGATTTTTATAAAATAATATCGACTATATTACCGATGATTCAGCATATATCAATGTATTAAAATGCATTGGAAGATGTATAATTTAATTGGCTTGTTTCTCCTATCTCTTTTATCTATCGTGTGGCATCTTCACCAAATGAAACTTCTTCTCAATATATTATACAAAAAAGAGTTTTATTTTATACTGTAGACTGATTTCAATTCTTCCATATCGCGCTGCAGTGTGCGCTCGGAAGAATGAATATCAAAGTGTTGGAAATAATTATATATCTCTACCAATACGGGCTATTTTGAGCTTTCTATCTTGGTGAGAATCAACTCGTATCGCTTTAATTAATTTGTTACAGACATTTTTATTTTAAAGATATTATTTTAGTACGACATGTTATGACGTAGCTAAGATTTATATTTGTATTGAAATGAAATTACATTTAAGCATACTATGAAAAGAACAGCCAAACAAATACAGGGCAGACCTTATGTATCACCGAGAACTTTTTTCGATGAGGGTTGCTCTGAGTTT
Source organism: uncultured Chitinophagales bacterium (assembly GCA_964642875.1). Classification (GTDB taxonomy): domain Bacteria; phylum Bacteroidota; class Bacteroidia; order Chitinophagales; family JADIYW01; genus JADJSS01. Next base: position 8,457 of record CAZXRF010000036.1, on the reverse strand, counting down.
ACCAAGAAACCGTTTAATTACAAAACGGACCGCCTGCTAGAATATGTAAAATCCGGGTACAGTTTAAAGAAGTGGATTATTGAATACCGGAATTATTACAATGATGGCAACCATGAACACATGAAGGGTTATCTGGAGCAGGCACTGAATACTTATATTCATTATTTCAAGACCGGTGAAGCCAAATTCTTTTATGATAAGAATCCTTATTCCAGCAATCTAAAGGAATTGATTCCATTACTAGAAACCACTATTAAAGAGGCCATAGAAAATGCACCTGGCTATATACCGCCTAAAAAAAGAAAAACAGGAACCAAAAGATTCCCTGCTTTAAAAATAAAGGCATTGATAAAAAGCTATATTTATGAGCGTCCGGATTATAAGGAATTGTCTGCTGCATTAAACATTGATTTTAATAAAGATATTACAGCAATGCTGAAAGAGAGAGATAAGGAAGAAAAGCTGGAATACCCGAACAGTTATGTTCATTTAAAATCTCTTCTGTCGCAAAACTTCTTTTTTGCCATCAAGGAAAATTATTATGCAGAGTTATATCCACAGATGGGGTGTTCTAAAAATCAATTTTACTATCTGAAGAAGTTTGCCGACAAAACCAAAGACAGAAGTAATGCTTACAAAAAAGAGGTAGCTACTGAAATGGCTCTGAAATTAATTAAGATTCTCTATTTTAACAGTAAATAGATAAAGGATTATTTATTTCTATTGGGTGATTAATCCATATTTTCTACGAATTCTCTACGAAAGAACTTCTTAAATGAAAAAAGCCCTTGAAAAACAAGGGCTTTGAGGTAGTGATTTGTGGTCCTGCATGGGCTCGAACCATGGACCCCCTGATTATGAGTCAGGTGCTCTAACCAGCTGAGCTACAGGACCTGAATCTGTGATTCATATTCCGAAAAATAATCGGAAGAAGTGCAAATGTACGCTTTTAGTTTTAATTATAAAAAACGATTGGAAAATTTTATTTTCTTTTTAACTTAAATCGACTAAAAAGTATAAATAGTGGTCAATACTGTTTCTCCCACAGCTTGCAGCGTTACTTTATCAATTACCGACATATTGTCTTGATGTGTGTGCCAATGCTTAGGAAATCCGCTGCGGGTTTTGTAGGTTCGGCTAATGATATCTATCGTTGGTATTTTCGCCATCTGGTTAATATAGTAATGGTCGTCGATAATCGGATCGGTTACATCTCTTATAAAAAAATTCCCATAGCCCAATTTTTCGGCCGTGTTCCATACTTGCTTCATGAATTGTGGTGCATATTGCATCGAAACACCCTCAAAAGTAAAAGTGGCATCTTTTGCTCCTACCATATCTAATAAAATTCCGTTCTCCGCTTTGTAGTTAGGTATATGCGGATTTTTACACCAATACTGAGTTCCCAAACAGTAAAAATCGCCTTGTTTTTGGTTAAGGTCATATTCCGGCTGTCCATAATCTTCCACATCTAAAAAAACTAAATCTACGCCAACGTCGGGTATTTTTTTTTGTAATTGTCGAGCTATTTCCAATAATATTGCAGATCCACTTGCACCATCATCTGCTGCAAGTATAGGGCTGCCAACTGCGCTATCACCTTGATCGGCAAATGGTCGTGCATCCCAATGGGTGCAGATCAGCAAGCGGCGTTTTGCTGTAGCGTTATAAGAAGCAATAATATTAATGCAGGGAACTGATTTTCCGGAATATACTACTACTTTGGTTTTTTGCATTACAACTTCTGCACCATAACTTTTTAATTTCTGTTCAAAATAAGTAGCACATTTTAGCTGTGCCGAAGTACCTGGCACGCGAGGTCCAAAATCAACCTGTTGCTGTGTGAAGAGATACGCTGAATCTGATGAGAATTCAGGGTTAGTTATTTTATTTTCTACAGAAATAGTTTCTGTTGTTGTATTTTGTTTATTGGTTTTGCAAGAAGAAGCTAGAAAACCAGAAATTATAATTAAACATAACACACCCCTTAATCTCCTCTCAAGAGGGGAACCCGCAAGTGCAATTATTTTGCGCGTTGAATTAATTAACTTCATAGGTTGTTCCATCTTTACTGTCTTTAATGGCAATGCCTGCATCTTTAAGTCCATCACGAATTTTATCGGAGGTTGCCCAATCTTTATTGTCGCGCGATTGTTTACGTATATCAATCACCAATTGCATTACTTTGTCTAACGCATCATTTCCGCCCGATACAGTATCATCTTGCAATCCTAAAACATCAAATAAAAATCCAAAATACGTTTTTTGTAATAAATTAAAAGTGGCTTTGGACAAAGGAGCAACTTTATTTCCTGCGTTGTGGTACGTATTTATTCGGCTTGCCAATTCATAAAGTACGGCAATTAATTTGGGTGCATTAAAATCGTCATCCATTACTTCTTTGCAAGAATTGCATAAGTCGATTATTTCTATTTCATGTTGTTCGTCTGTCTTTTCTAATTGAAATTTAAGCTGAGCTAAATATTTAGCAGCGTTCATCAATTTCCGTATTCCTTTTTCAGCATCTTGTAGCCCTTTTATGGTAATGTCTAATTCGGAAGAATAATGGGATTGCATAAATAGGAAGCGCACTGTCATTGCGGAATATGCTTTATCTAACAATGGATGATCGCCTGAAATAAACTGCATGGGCAAGATGGAATTACCTAAGGATTTACTCATTTTTTGCCCATTAAAATTCAGCATATTGGTATGCATCCAATAGCGCACAGGTTCTTTTCCGCAAGCCCCTACATTCTGTGCAATCTCACATTCATGGTGTGGGAATTTTAAATCCATACCACCCGCGTGGATATCGAATTGCTTGCCGAGGTATTTAGTGCTCATTACCGAACATTCGAGATGCCAACCCGGAAATCCTTTACCCCAAGGAGAACTCCACTGCATAATATGCTCGGGTGATGCCTTTTTCCATAAGGCAAAATCAATGGGATTGCGCTTTTCTTCTTGCCCATCTAAATCGCGGTAGCCGGCAATCAGTTCCTCCGTATTTCTACCCGAAAGTTTGCCGTAATTCAAACCTTTTGCATTGTAGGCATTTACATCAAAATATACACTGCCATTGGATTCATACGCCACACCATTATTTATCAATTGCTGCGCCATTTCTATTTGTTCTACAATATGCCCGGTGGCAGTGGGCTCAATGGTAGGCGGTAAAATATTGAACAAGCGGCATACTTCATGAAAACCTACAGTATATTTCTGTACAATTTCCATCGGCTCCAATTTTTCTAATTTGGCTTGGTCTTCCATGCGGTTTTTACCTTCGCCTGCTTCGTTAGTTAAGTGTCCTGCATCAGTAATATTACGTACATAACGCACTTTAAATCCTGAAAATTTTAAATAGCGATATACTAAGTCGAATGAAATAAACGTACGGGTATTTCCTAAATGGACGTCGGAATAAACGGTAGGGCCACAGCAGTACAATCCAACATAGGGCGGATTGATGGGCTCAAATTTTTCCTTTTGCCGTGTCAGTGTGTTTTGAATATAAAGTTCAGACATAGGGCAAAGGTAAAAAATAGAAGCGAGTAGTAAGTAGTAATAAGTAATAAGTTTTTATTAGAAATACTGCTGCTTTATGCCCATAAAAATAAAATTAATCTTTCTTCTTCGGGCAAGATTTACAACGTTTGCCGTGCTTATATTTTTTACAACATTTTTTCTTGCAATCACAATCTAATTTACACGGTTTCGCTAAGGAAATCTCTGAGCTGATTTGATTTACTAAAAATGGATACTTTAGCATAAGTCAAAGATAAAAAATCAATTTAGATTGATTCTAAATAAAATTGTTAAATTTTAAAATTACCTAAAATAAGGTAGTACTATTTCACTCTTTTGGGATTGTCTTTCATAAAAGCTTCCCAACCACTGTACTTTTTGCCTCCACTTGGCACACCACGCATGGAAAAATGATGGCACACTGCTACTGCAAGTCCGTCGGTAGCATCTAATTGTTTGGGCAAAACATCGGTTTTCAAAATATGTCCCAACATAGCGGCTACTTGCTCTTTGGCAGCATTTCCATTTCCAGTTACGCTTTGTTTTACTTTCTTTGGCGAATATTCTTGTACTAGAATTTTTTGGGATAATGCAGCAGCGATTGCCATGCCTTGTGCCCGTCCGAGTTTCAGCATCGATTGTACATTTTTTCCAAAGAAAGGAGCTTCTATGGCTAAAACATTGGGTTTGTAAGCTAAAATAATTTCCAATAGTCTATCGAAAATACATTGCAATCGGTCGTAATGGTCATCAAATTTCTCTGTACGAATACAACCAATTGCCACCAATTCTATCGTATTCCCATCGGATAGAATAATACCGTATCCTGTTACTTGTGTACCGGGATCCACTCCTAAAATGAGATGCTTTGCTGGTTGTTTTGTATTAGTTGCCATAGGGTAAAAATAACAGTTCATTCTGTAATTAGTAATGTGAAAAAAGAATTTATCTTTGAATGCTCTATGAAACAGCTTTTACAAAATAAATTACTCAACACAGCTATCAAAATATTGATATTCGGTGGCTTGATGTTTGTCTTGTATCGTCAACTGTTTTCAAATGAAAAAATAGAAATTGCATACCACCATTTTATACTCAATTTTCAGGGCAATTATTTACTGTTAATTGCTGTGGTGCTATTGATGATGTTAAATTGGACGATAGAAAGTATTAAATGGAAATTATTAATCGATAAATTACATCCAGTTTCATGGTTAGATGCTATTGAAGGAATACTGTTTGGTGTTACGTTTTCTCTGTTCACACCCAGCCGTATTGGAGAATTTGGTGGACGGATTTTTGCGCTAAATACTGACAGAAAAGAAGCAATAGTTTCTACTTTACTAGGCAGCATAGCCCAAATTGTGGTCAATCTTACTTTTGGAGCATTAGGCTTGTTATTGTATTCCATAATACATCATAAAATTGACCATTATCTGCTGTTTGCGTTCATGTTTATTTATGGGTTAATGGTTGCTGCTATCCATTTTGTTTTTTATAATATAGATGTGGTAAGTACCAAGTTTTCTAACTTCAGTATTTTTAAAAAAGTGTATAAATACATTCATATTATAGATTTGTATAGCAATAAGGAATTTCTAATTTTAGAAATATTATCGGCTATTCGCTATGTTATTTATTGCTTACAATTTGTATTGTTGCTGCATTTTTTTGGTATTTCAATGCCATTTTTTGTGGCATTTACTGTGGTAGCTTCTATTTTCTTTGTACAAACGATAAATCCATTTAATATTGCATTAATTGATTTTGGATTTAGGGGTAATGTGGCGGCATATTTTCTATCCTATTTTACAGGAGATGCTATCGCAATTATAGCAACGACAGTATTGCTTTGGTTTATTAATCTTATTATACCGGCAGTAATAGGAGGAATAGCAGCACTTCGTTTTAAGTTTTTTAGAGAAGAATAATTCATTTTTTTACTATCTTTCGGCTGTAAATCAACTAAATGTCAAATACACTTCAATCTTCTGGCAGCAGTATTTCTATGCAAGCCCCTCACGGAACGTATATTGCAGATAACGTAAAAGGACATCCAAAACAATTAGCGCTATTATTTTTTACTGAAATGTGGGAGCGCTTTTCTTTTTATGGAATGCGTGCTTTATTGGTGTTATTTATGGTACATCAACTAAAATATGCTGACGCAAAAGCCAACCTAATTTACGGAACTTATACCGCATTGGTGTATTTAATGCCGTTGTTTGGCGGTATCGCAGCAGATAAAATTTTAGGGTATCGCAGAGCAATTATTTTGGGTGGTGCTTTAATGGCAATAGGACATCTGATATTAGCAGTTCCAGCAGAGTGGTCTTTTTTTGCAGGAATGGCATTCTTGATTTCGGGAAACGGCTTTTTTAAACCGAATATTTCTACTATGGTTGGTCGTTTGTATCGCGATGATGATGCACGTCGAGATAGTGCATTTTCTATTTTTTATATGGGTGTTAATTTAGGCGCATTTATCGGCGGATTATTATGCGGAGAATTGGGGCAAAATGGACATAAGCATTTTAGTTTTATAACGGAAGAGAATAGCTGGCATTATGGATTTGGCCTAGCTGGCGTTTTTATGGTCTTGGGATTGATTACTTTTTTATTTGGTCAAAAATCGTTGGGTGAAATTGGCTTAGTACCAAAAGAAGAAACAGGAAAAGAAGTAACCCTACCAAAGCAATTCTCCGTATTGATAGGTTCTCTTATAATAATACCTATCTTCATATTCCTGTTCCATAATTACACCTTAATGGGAAAAATTATGTTTCCTATTGCAATTATTGCTACTGTTGCAATGGTAGTCATTGCTTTTAAACAAGAAAAAGAAGCTCGCAATAAAATGTTAGCAGCAATAGTTATGGTGGCTTTTTCTGTATTGTTTTGGGCGTTTTATGAACAAGGCGGAGGCTCTTTAAATTTATACACAGAGCGAAACGTAAATACATTTGGTATAAGTGCTGCTGCGATTAACAATTCCATAAATCCATTTTATATTATTATTCTAAGCTTCCCTTTTGCATGGCTTTGGGTTTGGTTAGATAAAAGAGGAAAAGAACCAACTACGCCAATGAAGTTTACAGTATCATTTTTACAATTAGGCTTAGGATTTTTCCTATTTGTTGTAGGTGCAAAATTAGCAACGGACGGTCGGGTAAGTTTCTTATGGTATGCCTTGGGATATCTGATGTTAACCACAGGGGAGTTGTGTATTTCACCCATTGGATTGTCAATGATTACTAAGTTATCGCCGCCAAAGTTTACAGGTATGATGATGGGTTTCTGGTTCTTGGCTTCTGCATTGGGACAACATTTAGCCGGCGTAATCGGAACATTAATGGCCATCCATTCAGAAGGAGGGTCTGCCACAGTATCTCCTGTAGAATCGTTAGCAATATATAGCGGCGTATTTATGAAAATATTTTATGTGGCAATAGGCGGTGGGCTCGTTTTATTTCTTTTAATTCCGATACTAAAACGCTGGATGGGTGACGAGAAATAATTTTTGAAGAACTATTTTACAAAAAAGAACGTTATATCTAATATAGCAATGAAAGGGAAACTATTTACCATAATCGGCATAGTACTAATGTTCGGATATTTTATTAAGGATTCCATTACTCCTTATGATCCAACACAAGTAGTAATGGTAGGTAATGATACCTTAGGTAGAGATTGGGGAGCAATAGCGGAGCAAAAAGCACGTCAAAGTGCCCAAGTTAATGCAGATAATTCTTCTGCAGATGCTTATGGATACGGTATGGCTACAACTACAACTCTAGGTAGTAACCCTTATATGCATAACATGTATGGAGCAGACACTATGGTTTATGGTAGCAATAATTACTACAGCAATTCCCCGCAACAGACACAACAAGACCCATTTTCAAAACCAAAATTCAACCAAGATAATTATTCCACTGTTGAATCTACTGATGGGAGAGAAATTATTGTTGGATATGATAGACCGGAACAACAAGACAACTATTACCAACAAAATAATCCTGAAAAAATACAAACAAGACACCAACGTGAAGTAGGAGAACCCAAAATGCGCTACCGTGATTAATATATTACTCTAAAATATTATTACACGACTAAGAAATATAGTGTTTAATCTTTTAATAAATCTCAAATCCCGAATCAATAATTATATTAGCATCTCAAAATAAGTATACTTTAATATGGAATTAGTAAATGGCCGTTATGAAATTGACGGCGTACCTGTCTTAGAACTTTGCCGTGAATTTGGAACACCGTTATATGTATATAATGCAGCAACGATAGAGCGTCAGTATAAAAAATTAATGAACGCCTTTCCTAATAAAAATTTAAAAATTAGCTATGCCTGCAAGGCTTTAACAAATATCAATATTCTAAAGTTTATAAAAAACTTAGGCGCAAATTTAGATACCGTATCTATCCAAGAAGTACAATTAGGCTTAAAAGCCGGATTTGAGCCGCACCGAATTATGTACACACCCAACTGCGTAAATATTGATGAAATCAATAAAGCCGTAGGTTTCGGAGTGCAAATAAATATTGACAATATATCTATTTTAGAACAATTCGGAACTTTATATGGCAGCAATTATCCTGTTTGTGTTCGTATAAATCCACATATTATGGCGGGCGGAAATAAGAAAATTTCTACCGGTCATATCGACTCTAAATTTGGAATTTCAATTTATCAATTACGTCATTTAGAAAGAGTAGTAGCTACAAATAAAATTAAAGTAAACGGATTGCACATGCACACCGGCTCTGATATTTTAGATGCAGACGTATTTTTAAATGGAGCAGAAATATTATTTGAAGCCGCAAAAAACTTCAAAGACCTCGAATTTATGGATTTTGGAAGCGGATTTAAAGTAAAATACAAAGCAGAAGACAATACTACTGATATTGACG
>CAZXRF010000035.1:0-33429 GCA_964642875.1 uncultured Chitinophagales bacterium | reverse complement strand
AACTATTGAATTAATCATTCGATATAATTCCCATGATGGGAGTTTTTTCTCCCATGATGGGAGAAAAAACTCCCATCATGGGAAACAGATTTTTTTAATGATTTAAAAGCATACAATTTTGTCATGTCAATTAGCGAAAAAAAATAAACGACATGGCATTCAGAAAAAAATTTATAGTAGGTGATGAAAGTTTAAATACTTATGGTACTTGGCTTTTAAATGCTGGTGCGGACATGAGTTACATCGAAAAATATTCGCCTGCTTATTATGACCACAAAGACTGGGAAGTACCTATCGGACATTGGGAAAATATAAAACTGAATGCAGAAGGAAAATGGGAAGCTGAAATCGTAATCGAAGGTGCTGACGAAAGAGAAAAGATGTACATCCGTAAAATAGAGAACGGCGACATCAAAGGTGCATCATTCGGTTTAGATATTATTGAGACATCAGACGAGCCTATTTATTTAAAACAAGGTCAGACACGCAGGACGGTAATTAAATGGCAGCCTTATGAAATCTCTATCACGCCAAGTCCTGGCAATGCCAACGCATCGGTGGTATTGCGTAATCAAAATCAAAGCATACGCTTAAACAGTAGCAACACGGAAAGTGATATACTGGAAAAAGTTTTACCAAATATTAAAAATTCAAACCAATTAAAAAAGATGGATAAAATAGCCTTAGCACTCGGATTGGCAGCAGATGCATCCGAAGCAACAATCTTAGATGCGTTAAAGATTGTACTATCAAAATCAACGCAAACAGAAACGCTGTCAAAGCATTTTGAAGATTTAGCAAAAGAATCTTTGAACGATGAGCAGTATAAATTCTTTGTGGAACTCAATAAAACCACTCCTGCACAGGCTTTGGAATTTTTGAAATTAAACAGAGTAACTGAACAAATCGAACCAGTAACGCCATCGGCAACAGCAAAAGTAAGCGAAGTAATCGCCACCGCTAAAGCACAGCTAAAAAAAGGCGAACAGGCAACTGAAGAAAAAGACGACAAAGAAACTTATGAGTATTTGTCAAAAAACAATCCTGAAAAGCTATTGAAATTAAAACGAACTGAGCCTGATAAATTCAGAGCGTTGGAACAGGCGTACATTGAAAACCGAAGTAAAAAATAACAGCACCGAAATTTTAAACAGTATTTAAACAACAATTTTTCACACTCAATTCAATACAATAACAATGAAAAAATTATTTGCACTCTCTGACTTTATAGTGTCTGTACTATTCAACTTAGCGATAGCACTATTATTTGCAGGCGTTACTGGTACGAATCCAGCTTACTGGTTCGCTGTCATAATGATTGCATCGTTACGCTTTCAGAAGCGACCAAAAAACGTATCAATGCTGAAAGAAGGCTTAAACAAAGAAATTTGGATTCCTGAATTATTGGAAGCGTTCTATCCTGACTGGTCATTTTTAAATGAAGCCGACGACATGAGCGAATGGGTAGATAATGATGTCATTAACTTAGCAGAAGCTGGTGTAGAGCCAAACGTGCTGATTAATAACAACGTTTATCCTGTACCTTTTGCTGAACGTACCGATACTCCAATCGCATTGACCTTAAACACCTACGATACAGAAGGTACGGTCATAAGAGATGCGGAAGTAGCCGAATTAGCATACGGTAAACGCCAAAGTATATTAACGCAGCATAAAAACGCATTAGCTAATAAGATAGGTTTACATGCGGCTCATAACTACGCTCCAGCAGGTAACACAGCCTATACGCCTGTCTTAGATAAAACCGCCAGTTCCACATTTGATATTGAATACTTTATTGAAATGGAATCTATGTTCAATGATTTAGGCGTACCGTTAGGCAAGCGTGTTGCGGTGTTAACATCTGCTCACTTAGCGGATATTCGCAAACAAAACTTAAATCTTTTCAAAGAAGTAGCTAACAAGCCAGGAACGGAGTTGTACTCTTTTAAACTGTACTATTTTCCTAATAATCCTCATTATACTATTGCAACAAAAGCTAAAAAAGCATTTGGTGCGACCATCAATCCAGCAACGGATAAAAAAGCATCATTCTTTTTTCATGGTGGTTCGGTAATGAGAGCGTTAGGTAGTACGAAAATGTTTGAAAGATTGAACGACCCTGAACAAAAGGGTGACATCATCAACTTCCAACAACGAGCGTTGGTAGTTCCAAAAGTAAATAAATACTTAGCATCTATCATTCAGTAATAAAAATAATTCAAGATAACTCAAGAACTGTATGTTCACAATCCCTGCCATTTTGAGCCTGTTAGTTCCTGTCGTTACATCAGCGACGGCAGGAACTCTAATAGGATGGTTTATTGGTCGGCGAAAGCAGAAGATAGAAGTTGAACTGCTGGAAATCCAACGCCTTGAAAAATTGATTGCGATATGGCAACAATTGGCAGAAGACATAAAGACTGAGTATGAATCATTAAAAAAAGAAAATGGTCGTCTGATTGCACAAATGGACGAACTCGAAAAAAAGATGGATGCCTTAAAACAGGAAAACGACAAGCTGCTTAAAGCACTTAAAGAACTAAAAAAACAAAACGAAAAGAAATGAAACGCTCAATTACATATCTGATAATCATTGTACTGCTGACGGCTTGTGCTTCGGTCAAAAAAAACCGCAAGACGACCAGCCAAACGGTAACAAGAGATTCCATGATATATGTAGAGAAAGTTCGCATTGATACTTTCAAAGTAAACGCAGACAGTACACGTATTGTATTAACGCCTTACTTTTTAAAAGACACCATGTGGACGTACATAGAAAAAACGAATGGACGTTCAAAGGTGGTCGTGCAGCGTATTCGTGATACGGTATTCATTACTGGTTACTGTGACAGTATCGTTAAATTGATTTTAAACACCGAAAAAACGGCGTTTACATCGCATTACGGCGACAATAAACAAACAGATACATCTACTAAAACAGTAAGCCATAAAACCGCCGTATGGATAGTAGTTTTCTTATGTATAGGACTTTTCCTTTTCATCGTGATTTCAATTTTATTAAAATCCTTTAAACCTTTCTAAGAAATGGCTAATAAAAAAACAGTTGCAAAAGTTCTAAAAGAAACGAAAGCGACAACGAGCAATAACACATCTGAAGAAGTGACAACGATTCCAGCTGCCACCTTCGATATTCAGGAGCAAATAAATGCTGCATTTTCAAATGCTACAAAGACTGTTGCAGTTAATGAAGTAAGCGAAACAGCAGAAGCTATGGACGAAGCAATGTTACCGTATTTAGATGCCTATCCTAATGTAGATACATTTCATCGTACTACAGATGGTCAGGTTTTTTTAAACGATAACCTTGCTGTGTTACATCAAAGAACGCTTACAGGTGACAACAAATTCAAAACTTTTAAACGTTAATTATCATGAGCGGAAGACCAACGATAAAAATAAATCATCTCAACGGACAGCTTGGACGAATAACGCCTGTTAAAGACGGCGTGGCTGGTCTGATATTGAGCGGTACGGCTGTGTCAGGCATGGCACTTACCACGCCGAAACAAATATTCTCACTAACTGCTGCTGAAGATTTGGGAATCACAAGTACAAACAATGCGTTTGCATACGGTGAAATTTCAGACTTCTATAAAAAGGCTGGAACTGGTGCGGAATTATGGTTGATGTTCATTGCAGATACCACGCTGCTTGCCGATGTGTGCAATAAGAATAACAACATCGCACGTAAACTCTTAGATGCCGCCGACGGAACAATTCGCTTGTTAGGTATCAACCGAAAGTTGCCTACTGGTTATACCATGACCAATACAGCATGTGTTGACACGGATATTTTACAAGCCATCACAAACCTGCACGAATTAATTACAGAATACAGAACGGCTCACAAACCGTTACGTGCCATCTTGCCGCATCTTGGATTTAGCAAAACACTTACAGGTGCTTTGCACAACTTCCGCCAAAACACGAATAACACCGTCGGTGTTGTAAGCTGGTCGGCTTACACAACTGGTCAGCCTGCCATTGCTCATACGCTTGGTAAGTTGGCAAGCATACCAGTACAAAGAAACTTAGGACGTGTTAAAGACGGCGACGAAGGTGTATTAAATGCTTACTTTCCTGATGGTACGCCAGTTAAAGAACTGGAAGCTGGGTGGGACGCTTTGTATGACAAAGGGTTAATCTTTTTGGTTAAACACTACAGCCGCTCAGGCTTCTTTTTCGTGGACGATTCAACCTGTGCTGCATTAGAAGATGATTATTCGCAATTATCTAATGGACGTACAATAGACAAGGCACACGTACTGGCGTATAATGCCTTATCAAATGAATTGTTAGATGAAGTCGAAATCAACGACGACGGTACATTGCCTGCTTCAGTTACTGGCTACTATCAAAGCGAAGTTGAGAACGCTATACGCTCACAAATGAAAAATGAAATTTCAGGAGCAACGGCTTATGTAAATCCAAATCAGAACGTGCTTGGTACAAACAAGTTAAGCCTTACTATTAAAGTACGTCCTAAAGGACAAATCAAAGATATAGAAGCCGATTTGTCATTCGATAATCCGCTTAATTCATAATTTTTAAAATACAATCAAAATGCCACAACAAGATACATTTGATACCAGCGAGTACGCATGGAAAGACTTAGAAGTCGTAGTGCTTGGTCGTCCACTTGTCCGCATCTTAGATGTGAAATATGAAGCATCGCAAAAGGTCGAAGAAATATTCGGACGAGGTCAACAACCGCTTGGATTGCAAGAAGGTAATTACACCTACAAAGGTGAAATTAAAATCGGTCAATCCGAATTGGAAGCGATGATACAAAAGGCTAAGGAACTTGGCTTGTCTTCTATTCTTAAACTCAAATTCGATGTTAATATCGCCTATTCGTTAGACGGCATTATTACCCGTGATGTCTGCCGCTCTGGTCGCATAGAGAAATTTGAAAAAGGAATGAAGCAAGGCGATACGGCAATGGAAATAGCCTTGCCTTTCAAGTTCACAAGAATTGAAAATCAGATATAAAGGTATAAATGCGGCGTAGAGCAGTTGGTAGCTCGCAAGGCTCATAACCTTGAGGTCGCAGGTTCGAGTCCTGCCGCCGCTACTAAAATTAGTTAACACTCAAAAAGCAAACAATGGCAACAAGTAAAAAAGAAACAACAAAAGTAATTGCAGCAGCAGATGTAACAGATGTAATGATCGCTGACTGGAAAGCAAAACACGGAAGTATTTTTAAATATGAAGTGGACGATAAGGTGGCTTATTTCAAAAGTCCTGACCGTAAAATCATTGGTGCATCTACAGTTGCACCTGATACCGTAGCAGGCAATGAAATGATTGCAACGAACTGCTTCTTAGCAGGCGATGAAATCATCCTGACAGATGATGAATACTTTTTTGGATTTTCCAAAGAGTTATTGCCTAAAATGATAAAGTCAAAAGTGGGAAAGTCAACAGAGCTTTAAAGGAAGCTAAGAAAAATGCCGAAAAGAATAATTACCTGTTAAATGACTATCTAATAAGGTATTATTTACACATGAATCCTGATGAACTATCAGATGAAAAATGGGCAGAAGCATTAGCTTATTTAGAGCGAATACGAAAAATGGAAAGCGGTTAGGATTTTGCCTTGTTGTTGTCCTTAGGAGATTTAAAAGCACTTTTAAAATTTTCAAAAGTACCACCAATCATACCGACTAAATATGCTCCTAAACCAAGAAAACAAAAAGCGATAAAAATCCAAGAAAGTATTTTAATAATGAAATCCATAGCACAAAAGTAGAATTTTTATTTATAAATGTCAACAAATCTTACATATAATGTACAAGTAGCAACTGGAAGTACAAATGCTACTTTGTCGTCTGTTTCACAGGGTGTAGGAGATGTAACACAAAGAGTGGGCGGCTTACAATCTGCTCTTAGTAGAATTGGAGCAGGCGCATTTGTTTTTAATAATATTTCTCAATCAATCGGTGCATTCACTACTGCCGTTAATCAGGCAGTTGCGCCTGGCATAAAGTTAGACGACTCATTACAGGATTTAAAAGCTATTACAGGTGCAACAGATACACAACTTAATCTAATAAAACAAAGTGCAAGAGATACAGCTAAAGCATTCGGTATCGATGCCGCAGGTAGTGTTGAAGCCTATAAATTACTATTATCGCAACTCTCTCCTGAAATAGCAAAGAATCCAGTTGCTTTAAATGCTATGGGGAAAAATGTAGCTATCTTATCAAAGCAATTAGGTGGTGATATGGCTGGTGCTGCTGGTATATTGACAACGGCAATGAATCAATACGGTGTCAGTTTAGACGACCCTATTCAAGCTACTAAAACACAAGCGGTAATGATGAATATTATGTCAGCTGCTGCAAAAGAAGGTAGTGCAGAATTGCCACAAATTAAGTCTGCTTTAGAACAGGCTGGAATGATGGCAAAGACATTTAATGTGAGTTTTGCTGAGACAAATGCAGCCATACAGGTATTGGATAAAGCTGGTAAAAAAGGTGCTGAAGGTGGTGTCGCCATCCGTAATATTTTAGCCGAGATGGGACTTGGTGCTAAACAGCCTAAACAGGTTGCCGATGGTTTTAAAAATATGGGCATAGACTTAAATAAGTTATCAGACCAAAGTTTATCATTTTCTCAAAGGTTAGCCATCTTAAAGCCTGCATTAAACAATCAAGCCTTACTAACACAATTATTTGGCAAAGAAAACGTAGCAGCTTCAATTGCATTAATTCAAGGCACTTCTGTTATGGATACATACACAAAAGGTATTGTGGGTACGCATACAGCAACTGATATGGCTGGTATAAAGATGGAATCTTATCAGGAAAAAATGGAGCGGACATGGGCAAAGGTTAAAGATATTGGTATTTCCGTATTTGATTCAATCCGACCTGTTTTGCCTGCATTTCAAGTTATTGGTGCTGGTACGCAATTCTTAGCGCAATTTGGTGGCATGATGAATACTGTTTCAGTAATTGCCAATACACAATTTGGACAATCAATGATAAAAGCTGCTACTTCAACATGGACATTTATCCGAGCGCAAGGTGTTAGTATGTTAGGATTGCTTCGTACTGGAGCAGCCTATATTTATACAGGTGCTGTTGGTATGGCATCTTATATATCCAGTATTATAACAGCAACTGCCGCTCAAGTAGGTTTAAATGTTGCCATGTCTGTTAATCCGATAGGATTGATTGTTGTCGGTATAGCAGCAGCAGTTGGAGCAATAGTTTTATTGGTTAAACATTGGGACACTATAAAGGTGAAGCTGGTAGAATTTGGTTTATGGATATGGAATCACCATCCGTTCAAATGGCTCATTGATGTAGTAGATAAAATATTTCCTGGCTTTAAGCAAAAGATGGGCGAGTTATGGGATTGGGTCGTAGGAAAATTTGAAAAATTAGTCGGCTGGATAAAAGAAGCGTTTGGCTGGATAAAAAAATTATTTAGTTCAGATACTACGGACGCTGCTGCTGGTAATGCGGCGGCAGATTTGGCAGCGATTACCTCGTCGCCAATTGCTGGTATAGAAGTGCCGAATGCTGGTCAAAAAAACGCAGCTATAACAAACGTAGGCAATGAACCGAAAGAGGCTAAAACAACCGCACAAAACATCACCAGCGGTGGTAGTAAGCCAACCAATATTTATGTGACAGTAGGTAAGTTTCAGGATAAAATAGAGATACATGCTAATACTTTTAGAGAGGGGGTAGATGACATGAGACGTATGGTTCAGGAGGAGTTTTTAGCCATGTTAAATAGTGCAAATTCACTTTCAACGCAGTAAAAAAGATGGCTGAATTTACCATACCTGACAAAAATAAAGAAAGTTCTTTGACAGTTAAAGGCATTCCGTTTGTCGGTGGCAAACCTGACAATAATCACAATCCTGTTGCTGAAGCATTCAAAAACGTCATTATCAGCAAACAAAATCCGATTGCTGATGAGTTTGATTATGATAAGACAAGCAGTAAAGATAATTCGCAGCTTGGCGAGCGTTATTGGAGCGAGAATCTGCTTGGCTTAAAAGTGTTTATGCCAGTAAAATTAGGCGGTTATGACCTGCCTAATCCATGCATCAGCATCACAGGTCGTGTCACCGTTGTTGAAACGGTTATCGTCGGTCAGGAAGGAACAGTTATTGAAGAAATCACTATCAATAATTACGACATCAACGTCAAAAGTTATGTGTTCGACGACAGCGATACATTTCCTGAAGACATGGTAAAAGATTTATCTGAACTATGGAAGCAGCGTAAAAAGTTAACCATTGAATGCGTGTTGACAGATTTCTTTTTACAGGCAAAAGACAACTGTATCATTACAGGTGTCAATTTGCCTGAGCAGGAAGCCGTCGAGAATATGCAGATAATGGAATTTTCTATAAAGAGCAATAAAGACTTTGAACTAATCTTAGATTAAAATGTACGTTGTATTAAAAAGCGAAATCAAAATAGGCAAAGCAAAATTTGTCGCTGTTCACGATGTACAAATCGCTAAGTCAATTTACAGTATTGCGCAAACCTGTGTTATAAAGCTGCCATTGAGTGCGGTTGTAAAAAATACTTCAGGAATTTCCACGCCAGTTAAGATAGCGGACTATATTAAAAAGCGTGACGAGGTAACGGTAACACTATGGTATGATGGTTACGAAAAGAAAACAGAATTTGTAGGATATGTAAAAGCCATCAACAGAAAACAACCTTTAGAGATTGAATGCGAAAACGCCATTAATTTGCTGCGTGGTAAAACGTTTAAACAGAGTTTTAAAACCGTTACACTAAAAAAGCTGCTGCAATTTATAACAGCAGGAACAGGCATCACATTACACAAGGATATTGAAAGCGAAAACTACAAACTGGAAATTAAAAACTTTCAAATACCTGATAAAGATGGTGCGTGGGTATTGCAGCAACTAAAAGATACATACATGCAAACGGTGTATTTCACAGGTGCAAAAGAATTGTATGTCGGACTTGCCTATACTAATAAAACAGGTGTGGTGACTTATGATGTAAACAAGAATGTCATTAACGCCAATGATTTAAAGTGGCAAGAACAGGACGAGGTAAAAATAAAAATACGCTGTATCTACTTTGCCAAAGACGGCACAAAACACGAGGCAGAATTTGGCGACAAAGACGGTGAAGTCAGAACGATACACCTGTACGATGTAAAAGATAAATCGCAACTGGAAACGCTGGCGAGAGCGGAAATGGAAAAATATAAGTACAGCGGTTATCGTGGTGAGATTGATGCGTTTTTGATTCCATATTGCGAGCCGATGATGGTTGCAAAATTAGAGAACAAACAATATCCTGAGCGTTCAGGCAATTATTATATAAGCGGTGTAAAAATATCATTCGGAACAGGCGGCGCACGTCGCAAGCCTGAAATAGATGTAAAACTAAACTAATGTCGAAGACAGCAGATGAGATAGCAAGAAAACTAAAAGAAATCAATCATCGTGATAATGATACAATGATTGGTATAGTTAAATCTGTTGATGCCGACAATGCAGTTTGTGATGTAGATGTGGACGGCTTGCTTTTTTCGGAAGTACAGTTAAAAAGCATTATGAAATCAGGCACTAAAGGTACAATGCTATTGCCGAAAAAAGATAGTGTTGTCATCGTTGAACGCATAGGAAAAAGTAATGAATTGTTTGTAACCATGTATAGCGAATTAGATTCAATAACATGGGAAATTGAAAGCATGAAATACTTTGTTGACAAAGACGGATTTGTTTTTAATAATGGCAACAATAAAGGCATGGTTAAGCTGCCTGAACTGGTGCAAAAATTAAACAACCTTGAAAATAAAGTGAATCAGATTATTACATGGACTGCTACACATACACATACAGGCGTAACTGTTGGTATGGGTAGCACCAGCTTTGCGGTTGGTGTATCAGGAAGCCTTACACCTACACAGGAATCAGATTTAGAAAACCAAAAGGTTAAACATTGATGGACGACATACTTTTAGATACTGAGACACTCGACTTGCAAATAGTAGCAGGTGATTTTGTTGTCGGCGATGCAACCGAACAAAACCAACACTTATTGCTATTGGCTAATAAAGGGGACTACAAACAACATCCAAAGGCTGGTGTCGGCATTAATGGCTTCTTATTAGACGAAGCACCACAGGATATGATGCGTGAGATTAGAAGCCATTTTGAAAATGACGGAATGAAAGTAAAAAAGTTGGTGTATGCCGACGGAAAATTAATAATAGATGCGCCGTATAGTAGTTAAAGATAATCAGTCATTATTTGATATATGCATACAGGAGTATGGCAATATATCTAATGTTGTCGCATTGGCGCAATCCAATGACATGAATATCACAGACGAATTAACGGCAGGTCAACAGGTATTAATACCTGACTTAGCAACAGAACAAAATATTTTAAAATACTATGCAGAAAATAAAGTCATACCAGCTACGGCACAACTCAGCGATGAGATAACAGAGATAGTCGAGTATGAAGATACACCTGAAGGCTCGCCGCCAATAATAGCGTATGACCCAACTTTTTCAGAACAATTCTAAAAATACTACAATGCCAACACCACAAACAGTAGAACAATTAAACAACCAAGTTGACCAAGACATTACGAGTAAAACGACACGTAAGTCAATAACGCCATTAATATTAGGTAGCTTGCTGAAGACAATAATTGCGTTTTTAGTCAACCTTATTAATACTGCCACAATAGGCAGCGGTGGTTCACAGGTAACACGCCGTTACAAAAATGATACCGCTACACCGCTTACAACCGCCACAAACGGCAGAATCTTGTCGTTTAAGCCAAATACTAAGGATATTGTAAAGCTGCCTCAAACAAGCCGTGCGGATGCAGAGCAAGCTAAGTTCTTAATACCTATTACAGATTTTCCAAAACTAAATAATGTATTATCAAACTTTACCGTAAATATGAACGGTGCTGATTTAGGCACTAATATCAACTTTGACATTATAGATGCATTTACAAATAACCTTATTAAAGAACAACGTGTCACCTGCGATTCAAAATTCAGGAACGCCATCGTAAGAATAGATTTTCCATCGTCTGCACCAATCGAACCACCGACACAAATTATTCAGATTGGTGTAAATAACAGTACACCAAATCCTACAGATGGTGATACAATCGTTTTTTTATCAGGCGATGAAAGTTTTGATAAAACTTATACATTCAGAGATACACCAACGCTGGCTGATGAAATACAAATCGGTGTTTCAATTGGCAGTACTATCTATAATGTAAACGAGTTTCTTTTAGCAACAGGATATTTTGTAACATCAGGTATAGTTGACCCAACGCATGAGATGAATTATGCGTATAAGTTCTTACATACGACTGAAGACAAAAGATATATTGATGCTGTTGCCGTTACATTTCCTACTGTTGATTGGGGTTTTAAAGAGAACGTATCTTTGAATGTTACTTTAGGAAACGCAGCATTAGCCATTAAAGCCAAGATTGATAATGCTGAAAATATTTTAATGCTGCAATCATGGCAAGATGTTACTCCGCATCCTGTTATTAGCTGGTATGATTTATTTCATAGGACTTACAATGCTTTTACTCCATTTGGTCAAATATTTAACAGTTCACGACCAGAAGCAGGTGCATTCGGTTACTATTGGTTTAACAATGGCAACGCAGCATTATATGATGTGATTGTAAATACTGCTAATGGTGGTTACTCCTTTACAACTGAAAACGGTTTTATATGGGAAACGGCTAATCCGCCTGTTGATGAAAGTGAATCTACATTTAACGTTACATTAGATTACTTCGCTGCCACTTATGAAATATTGCAGACTACTATTGCTACCAATACAGATACATGGTTAAAAGGTGATGATAATGCTGAAACATTAAACAACCTGAAAACATTTTTAGATGCTTTAACGCCAGTATATTTTACCACTACCATTGATACAGGCAATAACACCGTTACAATAACAGTTGATGATTATGGCAGAAATTTTAACAACATATCAAACGATTTGCAGGTATTGGAAACAGTAAATTATGATACAAGCCAATTGTTGAATTACTTAAACAATTACAATAGTATCTATATGACTGGCTTAGGTGTTGGTAATTTCCAGTTACAGCATCCGTACTTTGCATGTACTATTGATAGCAACAGAACAAAAGGTACTGAGGTTACTATTAACAGTCAAACGTACAAGCTGTGCGATAATATTGATGATTACATTGATAATGTGATGGAGTGCTATGTCTTGCAAAATTCAATACTTACTTCACAACCTGACCAGCCTGCTAAATACACACTCACAAAAATAGCCGCAAATGAAGATGAGATAACAACAGGTATTGAAGTAAATAGCGTTGGCGCAACCGATGGTTATGTAAGCTGGCAATTCGGTTCACAGTACGATGCTTATTTTGGTCAAATATTATACCTGACACAGTTTGTAGCAGAATTAAAACAAATGGTTCGTGAAACGACAATAGGTGTACAAGTAGGCATTGACGATGCAACTGGAGAAGTGATTGTATCGCCATTAACTAACATCAATGAAGTAGAGATACATCCTGATGCCATTGCATTTTTAGAAGATAACAATATACCATACGAAGGCATTAATGCCCCAAGTTATGGTAACGGAAATCCAAATAATATTATAGATTCATTATGGATTGTTTGGAATGATGGATATGTAATGCCACTTTCTTTTGTAACTGGTGTACTATATAATGGAGAGATTGAAA
The DNA here is from genome assembly GCA_964642875.1 of uncultured Chitinophagales bacterium. Classification (GTDB taxonomy): domain Bacteria; phylum Bacteroidota; class Bacteroidia; order Chitinophagales; family JADIYW01; genus JADJSS01. Next base: position 20,656 of record CAZXRF010000035.1, on the reverse strand, counting down.
ACTTCTTTACATTATTTTCAAATGGTGCGTTCACTCCAATTAAAGGAACTACGAATGCTACCACAAAATTTGAAGTTCAATTATTTCAACACTTTTCAGCACTAATGGCAGTAAGTCATTAATAAATACTAATAAAATGGCTAAGTCATTAAACGAAATACAAGAAATCATTTTATCTAAAATAACTTCAAGTCCAAATTTATCTGCACTTGAAGTGTTGACAGATAACGAAAAGGCATCATTGTCTAATCTTACCAGTACATCTAAGGTATCTATATGGCGTTTGTTTGTTTTCTGCGTAGCAAGTGCGTGGTTAGTATTTGAGCAGTTGATGGATGCGTTTTATGCGCTGATTGAAGCATTAGTCAAACGAAACCGACCTCATGGATTAGATTGGTATAAATCATTAGCACTGGCATTCCAATACGGCGATGAGTTGAACGAAGATGATGAATACGATATTATAGATTCATCTAAACAAATAATTAAACAAGTAGCTTGTATAGAAGGTGATAGAACAATCTATTTTAAAATTGCCACTTTAGATGGTACACAACTTGTTAAGCTGTCTGATATAAACCAAGTTAATGCATTTACTGCTTACATGGAAAAAATGCGAGATGCTGGTACACGAATACAAATTGTTAATGAAGATGCTGATTTATTAAAAGTAGAATTGGAATATTACTATGATGCTTTACTTATTAAAAATGACGGCACAACCATTGATACAGGTATAAACGTTGTTGAAAAAGCGATTAACGACTATTTAAAAAACCTTGATTTTAACGGCGAATTTGACTTAAATAAAATGACTGACTATTTACAGTTAGCAACTGGATATAAGTCGTTAAAAATAAAATATGTTGGCTTTAAAGCAGCATTAGCCACTAACTATACACAGATAACTCGTGTGTATCAACCATTGAGTGGTTATATGAAATTGGAATTATCAGAATCAAATTTTATTTACAATGCCTCTCTTTAATATCAATTGGTCAAGGTTTACAGTTTGGCATTTACCAACTGATTTGCGTAAAATAAAAACAGTGCAATATGTTTTGGCATTGTATGAACCTATTAAAGATAGCTATAATCGCTTTGTTCAATTTATGAATGACCAATTATATGATGCTAAAATAAATGGTCAGGTTATAAAATTAGAACGTGTATTAAATGACACTTTTGACCCAATAGACAGGCGAATATATATCAGCGATGGTGAGTATTACGATGCGCCAACTTTTTACGAAGAGTGGAAAAATGAACCTGTTATTTTCTATGCAGAAGGTGACACAAGAAACCCTGTTTTTTGGTCAACTGATGCTTTAAATAATAGAGTGTCTGTAAACTTTTATGTGAATGTACCACAAGCCATTTTTTTTGATAGCGCACGAATGCGTGCGCTTGTAAATAAGTATAAAGTATTTGGTAGAACTTTTGAAATTAAAATTATATGAAACAATTTGCAAACTTTCAATGGGACGGCTTTCAAGGCTCTATTGAACTAATGAGATTTTTAGACGGTGTTACTGACGACCTAATCGAAGCTATATGCTCCATAGTTGGTGACACAACTGTATTTATCAAAGGCGGTGAAATAACACAGGCATCAGGTAATACCACTATTACCAACGGTATTATATTGAAAGACAGAAAGCTATATACTTTCACAGGCGGCACTTATACTGGAACTCCAGCAACAATTAAAGTATTATTTGAGGAAACAACAGCCGTCGGATTTCCAAAGCCTAAATTTGTAAATGACAATACACAAAGAGACATTTATTTAGATGCTACCGCAAGAATAGACAGTTCCAGTTCAATTACTTTGGCAAGTATCGGTTATATATACAATCTTACAACCATTAAGCAGAAAACCGACACCTTGCGTTCAGAGGTAGATGCTTTGAAATTTAAAGGACAAACCCAATATGGATTAACAGGTGTTGGAAGTGGAAGTACAGGCTCTGTTACCATTACAAGATGTGGTAATGTAGTAACCGTAGCAGGCTATTATACACAAGGCAGCACGGCAAGTACAACAGGTTTAACATTACTGAGTAATTACGGCGTAACATTGTTAAGCGGTTTTCCTACTGATATTAAATGGTTGTCTTGTGTTTCTCTTACAAGCGTTAATGCAACAACCAATCTTGCTCAAAATCCTACTTTCAAACAAATGGGTATTTTTATTGGAAGTAATGCATTAGTGATTCAGTTGTCATCTACAGTAGCTGCCAATGCTACTGTCTATTTTGAAACGACATTTATCTCACACTTATAAACAAATTAATGAAGAAGACTGCCACAAATCCGCTTCCAAAAGTGAAGCCAAAACTAAAAACGCCTATAAGTTATTACGGCGGCAAACAAAAACTATGCACGGAAATCATAAGCCGAATGCCAGCACACAATTTATATTGCGAGCCGTTTATCGGTGGTGCTGCCATCTTCTTTGGCAAAGAGCCGTCTAAAGTAGAAGTGATTAATGACACTAACAAAGAGTTAATTAACTTTTACAAGGTGGTGCAAGATGATTTCGTAAGCCTTGAAAAAGAAATCAGGATAACACTACACAGTAGAGATTTACACCGCAAGGCAACCGTTATTTATACCAATCCTGATATGTTTAGTGAAATCAAACGTGCGTGGGCTGTTTGGGTGCTATCCTCTCAGAGTTTCTGTTCCATGCTGGACGGCACATTTGGTTATGATAAACTAAAGAATACGGTTGCTATCAAGATTAACAATAAGAAACAGTCATTTACTGAAGAGTATGCCATACGCTTACAGAATGTTCAGTTAGAGTGTACTGATGCTTTAAAGGTTATTAAAAGCCGAGATATTGAAGATGCGGTGTTCTATCTTGACCCACCGTATTTCAACAGCGATTGCGGTCATTATGACGGTTATAGTATAGAAGACTTTGAAAGGCTATTACAACTATTAAGTACAATTAAAGGTAAGTTCTTACTCAGTTCTTATCCATCAGACGTGCTGGCAAAGTACACGAAAGAGAATAAATGGCATACAGTCGCATTTAAGCAAAACGTGTCTGTGAATGCAAAATCAGGCGTTTTGAAGTCAAAGGTCGAAGTCCTGACCGCCAACTATCCGATATGACATAAAGTAAGGAAGCCACCTGTATCGGTGGCTTCAACTTTGTTTAAAATTAGGATATTTCGTTTTATTTTGTGATTTTTGGAATTAGGACGTGTCGTATTATTTTTTAGGACGGCTCGTTTTGGCGATTATAAAAGCAGTTAGAGAATTTCTCGTCTGCTTTTTTTATTTTTAGTAAATGAAGAAATTACTTAAATTTTTTATACTTATCATAATGTTGATAGGTATATATTTTGTACTTCCATATCATGTACAAATGGGCTTAAAACATACCTTTGCCGATGTAGATGATTATAAAATTTTCCCAAATCATATAGTAGAAGAATCACCAGTGCCAAAACCGTGGTTAGTGAGTGAAACATATAACAAATCCACACCATCAGCGGAGTTACTTCATTTTTTCGACGAAAGGGAAACTTGTGCATTCTTAGTAATCAAAGATGGAAAAATTGTATATGAGCGTTATGCTGAAAACTATGACAAAAATACAATTAGCGGATCTTTTTCAATGGCAAAAACGGTAAACGCATTGCTCATCGGAAAATTGATTGCTTTAGGAAAAATCCACTCTTTAGACGATGATGTAAAAAAATATGTCCCACAGCTTACACAAATCCCCTCCGGAAAATTAACTATCAAAGACGTCATTACCATGAGTGCCGATATCGATTGGTCTGAATCTTATTGGAATATTTTTTCGCTTACCGCAGAATCATATTATGGAAATGACTTAGATGCGCTTATGAAAAAACTAAAGATTCGTTCAGATAACCAGCAAGGAAAATTATGGGAATACCAAAGTTGCTGTACACAAATTTTAGGGTATATTATTAAAAACGTTTCCGGAAAAACACTAGCTGCATGTGCCGATGAATATTTATGGAAACCACTCGGCGCAGAAAGCGACGCACTATGGAGCACAGACAAAAACGGAATGGAAAAATCATTTTGCTGTCTTAATGCAACTGCAAGAGATTTTGCAAGATTAGGACAAATGGTATTACAACACGGACGTTGGGATAGTATTCAAGTAATCGACTCGGCATATATTGCTCAAATGACTACACCGGCTACTTACTTGAAAGATGAACATGGAAATACCTGCGATTGGTATGGATATCAAACTTGGGTAATAAATTACGAAAATCACAAAATCCCTTATTTTAGAGGCATATTAGGACAATTTATTTTTGTAATTCCTACCGAAAATACAATAATTGTACGCTTGGGTAAGAAAATTAAAAAAGATGCAAAAGACCCACATTACCAAAATGAGGATATCAGAAATTATATAAAAGCTGGCTTAGAAGTAATAGCTCCTAAGCCCGCTTAAGATTAATTATTTTTTAGTTTGTCGTACTCTTTTTGTATTTCGTCTTCCGTTTTTAGATGGTATATTTTTACGTATTTTAATACTAATCCAAATCCCCAACCCAAACTTACCCATGCTGGCCATGGAATTATGTTGCTATCGATTTTAATGTCGCTGTTGCCGTGGGTGAACCACCACAAAATCCATAAAAATGCATTAACGGCTAAATAGGTAAATACCTTGCCTTTAAATTGTGCACGTTGGGTGGCAATTTGCCATAGTCTTTCATCTTTGTTTTCCATTGTTCTTATTTTTTTGGTGATAAATAATGTTGTATATCTGTTACGTATTTTTCAAATGCTTTTTGTCCTTTACGCGTTATTTTACAAGTAGTTTTCGGATAATTATTTTCAAAGGATTTTTTTACGTCAATATATTCTGCATCCTTCAATTTCCCGATTTGTACGCTTAAATTTCCGTTAGTGGCTTGGGTTACATCTAATAAATAACTAAAATCTGCCTCTTTTACACCAGCTAAAATAGATATAATTGCTAAGCGAAGCTGGGAATGCAATAGTGGATCTAATTCTTTAAAATTCTTCATAAGATAGCATTGAATGATTATGCTTTTTGTTCCTTTTTAAATTCTCGTTTTAATAAAATGCCCGGAATAATATAGGATACCAAAACAGAAAGCGCCAATACTAATAATTTCTCTGGACCATCAATATACGTTATACCGATACTTAAAATAAAACTAATCACAGCTCCAATTATTAATGGTTGAAATGCTAGTATCCTTCCCGTTATGAATGTGCCGATTGCATAAAACAAGATTAAGAATGGAAACATATCGAATGAAATTCTTGCTGATAAAAATGCAAGAATAAAAAAACCGATACCTAAGGAAATCCATACCGAACTTATTGCATTTCGGGTAAAGGTGACTACTCTTTCTATTTTCCTATCTTGATAAGATAGCACTACTTGTACTATTGCTAATACTGGCATTAGCAACCATACCTTTTGTGTTCCTGTTTGTAAATCTTTGAGTAAAGCATATTGTGCAATTGCGCAAATAAATACGGCAATACCCCACATTAAAAAGTATTTGCTTCTATCTACTATGTTTTGTTTGCTTTGTACTATCATACTATGTATGATGGCTAAGCTTTCTTGCTCTGTGATGTTTTTTTCTTCCATTGTGTTATAAATTATGTACAAAAATAAAGTAGTTTACATTATAAACCAAATTTAAACTAAAAAAGTTTAACTGTCAAGATATTTTTTTCAAGAGATAAAAATTATTTTGTTAAAAAGTAAATTTTTACTTGCGCTTGTCATTTTTTATACATAACTTTAGTTTAACATAAAAACCTTACCCAATGCTTTTGTTATTATCGTTAGTGCTTTTGCACTATATTAAAATTAAGTTTAGACAACGTGAGACAGGTATTGTATTTGCAGTACCTGCTTACGTTGCTAAAAAACGAATTCCACATTTACGCCGTATTCCATTACCGAAAGACATCCCTATAGTTTATCTATAAATCCTAAGATTCTATTTAATTCATTCTTTACATTAAAGAAATGGCTAAACCTTAAAGTTTAGCCATTCACTATTTATTTATACCGATATTAATTTTGCAATTAATGCAATTTCAAATCAATGGTATAAGCCTTGCCATTGTCAAGTGTTACAGTTGCTGTATCGTCGCATTCGCCAGTGCCATAGTCAATTACACAATATCTTGTTTTTAAAGCATGACGTACAATTTTTACATCGCCACTTACAAATTGATGACAAACTACTCTTCTAATAAGCGGTGTTATTGTTGTAGCATCATATACTACACCTGAGCGAGATATATGCGTACCACTTCCAGTAACTCTATATACATCGTCACTGAAATCACGTGGCGTATTTGCACCTTGCAACCATTCTCTTACTTTGTCAAAAGTGCTAGTGCTGGTAGTGCCATCGGGATATAAAATGGTTCGAACTGAATGAATAGTAATGGTTAAGTTTCCTCTTTCATTCAAGCCATTATTGGTTATAGTTTTATTGATGTTAATTTTGTTGCCGTTAAGGTAGTAATTATCAGTAGTTATATGAATAACTGTTCCTGAATCTCTGTAAGGGCCGGTGTGTGAAATAATAATTTTTCCTTTACGGGTGTCGCCATGTGCGTTTGTGCATCCTGTTCCAAAATCAATAGTAGTAACCTTTGGGGATGATGCTGTATCGCGTGTAATTACTGCACACGATGTAATTAAATCTACCGAAGAGTTATCGACGGGCTGCATCCGTAAGTTTACATCACCTCCTGATTCCGCTTGATCCGCCATGATTTGTACATTGTTGTCTTCCGTTTCCATGGTATTCAAACTCTGCGCAGAGGATACTTCTGAAGTAGGGTTTACATCATCTGTTACATCTTTTTTGCAAGAGGAAAATCCTAAAATCAATGTTCCTGAAATTAGGAGTGCTGGTAGTGAAATTAATTGCTTTTTCATGTTCTTATTTTTATTTCTATCATAGACTATCAGAATCCGAACAGGTTTAAAACTTGATAGTTAAAAAATGTAAAATAAAAATAATTTGGAACTAAATGAGGATGTAGATTAATAATTGGGATTTTGCTTAAATTTTAAAGCAAGTGTTCCTAATGCATCATGCACTATTTTTGAATTTATTTGATGTAATATAAAACCGGTATATGGTATCCATGGTTCAAATTCAATGATGTATTCCAATCTTGTTTTAGTAGGAGATAGTTCTGTAAATTGCATTTTTCCGATATGGTTTTTCAGTGGGCTGCCAAACGTTATCTTATATTCTAAATATTTGTTTTCTATGTATTGAGTAATGGTTTCCTGCATTACCAAAGGTATTCGGATGATAACCCGTGTAGAGCCTACATCATTGCAGTTTGCTGGATTTGGCGCATTGGTAATTCTTCTTATAAATGCAGGATATATTTCACCCAAACGATTGTGGTCGCTAAAAAATGAAAATACATTTTTGATAGGGGCATCAAAATCTTGTAAAAAATGTAATTTTTGCAGTTCCTTTTTCTGAGGAGTTTTCTTCGGAAACATTACTTATATTTTGAAGCTAATTTTTTTAATCCGTTCGAAATAATTGTTTTTAATACAAATAGTAAGGCACTATCAGCAAATGGAAATTTTGTTTCCATATCTATAGTGTAAGTTAATAAGGTTTTTCCTTTTTCTGGTGTTGAAAATTCCATTTTTCCTAAATGATAATTAACTGGCGCATTACTCGTTATGGTATATTCAATTAAATTAGGAGCTTCAAAAACTGTCACAGTTTCTTGGAGTATCTCTATGCCCATTTTTATACTACGCACCGAGCCTAATCCATTAGGATCTAATCCGTCAGCATCTCGTATTCTTTCAATATTTGCATTTAATACATTACCCATATTATGATGATTGCTTAGGAAATCAAATATTTCACGCTGTGGTGCATTAAAAATTTGAGTCATTTGAATAGTGCGCATAATTGTTATTTTTCCTAAAAGTACACATTTTTTTATTCTCTTTTTATTGGAAGTTTATTCCCCAATTCTGTAAGTTTGCAAGGTGTAATTTATTTTCATAATTCTAAAATCAACAAATATGTCATTACGATTAGGCGATGAAGCTCCAAACTTCACAGCAGAAACCACAGCAGGACCCATTAATTTTCATGAATGGCTGGGTGATAGCTGGTGCGTATTATTTTCGCACCCAGCGGATTATACGCCAGTATGCACCACCGAATTAGGCTACACCGCAAAACTAAAAGATGAATTTGCCAAACGAAATGTAAAAGTTTTGGCATTAAGCGTGGACGACTTAGCATCACACAATGGTTGGGTAAAAGATATAGAAGAAACACAACACGTGACGATGAATTTTCCTATCATTGCTGACCCAGATAAAAAAGTTGCAAACTTATACGATATGATGCACCCGAATGCTTCAGAAAAATTTACAGTGCGCAGCGTATTTGTTATCGGTCCCGATAAAAAAATAAAACTTACTATTACCTACCCGGCATCTACAGGTAGAAATTTCAATGAAATTTTACGCGTTATAGATTCTTTGCAATTAACCGCAAACTATAGCGTTGCAACTCCAGTAAATTGGGTGGAAGGTGATGAAGTTGTCATAGCTCCACATATTTCTGATGCTGATGCTACAACAAAATTTCCCAAAGGTTTTAAAACAATTAAACCGTATTTACGCTTAACTCCACCACCTAATAAGTAAAAGTAATTACTGTATAATAAAGAACGCTGACCGAAAGGTTGGCGTTTTTAATTTTTATTTTATAAATTTAAGAAAAACACTAGTGTTTAAAACAGCAGCACTTCGAAAAATAGAATCTTTAGATGCCAAAAAAGATGCTTGGGAAATAGTTCGTTTGTCTTTGTTTTACGAATTTCCTTGGGATTTTAATCGCGCTTTAGAGTTGTCGTTGTATAAAACGTATGCAGTTCCTTCTATTTCCAATACTTTATTTCGTTCGGGTGAGTTTACAAATAACGCACAAAAAAGATACGACGATACCGATATTTTATTAAGTGAAATAATTGAAAATGGATTAGATGATAAAAAGGGAAAAGGCTGGCGAGCATTACAACAATTGAATTGGATTCATTCTAATTTTAAAATCAGTAACGATGATTATTTGTATGTTTTAGGAACAATTTTATTCGGCACTTCTGATTGGATAAATAAATACGGTTATAGAAAATTAACGAGCAATGAAGAGCTTGCTGGTTTTTATGTATGGAAAGAAATAGGGGAGCAAATGCATATTAAAAACATCCCCGATTCTATTTTTGCATTTAGGATTTTTTTTGATGCTTTTGAAGCGAAAAATTTTGTTTATTCGGAAGCAAATGTAAAAATATCCAATATCACTGAGAACTTGATGTTGAGTTGGTACTTGCCAAAGTATTTGTATGCGCCAGCACGGCCATTTTTACATGCTGTAATGCAACCCAATTTATTAAAAGCATTTAAGTACAAAGACCCCGGAAAATCATTGCGGAATATAGTCGAAAAAGTATTGCGTACAAGAAGTAAAATCTACAATCTCTTACCTCAAAAAAGACCCTATATCCGCACAAAAGACTACCCACATAAAGCCTATCCTGATGGCTACACTATCGAAACATTAGGTCCTGATAAACTAATTTCATCGCCAAGTTGCCCTTATCATAAAATAGTAGAATTAGCTAAAAAAGCGAATTAGTTGGCACGATATTTGAATTTTGTCTTACGATATAAAGCGGGGAGAAATTTTTTTTCTTGAAGCGAAGTATTACAATAAATTATTTTTTGTGGTGTTGGAAAGGACGTTGTGTTTATGACGTTCTTTCCGTTTTTTGATGTAATTTATTTCGAACATACACCACCTTTTCTACTTCTGCAACAAGCGCACCATCTTCACCATTAATAGTTGTGGTAAAAGTAAAATCACCTTTACCATTTTTATCTACTTGCTCTTTTATTGAAGCAATTTCTTCATTCGATATTTCAAAAGTAGCACTTACAGTCTTTAATCCAGGTTTGCGAAAATGGATAGTAGCAGCTTTATCCCAAACAATATAATCCTTTCCTAAATGCTCCATTAGAATAAACATATAAAATGGGTCGCACATGCTGTAAAGAGAGCCGCCAAAATGCGTACCTACTGCATTTTTATTGTACCATCGCATTTTTAACTGCACACTTATTTTTGTAAATTCGTCATTCACAGATTTTATTGAAATTCCCGAACCTAAGTACGGAGGATATAAATTAATAAACCAGATATTCTTCTTTAAAGAAATCATAAAAAAATAAATTACACATAAATAATCCCCGAAATTAACTTTTGGGCGTAACTTTTTGCAAGATATCTACTTTATTAAAGTATAAACGTTTATTTTAGCGAACGGTTTATCATGAGAAAAATACTCTTCCTTATCTGTACTCTAATAGCTTCTGTCGCTTTTGCACAACAACTCAATTTTCCTTTGAATTATGAGATGCAAAATCGGCTAGAGCGTTATATCAATACATCCTCCCATTTCATTACGGCTTCAAAGCCTTATAATATGGCTGAAGTAAAAGCTGCCATTGGTGATTCGGCGCTGCAAGAGTTAGGTTTCATAACGGATTCTTCCAAACATGGATTTCGCTTTGGGTTGCTAAACGGCGATTTTATTTCTGCCTCTACCAAACGCCAAAAATTCTATTTTGCCGTTAATCCTGTATTAGATATGCAAGTAGGTTATGATATTAACTCAAAAAAATTAAGATATACCGCAGGTTATGGCGTGAAATTTGAAGCTAACTTAGGGCGCAAAGTTTCCTTGTCGTTTACTTATCAAGGTGTAACAGAAAATTATTTAAGACAAGTAGCAGACTATGCCGCTGAATACGGCGTGCTTACAGGTTATCGCAGAGCAAATTTTAAAGGCAATAGAATAAATTCTCAAATGTTTTCGGGCTATTTATCGTATTCGCCAAATAAATATTTTAATGCCCAAATCGGTAATGATAAGCAGTTTTGGGGGGAAGGCTATCGTTCCTTATTTCTAAGTGATAATTCCTCTAACAACCCATATTTAAAATTAACCACCAATTTTTGGCGTATAAAGTATGTTTATTTGTTAAATGTAATGAGATACGGACAAGTAAATGGTTTTAATATTGACAATAATCCATCGCATTTTAAAACAAAATATGGCGCATACCATTTAGTGTCGGTAGATGTAACAAAGTGGATGCAATTCAATTTCTTTGAAGGTGTAACTTGGTATCATAACGACTCCAACCGAGTTCGTGGAATGGAAGTCAGCTATCTTATTCCTGTGGCATTTATCCGTCCAGTTGAGTTTGCTTTAGGCTCGCCAGATAACGTAGTGTTAGGGATTGGCATGAAATTTAAAGCCTCGCCCAAACAAATTTTCTATACTCAAATCATGTTGGATGATATGGATGTAGCGGCTGCCAGAAAAGGAAAAGGTTTTTATAGAACTAAAGTAGCCGCTCAATTTGGCTATAAAGGATATGATTTATTTAAAGTAAAACACTTAGATTTTCAGACGGAATTGAATCTCGTGCGCCCATTCGTATATGCACATAAAGCACCAGAACAAAGTTATACCAATTATAATCAAGCCTTAGCTCACCCATTAGGTGCCAACTTTTTAGAGTCGGTTACATTTATTAATTATTGGTATAAACATTGGACAGCTTCTGCCAAATTGCAATTTGCAGTACAAGGTAGAGACGCAAATTTTGAACACAATGGAAGCAATATCTTTTTGTCGGATTATTTAATTGCGCCAAACTTAGGAACAGCTTATAATAATACCTTTTTGCAAGGAGTAAAAACAAGATTGATAAATGTAGAAGCCCGTGGCGGTTATCTAATTAATCCTAAAATTAATTTAGCTATTGAAGCATTTGTAAACTATAGATACGTAAAAAATACAAATATCAGACAAGATAATTTATTTATGGGAATCAGTTTCCGTACCAATATGTTTAACCGCTACACAGATTTTTAATTTTTTTCTTTTTTTTTATGGAAAATCTACTCTTTTTGTATCTCAATGTACGATGAATAATGAGTTGTATTTTGGAATTGCTTTAAGCTTAATAAAGGGAATAGGAGATATTAATGCAAAGCAATTAATCAGCTATGCAGGAGGAGTAGAGCAATTATTTAAAATGTCATCGGCACGCTTGCAGAAAATAAGCGGTGTTGGGCAAAAAATAGCTGCTAAGTTTGAAAATACAAAAGAAGCTTTTATAAAAGCTGAACAAGAATTGAAGTTTATTGAAAAGAATAATATACAGGCGTTATTTTATTTTGATAAACGCTATCCTAAACGCTTGCTTAATTGTGCTGATGCGCCATTGGTTTTATACTGTAAAGGGAATTTTGATTTTAATAAAGAAAGATTTGTAAATGTAATTGGCACCCGACATGCAACAGAACAAGGAAAAGAAATTACCGAAAATCTGATAATAGAGCTTTCTAAATATGGGGTAAATTTAGTGAGCGGTTTGGCTTTTGGGATTGATATTTGTGCGCACAAAGCCGCCAATAAGGTAGGCATGCAAAATATTGCGGTTTTAGCACATGGCTTAGATAGATTATACCCTGCGCAACATAAAAACATTGCAGAAAAATTGCAAGAAAACGGAGCTTTAGTTTCAGATTATAGAAGTGGTACTACCCTTGATAGACAAAATTTTCCGGATAGAAATCGTATAGTTGCAGGTATGACAGATGCCACAATTGTAGTGGAATCAGCGGCATCAGGTGGTGCATTGATAACGGCAGAATTTGCCAATAATTACAATAAAGACGTATTTGCTTTTCCGGGTAGAATTTCTGATGAGTATTCGGCAGGTTGTTTGAATTTAATTAAAAATCATAAAGCCCAATTGATTACCTCTGCAAAAGATATTATAGATTGCATGAACTGGGATTCAGATAAAACAGACACAATAGCTTCGCCAATTCAGCCACAGTTGTTTTTAGATTTGAATGAACAAGAAGAGAAAATTTATACCATCTTGAAACAACAAGAAAAAATACACATAGATTTGCTTACCCAACAAGCACAATTTCCAATGAGCATTTTATCCAGTGTTTTATTGCAATTAGAAATGAAAGGAGTGGTGGCATCTTTACCCGGAAAACAATATAAAATCATAGCCTAAAAGTACCAAGTGTTTGTACTTTTTATTACATCATTAAAATAGGCTGAAAATGCTACTGACTACTAACTACTAATAAATCGGTATTTTTATCAAAATGAGGTAAAACTGCGTTAAAGCAATGATAATTTTTTAAAAGTCAATATCTAACATCAAAATTCAAACATATTTTTGTATGGAAATTTACTTATGCAAAAGAGAAATTATAAAAGAGTAGAGAAAAATAACGATGATACTTTTTCTTACCAACTGATGGATATAGATTCATACGATATTTTTGAAGAACCTTTAGAAATTGTAGTTACCGATATCAATTTTTTACCAAGAATGGGAGATATTTTAGATGGCTTGGGGTATGTTCCAGATACACAGTATTTCTTTCATCAATGTAGAGATATTATTTCGGTACCTGAAAAACATATTAATAACAGCGGACAAGGTAAGTTTGCCTTTCAAGCATATTTTCACAATTTCCCCAACTCTGTTTTGTCTATCAATAACAATGCGTTGGTCGTGTTAGTTTTACATCCGCAAGGAATAAATGCCAACGGGAAACGAGAATATAATGTAGTTGGATATATTCATGTAAATAGAATGGACATATATCATGATAATACTCGATATGACGGATATTATTACAACATGCTTCGGGTAAGTGAACGAGTGGAAGACAATAAGAAAATCTACAGACGTAAAAAAATATTTACGCTCATGTTTAGCATTATGCATAGTATTGTAGGCGTAGATAAGAATACTGCATTTACTTATGGTGCAATGGGAAAAGAAAATCAAGCCATAAATGAAGCATTAGAGTTGAATACAAAGCTGTATGAAAAGCATTATGAAAAATGGGCATTTACCAATAATACCAAAATCAATAAATTTTTTGGAAATAAAAAGTCATTTGAAAAATGTATTGATATTTCTGAGGATAGAGAAAAACTAAAACAATATTATCAAAAATTAAAACAACAGAAAGATAAATACACATTTTTCCATATTAATTCTGAAGATGAATTTTTAAATGTAATTGATAAGATACTGGCGTATTCAAAATCATCGAGAATATACATGGTGCCGGATGAAAATGGCAATATGGACGCAGTTTGTTTTGCAATAAATTGGGGCGACTATTTTGCTTTTCAATTAGAAAATCCGCAAGGATTATTTAAAGCAGTGGCAAAAATGAAGCTGACAGATAATATTTTGTATCCGGTAATGATAGTAGGGACTCCTAAAAACGTAGAAATTTTATTAAAAGGAATAGCTTCGCATTACAACAAGCAACATAAATGCAAAGTTACCAACCTTAATTCATATCAGGGTGATCCTTATTTTAATATAAAAAAGAGCGTTTTGAATGATGAATATCTCTTTTTGATTATTTGTAATGATGAACATAAATTAAATGCCATGAAAGAACACTCCAAAGGAGAGGATGGAAATGTAAAATTATTTATTGATGTTCCGTTGTTGTAATTAGTCGATTTGCATTTCGGGTATATTGCCTTCGATAATCAATTTCCCTAAGGTTGCATTTTGTATTTCTTCTACGGAAACGCCAGGAGCGCGTTCCAATAATTTAAAGCCGTTCTCTGTTACTTCTAAGTACGCTAATTCCGTTACTATTTTTTTTACACAACTTATACCCGTAAGTGGAAGTGTGCATTGTGGTAATAATTTGCTTTCGCCAGCTTTGTTGACATGCTGCATCGCTACAATTATATTTTTGGCGGAAGCCACTAAATCCATGGCGCCGCCCATTCCTTTTACCATTTTTCCAGGAATTTTCCAATTGGCAATATCTCCGTTTTCTGATACTTCCATTGCACCCAAAACTGTCAAATCCACATGCCCACCACGAATCATGGCAAAGCTGGTAGCCGAATCGAAATAGACGCCACCCGGCAGCATGGTCACGGTTTGTTTGCCTGCATTGATTACGTCGGCATCTTCTTCGCCTTTAAACGGAAATGGTCCCATACCCAACATTCCATTTTCAGACTGAAAAGTGACATTCATTCCTTCCGGAACATAGTTTGCCACTAAAGTAGGAATACCAATTCCGAGATTTACATAAAAGCCATCTTGTAATTCCTGTGCAATTCTTTTCGCAATTCCGTTTTTATCTAACATAGTTTATAAGTTATAAGTTAATAGTTGAGATTTATCATTGCGCATTATTAGTAGTATAGTTAGGCAAAGGCAAAAGTTGAGGTGCTTTCATTCGTTTCTTAATACTTGATACTTACTACTAAACAATATTCATTCATCTATCCCGCACCGTAATTTTTTCTATTCTTTTTTCAAAATGCGCACCTTGGAAAATTCTTTTTACAAAAATTCCTGGTGTATGTATTTGGTCTGGATCTAATTCGCCAGCCGGCACCAAGTGTTCCACTTCGGCAATCGTTATTTTTCCGGCACCCGCCATCGGCAAATTAAAATTTCGTGTTGCCGCTCTATAAATTAGATTTCCGTTGGTATCGCCTTTCCATGCTTTTACAATAGCAAAATCAGCATGAAATCGGTGTTCTAAAATATGCATTTTACCGTCAAATTCGCGCATTTCTTTTCCTTCTGCTACTTCTGTGCCGTAACCTGCCGGCGTGAAAAATGCCGGAATGCCGGCTGCTGTAGCTCTACAGCGTTCTGCTAAAGTTCCTTGCGGTATTAATTCAACTTCTAATTCGCCATGTAAAAGCTGTCGTTCAAATTCTGCATTTTCGCCAACATAAGAAGCAATCATCTTTTTTATCTGATGATTTTTTAAAAGTAATCCTAAACCAAAATCATCTACGCCAGCATTATTGGAAATACAAGTTAATTCTCTTACATTTTTTTTAACCAATGCGGCAATACTATTTTCAGGAATACCACACAAACCAAATCCACCTAAAATAATAGTCATTTTGTCCGTTACATCATGCAGTGCTTCTTCGGCATTTTTATATACTTTACGCATAATTTATGTTGTTTTATTTTGCTTTTTTGCTCTATTACTTGGTATATAGGTTTGCTTTTTTAATTCATTTTCAGTAAAAATTTCTGGGTGCACACCATTTTCAATATTTCTATCTTTTTTAGCTTTTATAAATTCCTCAGAAAGTTCTGTAAATTTCTGTTGAAGTGCATTTAAACTCCATTGCCCAAAAACATTATGCCCCGCCTCATACATTTGTAATTGATATTCTTCAGTTGTGGTGATGTATCCATTGTATTCATTAGAATAAGGCGCCAATATAACAAACTCGATTCCTTTTGGTTGTAGGGTATCTTCTAGTGTTTTTTTCAAACGCCAACTAGCTACCGTAGTAATCTCAAATGGAAAGGCGCAAATACCGATGTTTCCAATTTTTAAAATTTGTAGGGTTAGCACTTGCGGTGTCCATGGGTTAGAAGACTCAAAAGCACCTTGTTTGGCTAATTTTTTTATGTTTAGTATCGTCTCATCTACAAACCCTGGAAGTGGGATTTTTTCGGGAGCTAAATTCCCTAAAAACATTCTTTCGCCGCTGGCTACGCCAATATCTTTTACAGCTTGTGCTTTGTTTTTCCGCTGGATGAATTGCTCGTATTCTCCTCCTTTTTTTCTAGCAAGTTTTAATTCGCTGTTTCTGGAATGTTGAGCTAATTTTCTTGCAAATTTACCTAAGAATAAAGGTAATCCCGGGCCGTCCATAATTGAGCCTTCTAAAAAAGCTACACCCATACACGATGGACTTGTAACGCAGCCCGCTGTGCCATTGGTGAATTTGACTGAGATATCAATATTGCTAAAGTCAACATAAACAGAAATACTGTCTATTGTTTCATCAGTAATGGTTGTATTTTTTTGAGTAATTATTTCTTTGGCTTTTTCAAATTGTAGGTTGCCATTGAATTTAGAACTTTTTAAATCATCGGGAAAATAGCCTTCCCACTTTCCGCGCTGTGCAGGTAGTTTTTTATTGTACTTCACGCGAGCCGATACGTCGCCACAAGCACCTTGTGCAAAAGCTGCAATGTAATTTGAGTTTTCTTTTTTGAAATTTTCTTCTAAATAGGTAGCCGCAAATCCTTTATTGTCAGCGCAGATTTTATAAAAATTATTTGGCAAATTGGAGGTGTGCACCGCAAACCAATTTATGCTACCCAAAGGTTGCCCATTTTCTGCTATAAAATGCAATAAGGTCATTTCTCTGTCAACTCCCAAATGACGGGTTTCATAAGAAAGTTTGGTCGTAACCTCTGGATTGGTATTGTAGGCATCTATAGTTCTATTAAAACTAACTGGAATATCGGGTGCAAACGTGCTTTTCCCAATTTGTATATTTCCTTTTTGTTTATTTTTTTCCGCTTCTAAAATAGATTCAATAATTCCATTTACAATTTTATCATAGATACCTTGGTGAAATCCGGGCGTGGACATATTGAATAACACATGATAAGAATATCCACTTGGGCCACAATGTGTATGCTGCGCAGATAGCAATAAATTGCTGGTATTGTATTGTAAATCAGCGTGGTGCTTGTTTAAATAGGCTAGAACACCTTGCTTGAGCGATGGCGTAATGAAGCCTAATTCGCAGTTTACAAAACATACTTTTTGACTTTTGTCCAATTGTTCAAAAATATATGCTCTTGAATAAAGCGGTGAAGCAATATCCGCCATATAGTGTTGGGGTAGCCCGTATCCTAAAAGTCCTACACCTTTAAAAAATGCAGTAATATCACCTTTTCCTAATCCTATGAATAACATTTTGTAATTTTACGACAAAATACAAAATTCGTATTCAATAAAAAAATGATAATTGTAAGATTAAAGGGTGGATTAGGGAATCAATTATTCCAATATGCCACCGCCAGACATTTAGCACATCTGAATAATTCAGAATTATTTTTAGATACTTCCTATTTTGATTTTAAAGCTGATCGCCCAGCGTGGAAATACGAATTGGGTGCATTCAATATTAAAGCTGAAATTGCAGAGGAGCAATTGCTTAAAGATTTTCATGCCGGAAAATATTCGGGAACAGAGAAATTAATTTCAAAAATCGTTCCTTTTCATAAATATAAAAAATATAAATATGAAGGGTTTGGGTATAATGAGCAAGTGTTAGAATTGAAAGGTAATTATTATTTGAGTGGATACTTTCAATCCCATAAATATTTTAAGCCCATTACAGATATTTTGAAAGAGGAGCTAACCTTAAAAGAAGAATATATTCCGAAAACGAATGAATGGTTAGATGATATAAAAAATAAACTCTCCGTGGCAGTACATATCCGCCGATGTGATTATATTCGAAATTTATCATCTATGGAAGCACATGGTTTATGTTCAAAAGATTATTATGCTAAAACAATTGAATTTGTAAAACGTGAACTAGGCGAGGAAGTTCATTTCTTTTTATTTACGGATGATGCTGAATGGGTGAAACGCGAAATGGAATGGGATATTAACAGTACAATGGTGCAAGGGAAATCTATTTTGAGTGATTTTTATATGATGAGTAATTGTAAACACAACATTATTGCTAATAGTACTTTTAGTTGGTGGGCAGCGTGGTTGAATTCCAATCCCGATAAAATGGTCATAGTTCCAAAGCATTGGGATAATAATGTAAAAACAGAAGAAATCGACTTATGCCCTACAAAGTGGATTATTAAATAATACAATAACCCTTAATGATGTACGCATTTTGAAGAAAATAATCAAACATATCCAGCAGCTTTCATTTTATGATACATTAAGGCATGGTTCTGTGTATTTGCTGTCGTTGGCTTTGACGCAAGTAATTACAGTAATTTCGATTCCTATTTTTACAAAATTGCTTGCTCCAGATGATTTTGGGATATATGAGGTTTATAATAATACTATACGTTTTTTAGCCGTTTTAATTTCGTTGAATTTATATGCCGGTTTTTATCGCTATTATTTTGAGCAAAAGTTAGATAAGAAAAATTTGATGCAGTTTTTATTGAGGATGTCTTTTTTCTCTTTTGTTATCGGATTTGTTTTGTTATTAATTTTTAAAAATCTTTTACTAAAAACGGTAAATCTACCCAGCGATGTTTTTGTGTGGATTCCTATTGGTATTTTTTCTACTATTTTATTGAACTTTTTTGTAACGTATAATAATGCACAACAGTTAAGTATTCGCACAGGTGTTTGGCAACTTATAATGCAGATTTTACGTGTCGGAGTATCAATTATTTTCATCTTGTATTTTAGTAAAAATTACCTAGGTCGTATAGCCGGAGAATATACCGCTATGCTAATAGTATCGGTGTTATTGCTAACTTTATATTTTAGAAAATACATTGGAGTTAAAGAAGTACTTCCAAACAAATTGGAAATTATAAAATACTCCACAGCCTTTATTCCTATTGGGCTTAGTAGTTATATTATAAGTTACATCGATTTAGTTTTGATAAATAATATTCAAGGAAATGCAGCTTCCGGAGTGTATAGTTATGCCTATAAATTTGCAGTTATTTATTCTGGTTTTTCACAGTCTTTTGTTACGGCAAATCGTCCTACTTTATTTAATTTACATAAAGAAAATAAAAATGAAGAAGTAGTAGAGCAAATACGAAGTATGTTTAAACTGATAACTGTGTTGGCGAGTGTTTTTATTTTTTTTGGAGCTGATGCAGGTCGTATTTTGTCTTTCAAACCAGAATTTAATGAAGCGCTTCACCTCTTACCCATTTTGATTATGGGGTATGTATTTTCAGATATTGCTGAGATTTATAATTTCTTTTTATACTATTCTAAAAAAGTAAAATTATTCTACATTAGTTTTTTGACAACGGCGATTGTAAATTTTATTTTGAACTTAATTTTAATACCGAAGTATGGCTATCAAGTAGCGGCATATACTACTTTAACTTCTTATATCGTTTTGTTTTCTGCTACGTATTTAGTCTGTAAATTCTACACCGATTTGTCTGTTCCGAGATGGACCGTATTGATTGATTATTTAGTTGTGTTGCTTGCCGTAGTGGTAGTAGGGCATCTGTTAGCCTATTTTATTTCTAATATTTGGATATTGATGGCGGTGAAGATATTTTTGTTTTTAATCTTAGTAATATTACTATTTTTAAAACAGATAAAAAATGCATTAGCAACAATAAAGAACAATTAGATTATTTTTTGTAATTTTTAATTTCGTTTTTTAAATCAGCGGATATATTTGATTTATAATCTATAATTTTCCATTCCTTAAGCGGTGGATGCCAAAATGGTTCGTAGATAATGAGCCCTTCAGAAAGTAAAGCAGCACAATAACTATAAGAACTTTTTGCCATAAATAAAATATCAGCTTTTGTCAGATACATGAAATCATCGAAGATATTTCCGTTTAAATGAACCGAAGCATATTGTTTAAGTTCAGTAAATTCTTCTTCTGTTCCTTGAGAGAAAATATGTATCTTAAATACCACAGAGGAATCGTTTGTAAATTGTTGAAGTTGCTGTAATAGCTGAAT
>CAZXRF010000034.1:0-33714 GCA_964642875.1 uncultured Chitinophagales bacterium | reverse complement strand
CGCATCAGATAATAAGAAGTACCACATCATGGTTTTGCCATAGCTCATTCCAAGTGCAGTTTTTTCGCCTCCTTCGCCATTATCAGGACCGGGTACATGCTGGTGCGATACTGTTTGTTGTTCGTGTATGTCTAATACTTCAGCCATAGAGATTTTTTTATTTACTTAAATTAAGAGTTAAAAATATATACAAATAAATCCAAAGCGCACCCATAAAATGCCAAAACAAAGTAAGTAAGTCAGTGCGTATAGATAAAATGCCATTATCTGTTGTTTCCAAATCCTCTAAAACGGTGGCACTATTTGCTCCTTTTATTTGATTTAATGATTGAACAAATGCTATTGCTAAAAAAACCAAAGCGCCTATAACATGTAGGGCATGGACAAATGTAATTACTAAAAAGTATGGACCGGCAGGATTGGGATTGAAAGACAAATACACGCCATTATTATTTAAATCCGACCATCCCAAAAATTGAAAAACACAAAACATCAAACCTAACACTAATGTAAGAAATAAACCAGCAGTTGTCATAAGTTTATGATGTTTCTTATTAGCAATATGTGCTGATTGCAGAAACACACTACTTAGAATTATCAAAAATGTAGAGATATTAAAAACAGATGGAATATGAAAAGAAGACCATGCGCCACCTACCCCTTTCCTTACTAAAAATGCGCTAGTGAAACCGGCAAAAATCATAGAGGTAGTAATAATAAACAGATACATAGTAAAACGCTGGGCGCCTTGAGTATTTACTTTATATTTTATAGCACTCTCATTCATGTGTTTAAATTTTATCTGCCATATAGGCGATGAATACAATTGGAATATAAATAAAAGAGGCAAACATCAACTTTTTTGCACTTTTATCTGTCAAATCGGTAGAAAGCTGGATACCACACATTAAGAAATATACCCCTATAATTAAGGCAATTACTAAGGAAGTAATTCCAGTTATTCCATAAATATAAGGAAGTGCACTAACACTTATTAAACAAAATAAATAAGGGATATTTTGCATAGCAGCAGTTCTATTCTTTTCACCTCCTTCTGTAGGTAAAAGGTAGTATCCTGCTTTTTTATAATCATCATTGAGCAACCAAGCAATAGCCCAAAAATGAGGTATTTGCCAAAAAAATTGGATAATAAATAAAATAAATCCACCTAATCCTATTGTTCCTGTAGCAGCAGTCCAACCTATTAGTAATGGAAGTGAACCTGGTATAGCACCTATAAATACTGCTGCTGGACTAATACGCTTAAATGGGGTGTAAATAAAAGCGTAAGAAATAAGCGACAGTGCGCCTAATAATCCACTAATTGCATTAAAAAAAACACTTAAAATTACGACTCCACTTACACCAAAAAAACCAGCTAATAATGTAGCTTCTAATGGTTTCATTCTTCCTGTAGGAAGTGGACGAGTTTTTGTTCTGTCCATCAATTTATCTACATCTTTTTCCAATAATTGATTTAAAGTGATAGATGATGCCGTTACTAAAAATCCACCTAAGCTTAGCAATGCAATTTTAAACCAATCTGCTTTGGTAGAAATACCTAATATATAAGCTGTTACTGCTGAAAACACGACTAAAGATGACAGTCGGAATTTTGTCAATTCCATAATATCTTTCAACTTTAAAGACAGTGCTTTTCCGAAAGAAATTTTATCTATATGTATAGTTTCTGTTTGCACAATTAAGATAGCTATAAATATTTAGTGATGAAGTTTGTCTGCTTTTTCTGCTTCTGTTAAAGGTACAGTTTGAGGGATGAAATCAACGTCACTTTCAGGGTCTCTACTGTAGTCGTAAGGCCATCTGTGTACGGTTGGCAATTCACCCTCCCAGTTTCCATGCACCCCTTCAATAGGTGATGTCCATTCTAAGGTATTTGCCTGCCACGGATTTTGTGTAGATTTTCTTCCTTTGTACATACTCCAAAAGAAATTAATTAAAAAAATCACTTGAGCTAAGAAAACTACAATTGTGGTAGCACTAATTATTTTGTTTGTCGTTGCATATTGAGAGAATGCTTCAATTTCATTGAAAGAATAGTATCTTCTTGGAACGCCAGACAATCCAATAAAGTGCATTGGCCAAAAGATTAAATATGCACCAACGAATGTGATACCAAAATGGATATATGCCAATGTATCGTTCATCATTCTACCGTACATGCGTGGAAACCAATGGTAAACACCAGCAAACATACCGAAGAATGCTGCAACCCCCATTACTAAATGAAAATGTGCCACTACGAAATAGGTATCATGTAATTGAATATCAATAGTTGAATTTCCTAGCCAAATACCTGTTAAGCCACCAGAAATAAATATAGATACAAACCCGATTGCAAACATAGTAGGTGGGGTTATTCTAATATTACCTTTCCATAAGGTCGTTAACCAATTGAATACTTTTATCGCAGACGGTATCGCAATTAGCAAGGTAAATAGAGTAAATACTGAACCTAAGAACGGATTCATACCAGAAAGAAACATGTGGTGCGCCCAAACTAAGAAGCTTAGTACCGTAATACCTAAAATTGAAAATATCATTGCCTTATAACCAAATATTGGTTTACGTGTATGTACCGCTAACACCTCAGATACTATACCCATCGCCGGTAAAATAATAATATAAACCTCAGGATGTCCTAAGAACCAGAATAAATGTTGGAAGAGAATCGGAGATCCGCCGGCAAATGGTAAAGCTTTACCTCCTATTACAATATTAGATAAATAAAAACTAGTACCTAAGCTTCTATCAAAAATCAATAATACAACACAAGATACTAATACAGGGAAAGATAGAATACCAATAATTGCAGTAAAGAATAACGCCCATACTGTTAATGGCATTCTAAACATTGTCATTCCTTTAGTACGCATATTTAAAATTGTGGAAACATAGTTCAAACCACTCATTAAAGTAGAGGCCACAAATAATACAATGGATATCAACCAAAAGGTCATACCATTACCGGAGCCTGGAGATACTTGAGGGAGTGCGCTTAACGGTGGATAAATTGTCCAGCCTGCCGATGCAGCACCTGTAGGTAAAAATAAAGAAGCAAACATGATAACCCCGGCAATAAAAAACAACCAAAATGACAAAGCGTTCATTAATGGAGATGCCATATCACGAGCACCAATTTGCAAAGGAATTAGAATATTTGCAAATGTACCGCTTAGCCCTGCAGTTAATACAAAAAACACCATAATAGTGCCGTGCATTGTAATTAAAGAGTAATATGCCTCAGGGTTTATTTTACCATCTGTAAACCAAGAAGAAAAAATACGCTCTAATATTGGAAATGTTTCATCAGGCCAGCCTAACTGAATACGAAATAAAACAGACATCCCACCACCAATGAAAGCCCAAATCATACCCATAATCAAGAATTGCTTCCCGATTGTTTTATGATCCAAGCTGAAAATATATTTAGAAATAAATGTTTCAGTATGATGGTGTGCACCATCATGACCGTGTGCATGTTGAGTTGTTTGTTGCTCTGATATTGTTGAAGTTTGCATATACTTTAATTTAGACGAACTATATTTTATTTTCTAATGCTATTTTTTAGAATAACTAACTACGATTAATGAACTGCTGTTAGGTAATAAGGTTTTTGATCTCGTAACCATGCTTTATATTCTTCTTCAGTAACTACTCTTACTTTCTTTTGCATGTTGTAGTGTCCTGATCCACAAAGTTTATTACAAGCCAAAACATAATCAAAATTTGGGTTATTAGTTTCTTTTCTCATTTCTTCTGTAGTAATTGTAGGTCGAAACCATAAATGCGTAGGAACGCCTGGTACAGCAGACATCATCAATCTGAAGTGAGGTAACCAAAAATTGTGGATTACATCCAATGCACCGATATTTACAGAAACTGCTTTATTTACAGGCAAAACCAATTCATCCGCAATAAAATCATCTTTACTAGCCGGGTCATTCCAATTAATACCTAATTCATTATCAGAGTTTACTAAGCTAAAGTCTCTTTTGCCTAACTTTTGGTCTCTACCGGAATAACGCAAAGTCCATGCGTATTGCTTTCCTGTTGCTTCAATTACAATTGCATCTTTAGGTGCTGGTGAAAATATTTTAAACCATTTTTGGATGGCAAAACCTATTAATATTGTTAGTACAATAGACGGTACTATGGTCCAAGCAATCTCTAATTTATTATTATCAGGAAAGAAATAAGC
The DNA here is from genome assembly GCA_964642875.1 of uncultured Chitinophagales bacterium. Classification (GTDB taxonomy): domain Bacteria; phylum Bacteroidota; class Bacteroidia; order Chitinophagales; family JADIYW01; genus JADJSS01. Next base: position 29,492 of record CAZXRF010000034.1, on the reverse strand, counting down.
TTTTCTCTTTTTAGAATATTGGTATTTATAAACAAATGCAAATAATAAAATTTGAGTAATTACATAAACAATTCCGGTAAGGATAATTGTAATTGTCAAAAGATTATCTATCCAAACTCCTTGTTCTGACGCTGGTTTAGGCAATAATTGAGGTTTGTAATATACACAAGTAACAAGTGTATAAATTAAAATACCAAAACCTAAGATAGTAACAAACAAAGCGCTGTTGCTAAATGATTCTTCTTGCTCATTACCCGAACGCAATGTCTTTATCAGCTCAGACGCCTTGCTAATCTGAACGATTACAATCAATAATAACGCAAGCGTTAATAAACCTAAAACAAATGACATATTTAATTAGTTTTTAAAAGTGATAATGATAGCTTTTTATCGTGATTCAAGAAATTGCTTCTATCAATCAACGTGCAAATAAATGCGAGATAAAAGTACAATAAAAAGTTTAAAATTTAAAAAAGGAAATAAAAAAATTAAAACATTTTTTACACACAAAAATAACTAGAAAAACAACAGTGATGTTGGTGTAAAATACTTAAACAAAAAAAAGAGGCTGTCGTAAAGGACAGCCTCAATTATACTAACAAGAAATTAAATATGATGATGATAACTTTCTTCTACAAATGGATGTGTAGAAGATGATAAATCTTTAATTTTAGATAAAAACATTAAAGTAAGATACACGAACACACTTCCAACCATAAATAATGCGCCAAAGCTAATTAATCCAAAACCACCTTTTGGTAATAATGCCGGACAGTTCATCAAGAAGAATGCCGCAAATTGACCTAAAATAATGATTACAGCAGCTATTGAAGTAATTGTTTTGCTTCGTTTTGAATTTCTAGTCATTAAGATAAAGAAAGGAAGGACAAAATTGAAAATAAATGCTCCATGAAATAATATACCATAGTTATCTAAATTTCTACGTAATCTAAAGTATTCAGTTTCTTCCGGTAAGTTTGCATACCAAATCAACATGTATTGTGCAAACCAAGTATAACACCAAAATACACTTATTGCAAACATTAAGATACCTACTTCATGTTGATGGTTTTTATCTACCTTAGGTAAATACCCTTTGGCTTTTAGGTAATGCATAAATAGCATAATAATAGATAATGCTGTAACTGCTGCACTTGCCATTGTATTCCATGTAAACATGGTACTATACCAATGTGGTTGAATGGACATTGACCATAACCATGTAGCAAAAGTATTAATTACAAAAGAAATGATTACAATTGTAACAGCAGCAATCACTCTACTTGTAGAAAAGAGCTTTCTTGTTGGGTTGGTATCCATAGCAGTTAGTGTACTCCACCATTTATAGGTTAAAGATAAACAAGAACCCGCAATAATAACGAAGAATATCCAAAAGGTTTTCATATTCAAGAAGTCGTGTTTTGTATTTAAAACTTCATCAAATGTTTTACTTCCTTTTATATAAAGTTCTTCGTGTGTCCAATGGAAAATATCATGATTAAAAAGTAAGAACATAACTAATAGTCCAGCTAAAAAGACACCGATTGTTGCCGCCATTGCCAACGGTATTTTTTGAATTTGGATTTGCCATCCACCCCAAGCAATATTAGTAGCAGCCAAGAAAAACAAAGCTGCTAAAGCCACATAAAATGCAAAATATATAACGTTATATACATTTGCTATTACTGCCATTTTTACGGTAGGTGCAGCGGGATGACCTTCCTCAGCTGATGGAGCAGCTTTAGTTTCTATCTTTGTTGCTGCTTCATGTTTGTGGGAAGTTTCGCCATTGCTATAAAACAACACTCCTAAGATGAATAAAACTACTCCTATCCCAAAAGCGATAAAAATATTTTTCTTAGTACTTGAATCAAAAACGTATGTATTCATTGCGAAAGTCTATTTTAAATTAATTATTTAGTTTTAGTAGAGTCTGTTTTTGTTGTAGAAGCAGGAGCTGCTGTTCCTTGTAATGCTCTTACATAGCTCAACACCAACCATCTTTCTCTATGATTTAATTGACTAGCATAAGACCCCATCAATCCTTTTCCGTACATTAATGTATGATATCTTTGTCCGTCTGGTTTGGACAATAATGGTTCCATTAAATAAGACGGTGGTGGTGGAAATTTATTTATTTGTGGTAAATGACCTTGGCCATCGCCTTTGTCTCCATGGCAAATAGCACAATTGACTGTATAAAGATGTTTACCTTCTCCTGAAATTTCATCTTTAGTAAAAGTGAATGGGTCTTTTATTAAAGTAGCAGCTTTTGCATAGTCGGTATCTGACAATGGGTAAATATATTTCCCTCTTGCTATACTTCCTTGCGGTGCCAATTGGTCTGTTTTTCCATCTTTAAAGATAGGATTTGGTGATCCAGCATCGTAAGCTGCAGATTCAACCATATCGGGCATATACTCTCTTCCCGGTTTCTTTGCGTCTCGGATACAAGATGTAAATCCAAGAACTGCAATTATAAATATGATTTGATATTTCTTGAACATAATATTAAACTTCTTTTTGATAAACTTCTATTGCACCTTCTTTTTTCAATAATTCAGTAACAGCACTTATATATCCAGCATCTTTTGTAGCATCTAATTCGAAGGTCATTGCAAACAAATGATCCGTTGTTCTTTCATCGATAATTTTTGGTTGCTTTCCCGGCCATAGTTTACATAAATAGTAAAAAGACACGGTCATACCTATTGCTGCATACAATACTGTGTGTTCAAAAGAGATTGGCACATAAGCCAATAATCCAAAAAAAGGTTTGCCACCAAAATTTGTTGGATAGTTAAAAATATTGATAAAAGCAATCATGCTTAATGCCACTGTTAACCCTGTTGCACCAAAAAAGAAACCCGCTGTATGGAGGCGCGTTGGTTCCAACCCCATGGCATGCTCTAAACCGTGAACGGGAAATGGTGTAAATACATCCGTAATTTCATATCCCGATTTTCGTACGTCTTTAACAGCGTGTAACAACACATCGTCATCATCGAACATACCTACTAAATATTTTTTTGTATCGCTCATATTCTTAATATTATGAAGTATTTGCTAATCTTTTAATGTTATTATTAATCCCAAGCTCCTGCCCCTACTTTAGTTTCTTTATATACTTCTTGATCTTTTACTTGGTCTAATTGTTTTACACGATATTGATCTCCTGAAACTTTCAATATTGCTTTTACCTCTGCAATTGCAATTACCGGGAAGAAGCGACAAAACAATAAGAATAGTGTCATAAATAAACCAATTGTTCCTACAAAAATTCCTACCTCAACCCACGTTGGAGAATAATACACCCAGCTGGATGGTAAGAAATCACGGTGCAAAGAGATAACGATAATTACGAAACGCTCAAACCACATCCCAATATTAATCAATATTGTCATTACAAAAGTAACATATATATTTCTTCGTAGCTTTCTAAACCAAAATACCTGAGGAGAAACTAAGTTACAGAACATCATAGACCAATATGCCCACCAATACGGACCAAAAGCTCTATTCGCAAATGCATAGCTCTCGAATATATTACCTGAATACCAAGCGGTAAACAATTCTGTTAAATAAGCAATACCTACCATAGTACCAGTTAATAACATAATTTTATTCATCGATTCGATGTGCGCTAATGTAATATATTCTTTTAAATCTAATACGTGTCTAGCGACTAACATCAAAGTTAGTACCATTGCGAATCCTGAGAAAATTGCACCGGCAACGAAGTATGGAGGCATGATTGTCGTATGCCAACCCGGTACTACTGAAGTAGCAAAGTCAAATGATACGATGGTGTGTACAGATAATACTAACGGAGTAGATAAACCAGCTAATATTAAAGATAATGACTCCCAACGTTCCCAATGTTTTGCACTTCCTACCCATCCAAAACTTAAGAAGTTATAAAATTTCCATCTTCCAGGAGTTTTAGATTGGTCGCGGATAGTACCAAAATCCGGCACTAAGCCTGTGTACCAAAACAACAATGATACAGTAAAATAGGTAGAGATAGCAAACACGTCCCATAGAAGTGGTGAGTTGAAGTTCAACCAAAGTGGACCTCTTGTATTTGGGTAAGGGAAAATAAAGAAAGCATCCCATACGCGTCCCATGTGAAAAACAGGAAACTGACCTGCGCATATTACTGCAAATATTGTCATCGCTTCAGCAGCACGGTTTACGCCTGTACGCCATTTTTGACGGAATAATAATAAGATTGCTGAGATTAGCGTTCCTGCATGACCAATACCAATCCACCAAACGAAGTTAGTGATATCCCAAGCCCAACCTACAGTTTTATTTGCGCCCCAAGTACCAATACCGAAGCAAACTTCCCAAGCAATACAGAAAACAAATAAACCTGCAACAGATGCCGATATCATTGTCCAAAACAACCATTTAGGTTGAATCTTACCCGTCGTTGGTCTAACGATGTCTTGGGTAATTTGTCTGTACGTTTTATTACCGAATATTAACGGTTCACGTAGTGGTGATTCAAAATGACTTGCCATTATATCTTACTTTACTACTTTTATTAATAATTATGCTTCTGGTTTATAAATGAAATATTGTGCAGGTTCTTCTTCTTTATTTCTAATTTTCACTTGATATCCTACTGCCGGAATAAAGTGTTGTTCTTCTAAAACAAAATAATTTCTGCCACTTGTATTGAATGTTTTTGCAACAACTCCATCTTTATTATTTTGGTCACCAAAAGTGATTGCATTTGTAGGACATGCTGTTTGACAAGCGGTTTTAATTTCACCATCTTGCAAAGGGCGGCCAGCTTTTTTGGCATTTAATTTTCCTTCTTGAATACGTTGTACACAGAAAGAGCATTTTTCTATTACCCCACGTGAACGAACTACTACATCTGGATTCAACACCATTCTTGTTAAATCATCAAACATATAAGACTGTGCTTCTGTATCTGTGAATGAACGTTTTCCGTCATTAAATTTACCAAAGCTATCAACTCCTTGATAATCTAACCAGTTGAATCTACGTACTTTATAAGGACAGTTATTTGCACAATATCTTGTACCAATACATCTGTTATATGCCATTTGGTTTAAACCTTCTGAACTATGGTTCGTTGCATTCACAGGGCACACATTTTCACATGGTGCATTGTTACAATGCTGACACATCATAGGCTGGAATGAAACATCTGGATTATCGGGATTCCCATTATAATAACGATCGATACGCATCCAGTGCATTTCTTGAGAACGGAAAACCTGACGTTTACCAACAACAGGAACGTTGTTTTCTATACTACAAGATACTACGCAAGATCCGCAACCGATACATGCATTCAAATCTACAGACATGCCCCAATGGTGTCCTTGTTTGTAGTCGAAAGGTTGATAACTGTCGTATAAAGAATGTCCAAATTCTTCTTTTATTTTCTCTCTATCTTCATTTCCAGCATGTTCATTTTTTTGATATGCTGCTAAAGTAGTTTCTTTAACAATTTCCCCTCTATAGTGTTTTTTACGATTAGGAAGGTTGTTGTCTTCCATTAAAGTATGATAGGTTTGATTTAATCCTAATTCATAAATTTTACCTGTCATTTCAATAGTTGCACCGTCAACTGTGTAAGAAGAGGCACCGTTGATATTTTTTACAAAAGGGAATACATTTTTACCCACCATGTCACCGGCTTTACCAGCTTTCTCCCGTCCATAACCTAAAGCGATTGCCAAAGTATTTGCAGGTTGTCCAAACTGAACGACCACAGGCAATTCGATTGATTTTCCATTGATGGTTACTTTTGCTATTGGTACTCTTTTTTCAGATGGTTGTGGGTCTATACCTTTAGATTTTGCATAAGAATATGGAATACATACATAGTTATCCCAAGTTACTTTTGCAATTGGATCCGGCATTTCTTGTAAGAATGGGTTATTGGCATAACGACCATCTCCTAAACCAACTTTTTCATAGAAAATAACTTCTAATCCTTTTGGTACGGCAACTTCTGTTTTTATGGCAGCAATAGCTGTCGCTGCGTTTGCTGCAGCACCGCTGCCAGCTGTTATAGTACCAAAATAACCTAATTGAACTGCATCTTGATAGTTACCACCAACAATAGTAGTAATTTCATTTTGTACAAATTGTCCAATTGGTGTGGTATCGCCAGCCCAAGTTAATAACGAAGCTTGAGCTTGTCGTGTGTCAAATAATTGGTTTATCGTTGGTTGTACAAATCCGTAAAATCCTGGTCTTGGATTAATAATATCCCAAGATTCTAAATAGTGTGAGTCTGGGCAAACATATTTGCAAAACTGTGCTGATTCATCTGCTCTATCTGCTGTTGATACAGAAATTTCAGCTGATTTGATTGCATCTTTGAAAATATCGGCGTATTGAGTATCATAGACAGGATTTGTACCTAATAAGATAATACCTTTATATGCGCCAGATTTTAAATCAGTTGCTAATGTTGCCAATGCTTCATCATTTCCAGATTTTAAGTTATACGCATTTGCAGTATCTATCACAGCGCCATAGTTTCCTAAGGTACTGTTAATAGCATTTACCAATAATTGTATTTCTAGATCATTTGTTCCTGATACTACTATTGATTTTCCTTTTGCTGCGATTAATTCTTTTGCAACTTTTGCAATACCATCATTAGCGTCTTTTCCTGAAAGGCTTTTTGAGCCACTTATTGTACCACCTACAGCTGCTAATAAGTTGATTAATGCTTGTTTTTCTTCTGATGGATTAATTGGATATCTGTAATCTGCACTTGCACCTGTAATTGTCATTGTGGACTGAAATTGGTGGTGGCGAGACATTTTAGGGTTCTCTTTTGTTGGAACTCTATTAGCGATATATTTCTTTGTATTCTCGATAGAAGAAATTCCTGTACCCAAGAAATCTGCATTAAAACCAACAATTACTTCCGCTTTATCGTAATTAATAGATGGAATAATTGCAGCACCTAAGCTGATTTGATTTGCTTTTCGGATAGCATAATTAGAAATTGCATCATAGGCTACAACTGTAGTAGAAGGATATTTTACTACAAATTTTTCTATTGCTTTCTTTGTAATTGGAGATGCAACGGTACCTGTTACTAATGCAATTTTACCGCCGCCTTTTACTACTGCATCTAACTTTTGTGTAATTTCAGCATCTACTGTTTTCCAATCTGATTTTTTATTACCGACAGTTGGTGTTGCCAAGCGTGTCGTGTCGTATAATCCTAATACTGAAGCTTGTGCTCTTGCACTAGTACCGCCTAAAGTAAAAGGAGATTCATTATTTCCTTCAATTTTAATTGGGCGACCTTCACGTGTTTTTACTAAGATATTAATACAGTCATTTCCGTCGTAGAAAGTTGTCGCAAAATAATCTGCTACTCCTGGAACTACTTCAGGTACTGCTTTTCTCGTGTCGATAGTATAAGGTATTGCCTTATGTGTTGGAATTTTACATGCAGATGCCAATGCTGCAACAGAGACACTGAATCCCATTGCTTTTAGAAAGTCACGACGGCTGGTGCCATTGTTATCATCTGTTTCGTTAGCATCTACTTCAAAATTAAATTCTTTAGCTGCTTGTTCTTTGTATCGAGGAGTTTCGTGCAACTCATCTAGGCTCGTCCAATATTTTTTGTTACTCATTTATATAAAGGTTAATTGAGTTCTCGAATATTAATAATGACATTTTTGACATTCAGTACCACCGATATCTTCTACGGTTACTTTCGCTTTAGTACCTTTTTTTAATTCGTCTTGATATTTTTGAAATACAGAGTAGTATTTATTTTCTGCAAATTTCACTTCCGTTTGTCTATGACAGTTGATACACCATCCCATTGACAAAGGAGCAAATTGCTTCATTACTTCGTATTCTTCTACTTTACCGTGGCAAGTTTGGCATTTGATGCCTCCTACTTTTACGTGTTGAGAGTGGTTGAAATATACGTGATCTGGTAAATTGTGAATTTTTACCCATTCAATATTTTTAGGAGCTCTAACGAATTTAGTTTGATTAGGATCCCAACCAGAGTATTCATATATTTTTGCAATTTCTGTTTTTCCGTATTTAGGCCCCTCTTGTACGTACTTATGGCAGTTCATACAAATTTGTGTTCCAGGAATACTTGCATGGCGGCTTTTCTCTACTCCTGTGTGGCAATATTGGCACTCTATTTGATTTTGTCCAACGTGTAATGCGTGAGAGAATCGAATAGGTTGGTCAGGCGCATATCCTTGTGAGCGACCTAAGTCGATAGCGCCGTTAAAAATGTTAAATACTAAAAGTATTGAGCCTATCAGTAATAGAACTTTTAGTGTTTTTTTACTAAATATTTTTTGGCCAAGGCTCTCTTCTTCTACTACTTCACCTGCTTTTTCCTTTATTACTTTATTTAATTTAGAAGTGATATTCCATAATAGGATAGATAAAATAATTAAGAAACCTACTAAAGCCCAAATATACCAAATAGATGCTCCTTGATTTGTATTATCTGCTGTTGCACCTGCTGCGCCTGCTGCTGCTGCCGGTTTAGCCGGTTCCGTAGCATTGGGGTTTTTCAAGTACAATAAAATATCCTTAATTTGATCCGGTGTTAGTTGTGGATAGCCCGGCATCGGAACCTTGTTGTTATCGTTAAATACCTTATTGGCATACGCATCACCACTAGCGATTAGCTTAGAGGAGTTGTGCACCCACTCTATTAGTTTATCTTCGCTATCCCATCTGTCCCAAACACCTCCTAAAGCGGGACCAACTACTTTTCTGTCTATGGCATGACATGCTGTACAGTTTGCTTTAAATAAAGTCATACCGTCTTTTGCTTTCGCTACTGCTGCTGCATCTGATGGATTAACATCTGGTACTGCTACCGATGCCACAGATGTATTGGGCAAGGAAAGAAATAAAGTAAAAACTATTAAAGCGAGGATTTTTTGGATTGACTTACAAGAATACATTATGTGTCTAATTTTTCTCGATTGCAAATATAGTATTCAGCCATTAATTAGCCTAAAGTGTTGATAAATATCTATTTAGAATCAGTACAAATAAGCCATATATAATTGGTTATCAGTAAAGTTATTAGAAAGAAAATTGTAAAAAAAATTAAATTTTAATGCACGCTTAACATTTATTCACGATTTTTGTGAACATTCGGGAACTTTTAAAGAGATTTTTATCTTTGTCGTTCCAATATTACCCCTTAAAAACAAAAAAACATTCCCTATAAAATGGAGTTAACCACACAATATTTTCCGAATTTATCTGAACTGCAAAAAACACAACTAAAAGCATTGCTGCCATTATATAAAACTTGGAATGAAAAAATAAATGTGATTTCGAGAAAAGATATAGAGAATTTTTATGAGCGACATGTATTACATTCCTTAGCCATAGCAAAAGAAATTTCATTTAGTGCCGGCGAAACTGTTTTAGATATTGGCACAGGCGGAGGATTTCCAGGCATACCTTTGGCAATTTTATTTCCACAAACACAATTTATATTAGTAGATTCAATAGGTAAAAAAATTACGGTTGTAGAGGAGGTTGCAAAAGCATTGGAGCTTAAAAATGTGCGTACTAGGATTGAAAGAGTAGAACACATACAACAGCCGGTGGACTATATTGTAACTCGTGCTGTAGCGAAAATGAGCGACTTAATATACTGGAGTAAAAACAAACATCCTAAAAAGATTTTTGCACTTAAAGGTGGCGATTTAATAGAGGAATTGACAGGTATAAAGCGCAATATCCGTATAGTTGAAATTAGTGATTTTTTTGAAGGAGAGTTTTTCAAAACTAAGAAATTAGTTATCTGTCAATAAAGTATTTCTATCTTTAATTTCCGTAGCGTAAGAAATAATGTACTGCTTCTTTTAGCTGTTTTTGTGCTATTTCTAAATCGTCATTTATTATTGTCAAATCAAACTTATCAGATTCTTGCATTTCTACAGTTGCTTTTTCCAATCGTTTTAAAATTTTTTCTTCTGAATCGGTACCTCTAGCCCTAAGCCTTGCTTCTAATATTTCGATACTTGGTGCTTGTATAAAAATAGAAAGGGGTTTGAATTTTAAATTACGCATCACATTTATTGCGCCAAATACATCTACCACCAACAGTGGAAATTTATTCAATTGATTGATGCGGTCTAGTTCTGATTTTAGCGTTCCGTAGTACATATCTTTATATACTTCTTGCCATTCTAATAGTTCTTGTTCTTCTATTTTATGTTTAAAACTAGCAGCACTCAAAAAATAATAATCTACCCCATTTTGCTCCCCACTGCGAATGGTGCGAGTAGTTGCAGATACGGAATAAGATAGGTCGGGGAATTGTTGTAATAAAAAATCTCCTAATGTATTTTTCCCTACACCAGATGGCCCTGAAAGTATTATTACTTTTTGCATGTGCGAAAATAGTATTTTTTTTTTAGAGTGAATTGAAGATTTCAGATTTATGATAGGAGAGGTGAGTTGATGTGAGATGTAAGATATATTTACAAACTTGGTATAATCTCTTGGTTCTTGTCTCTAAAACACCTATCAAGGCCGGGGAACCTTTCCAAATTTTGCAGGGCATAAGCATAGCTAAAGTTGGAAAGGTTTGATGCTTGTTTTGCCTTCCTTTTCAAGAGACGCTGCTGAGAACCTAAAAACGCCTCGCATATTGCGAGGCGTTTAGAAAAAAAGTATTTCAATAACCCATTAGTCTTTTACAAATTTGGTGGTATGGAGTTTGCCATCCGCATCTGCAAATTGTATAATATATGTTCCTTGCGCCAACAGGCTAAAATCAAGCTGTAATGTATTTAATCCTTTCACTAATGTTGTAGATTTTTCAAAAACTTTCTTACCCAATACATCATGTACCGTTAGTTTGGTATCGTACAGAGCTATTGATTGTATTTCAACATTCAAGTTACCACTAGTAGGGTTAGGATATACGCGGGTAAAGTTGTTTGCAACCGCTTCGCTGATAGGAATATCAATCACGTTGCTGTATTTGAATGTACCATCTTTATCTACCATTTTTAGTCGATAATAATTATCGCCTATCACTGGATTGTTATCTGTAAAATCATACGTAAGCTGCGCATTAGAATTACCGGCTGCCATTTTTTGACCGATAACATCCCAAGCACCTGAAACCACACTGCGTTGTATTTCATAATACGCCGTATTAAACTCAGAAGCTGTAATCCATTTCAGTTTATTTACATTTCCTTGATTCCAGCCTATAAACGAAACTAATTCTACAGGAAGCGGATCGCCAATTCCACCATTAGTATGGAAACGGAATCTAGAAAATGAAGGTATTGAAATTTGATATTGCGTAGAGCTATTAGGCCCACCTGTTAATAGCTTACTTGCAACTGTAATATCTGCAAGTTCATTTTTTGAAACAGCCAGATCTGTTGCTGATGCTGTAGCACCATAGCATAAAACATAAGCTGGTGCTTCGTTAGTTGTCCATGAGGTTAATTCACTTGTATAGTTTGAATAATCAGCTGCTGTAAAGAACAAGCGAATAGTTGATGGGCTTCCAGCTGCTGGCTGGAATTGAGGTGTAATGGTGTACCATCTACGCATAGATAATTCATTTTGTCCATAACAGTCTCCTCCATGTCCTATACCACCATTAGCCCAATCATCAGAGTAATAAGTAATACTATGGGCTGTTACATTATTGAATGCATTTATTGTTACAGTCATTGTTACATTTCCTAAATTTTGTCCATTACTATTTATAGCTGCGATAATTTCGCCGGAGGTGTTTCTGAAATAATGCCATAAATTATCGTTTACAACACATGTTCTTGAGCTTGTAGCGGAAGCTAAACTCCCAATTGCAGATGCATCATTAGGATATACAACAATAACATTGGATGGTGATTCACAAGGAACACCATTTAATGTAGAAATTGTAATTCTTCTAAACCATGTTGCTTGAGTTACGGTATAAGAATTAGTACTCCCTATTCCAGAAAATGTAGAAAATCCTGCAACAGCACTAGTTGTACTTACTTCCCATCTATAGGTAATAGTACCGTCTCCTGAACCTAAAGTGATGTTAGTCAAATTCACACTTGTCCCTGGGCATACCCCTGCATCATCTACAGAAATTGTTCCACCATTAGGAATGCTTTGTACTGTAATATTTAAGTCACTTGAAGTAACCTTACAACCACTTCCATTTTCAGTAACATCAACATGTAATGTATTTATACCTGGAATACTTGGTGTATAACTTATACTAGAAGTTATACTACTTGTTGGATTCCACAAATAAGTAAAAGTACCATTTCCTGCCCCACCGCCACTTGTAGGATTTGCTGTTAAAGTAACACTATTTCCTAAACATATTGTAGTAGGAGAAATTGTAACATTTACTGTTGGGTTTGCATTTACAGGTATAGATATCGTTCTCACAGGACCATCTGTTAATGGAGTACAAGTATTTTTAGGAATTACTGAAACTGAACCCGATGTTGCTGTAGGCCAAGTTACATAAATTGTATCAGAGGTAACACCACTAACAAATGTACCACCCGACACACTCCATGAATAATTTGTTGCCCCTGAAACATTAGTATAATATTTCACTGTGCTACCCGCACATACTGTTGTTGAAGGCACTGCTACGATTGTAGGTTGAGCTAATTGAGGTGCTACTTGGAAAGTAGCATATATTGGAATAGACCATCCACAGCATTGCTCACGCATTTGCAACCGTACTTGATAAATACCACCTACCGACCAACCACCGACAGGCGCTGCAACAGTACCAGGAGAAGCTGCAGTAGAAGTATATACATTCGTAAATGGATTACTAACAAGTGCTACCTCCCATTTCCACTCAACTATATTTGACAATTGTCCGCCTGTTAGAGTATTTGTTAGACTAATTGCATCTGATGGGCAGATTGTATTTGGGACAATTGCTGTAATCACGGAAGAAGCTGGATCTACCAATCGGCTACCATATATTCTGATAAAATTTTTCAGAGTAGTACTACCCAATGAAATATTTTTAACACCAGTAGAAGTATAACTGATTGCAATAGGTGAACTGCTATTCGTATAAGATGTTGTTGAACTTGTTGCATTATACACAAAAGCAGGATCTGAGCTTATACCTGTCCAAGAAGAACCAGAAGTTTTAGTTAAGTAAACTTGAGATTTTGTACAACCTCTATTCCAATCTGCAGTTACAGTTCCATCATTGGGTACAGTGGAGCCTGATGAAGAAACTGATGCACCACTTGCCGTTAATAATCCTTGACTTAGTCCAGCTGCGCCGTCGCCACCTTTTCCTCCGTTACCACCATTTCCACCATTTCCGCCATTCCCGCCTCTTCCACCATCACAAGCACCGTTATTATATCCGGCACCACCGCCTGCACCATTTTGACCATTTTGACCATTTTGTCCTGCACCTCCTGAACCTGCGCTCCCTGATTGTAAATTGCAATCAGTTACGGTTCCACTTCCACTCCAAACATATAAAGCAATAGATGCTCCACCACCATACCCAAATGCTCCTGCAAGGCCACCGCCGCCGCCAGCACCTCCGTTACCAGCTAATGGTGCGTTTCCTCCAGAACAAGTACAATCTGTTCCACGAGCTCCTTCCCCTCCTCTACCACCGCCGCCGCCGCCTCCACCATTGGATGCTGCTGTACCATCTACAGGTATAAAAAAAGAGGCAATACCTCCAGAGCTGGGTGGTGTTGATCCATTTGATCCATTTTTACCATTACCTCCACTACCTCCATCACTAGCATAACAACCATTCGCATCACATCCATACCAATTACAGCCGGACGAACAACACCCTGAACCTCCTCCTCCAGCTGTGCCACCACCAGGACTTCCATTTGCAGCTCCTGCACTTCCTGAACTTCCTCCTGTAGCACATTGACTACATCCTTTTGCATAGTTCTGACCGTTATTACCGCCACCGCCGCCGCCACCTGCACCACCTACTGAACCGGATGACCAAGTATTTGTACCCGGTAATCCAGATGAAGCTGCACCAGTATTTACCACACATCTGCTTAAAAGGAAGCCTGTTTTCCCATTGCTATATATACCATAAATAGAACGACCTCTATTAGCAGTGTATATACCTGCAGGTGCTCCAGCTGTTAATACATTGATGGTCAGATCTAACATACTAATATTATTTCCGTTTAAAGTAATACCTATATAATGTCCTTCGCTTGCGTTTTCGACTACCGGAGGGTTTATATTTAATGTTGTAGCAGGTGTAGTTTGTTTTACCCATGTAGAGGCATCATATCCACCATCGATTATTACCCCTGCAGGAATGTTTATAGTTGCATTATACGAATAAGTTCCAGCAGCCATAAGAATATGATTTCTCGCACTATTACCCGCAAATATTGAAAATGCCGCATCTAATGTTACCGGACATGCCTTTGACCCTAAGGTACCGGTAGGGTCACCGCTTGACGTTACATATATAAAATTACAATCCCCTACAGAAGTACCACTTGGGGGGAATGTAATAATCACATTTTGAGGACTCGTTGCACACGCAGTATAACTCATATCTCTTACTTCAAAGGAATGCGTAGAACCATTTGAAAGTCCGCTAAACTGATTAGAATTTACCCACGTACCTCCATCCATCCTATATTGATATGTACCTGAAGCACCACCGGCGGGATTTATTGTCACTGTTGCTGACGTATAACTCGAACCTGAGCATGTATAACCTGTGCTTGTTGTAAAAGATATTATTGTTGGATCTGTGATAGTAGAACTACCTGAAATTGTACAATTATTTCCATCGGTAACTATTACATTATAGGTTTTTGCCGATAAACTACTGATATTACCGCTTGAAGAAGTAAAACCCGCTGGTGTTGATGTCCATGCATACGAGTATGCACCATAACCACCAGAAGGTGTAGTAGTAATTGACCCAGAAGTGCTACCATTACAGTTAGTACCATAACCACTGTAATTAGAAGGTACTAAGGATAAACCTAAAGCAGGTGGCTGCGTAAGAACAAAGGTATCTGTTTTACCGCATCCTCCTGCGTCTGAAATATTTACATAGTATGTTCCGGCGGCTAATCCTGTAATATTATCTGATACGATACCACTATTTATTGTAGTTGTTTTACCCGTAGACCATACATAAGTAATAGGATATGCAGCAGTAGCCGCATTAACTGCAATAGATCCATTACTACCTCCATAGCAACTTATATTATAACCATTGTAGTTGCTTAATGTGGATGTTGTGCTAAAAGGCGGAGTAATAGTTACCGTTACAGTAACTGGGTCGCTTTCACAATAGAGCGTTGTATGATAAGAAGTCACATAATATGTTCCGGGTGAAGTTACTGTGTAAGAGGCACCGGTAGCCACTGGTGTGCCCGGATAGGTGGTGTAAAACCGACATGTAGAGGCATTTATGCCAAAGATTGCATTAAGGCTTCCAGAACCACAAAAGGAAATACTAAAATCAGAAGTAGTACCATTTACTGTTGGTTTTCCCGGTTTACCGTATATTGTAATATTTTGAGTTAAATTTGTGCCTGCACAAGCAACCGAATTATATGTATAAGTTGGGGTAATTGTATAGGTAGCTGAACTATTAGCAGTTCCTGTATTGTTTAACACGTCAGTTATTGTTGTAGCACAAGATGATGAACAATTATTTGCGCCACTCACATTTGTTCCATTTACAGCTGTCCATGTTAAAGAGTTAGTACTTCCTACACCTGATGTATTAAAAGTTAGTGCAATATTAGGACTTGATGGTGGGCAAATACTAGGGTTGTTCGGTAGTGCTGTTAATTTAGCAATAGGATTTACCGTAACTGTTTTAGTTACCGTAGAGCCTACACATTTTACACTATTATTCGTAAACCTCGGCGTAATGGTATATACAACAGTACCGTACGTAGAACCTGACGTGTTGGTTAATGTTTGGCTGATTGCTGTAGTACCTGTTGTAGCTGCAGTAACTGCAGTACCTCCACCCGCCGGGTTGTTATTGACAACACTCCAATAAAAATCATTAGTACCACCGGAGGTATTGGTCGTTAAAGCTATATTAGGGTTGGTATTATGGCAAATTGTAGGATTATCAGGTGTTGCGGTAACTCCCGAAGGATTAGGGTTTACTGTCACAGTTGCAGTTTGTGTGGACGATGATGGGCATGTCCCCACATTGCTCGAATTAATGGCAGAATATGCTGTTACATTATATACCGCAGTACCCGGGCTTGTTCCAGTTGTAGTTATATTTGCATTATCGTTATTTAATGAAGAATTTGTAACCTGAGCAGCTGACGGTGCTGCGCCAGAAACACCACTTGATTGGCTTTGTACTGTCCATGTATAATTATAGTTGCCATTTCCACTTGCAGGTGTAGCACTTAACGCAACACTTGGTGCTGTACCAGAGCAAATTGTTTGCGCAAATGGAGTGGACATAATTGGTTTATCCCATGTATAAAAAGAAGGGGAGAAACTCGTACAAGCTGTATATGAAGTATTCGTATTTACTTGATCGTATATGCGTAAAGCTTGATACCAATTGCTATTAGTAAATGCTTCATGGCTAGCGCACATTATAGGGTTTGAAGATGCTGCACCATTCCCTATAGATGTAAAAGGGTATTGTGCCTCTATATAAACGGTTGGTGATATTGCTGCATTTAAGGGCCCCACTAAATAATAACTTCCATATTGAGTCCATGAATAACCAGCAGGAAGTACTACTCGTATTCTGACATTTAAATTAATAGATGTAGGTGTGCCTGAATTATAGTAATAAAAAGTAGTAGTTCCTGAAGCTGTTAGGGTTTGCCCACTTATGCTAACTGTTGTAAAATTTGTGGGTGTTGAGGTGCATGTAGTATTTGTAGTATATCCACCAATGCCACCGGAAGCGCTATTAAACCCCCAATACAAACATTTGGTGCTATAATTGCTATAATTTCCATTAGCAGCAGGTATGTTAATCGTTAAACCGCTTGTATTAATGGCAGCTGCCCTTGCCGGATCGGAAGGTGAAGTAGCATTTGAATAACCTAATGCTGTACCATTAGACCCACATGGAGGAAGTCCTGCAGTAGTGGTATAGCTAAGCGTCATGGGTGCTGGTTCTAAGGACTGTGCCTGCGTATTAAAACTATTAAAGACAACAAGCGCAGCAATGCTAAAAGTAGAAAACTTGCATGTTCGACTTTTTGTAGTTTTAAATATGAAATTCAACAATGAATTGTATAAAATATTCATAATAAATGAAGTTTAATTTTTTATAATAATTATACTTTTATATATAGATGAGCAACTTTAATTAGCACATCATTCTCCCAAATGTAAAGTTAATTATTTATTTTATAAAAATCAAGGAATATTTACACAAAGTAGTCTTTATTGTTAACCAACGTGACACAATACAAACATTATATATATTTACAAACAATACATAATGAGTTTATTAAGAATTTAGTTTAATAATTATTATATTTTATTAATTTATTATCAAATTCTTTTTCATAATTAATATATAACATAAAGAATTCCATCATTTCATTGGCTGCATTAAAGGAAGCTGCAACATCAACAGGAGGACGGTGCATATTTTCAGGATTATTTTCTGTATTATCAAAAGTAGCATAAAAATGAACTACGGAATGTTGTGGTATTTTTTGATACCTCTTAAAGTTGTATGTAAGCTGCCAATTAAACTTCCAATCATTAATTTTCATTAATGGAATGGTATCAAATTCAGGGGTAACGGCATACGCTAACATAGATTTACACAAATGATGAGCATGTCCATAAACAGCATAAGCTAACATATCATTAGGAACGACTTCTGTATAATGAAAAGTTTTTATGGTATTTGCAGGAATAAAAGGCAGATGTTTATTATCCCGAATAAACTGGGCAGTACCGTGCACTGCAAATTCATGTATTTCTTTTAGTGGTAAAAAAGAATTTTTATTAATTTTCAACTGAAATCTACTACTATCTATAAAATCAGAAGAAGTAGGGATATAATGTAAAATTAGCAGGTATTTTTTTAAGCTATCTAACAACATTTGGGTTCCAATAGGGAAAGAGCCAATATCACTTCCTGGAAACCAGCCAAATAGATATTTATCAATGTAAAAAATTTTATTTTCGTATAAATGAGATATAAGAGTTGAATCTTTAGTCGTATCGTAGTTATGAATATCATTAATAGAAAGAATTTCTGCATGATGTAAGAATGGCGATTGAATGACGAAATTATAATCAGTAATCGGCTTTGATTTATCAAAATTCCAATTAAGAAGTCTATAAACGTAAATATCTTTATCAGAAGCGGGTATTTTTTGATTTTCCATCAAAGGTATATCAATATCGTATTTTATCGCTGTAGGTTTAATTTTTCTCTCAGGGATATATTTTTTTACATTTTTACCTTTTTTTAGTCCGGAAGTAGCCCATTTATTTATAAATTCTTTTTCTGAATTAGTAAGTATATTTTGATTATAGTAATTTGCATAATGAGCATCTGCTGGAAAAGGTGGCATTATATTTTCATTTATTACCTTTAAGATAGTTTTAATTCTATAAGCTACAGACTCATAAGAATTTAAAACAAATGGAGTATTATTATTTTCGCTATGGCAAGAAGTGCAATGATTAAAAATAATAGGCTGGATATCATTATAAAAATTAACAGACTTAGCGAAATTCAAGTTACAAGTAAATAACAAAACAAAAAACAACAAGTAAATTTTCATATTTTAAGTTTATAATTTTAAAAGGAATTTATGAGAATTGCAATAAGAACTATCAACAAGAAAAAGCAATGTGTCGAACATTTAAACAACACACTAAAGGGCAAAGATATGCAATTCAGTAATTAAAGAGTTACATTTATCTCAGACATCAATTGTGCAAGTAATAAACGTTCATAAATCTACGAGAGGTTGAGGATAAAAGCAAAATAAAATGTGTGCAAGCAAATTTAGATGGGTAGAAAGTGTAAATGGGCTTGTTCGCATATACATTCCTAAAAAGACATCCTTTGAAAACTTTATGTAATTAAACGAAATGAAATTGAAAGTAATTTCAACAACAAGACACTAAAAAAATCGGTTATTATACTCCAAATGAAATTATAAAAGCTATTTTTACTAATGATATACCTATATTAAATACAGTTACATTTCTCACCTGTTTGGTACATTAAAGATTTATAATTAATTAATATATGAAAGATTTAAAATTGAAATGGATTATAACTTGGATTTTATCCATAATCACATTAATATCTGTTAGTAACGGATATATATTAGAAAAGAATGAAAAGAATGGATTTAGACTATTCAACAGAAATATTAATTACCCTATAGATAACGTATATAACCCTAACATGGTAAATATTGGTCGATTGTTATTCTATGACAAAAGATTATCCCCTACAAATACATTTTCATGTGCAAATTGTCATAATCCTGAATTAGCTTTTGCTGATTCTGTAGCTAAAGAAAATAGCTTTATTAACAATAAACTACTGACAAATAATACACCTAGTTTAGTAAATCTTACATTTAATACTGTATTTGGGCATAATGGAGCAAGCAATAAATTGGAAGAATATATCATCCGACACACAGAAGATACATCGATAATGAAATTAAACATTACGGAGTTTGCGAAAAGTGTAAAAGACGACACATTCTATAACAACCTACTCAAAAAGCAATTAAAAATTGAAAGAATAGACACAATACTGATAGCAAATGCCATAGGACAATACCTTCGTACTATTTTATCCATTAATACTCCGTTGGAGCAAAAATTATGGCAGTCAGGGTTAATTAATAAGCCAAATGATACTATATTTAATTATATATTTAGCGACTTATCATTACGCACCAAACAAGCTATTAGTTTATGTATAAAATGCCACACAGGATTAGCTTTTGGTGGCGAAAAGATTGCCAATATTGGATTAGATAAAAATGATACATCAAAATACAAAGTACCTACGATTAGAAACCTTCAATTAACTGCTCCTTATATGCATGATGGTAGATATAAAACACTCGAAGAAGTTGTAGAATTTTACAATTCAGGTATCCGATATAATGATTCATTGAATCCATTATTAATTAAAAACGGACATGCAATACGTTTAAATTTAAACAATAACGATAAAAAAGAATTGATTTCGTTTTTAAATACATTAATAGATACATCGTATTTAAAAGTTCATTGAGTCACTTTTTTTTCAATGTAACAAAACAGCCAATTGCATCCGTTTTGTGCACATAATCAGTATTGTTAAGTATTCCATTAATAGCATTATAAAAGTATGGATGCCGAATTACATTATTTTTATTACCTATACTAATATACTTATCATCAAATGCACCTTGATATAATATAGAATCATTTTGAGTTATATAAAACTCCGGTGTTGTTGTAGGAATAAAATGCTGCGTAATTTTATTGCTTTTATCATAAATTAAAGTAAACTTTGGCTTATAAACAGTATTAAATTGAGTAATTTCATCCTTGTTTAAAATTGAATACTTGGGTACAATTACGACTACATTTACATTTAATGAATCTATTATTTTATTTATTTCACCTGTATAATATTTACAAATTGGGCAAGTTGGAGAAAAAAACACAATTACATTCAGTTGCTTTTTACTAAAGAGTTTATTGGTAAATGTATATGCAGGAATTCCTATTAGCAAATTAAGTGCAATAAGTAAAACCAACCTATTACTTTTCATAAAATAGATATTATAAAAAAAGGTGCTACACTATATTTAATAGTGTAGCTAAAAGTTATCACTTCGAAATCATAAATTTATTAATATAAACTTGGCTTTCTGTCTGTACTTGTACAATATAAATCCCAGAAGGCATATCGTTTATATTAAACATTGCTACACCTCTATATTTATTATCTATAGAAGAAAACTGCATAGATTTTCCACTTAAATCAAAAATATTTATTTTTAATATTTTTTCATCTTGAGGTATTTCAAAAGCAATGTAATCTTTAGCAGGGTTAGGATAAATTTTGATAGATTTAATTGAGAATATATTATTCTTAACGCCCGTTACTGTTAAAGAATCATCCGTAGAAGTATTATCAAAAGATAGGTTATCTATAAATAATTTAGAATTTCCATAGTTATTATAATGACCATTTTGATCATAAATAGCTGTACGGAAAGAAATAGTTGCGCTATCAGGAATAATTGATGTATTCATTGGGTCAAAATAATTTATTTTTACTTTAAATGGGGTGTATTCTGCTATCGAATCTGTACAAGTTAGCTGTCCGCCCCCTATATTATTACCATTTTTATAAACTTGGATAGAAATTACAGCTGTATCATCATTACCATCTGGAAAGTATTTATAATATCCATGTAATTCAGAAAAACGTTCAGAAATTGAAAACGCAGGTCCCCAGTCATTATTATTAGAATTACCAGCGGTATTCATTGCTGCTACAATAGCTGAATCTACCTTATTTCTTAGTAATACAGCATACTGTCCATGCTGGGCATCCGTAGTTCTAAAAACACTTGTAGAAAGTATATCGTTTCTTGTGTTCCAAGCAATAGGATTAGTGACTGTTAAATAATTCCAATCTTCAAAATTTCCATTTGGAATTTCTACAGATGCCCCAACAAATGATAAATTATCAACTACTACATCGTTTGTTA
Source organism: uncultured Chitinophagales bacterium (assembly GCA_964642875.1). Classification (GTDB taxonomy): domain Bacteria; phylum Bacteroidota; class Bacteroidia; order Chitinophagales; family JADIYW01; genus JADJSS01. The sequence goes on along the minus strand of CAZXRF010000034.1, from coordinate 7,740 downwards.
AGCTAGGCTGCCCTAAGAAAAAAGCATCCGATGATAAAATTGCCAATATCATAGAGTCCGGAACAATTGTAGGGTCTGGATAATTAATTGCAAAAGCTAAGCGTTCAAATGTACCGTTAGAAGAATAATGTGTGCTATCTCCAAAATAAAATGGTTGCATTCCCACTAAATTTCCATCTTTTTTTAGAAATAATATCATTACAGCCGGAGTATCCGGTGATACATTATATTTAAAATGCCCAACAATACTATCTGGTCTTGCACCAAATGGGTATCCACCCGTTGGTCCATTATCTGATATTCCCCCCAAGAGAGCTAATCCAAATCCATCTTTATTTTCAGAAGCGTTCAATCTAATTGCCTTTGACCCGTCATAAGAAACATCTTGGAATGCACTCATCATAATCCAATATTTAGGCATTGAAACACTATCTGTATTCCAAAACTCAAAATCAAAATTTGGTATAGGATTAGGTCCGATATAGAACTGCTGAACATCGCTTATGTCCTCTCCAACAGAATTTGATACTTTCAGTCTATAATAATAAAATCCGTTAGACAATGCTGGAGTAACTACAGATACCGCTTGTATTGTTGTCCCCGAAAACGGCCCACCTGGTACAGTAATAGAATTCTCCACACTAGGTGTACTTCCATATTGAAATACAGCAGTAGTCGGGCTACTTCCATTGGGGTTTATTGTTCCATTTAATTTTACTTTATTTGTTGGAGCTACTAAAGCATTTAAAATTTGAGCTACGGGAATACCAATAGAAAATGTATTTATTTGTCCGACAGAATCTCCACCTTCGCCTGATGCTCTTAAGCGAAAATAGTACCTGCCCGGTGCCAAAGTAGCAGTAATAGCAGAGATATTTTGAAAGGAATTATTAGAAATAGAATCCGAAGCGACAGAAAGTATATATCCTAAATCACTTGTTGAACCATATTCAAACACAACCTTAGCTTTATTATTAAAAGTATTTACTGTACCTGATAATTGAACTGTATTATCCGTATTTACAACAGCATTCCCTGTAGCTACAGAAGGAGGCTGAGGAAGTGATTCTTTATAGACAAAATATTTTCCGTTATCTCCTCCAAATGCGCCAGTGTATTTATTAAAAAACGAAACGGATCTTAAACTTCTAATAGTATCATTTATTGAATCAGGAAGAGAAAAATCTGCCCAATTATTGCCCAAATCAATAGTTTTCTTTATTATGCCGTTATTTCCAACAGCAAATCCTGTATTAGCATCTTTAAATCCAATTCCGTTTAAAATTTGAGAATTAGGAATATCTATTATGGTGTTCCATGTATTTCCACCATCGTTAGTTTTTAGAATAGTTGCTACATTTGAATTTTCTACTCCACCTACAATAAATCCGATTAAAGAATTGAGGAAAATAATTTTTCTATAGTCACGTGTTCCGGGGTTTCCAGGTATTGATACCCCCGTCCAAGTAGTACCACCATTGGTAGTTTTTAATATTGTTCCACCATTTCCTATAGCAAACCCTGTTGTATTATTTAATAATACGATAGAGGTTAGCATTTTACCTGTTACATCACGTAAAACGGTCCAAGTACTGCCACCATCAGTTGTTTTTAAAATAGTTTGAATAGAATCATTTCCATTGCTATTATACTGCCCACCAACTACATAACCCGTGAATGCATCTGTAAAGTAAACCCCATTAAAATCTCTGCTTGTTACAGAAGAAGGCAAATATCTTTTAAGGTAATACCATTTATCTGAAGCAGTAACCGTTTTTAAAATTGCACCGCCCCATCCTACAACATAACCGATATTTGAATGATTAGGAAAACTTACATCTGTGAATCTAAGATTTGTTGTATCAAAATCTGCGTAAGCATCCAAAACAGTTCCTTGCTGTTTATATCTAGCTATCATATTTGTATTTTGTACTCCACCAATAATCACGCTTGTTTGTGCGTCTAAAAAGGTAATAGCCCTTGTACCTCTAGCATGCAAGGTTCCAACATATTCCCACTGTGCATACAGATTAGGAATTAACATAAAACTTAATGAAACGAGCATACTCTTTAGAAATGCGAAACGTGATTTTGTAAAAAAATGCATATTGATAATTTTAGTATTTAAAATTGAACAAAGTTAAAATTAGTTAGAATTTAGATTTGTAAACACTTTATCTAAATATATTTAAATACGTGCCATAAAAAACAAGTGTAACGTAATCTCTCCCAATATTACTTTGTTGCTTATTCAATTTTAAAGATAAGTAAAAGAAATAACTCCTACAAATTAAATACAATTAAAATAAAAAATGAAGAAAATAAATATATCCTGTAAAGAGTTAAAAAGGATCAAGATAGTGTAAAAATTAAAATATGTTGCGTCAAAAAAATTAGGATTTTTATCTTTTTGAGTAAACATATTCACTAAGTCACCTTATTTTGACCTACTAAACACTGTTCATCGGCAGGAAACCTAAATCTACCCACCATTTACAAAGCTAAGCATAGCTAAAGTTGGAAAGGCATAATACTAGATTTCATTTCAGCTTGTCCTATCGATAACGAAATTGACTTCATCATCGCAACGTCCTTTTCAAGAGACACAGCTGAGAGCCTTAGGATAGAAAAAACGCCTCACAATATGCGAGGCGTTTAGAAAAAAAAGTATTTCAATAACCCATTAGTCTTTTACAAACTTGGTAGTATGTAATTTACCATCCGCATCTGCAAATTGTATAATATAAGTTCCATTTGCCAACTGACTAAAATCAAATTGCATGGTGTTTAATCCTTTGCTTAGCGTAATTGGTTTTTCAAACACTTCCTCTCCCAATATATTATGCACTATTATCCTTGAATCGTACAATGCTACAGATTGTATTTCCACATTCAAATTCCCTCCCGTAGGGTTAGGATAGATGCGTGTAAAATTATTAACCACCGCTTCGCTAATCGGAATATCTATTACATTGCTGTATTTGAATGTACCGTCTTTGTCCACCATTTTCAAACGATAATAATTATCTCCTATCACCGGGTTATTATCCGTAAAATCGTAGGTAAGCTGTGCATTAGAATTACCGGCGGCCATTTTTTGACCAATAGCCTCCCACACCCCTGAAACCACACTGCGTTGTATTTCGTAATAGGCTGTATTTAATTCAGAAGCCGTAACCCATTTCAATTTATTCACATTACCCTGATTCCAGCCGGTGAAGGATACTAACTCTACCGGCAACGGAGATGCATTGATACCTCCTGGGGTATGGAATCTGAATGTAGAGAACGAAGGAACAGATATATCATACTGATTACTACTGCCCGGTCCGGAATTTAAGCCCACAGAAGTAGGCACTAAATCATAAGTTTCATCTTTCGATACTAATAAATCTGCTGCCGAATTTGTAGCACCATAACAGAAATTATAATTAGTAGCAATATACGACGTCCAATTTGTAATATCTGTTTTATAATTTAAATAATCAGCGTCTGTAAAGAACAACCTAACAGATGTTGGAGTTGCGGGGGTTTTATTGGTAGGTGTAATCGTGTACCATCTTCGCATAGAAAGCTCCGGTTGTCCCAAACATACTTTTGCATTTCCTATACCTCCATTTCCATGCTTTGGCGATAAGAATGATCCATCATGTGGTACTGTTTCAATAGTTACCGTCATCGTTACATTTCCTAAGTTTTCGCCATTACTATTTATTGCCGCAATTATTTCCCCCGAGGTATTTCTAAAATAATGCCATAGATTATCATTTACTACGCAAGTTTTTGTACTGGTTGCTGTAGCAATTACGCCCAATGAGTTTTGGTCTGCTGAGATATATGCTGTAACACTAAGTGCAGAAGAAACGCCACAAGCATTTTTACCTCGCACATAATAGGTAGTCGTTTGTGTAGGCGTTACCCCAAATGACGGCGATACACTCGTACTTGTTTGTATTGGAGTAGGTGTACCAAAAGTAGGATCTACATCGTATAGTTCCCAGCTATCGTAACCGGAAAAGGCAAATGAACTACCCGGTATTGTTATGGTAAATGACTTTGCCAAACCATCATAACAGTAAGGTCCTCCTACTATATTGATAGCTGCCGGCGCATTCGGTACATCTATAACATCAAATGATGTGAATACCGGACGTGACCAACCGCAACAATTATGACGTTCGCGATAGCGTACCCAATATTTTCCGGTAAAATTAAAATTTGGTGTAGTATAACTTGCTGCAGAAGAATTATACGACCCACCAGAATATGGAGTAGCAGCGGTAGAACCATTTGCAAATACCACATATTCTGTTTGCATAATATTACTCAAATCATAGTTATTTGTTGAGGAAATAGTCAAATTACTACCCTTACAAATATAAGAGCTACTCAAATTAATACTTGGCAAATTACGATTATCAGTCGCTACATATAAAAATTTAGTTAATAACGTACCATTGTTAATATCATAAAATGTGTTCGTATTATTAGTAGTTACCTTTATAGATGGGCTTGCTGTCGTAAATGAAGTTGAGACATTTGTATAATCATTTACAAAAGATAACCCAGCCGGTAATACCCACGTACCTGAAGTTTTAGTCAATTCTATTTCAGAATTATTACACATTTTTCCCGACAGATTACTACGTTGGCTGAAATTATCTATAGTAACCGTAGAAAAATAATTTATGGCTGTACTTGGGGCAGAAGCAACTCCATCAATAATGACTTTAGCTGCTGGCCCGTTTGCGCCATCTCTGCCTCGTCCACCGGCACCTCCTGTACCACCGCTTCCACCTGAGCCCGAGCAACGCTTATTTACACATCCATTACATGTGCCACTTGCACCACCGTCACCAGCTGCACCTGGTCTTCCGGCTGCACCATTACCACCTGCACCACCTACACCAAGTATAATATTTACGTCCTGTACATTTGCACTGGAATTAGAATTATTACGCCAGATTGCAAAACTTCCGCCACCGCCATAGCCGCCAGCACCACCGGCGCCGCCAGCACCACCGGTACCGCCACCTCCTCCAGTGAAACCATCACAATTTATACATGCCACCTTTCCACCTCGGGAGCCACTACCACCACCACCACCGCCGCCACCGCCGCCATTCCCACCGTTTTCTGCATTTGCAGATGGTGTGTAATACGGACTACTAATTATACCTGCTGCAGCCGGACGGTTATTCACCGCCCAAGAGCCACCTATACCTCCGGTACCACCACTACTCCCATCATTTCCATTTGTATTTGCACAACTAACTACACAGCTACCGTCATCTGTACCATACCCAGCTCCACCGCCGCCGGCTGTACCTTGTGCTCCGGTATTTGTAGTATTAATAGCAGCAGCAGCTCCGGTACCACCGCCACCGGCCGTACCTGCAGCAACATTATTAGATGTACTACAAGTTCCTGAATTTCCGTTAGAGCCACCGCCGCCACCGGAACCACCTGCACCACCACCAGGACTACTGTTCGTTGCACCATTATTACCTGCTCCACCATTACCCGTAGTTATATTACAACGTACTATATTGTAATTAGAAGAGTTGTTGATGATTAAAATACCATAATTACTCATTCCCCTTCCATCATTTGCATAAACTCCGGCAGGAGGATTTGCTGTAACAATATCTAAATCTTTTATTGTCCAATTCTTTTTTGCGTCAGATTTAAATGCAGCAATATGGCGTAATGCATTATTACCTCCAGGGGCATTTTCTTGTCCACTAAAAGTAATAATGGTTTTGTCTGTAGCTGCTGAAGACTTAGTCCAAAGTTCACCAAAGGTACCGCTTCGCACATATCCTCCTTCTACAACAACTCCATCCAATAATTGTACTACATTAACATCAGTACAACCGCTAGCGCATTTTGCAACTCTAACATATTTTGAGCCAGATGCTACTGCAGTTGAAATATATTTTAGTGGATTTGCAGGTGTACCTGTTGCTCCTGTTTCTGAAACAATAGTTGGATCTACGTATGCTATATCACAGGAAATGGCAGAACAAAAAGCATCAGAAGCATTATGTATTAATACTTGTACCGTATTGGAATAGGTAGTTAATCCAGCAGAAAAAATATTTGAACAATCAGAACTTAATGCAGCTCTATAATAGGTAGTACCTGGAGTAGCAGCAGTAAACCCGTAAAAGAACGAAGTAGCTGTATTAACAGTGGCATTTAGAGTACCGGGAATATCTGTCCATGGACCTCCGGGTGCTGGTGCTGATTGCCATTTTACCCAACGAGCCAATGTCCAATTACCAGTACCAAACTTATTATTTTGCACGTTGAAATTAACAGAAACACCGGGGCACACTTCTCTCAAGGCACCGCCTTGTGCAGGAGCATCAGGCTGAACTGTTACTGTAGGTGCAGATGCAAAATTCCAATTAATTATAAATTTATCAATTCCGTAGCCTGCTCCTCCATTATCTGAGCAACGTCCGGTCATAGATAAGAAACTCCCCGAAGTGAATTGACCGGTATAAGTATTGTCTTGACAAGGTGCTAGTGCTGTAAAATCTATATCACCGATACGTAGCCGCCCGCAACGGGTATCATCTGCATTATAAAAACAAGCATCAAAAGGATTGCCTGAAGGTCCGTTTGATACGCAATTACTACCGCATCCGTCAGATTCCCAACTTTGCATATCTACATTTACAGAAGTAGCAGGCACATTGGCAAAAGAGGCGCCGGATATAACACCGGGATTCCAAGTGCTGCACGGTACATTATCCGCTCCATACGTATTGGAACATCCTGAATATAGTCCGGGTGTTGCTGTATAATTTACAAAACTGCTTCCATTATATCCCACCCATACAATATAACGAGGATCGGGATAATTTGAGAAGACACAGCCTACTGCGGCACCATCGTTACAGCAATCCCAATTGTGCCGAAAGCCATCTACTTTGGTCGTAATGTTTACGTTTTGCGCCAATGTTTGAAAAAATAACATTGCGAAAAAAAAGAATAATTGTACATGTTTTTTCATAGTTGTAACTATTAATTATTAACAATATTGGTTATACGTTATATAAACAAATGAATAAAATCCTGAATAGTAGAGGTACGCAAAAAAGTGAAGTGTAAATTTTAATCATAGTTTATTTTGATTGCAATTTAATATTTTAATTACAATAATGCAACCACAATTTAATCTTATTTATACCCTTTAGGCTATTTAACATTTATCAGTTGTACTTTGGAAAAATAATACTGTATGTGATTAGAATATTAATTTATATTATTTAATAGCGTAATAATATGTGTAAAAAATAAAAAATTAGTTCAGGTGATAAATTCAAGAAGCATTTAATTATTTCCAGAGTCTCTGCGTTTGCCAATAAGTTGCCTTATTATATAATTGCACGTCATTTGGAAATCTTTTTTGTAGTATTTGCAATACACTATCAACAGCATTTATTCTTTGCTTTAACAATAACATCTGTATATAATTATTAGCAGGGTACGAGAATAATTGATCTTTGTTCATTGCAATTCCGAAATAATATAATGCTGTATCTACCTGAGATACGTTTCTGTATGCAATTCCTAAATAATTAATTGGTCCTACTGCATTTGAATCAGCTAACATTGCACTTTTCAAATAAGGTATTGCATGTCTATCATCAGAAAAATGTATCCTACATATACCTTTTGATTCTAAAGCGGACTTATGTTTGATATTTATGTGCAATGCTGTATCAA
>CAZXRF010000033.1:0-36904 GCA_964642875.1 uncultured Chitinophagales bacterium | reverse complement strand
TCTCTTTGATTCTTTTATTCCTTCGTGCTTCTTTTCTTCTAAAATAAAAATAATTGACTCTACAAAATACTACACGAATAACAAGCGTATTGTTTATGGCGGTGGCGGCATCACACCTGATATTTTTGTAGGAATGGATACCACATGGAGTACAAAGTTTTATGGCAAATTAGTGCGCTCAGGAACACTAAACCAGTTTTTATTAGATTATGTGGACGGACATCGTGCAGAATTAGAAAAGGAGTATCCTACATTACAAACTTTTATACGAAAATTTGAAGTGGATTCCTCTTTCTTGGCACAAGTGTTCGAGTATGCCAAAACGAAAAAAGTAGTACCCGATTCCGCTGAGAATTATAGCAAAAGTATTCCTACTATCAAAAATCAACTAAAGGGATTATTGGCACAAAATTTATTTAATACAAGTGCGTATTATCAAGTAACTAATGAGCAAAATTTAATATTTCTACGTGCCTTAAAAGCCTTTACGGACGGTTCTTTTAAGAAATTTAAAATTGACACATTCGACGATAAAAAAGGAAAAGTTACCCCAAAATCAACAATAAAAGAAGATAAGAAAAACCGTACAAAAAAATGATAACCATCCGACCATTCAGAGGACTACGCCCAAGAAAAGATATAGTAGATAAAGTAGCGGCAAAGCCGTATGATGTTTTAAATTCTGAGGAAGCTAAAGTAGAAGCGCAACATAATCCTTATTCCTTTCTGCGAATTTCTAAACCGGAAATTGCATTTATGAAAGACAGTTTTATAGAGGATAATAATTCCAATATTTCTGCGGTTTTAAAAGAAGCAATTATTGCCAATGAAACTACAGTTGACCAATATGCAGATGAGGTGTATCAAAAAGGAAAATCAGTTTTTGAAGCATTTACTAAAGAAGGAATTTTAGTACAAGACGCCACTCCTTGTTTGTACATCTATGCGCAAACAATGGACGGCAGAACGCAAACAGGATTGGTAGCAGGCAGTTCTATTGATGACTATTTTACAGACAAAATAAAAAAACACGAACTTACTTTAGTTGCTAAAGAAAATGATAGAATTAAACACATGAAAACCAAAATGGCGCAGCCGGGCATGGTGTTTTTAACCTATAGGGCTGTGGAGGAAATAGATGCCATTATTGAACATTATACCACCCATCATACTGCCGAAAATGATTTTGTTGACTCTCAAAATGTACGTCATCAACTTTGGAAAATAGATAATGAAAATATTGTTCATAAATTAGTCGAATTGTTCCATCAAAATGTAGCTGCAAGTTATATTGCAGATGGACATCATCGCTCGGCAGCTTCGGCAAAAGTCGGCAAACAGCTGCGTGAAGAAAATCCCAACAATACCGGAAATGAAACGTATAATTTTTTCTTGTCGTGTTTGTTTCCAAGCAATCAATTACAAATTCAAGATTACAACAGATTAATAAAAGATACAAACGGACTTAGCGAAGCAGAAATATTAAATAAAGTAGCTACTCATTTTGACGTAGAAAAAATTGGAAATAATACCTATAAACCTAAGCAATTACACGAGTTTTCGATGTATATGAATGGGAATTGGTATAAGTTAAATGCACATAAAAATACCTATAACGAGAGCGACCCCATCGGTGTATTAGATGTAACTATTTTGTCTAAATATGTGTTAGATGAAATATTGGATATTAAAGACCAACGTACCGATAAGCGCATCGATTTTGTGGGTGGAATTAGAGGCTTGGCAGAACTACAAAAACGGGTGGACAGCGACGAAATGAAAATCGCATTTGCCTTTTATCCCGTTTCATTAGAACAATTAATCGCCATCGCCGATTCAGGAAATATTATGCCGCCAAAATCTACATGGTTTGAGCCTAAATTAAAGTCGGGATTAGTAATAAACGTATTAAACAAATAATCTGTTTTTATGAAAGCGCAAGGCATACATAAAAGGGTTTAATTGTCAGATTTTCTCGTTTGTAATGCTCGTATGTTTTGTATCTTTATAAAACATCGGAATACATGAGAAAACTATTCACACTTATATTTTTTATAGTATTGATAGTGCTTTCTGTACCTCAATGGAGGCTAAAAGTAATGTTGTTATTATTTGGTGCCAACCCACCAAAAGGAGTAGTATACAAGCCTAAGTCTGTAGCGCAACCAATCGCCACATTTTCATCTCCAAGTATAAAAGTAAACATCTATTCAGTTGCAGAATTTACCCCAAAGATGGATGCCTTTAAACTAAAAGACAGCAGCATGCACTTCGTGTTATTGGAAACTTCTATAGAAAACATTACCGACTCGATAATAAACCCAAGCTGGTTTAATACAACCTATTTTGTAGAAGATGACAAAGGGAGAATGGTGCACAATTACTTAGATATATTTACCGGATATTATGAAGAAAACCATTTGTCTAAAGACACTATTTCATATAGTTACACCAATGATAAATTGGCAAAAAAGACAGCACTGCCCCACAAATATTTTTTCTTTCCAATGTATAAAGATGCTAAACTTGTAAAAATACACTTCGACGACCCACAAACAAAAAAGCCTTTTCAGTTTCCAATTGACATAAAATAAATAAAATATATACAGGTAATATTTCTATAAAAAATGAGAATAATAAAATGGCAAGTTATTTACATTTAATTCTACCAATTCTCTATTTTTGCTGACAAACCCTAAATAAAATTTAGATATGGCAGAACAAGAAATACGAAAGAATTTTAAAAAAATTGTAACCATCACTAAAGATAAGAAAAAAGGAATTTGGCATAAATTAGGAGAAATTGCCATCGAAATTGCCATCGTCGTATTTGCTGTAAGTGTAACAATATGGTTTCATAGTTGGAGTGAACATCGTCATCAACAAAAAGAAGTAAAAGAATTTTTAATAGGCTTAAATAAAGATTTAGATAAAGATATAGAAGAGATGAAGCAAGACATGAATGCTTATATTTTGCAGCAGAAATTATTCAGTTACCTCTCTTCCATACCCGAAAATAAAGGTGCAAATATTGATAGTATTCAGCAGTATGAATCTTGTTTGTTTAATTTTATTGGATTCGGAAAAAATTCAGGCCGCTACCAAGGATTCAAATCCTCTGGTAAGTTGGCATATATTGAAAATGAAGAATTGTTGAATCTTATTTTGGATTTATATGAAGAAAACGTCGCGTTGTTACAAATCTCCACTGATTTTTATAAAAATGAGAAATTGAAATTTATCGAAGATATAGAATCAAATACTACAGGATACCCAAACGGAAATTTCCTAAAAATATTAAGCTCTGCACCCATTCAAAACAAAAGCAAAATTTATCTGGCTACTAATGTTAATCAAATTCTCTACCTCTATGAAAGCTGTATTGATAAAATGCTTGATATAAAAACAGCAATAAAGAAATACAAGTAATACACTAAATATTACCGATTATAAGTCATAATAGAAGAATAGAAAGTACATTTTTTTACATTAGATAATTTAGCCCTATTTTTTCTATTTTTCTTTTTTTTCTTGTATATTTAATAGTCTAAAATAAATATATGTCAGAAATAAGAGGCGCAAATATATTGGTAACCGGCGGTGCCAACGGTATAGGAAAACTAATGGGTTTAAAGTGCTTACAAGAAGGTGCAGCCAACCTAGTAATTTGGGATATCAACGAAGAAAACCTCAACAAAACACAAAAAGAGTTTTCCTCCAAAGGATATAAAAACATCACCACATTTGTAGTCGATGTATCTAATGTAGATGATATAGAAAAAGCAGCCACCGAAGTTTTATTGGAAATTGGAAATATTGATATCTTGTTTAACAACGCAGGAATCGTTGCAGGTAAACAATCTTTTTGGGAATATTCGGCACGAGATATTGAAAAGACCATTGCAATAAATGTAAATGGTGTGATGCACGTTACACGCGTGTTTTTAAAAGACATGATTAACCAACGCAGAGGTCATATTGTAAATATCGCTTCGGCTTCTTCATTTATTCCATTGCCGCATGGCTCCGTATATGCCTCTAGCAAATGGGCCGTTTTTGGCTGGAGTGAAAGCTTGCGTTTAGAATTGGAAGAGGAAGGCGGCGACCTGCATGTAACCACTGTTTGCCCAAGCTATATTGATACAGGCATGTTTAAAGGCGTAAAAGCACCAATGCTATTTCCTTTGTTAGAACCAGAAGATACGGTGAATAAAATTATTCAGTCGCTAAAGAAAAATGATATTCTATTGTTGCTTCCAGAAACACTAAATATAGTGCCGGTGCTCAAAGGTATAATACCTTATAATTTGTTTAATAAAGTAGCAAATTTCTTAGGTGTGTACACTTCTATGAAAAGTTTTGAGGGAAGACCACAAGAGGAAAGAGTACCGGATAAAAAACGCAAAGTGAAATAAAAAACGTATTGTTTTATTTACTTTAATATTGAAAAATGAAAAAAAATATATCCCTATATTTCTTTCTATTTTTAATGGGTTTTGTTGCTTGCAAAAAACCTAAAACAGATAGCAAAGTGATTACTATACAACGAACACAAATTTCCATAAACTCAGACTCTACAGTGAGATATCTTTTAGGTGATTTTGGAGAGGAAGAAGGTTGTTCTATTCTACAACAAGCAGCTCATTATGATATCAGCTCGATAGATAGAACAGCCGGAACTGCAATTTACACCTATAAGCCCAACGCTGCTTATTCTGGAAAAGATAGTGTAAAAATTGGCGAATACAGAGGCTCAGATGGCGCATCGCCAAGTGTTTTATCTAAGAAAGATATTCTTATTTTTACTGTAACACACTAACAAATCTATGCAATATAAAAGAATGCCAATAGAGGTGGAAAGCCCCGAAGAAATGGGCTATTCCAACATACAATACAATTTGGCAGAAAGCTCCGTAAGAGATATTTATCTCAGAGATTTAAACATCAATTTAGAGAATTTATTTCTTTGCTATGGCGTGCATCGCGGTGGTGATGAACTTAGAAATGCGATAGCATTACATGAAAAAAACATCAGCGCTGATGATGTATTGGTTTGTCCGAGTGCAGCTACCGCACTATTTATAATTTCCACCACTTTGCTAACCAGCAACGATCATCTTATAGTATTACGGCCCAATTATGCTACAAACATTGAAACACCAAGAGCCATCAACTGCGAAATATCTTTGATAGACCTTACCTACGAAAACAGCTTTCAGCTAGATATTGATGAAATAAAAAATAACATAAAACCCAATACAAAATATATAAGTATTACCTCTCCGCACAACCCAACGGGAATTGTATTTAAAGACGAAGACATTCAGCAATTAATAACTATTGCCGAAGAAAATAATATTTTTCTATTGGTAGATGAAACATATAGATACCTAAACTTTCAAACTACAATAACACCTTATTATGCAAATAAAAGCAAACAGGTAATTTCAGTTTGTTCTTTATCTAAAGCACACGGAGTTCCGGGCATTCGTACCGGATGGATAATTACAAAAGATAAAAATTTGATGCAGCAATTTTTGGCAGCTAAAGAACAAATTATAATTACAAATTCTGTGGTAGATGAAGCCATTGCTTTACATATTTTAGTGCAACAAAATTATTTGGAAAAAACCCATCAACACATTCGCCATAATTTTTCTATTCTAAAAAACTGGATAGAAAATGAACAGCAGTATTTAGAATGGTGCGAACCTACGGCAGGTGTGGTAGCCTTTCCAAGAATAAAATCAACGATACAATTGAATTTGCAAACTTTTTATGCTGTACTTTTTGAGAAATATAAAACCATCGTTGGCCCAGGGCATTGGTTCGAGCAAGAGGATAGATATATGAGAATTGGATTTGGATACCCCTATACCGAAGAGTTGCAACAAGGCCTAAAAAATATAGCCACCTCAATTGAAGCAGCTATATTGTAGTGGCTTTATTTTATATAAATTAATGTGCAGCAGCAGTCTGCGATGTTGATAATTCACTAAAGGTAATGTCAGCCGGAATATCGAATGTACCCGCTGGAAAACTTGGATTTTCTTCCAAATTCTTCAATTTGCTAGTCAATGTATTTCCCATCATATCCATCTGCATTTGAATTGGAATTTGCTTCCACATCCATATTTTTCCTTTCATTTGTTCTGCATTAAAACTTCCAACTCTACACTCTTTTCCATTTAGTGTTTCTGTGCCTTCATCTTTATAATTTAGTTTTGCTTTCATCTCCTCGGAAAGTTGGGCAAAATCTGTATTCTTAGGATCGAATTTTGATTCGTCAATTTTTATTTTGCTGCCCGTTTTTGTGCCACTTTGCCAAGTATAAACGTACCCATCTGTCATAATACTATTCACCGATGATAGCTTAGCATTTCCACCAAAAGAAATGGTGCTTTTCATTTCCGTTCTGGATTTTTTTCCATAATCATCAAATTGAACTTTTGTAGAGGTAACTCCCATGCCGTGCGGCATCTCCATTTCTGTTTCATAAATTGCAGATTTTAGCCTGTCTGTCGGCGTGGCTGTCGTTTCCGAAGTTGCTGTGGTAGCGGTAGCAGCATTACCAGTTGTAGTTTTTTCGGTACTGTTATTTTTGCAAGCCGTAAATAGGGCAAACGTACCAAAGATTAAAATTAGTTTTTTCATTGTACTGTTTTTGGTTAATGTTTTGAAAGTATGATTTCTACAGAAAATACTTTTTATAGAATTCAATGCAATTTAAATAAAATTCACATCACTCGCACCGGTTTATATTTTTCCTTTGTCAAAACTATATTGTGCAGACAAATCTTTACTTTTGATGCAATAAAGCAGCAGCATCATGCAATGGTACGAACTCTCTTCGGAAATAATACGACAATTGGAATCTTTGAAAATGCAACAATTAACTACAATTGTTTTTCAAGGCAAAGCAATTTGTGTCACCCGATTGGAAGATGGTTTTTTTGGAATACATGATGTTTGCCCTCATGCCGGTGCAAAGTTGCACGATGGGAATTGCAACAAACGAGGGGTTGTAAGTTGCCTTTTGCATGGCTATAAATTTGATATAAAAACAGGTAGAAGTACCGATGGAAATAACTACAAAATTGCTGCTTATTCTTTTAAAACAGAACAGGATAAACTGTATATTGGTATAAAATAAATAGGTGATGAGATATACGATAACGGAAATAGCTTCTATAGTTCAAGGTGTATTTATACAAAAATACACTAATGATGAAGTACAGTATGTTAGCATTGATACCCGTCAAATTACCCATGCTGCCGCGAATTTATTTTTCTGTTTAGTTGCAAGAAATAATGGACATCAATATATTATATCGGCATACCACAAAGGCATACGGAATTTTATAGTGTCCGAAAAAATAAACATTGAAAACTATCCAGATGCAAATTTTATTTTAGTAGAAAAATCTATAACAGCATTGCAGCAATTTGCGAAATTTCACCGTGCGCAATTTAAAATTCCGGTAATTGGTATTACTGGGAGTAATGGCAAAACGGTAGTAAAAGAATGGCTGTATCAGTTGCTATCGGCAGATAAAAATATAGTAAAAAGTCCAAAGAGCTATAACTCACAAATTGGAGTGCCATTGTCTGTGTTGAATATGGAGTCAGAAAACGAATTAGCTATTTTTGAAGCTGGGATTTCTACCACTGGCGAAATGGAAAAATTAGCCGAAATCATCCAACCTACAGTAGGTATTTTAACCAATATAGGCACAGCACATGATGCAGGGTTTTCTTCAAAGGAAGAAAAAATACAAGAAAAATTGAAACTGTTTGAAAACTGCAAAACGTTTATCTATTCGGATAAATATGGCATCGAAAATTTTTCATTAAGTCCAAATACAAATATAGTTTCGTTTGGGGAAAGTGACAATGCCTCCATCAAAATCAAACATAAAGAAATAAAAAATAAGCACACCGTTTTAGAAATTGAATTTCCACAAAATGCATCTACCCGAACGGTACTTACAATTCCATTTACAGACGACGCTTCTGTAGAAAATACAATGCATTGTGTGGTGGCAATGCTACAATTGGGATATACTATAGAAATTATACAACATAAAATAATGGCATTACGCAATTTGCCGATGCGCTTAGAATTAAAATATGGTATCAATAACTGCTCCATTATCGATGATTCATATAGTGCTGATTTTCATTCTTTGCAAATAGCATTAGATTTCTTTAACCAACAAGAAACGTATAAGAAAAAGACATTAATTATTTCGGCATTTGAAGAGTCGGGACTGTCGGAAAAAGATTTTATACAAAAACTAAAAGCAACATTACAACAAGCCTCATTTGATAAATTAATTGGGGTAGGAAAGGCATTTATGCAGCACATAGAATCTTTGGCGTATAGTATTAAAGAATGGTATGTTTTTGAAAATACAGAGCAGTTGCTTAGTCAGTTTCAGGTATTGAAATTTGAAAATGAATTGATATTATTAAAAGGCGCACGAAAATTTAGTTTTGAAAAAATAACGGCACAGTTAATCGGACAAACACATACAACAGTTTTAGAAGTAAACTTAAATGCATTAACCAATAACCTGAATGTATATAAAAATTTTATTGCAAAAGAAACTGGCGTGATAGCCATGGTGAAAGCATTTTCTTATGGCAGCGGCAGCGTGGAAGTAGCAAGTTTATTGGAAAAACAACATGTTTCCTATCTTGCGGTGGCGTACGCCGATGAAGGCGTGGAGCTACGCAGGGCGGGCATTAAAACCCCCATTATGGTGATGAACCCCGATGCGGTGGACTTCGATAGAATGTTGGCGAATAACTTAGAACCTGAAATATATTCGTTGCACATCTTACAGCAATTAATACAAAAAATAAATGGGAAAAATGTAAATGTGCATATTAAGCTGGAAACGGGAATGAATAGATTAGGTTTTGTAGAAGAAATAATAGAAGACTTAGTATTGGTGTTACAGCAGCATCCAAATATTATTGTAAAAACTACTTTCTCGCATTTGGCAGCCAGCGAAGACCCACAGTTGGATGCCTTTACTAAAGCGCAAATTACCCAATTTGAAAAGCTATCCGGCATACTTATTTCGTCATTAAACTATCCTATTAAAAAACATATTCTAAACTCTGCCGGCATTGTGCGTTTTCCCGAAGCACATTATGATTTTGTACGCTTAGGGATAGGATTGTATGGGGTGGATGCGTCAGATACGATACAGCAAAAATTAATTCCGATAGGCAAATTAAAAACGAGAATAGCTCAAATAAAATACGTACCAAAGGGGCAATCTATTGGCTATTCCCGAAAAGGTATTGCAGAAAAAGATTTAAAAATTGCTATCCTAGCTATTGGCTACGCCGATGGGTATGATAGAAGATTTGGCAATGGCAAAGGCGAAGTATTTATTGCGGGACAACGGGCGCATATCATCGGCAATATATGTATGGATATGTGTATGGCAGACATCACACATATAGATAATGCGCAAGAGGGCGAAGAGTGTGAAATTTATGGGAAAGAGATTTCTATTATCAATGCTGCGCAAAATATCGGAACTATTGCGTATGAACTGCTTACCCGTATTTCTGCACGCGTAAAAAGGCTGTATTATTTAGATTGAAAAAGCCTTTAGTTTTCTATTACCTGTATGATATTTACCGGGCAGGCTTTGGCGGCCAGTTGGTTGCTTTCCAATTCGTCTTCCCGAACTTTTACGCTCCAAAATCCCTTTTTGTCCTTTGCTTCCAATAGCACACTCTTACCGTCTTTGCGGCTCATGCGCCAGCGCTGCGGAGCCAATTCTACGCAGTAATTGCACCCAATACATTTTGCTCGTTGTTGAATAATGGTAATCAATGGGCAGCTTCGGTAGCATTAACAATTTTATACAATTTATCGCTGGAGCGAATCGGTGTATCTAATTTAAAAGCACAATTCTCTCCTTTTTTGGCAGTCTCCACTGCGCCATTAGAGGTATGCAATTCTTCCACTACGGTTTCTATTGCGCCGGTAGTTGGGCCGGTAATTAAAACGGTATCACCAACGTTTAAATCAAAAGATTCTAATTTAAATTCTGCCACTTTTATCTTGTCAAAATAATTAGTTCCTTTACCTAAATATATCTTGCGGGTAGTCGCCTTAGAACCAGGGCTATCATTCCATTGTCCTAACTCTTGCCCTAAATAATAGCCACTCCAAAATCCACGGTTAAATACTCGCTCTAGTCGTTCCATCCACTCAGCTACTTTTTCTTTGGTATATGTATTTTCGTAATAAGCATCTATCGCTTCGCGATAACATTCCACCGTTGTTTTTACATAATCTGCCCCTTTGCCACGCCCTTCAATCTTCATCACCTTTACGCCGCTATCTATCACTTGGTCTATGAAGTCTATCGTACATAAATCTTGTGCCGACATAATATATTCATTCTCGATAGCAAATTCATGTCCTTCTTCTTGGTCAATTACTTTATAGCTTCTGCGGCAGTTTTGCACACAAGCACCTCGGTTGGCAGAAGCATTGGTAGTATGCAAACTCAAATAACATTTTCCGGATACCGCCATACACAATGCCCCATGAACAAATATTTCTATTTCTATTAATCTGCCCGATGGGCCGCATACATTCTCTTTCTCTATTTGGTCGCAAATTTTCTTTACTTGTATTAGGCTCAATTCTCTGGATAAAACCATCGTATCGGCAAATAAGGCATAAAATTTTACCGTTTCGATATTGGTAATATTCACCTGCGTAGAGATGTGTACTTCCATCTGAATAGAACGTGCATAAGCAATTACGGCCTGGTCGCTGGCAATTACCGCCGTTATTCCACCGGCTTTTGCTTTGTCTAAAACTGTTTTAATTGCCGTTAGGTCATGGTCATACACAATTGTATTTAAGGTAAGATAACTGCGTACGTTATTTTCTATGCAAATGCCCCCAACTTTTGCCAAATCCTCTAAAGTGAAATTCATGGTGGCACGGGCACGCATGTTAAATTGTTCTACTCCAAAATATACAGAATCGCAACCTGCATGTATGGCTGCCATTAAGGCTTCGTAGCTGCCAGCAGGTGCCATTAATTCTATTTTTTGTTGCTTGCTCATAATTACAGCAAAGATACGGTTTTTGCAGTTAATATAAGATAGTAGTGGATATAGGCATAGTGCCTAATGCTTTAGAAATGTATTGTTTTAACGTAAAATATCAATTCCGTAAAAATAACTTGATAAAATACCCCAAAACACGTATTTTCTATAATTTAATTTTGTTTAATTTTATAAAAAAAATAAATTATGAAAAAGACAAGCCTCTATTTAAGCACCATGATTATTATGTTAGGATTATTCAGTAGTTGTAAGAAACTAACGAATGTAAATAATAGTAATCCCGTACCACCAACGCCTACTATTACTGTACCAGGAGTATATGATGGTTCATTAGTAAGTGTACGTACTTTCTTTTCGTTCGATGTAACTAAATTCTCCCCTATAAAATTACCGGTTGCTGTGCCACCTGTTGATTTAGAATTGGAAACGGCAACAGCACTTTTTTATAACGGAGGCACCAGCTTGGTAGATGCAGGAGCGGTGAGTGTTAACTCATTTTCATTAACTAAGGCATCGAATAATGCTTACGTTAGAAACAGTTTTGATGCGGGTAATTATACTTCAGGGTTAGATATGAATTTCTCTTCCGGTAGCAGTTGGAATGTAGGAGGCGCATCGGCGGTAAGTGCATTTACTTACAACCATACAGATGCATTTCCATCTTATAGCGGGCTGTCTTCTTTGCCTGAAACGATTAATAAATCTAGCAATCTATCTTTAAATATTGCCTCTTCTAATGCGGATTCTGTTTTTGTAGCAATAATGAGCGGTAGCACTACAGCTTCTGGAACGGTAATAAAAAGATATGGACCTACAGCAACAAACATCTCTATTAGCTCGGCAGATTTAGCACCATTGGCCACTACGGGTTCAAATGGAATTGCATATTTAGAAATTATACCTTGGAGATATAAAATGGTCACTTTAAATTCTAAAAACTATGTTTTTATGAAATTAGCGGCGTATGTGAAAAATGTAAAAATTCAATAAAAATAGCATAGGTATCTATTATTTAGCGTATGAGGCTGCCCGAAAGGGCAGCCTCGCTTTTTTCGGAACTAAATAAGAAATTTTATAGTTAATTTGCAGTATGAAGAAGATAACAATTTCAGTACCCGATGATAAAGTTGCAGAAGTAGAGGCTTATTTGCAACAATATATTCAGCAATTGAATATTTCTATCTTGAAAGAAAATGAAAAATTAAGCGTAGAAGAATGGCAACGAGATACGGTGATTAGAGATGAATCTACAGGTGGATATATCAGTAGTGATGAGATAGAAAAAACATCTTTTAGTAGAGAAAAATAAACTATCTATTTGTCCATAACACTAGACATTCTTCTTCTTTCAGCCGCATTTCTGCTGCTTCCTTTTTCGATTTGTCTTTATAGCCACATAAATGCAATAATCCATGTGCTAGCACACGCAATAGCTCATTTTCAAAAGTGATATTATATTTTTGAGCGTTTGCTTCTACTCGTACTATCGAGATGTAAATATCGCTTTCAATTTTTCCTTTGGTATCAGAATGATCAAATGTAATGATATCGGTATAGGTATCGTGCTGTAGATATTTGATATTTATTTCTAATAAATCTTCATCGTCAACAAATATATAGTTTACATCTTGCAGCAAAAAACCTTCCTTTTTTGCAATGCTTTTAAGCCAAGTACGTAAGGTCAAAGCCTTAAAAAATGCAGGCTTCTGTACTTCTTGAAAATGGAATGAAATAGCCATATAAAAATTAAAATATTAAACTGTCCAAGTGGTTAATCCCTCTGTTGTTAGTGTATAGTTCATTACCGTACCGCCAAGTTCACCAAGTTTTTTTATCAATTTATATTTGTGAATGTAGGGCGCATAAAAAATCATAAAACCACCACCACCGGCACCAGATATTTTTCCGCCTGTAGCTCCATTTTCCAGAGCAGTTTCATAAATAGCATCGATAGAAGCGTTGGAAATGCCGTCCGCCATTTGTTTTTTGTGCATCCAGCCATCGTGTAATATTTTCCCTATGTCGTCAATGTTACCTTTTAATATAGCCTCTTTCATGAATATGCTTTGTTCTTTTAGGTGGTGCATGGCTTCGATAGAAGAAGTTTTTTTAGCATGCACATTATCAGTTTGCTCTTGAATGATTTTGGAAGACAGCCGTGAGGTTTGCGTATAAAATAACACCAAATTATGCTCCAACTCATGCAAGAATTTTGATTTAATACGCAATGGATTTACAATTACTTTGTCATTAGCATAAAATTCCATATAGTTTACACCACCGAATGTAGCTGCGTACTGGTCTTGTTTTCCGCCCGCCATTTGTAAGTCTTCACGTTCAATGGAGTAGGCTAATTGGGCAATATCATATTCTCCTAAAGGCAGCTTCAGCCATTCTACAAATGCGCCCAGTATTGCCACTACTAATGTAGAAGAGGAGCCGAGACCCGAACCAGGAGGCGCATCTACATAGGTGTTGATTTCAAAAGATAAAGGTTGGTGGGTAAAGTCTTTTGTAATTCGATTATATACCCCTTTTGCTAAATCTAATTTGCCGTTTATGGGCAGTTGTTCTTCGCTTTTTAGCTCAATGGTTTCATTCCTATCAATAGCATTGATAATTATTTTTCCATCTTTACGAGGCTTGATGGAGGCATACGCATAGAGGCTTAAGGTAGCATTTAAAATAGCTCCACCATAAATATCAGAATACGGAGAAACGTCGGTGCCACCACCAGCAAGTCCGATGCGCAACGGTGCTTTTGAACGAATAATCATGGAATAAAATTACAGCTTTTAGAATGATAAATTGTAGTTTAATTTTGTACAATAAAATTCAGGCGCAATGCTTTGCATTGCGCCTGAGAGGTTTTATCAAATTATTTTTTTCGTTAAATATCGTTTGGATTCTTTTTTCCATGATGACACGTCATACAGCCCACAGTACCAGAGTTTTTGCCAAAATATTTTTTATTAATATTATTTGCCATTTTCTGCATCTTGCGTGTAATTTCTTTTTCTTTTATATCATCCGATGCAAAATCGAACTCTTCTCCATTTTTGACATGGCAAAAGCTACATTTTACATTAAGTGCAGCGCAATACCCTTTCATTACAGCAATCAAATCATCATGGCTTATTTTTTTAGATAATACCTTGAGATTGGTAAATTTCTCTTGTTCTTCTTTTTGCTCTGTTCCTGCACGGAAACTCATAAAAACAACCGAAAATGCTAATAATAGTAGAATACCAATTTTTTTTGAATGTTTTTTCATGTCTATTAATTTTATTTGGTTAGTAATAATAAAGATTACAAATATGATAACTTATTAAAATAAAATATGATTTTTATTCTATGATTTTTATTTGCATGCGAATATCTTTAAATGGCCTATCGCCATTATCACGTGCCTGAGCAGCAATTTTATCAATCACCTCCCATCCACTTACTACCTCTCCAAAGACGGTATAGTTCATGTCTAAGAATGGAGCGCCACCTTCTGTTTCATATATTTTCAGTTGCTCTTCCGTCCAATTGTTATTGGTGCGTTGAGCAAGTATTGTTAGTTCTTGTGCGGTGTATTTTTTTCCTTGTACAATATAGAACTGGCAGCCGGAGCTAGCCTTTTGCGGATTGCCATCCCGAGCAGCAGCTAAAGCACCTCTTTTATGTATCAAATTTTTGTTGAACTCTGCGGGAATACGATAGCCTACATCGCCCATTCCCAAAGGCTGCCCTGGTTGTGCATTTTTAGAATTTGGGTCGCCGCCTTGAATCATAAATTCTGGAATGATACGGTGGAATAAAGTAGAATCGTAAAATCCTTCTTTTACTAATTTTAAAAAATTATCACGATGTTGCGGAGTTTCATCATATAATCGGATTTTTATATTTCCAAAATCCGTGGTGATAAGTACATACTTTAAAGTGTCCATTTTTTTGTTGATTGTTTTAATTGAATTGCTATTTGTAGGTTTTGTGGATGTATCTGTTTTTGTAACGGTTTTAGTAGTAGCGATTTTCTTCTTTGATGCATTATTGCCAGCAGCAAAAATTATCAATTGAGCAAAAGAAATGAATAGAATTAGTGCTATTTTTTTCATTATAGATTATATTATGTACAAAAAACAATAAAGATTGTAGTAATTTTTTAAACAGTAAAAATAGTATTAAGGTTTTACAATCAGATAATTTTTTCATTTTTATTGATCCAAAAATTTAAGCCAATAAATATTTTGCTACTTAGACTTTTATATAGTAAAATTGATGCTTATGATTTCTATTATACGTTTATTTTTAGCACACCTTCACATTCGTAAATGTTAAATAGTATTAAATTGCAATATTTTTTATTTAAAATTTACGGTACTTATATTTTTTTCATAATAAAAGATACACATAAATAAATTTTACTATATATTTGAGGTGAACTAAATTGTAAAAAAGTATTATGGAAAATTTTGAATTTAACACCGAAAAGATTGAGAAAGCTGCGGAACTCTTAAAAGCAGTAGCTCATCACCTAAGATTAAGAATCATTAAATTGATTCATGAGAAAAAAGAAGTGAATGTAAATGTAATTTACAATACACTAAAAATCGAACAATCCATCACATCCCAACATTTGAAAATACTAAGAGGTGTAGATGTAGTACGTACAAGAAGAGATGGAAAGAAAATTTATTACTCTCTAAATTACGACCGCTTAGATGCTATGCATAGAGGTATCGATTTGTTTGGAGATGCTGCTCCTTCTAAAAAAGCAGCAAAAAAGAAAAAATAATCTCACCACATTTTTCTAAAGTAAACACAAAACTATTATTTGTCGTAATTTTGACAAATAATAGTTTTTTTATTTTATGGCAAATCCAATAGAAGAATTCAACGAATATCGCTCTAAAATGAATGAAGTAATTTTAGAACAGAAAAATCTCACCTTAAATAGGTTTTTCAATTTAGATATGCATGCTTATGCGGATGGTGCAGTGGATGCAAAAACAAAGGAAATGCTGGGCTTAGTTGCCTCCATGGTGTTGCGCTGCGATGATTGCATAAAATATCATTTAGGAAAAGCATATGAAGCAGGTGTTAATACCGAACAAGTGTATGAAGTATTTGCAATTGCTAATTTAGTAGGTGGGAGTATCTGTATTCCTCATACCCGAAGAGCTGCAGAATATTGGCAAGCATTACTATCAAATAATTAATTAATAAAGCAATAAAACAATTGTTACATTATTATACTTCTACATTACTTCATTATATTTTATGAAAAAGCTATATCTTTTTGATTCATTCGCGCTTATTTTTCGTGCTTATTTTGCCATGCAAAAAAATCCATTAATAAATTCTAAAGGGTTTAATGTATCGGCAATCTCAGGATTTTTGAATACACTTTGGGAAATAAAAACAAAATATAATCCGACACACTTTGCCGTAGTATTTGATGCTGCAGCACAAACAGACCGACAGGCAGAACACGATTTCTATAAAGCAAACCGACAAGAAACCCCTGATGATATCGTAGCTTCTATCCCTTATATCAAAGAAATTATAAAAGCGATGAATATGCCGGTAGTAGAAATTAATGGCTATGAAGCAGATGATTTGATTGGAACATTAGCTGTAAAAGCTGCCTTCGAAAATTTTGAATGTTATATTGTTTCGCCCGATAAAGATTTAGGTCAAGTGGTAGATAAAAATATCTATATCCATAAACCACCATTTATGGGTAAGCCCGCAGAAATATTAGGTGTTGATGAGTTAAATAAAAAATGGGAAATTAAAAACCCTAAAGAAATAATAGATATACTAGGGCTGTGGGGAGATGCCGTAGATAATATTCCAGGGGTAAAAGGAATAGGAGAAAAAGGCGCAAAAATGCTTATTCGTCAATTTGGCACTATTGAAAATATTTATAATAATATAGATCAAGTAAAGGGTGCAATGAAAGAAAAATTATTGGAGAATAAAGAAATGGCTTTTATCTCCAAGAAATTAGCAACTATCATTACGGATGCACCGATAGAATGGGATGCAGATAAATTTGCATTGCAAGCTTTCGATACTCAGAAACTAACAGAAATTTTTTCTGATTTAGAGTTTCGAACTTTGGGTAAACGAATATTAGGCGAAGATTATTCTGTAAACACTGTAACTCCCAAAAAAACACCCGCTGCAAAACCAATAGGACAAGCATCTTTATTTGGTGAACTAGAAGAATCAGCATCTATAGCAACAGATGCCAAAGAAATCTCTTTTGGAAAAGATATTTACAACACAGAACATCAGTATCATTTAATTGAAACAGAAGAACAAATCAACAAACTACTTGAGATTTTACTCGCTTCCGATAAAGTTTGTTTTGATACAGAAACTACCTCTTTAGATGCAAATAATTGTGCTTTAGTTGGAATGTCCTTTTCTGTACTACCACATGTGGCATATTATGTTCCCGTTCCTTCTGATGCAAAAGAAGCACATCAATTGGTCCAATGCTTCAAGCCGTTTTTTGAAAATAAAAAAATAATTAAAATAGGACAGAATATAAAGTACGACCAACTAGTACTAAAGTGGTATGGCATAGAAATACAAGGGACTTTATTCGATACGATGCTTGCCCACTATTTGATGGATGCCGACTCCAGACACAATATGAATGCATTAGCCGAAAATTATTTAGGCTATACTCCTGTCTCTATTACAGAATTGATAGGAAAAAAAGGACCGAGCCAAAAGAATATGCGTGATGTTCCTTTGGAACAAATAAAAGAATATGCAGCTGAAGATGCAGATATTACCTTACAATTATATCAAAAATTTAATAAAGAAATTGAAAATACCCATTTACATAAATTATTTTATGAAGTAGAAACACCATTGATTCCTGTATTAACAGATATGGAATATGAAGGAGTGAAAATCGACACAGATTTTCTTAAAAATTATTCTAATGAAATTGCAGATGAAATTATTATATTGAAAGAAGATATTTTAAAAACTTGTGGTGCTCAATTTAATATTGATTCTCCTAAACAATTAGGAGATGTTTTATTCGAAAAAATGGGAATACCATATCCCGGAAAAAAAACAAAAACAGGACAATATTCTACCGATGAAGAAACGTTGCAGAAGATAGCAGGAGATAACCCTATCATAGAAAAACTACTCGACTATCGTGAGTTTGCTAAGCTAAAAAGTACTTATGTAGATGCTTTGCCTAATTTGATAAATCCGAAAACAAATCGATTGCATACGACTTTCAATCAGGCTATTGCTGCCACCGGACGTTTGAGCTCTGTAACCCCAAACTTGCAAAATATTCCGATACGAACAGAACGCGGAAAAAAAATTCGCCAAGCCTTCATCCCAAGAGATGTGCAATATACTATCTTATCAGCGGACTATTCGCAAATAGAATTGCGTATTGTTGCCTCCATCAGCCATGATGAAAATATGATGGAGGCGTTTAAGCATGGATTGGATATACACACAGCTACTGCCGCAAATGTATATAACGTACCCTTACAAGAAGTAAGCTCAGACATGAGACGACACGCCAAGATGGTGAACTTTGGAATCATCTACGGTATTTCTGCTTTCGGTTTGGCACAGCGTTTGGCTATTCCTCGGAGCGAGGCAGCTGCACTTATAGAACAGTATTTTGATAAATATAAAGGCATAAAAAAATATATGGATGACACCATTCAATCTGCACGAGAAAAAGGATATGTAGAAACTTTGCTGGGCAGAAGAAGATACCTAAGAGATATCAATGCCAGCAATTGGACTGTTCGCGGATTTGCAGAACGAAATGCCATTAACGCCCCTATACAAGGCAGCGCCGCCGATATGATAAAAGTAGCTATGATAAACATTCACCATAAACTACAGCAATATAAATTAAAATCAAAAATGATTTTACAAGTGCACGACGAATTGTTGTTTGATGTATTTATTCCGGAGAAAGAAGAAATTAAATCATTAGTAGTTCACGAAATGCAAAATGCCTTACCTTTACACGTGCCTATTGAAGTATCAATAGGATTTGGAAACAATTGGTTAGATGCCCATTAATAATTGAAAATATGAAAAGAATCTTTTTAGTTTGTTGTATCTTTTTAACAAGTATAGCATTTGCAAAAAAATGGGATGCCGTGTACATTAGTAAGTTGATAGCAAAAGGTGGAATAGATAAAGTAATCGATTACTATAAAGCACGTTACAACAGTGAACAGCGAAACCCTCAAGATGCTTTTCGAATTGCAGATTTATATGTAAAGAAAAAAGACTATGCTTCTGCTGTTCAGTGGTATGACAAGGAAAGCCAATTGATAAATACATCAAAAGTGAACTTATTTAACTATGCTAATGCCAACCGGCAGATGGGGGAATACCAAAAAGCTTTAGATGGATATTTAATGTATGCTGCATTAACAGGAGATGTAGATAAAGTAATGGACTTAGCCAATCAATGTGAAAAAGTGATACGTTCTTCCGCACTTTCTTACACCTATAAATTAGATAACTATCCTTACAACACGGTAAATGATGAGAATTATGTGGCTTTATTGAGAAATAACGCAGTATATATTACACTACCCAAAGTAGAAGATAAATCAGATAATAATATAAACCAAACAGTACGCCTGTTTGATGGGTTTGCGCCTCCAGTGAAAGCATATTACAACAATATTCCAAA
Organism: uncultured Chitinophagales bacterium; assembly: GCA_964642875.1. Classification (GTDB taxonomy): domain Bacteria; phylum Bacteroidota; class Bacteroidia; order Chitinophagales; family JADIYW01; genus JADJSS01. Next base: position 17,088 of record CAZXRF010000033.1, on the reverse strand, counting down.
GTTGGTAATTTCCGGATTGTCATACACTAATGATGGCAACAAAGTAGTGTTTGCTGCATCAGAAGAAAAAAATAATGCTAAAAAAGGAAAGCCAAAAAATGAGAAATTATATATCGCCGATAATTTAGGCGGCAGGTTTTTTAATGTAATGCCTATCGACATAAATAAAGATGGATATTCACAAAAAGCACCAGCATTTAATGCAGACGGATCAAAAATCTATTTCACTTCTAATATGCCTGGAGGATTGGGAGGATTTGATATTTGGGAGACCAATTTAGTAAATAACCAATGGAGTGCACCCAAAAATTTAGGTAATTTATTAAATACAGCTTCTAATGAAATAAACCCATATATAAGCCAAAGCAAAACCGATAATAAAATCTATTTTGCATCAGATAGAGATGGAGGGTTTGGTGGATTTGATTTATATTCAGCGCTTACTTTAGATAACGTTTGGCAGGGTGTTGAAATAATGCCGGCACCTATTAATGCTGCCGGAAACGATATAAGCATTGTTTATGATAATGACGTAAAAACCGGCTATTTTTGCTCAGATAGAACAGGGGGAAAAGGTGGGTATGACTTGTATCGATTTACTCCATTTAACTTAAAAATGAATGTAAATACCAAAGATACATTCTCCGAAAAACCAATAGGATACGCATTGATTCAACTATTTGATGGTACAGAAAAAATTTTAGAAGGAGTAACAGATGAACTTGGAAATGCCACATTTTCTATCAATAAAAATAAAATTTATACCTTAAAAATTACGAAAGACAATTATCGTCCAATTGTACAAAAAATATCCTCTTTGGGTAAAGAAAGCGGAGATTCTATAGGAATACAAACACTACTAAGACCCGATGAATTATATAGTATTGCAAAAGGTGCAACTAGTGATATTTCTTTGGATAATTTCATCATCTTCACCGGAAAAATTACAGACGCAAGTACTAATAAAGTAGCCACCAAAGTGAAAATGAGGATGGTAAATTATGCTACTCAAAAAGTAAGGCAGTTAGATATAGACAGTACCGGAAAGTTTGAAATAAAATTATTCTTAAACAATAACTACAAAGTCATTTTTGAAAATCAAGAAAATAAAATCATAGATGAATTAACAACCTACGGTATGGATAAAAATACTGTAAAAATTAGAGATTATATATTAAATGGTAATAAACTAAAATTTGGTGAAAACAGAACTTATAATGCCGATAACTTGCCGGCTGGAAGAAAAATTACATTACTTACATCGCCTAATATTCCTACAGTAGTTGCATCTCCAATTAAAAAAACCAATGTTGACTCTTTGGTAAAATTAATTGCCAATGAGAATAAGTTAACTTCTACTGTAATTGTAAAACAAAATTCGGAAACTAAATTTATACCCAAATTAGAAACTTCAACTGCTGTAGCTCCTGAAAAAATTATAGACAAATCGACAATAGTAAAAAAAGAAGAGATAAAACCCACACAAAACAATCCATCGCCAACTACAATAATACAAGAGGTAAAACCGAATATATTATCGAAATCGGATTCGGTAGCTTCTGCCAAAATAACAGAAGATACTTCCATCCTCTTGGCTGCCGACATGACGCCATCCAGCAAAACTAAAAAAGTAAAAGTATTTAAAACAGAAGCAACAAAGTCAATAATGCTAAAGGAGCAAATACTTGTAAATAAAGACACTTTGATACAAACAGCATCTATTACACCACCAGCAATAATAGTGCTTACCCAACCTAAAGACACACCTAATATAGTAACTACTGAAAAACCTGATACAGAAAAAACTAATGAAACAAAGACAAATCCCTCACCGGGTTTCTCATCAGCAACTGAGTTGACAGTAACAACTACAACTAAGCCTATATCAATACTACCAGAAGTATATTATAAAATTCAATTAGCCAGCTACGATGAAGGGAATATCAAATTCCCAGAATTTGAAACTATGGGCAAAGTAGAGGAACTGCAAGCCTATAATCGCTACATCTATAGATTAGGAGACTTTGAAACCCTCGAAAAAGCCAAACAAGCATTAGATACGGTGCGCTCGCAGGGATATTTTGTGGCATTCATTTTGCAGTATAATAAAGGCAAAATTGCCGGAATAATTAAATAAGAATTAATTCGGAACAAAATCGTTTTTTATATTGTTACTACAAATGATAGCAAAATTAAATTATCCCAAAATCAAATCAAAAAATCAAATCATGAAGAAATTCCTAACCATGTCATTAGTTGCAGCTGCTTTGTTTTTCTCTGCTACTATCGCTAAAGCTCAAACACAATTTACCACCAACGAAGTACGCCAGTTTATGAGTAAAGGGGAACAAAATGGAATTGAAATAACTTTAAACGGAACAACACCCAAAGATGCTGCGGAAGCAGTTGAAAAATGGGGCAAGAAAATGAAAGCAAAGGTTGTACGCGACAAAAAGAATCCAGAAATATTTATAGATAACGCTCAAATACCAACTGTAAGTGCAAACGTAGTAGATATTTATGCAATAATAACACCGGTAGATAACGGCTCAAAATTGACCATTTTCACAGATTTAGGAGGGGCATTTATTTCTTCGGCAGCTTACGGAACACAATATACTGCAATGGATGCTGCATTGAAAAAATTAGCTAAAGACCAAGCTATTGTAGTTGCTGATGATCAACTTAAAGCAGAAGAAAAAATATTGAAAACACTAAATGGAGATTTGAAAGATTTGAGAGGAAAGAAGGATGACTATCAAAAAGATATAGACAAAGCTAAATCAACAATACAACAACGCGAAGCTGATATACAAAAAAATGCGACTGACCAAACGGCAAAGCAACAACAAATTACACTGCAACAACAAATTATTGAAACGGTAAAAACAAAAAGAGCAGCATTAAATTAATATTTAAATCTATTGTTTAAAAAAATCTAATTTCCTAATATCCATCTATAAAATCAAAATCATGCAATACAAAATCAAATTCATTTTAGTAGCTATATTGTTTTCTGTAGCTTCAATAACAGCAAAGGCCCAAACACAATTTACCACTAACGAAGTACGTCAGTTTATGAGTAAAGGAGAACAGAATGGTATTGAAATTGCGTTAAATGGTACTTCAGCTAAAGATGCCACAAAAGCACTGAGTAAATGGGCAAAAAGTATGAAGGCAAAAATTGTAAAAGAGAAAAACAGCCCAGAAGTACTAATCGATAATGCTGTTATTCCAACAGTAAGTTCCAATACGGTAGATTTATATGCTGTAATAACACCAATAGACAAAGGTTCAAAGTTAACCGTATATACTGATTTAGGGGGCGCATTCATTTCTTCCGCAGCTTACGGTACACAATACTCTGCCATGGAAGCAGTAATGAAAGATTTTGCCAAAAACCAAGCATTAACTGCTGCCGGAGATCAGGTAAAGGCAGAGCAAAAAACACTGAAAACATTAAATGGAGATTTGAAAAAATTAATAAGCAAAAAGAAAGATTACTTAAAAGGAATTGATAAAGCAAAAGCTCAAATCCAAAAATATGAAGATAATATCAAAAAAAATGATGCAGATCAAGCTGCAAAACAACAACAAATCTCTCTACAACAACAGATTATAGAGACTGTTAAAACTAAACAATCATCATTGAAATATTAAACAATATTCATAAATTTGTCGGGCAGTTTGCATGAATTTGCAAACTGTTTTTAATTAAACTAAATTATTTTATTACTAAATGATATCGCATTCAACTGCGATTTACAACGTACAATTTTTGACGAAAAGATGAACACACGATTAGTTTTATGGGGCGAAATAGGTACAGACAGAAAAGCACTTGTTGCCCTTTACTTGGATGAGGAAGCAGCAAAAATCCATATTTATGCCTTACCTAAAGATGAAGTAACCAAAGAAATCCAAGACACTCTTTTTGTGGAGTGGAAAAATGGTGGAGATTTTTCATTCCCAGATAATGCTCTTCATTGGGAAATAGATGCGAATAGTGACTCCATATTACCAGAAGAGGTAAAAGTTGAACGTGTTGATATTGTACTACAATCACAACATAAATGGGGTAAAAAATTAATGAGCTCCAAAATCAATCAATTACTTACAGATGAAGTAAGGTTATTGGAAGAAAAAACAGCTGTGTTGGCAGAATATGAACAATCGGCTTGGGATAAAGCAAAAACTCAGTGGGAAAAAATAGCCTCTTACCAGAAAAAAAATGAAATTTCGTGGGAGCAGACCATGGTGCTTAAAGATAAGATAAATGCCATTTTTGAAACATTGAAGGCCATTAAGAGAATCAATAACGAAAATGAAGATCAGGCAAATTCAGTATTGTTAAAAAAATACGAAAATCGCATAGAAGAACTACAGTCTAAATTAATATATAACGACCAATGGAAATACATCTTCGATGAGCTGAAAAAAATTCAAGCAGAATTGAAAGATGCCAACATACGTTGGAATCACAAAAGAAATATTTATAACCATATAAATGCAGTATTTGATGATTTGCGTAAATACCGCATGACAGAATTGGTGAGTAAAACACAAGATAGAATTTCGCAACTGACCAAAATTCTCAAAGGATTAAAAGACTCCATTGCCCGTGACAATGAAAGCTACCAACAACAGGTAGAGAAAATGCAACATTATACACGAGGGAAATTATCGGTAGAAGAATTGCAACAGCGGTTTGGAAATATCTTAGAACGCACCAAAGAAAAAGAATTAAAAGCTGAAGGTATTCAACAAACAATTGTGCAATTAAAAGCGCAAATTGACAAAGAAAAGAAACTACATGAAGAACGTGAGCAGCAGCGACTGAAAAAAGAACAAGAAGAAATTGCTAAAGCACAAGCAACTGTCGAAAAGAATAATACAGACGAATTACCTGAAAATACACTCAAACAGCAGGAAATACAGGTAAATGAAACCCAAGAACAGATAGGAGAAGTACCGAAGGAAGAAGCAATAGCAGAAAGGATAGCAATTCACCAGTCTGTTTCAGAGAATTCTAATGTAGAATAGTATAGCAAATTTCTACTCTTGAAATTCCGATATAGATTTTGCAGACAAAATATTGGTTAGAAATAAAGTGAGAAAATGGCAACTCTATAAATCTACATTTTAGTGTTGCCTTTTAATAAGTATTGAAAAGCTATAATAGTTAATATTGATTATACCTCTACACTATTGTTCTTTGCTACTTCACCTAAAAATCGTCCGGCAGCAGTCATGGTGCGCTCACCGGTTTCAAAATTTACAGATACCAAGCCAAATCTGTAGTATTGTCCCAAATTCCATTCATGGTTATCCATAGTACTCCAATGAAAATAGCCTAAAATCGGAATACCATCCTCTAAGGCTTTATGTACCCAGCCCAAATATTCTTTTATACTTTCAACACGCACTTTGGGGTCGTGCGTACAAATACCGCTTTCTGTAATGATAATCGGTTTTTTGGTTCTTTCCCAATAGCGTTTGAATATGGTATAAAATCCACTTGGGTCATATTCCCACATCAAGTCGGTACGTCTGCCTAGTTTTTTCAGTTGCTCTGCATGATTCATATTATCCAGCGGTAGCGGACGGAACGACATTTTTGCGTAATAGCTCAATCCTTGAAAATCTTGTTTTAAAAAATGTTTGTGACAATAATCCATAAACCACCAATCAAATATTTTGGCGATAAATTGCCCTGGAAATACTTCCCCTTTAAACTGAACAGTGTTGAACGATATACCTATTGGTGCTTTCGATTTTTGTTTGATGATGTCGTACGCTTCATCGTGCGCACGTCCAATTTCTTTTAATACACGTCTTGCCAAAAATAATCTGCCTTTTTTGAAAGGTGGAAATTCTCCTGTTAGCCAGCCATTAGAAACATATACGTTGGGTTCATTGAAGGTATTCCAAGTATCTACTAAATGTCCAAAAGTATCGACGGTTTTTTGTACAAAATCCAGCCACATTTTCCGGTTACCTTCTTTTTCCCAACTACCCGCATTTTCAAACCACATCGGATTGGTAAAATGGTGCAATACCAACATTATATGTTTTCCTCTACGTTTTAATTCTTCCATAAAACGTAAATAATTTCCCACTTCCACTTTATCAAATTCTGCAAAAGGCGCTTTTTGTAATTTCCCCCAATCATGACTCATACGGTAGCCATTACTCAACTGGCAGATATATTCCAAATCTTCTTCTCGATGCAAATCATGCTGCGAACATTTATCAAAAATACTTCCGTCTTTGCATTTTAGTCCCTTCCAATTGTTATCAGATGCTGTTTCTATTTGATATGCTGCGGTAGATGTACCCCAAATAAAATCTTTTGGAAATTGTATTTTCATGTTTCTATTATTAATACTAAAACTGTTTTTTGTTCTTTACAAAAACGCTAAATTGCTTTTAAAAATGATGAAATCTAAAGATAGGGATTTATTGTAATTATTTTTTCAGATGAATATTAAAATCAGATTAAATAACCCACTAAAAATCTTTTTTATCTTAGCACATATTATGGAGCAACCATCAGCACATATAAATCGTATAAAAATTTTTAACCGAGGAAAGTTATTAGAAATTCGTATCCCCACCAAAAAGAATACAAGCACCTTGGTTGCGATGGTGTTTGCTGTAATGGTGTGGGTTTTTGTTTTGTACATGTTTGTTCGCACTACTCTTTTATTGCATTATTTTTGGTATAAAGCAGGATTAATTCTTGCTATCTCAGTGTGGTTTTTTTTGGGAATGGCAGGTGCAAGTTTTTTTATATGGCTATTTTTTGGAAGAGAACGTATTATCGTAACATCAGATTTTTTGATTACCGATAAGCCTTTAGTTTTTTTTTATAGAAGAAATTTCTATGAACTTTCATCTATTTCAAATATCCGAACAGATAGGGAATTATATAAAACTAATCGTAACGGACAATGGATTGATGAGAGCAGAACGGTAATAAAATTTGACACTTCAGAAAAATTAGTCACTATGGCGCGTGGCATTAATGAAGTGGAAGCAGAGGTTATTGTTTTAGAACTGGCAAAATCGCCTTCTCTGAAAAAAGAACAATTTGCTATTGAACATAAGTTTTAGTTTGGCATATCTTTAAAGGATGATTGTATAAGCTTCCATTTCTTATCGTCTGCAGAAGATTTTTTTGCTCTTTCGGAAAAATATAATTCTAAATTTTGTACTACTTGTTTAGCTCCTTGTTTATTAAAATCTGATTCTTCATATTTGTAGATATCTGCTAAAAAATGAATGCCATTTTCCAATATCGTATTATCCGATTTTTTTAAATACTCACCAAAAGATTTGAAGTTAGAATAAAATGTTCTATTGGTATTGAGCCAAATTGCTTTTTTAAAAAAATCTAAATTATCTATTGTAGTATCTTTAAAGACAGCTGCTATTGCTTGCATTAACTCTGGTGCTTCTGTTCCTGACAAGCGTTTGGCATATTCATACGCAGCTGGTTTATTATAATAATTCATATTTTCCAATGCCGTTCCTAAACACAAAATTGAAGAATCAGCATCTAAAACACGTTTTAAAGAATTGATGCTTTTTCCTTTCTCTAGGCTTACTAATTTTTGAATTGCCTTTTGTCTTACTACTGATGACTTATCCATTTGAATAGTATTTTGTAATGCTAAAGATAGTAGAGTTTTATCTTGAAACTTATCGGGCTGTATGGCTTCTACTGCCTCTTTTCTCAAGTACCAATTTTTATCTTGCAGGGCTTTTAGTAATACCTCTTGTGCGGTGGGGTTTTCTTTTTGGTGTATAGCTAATGCTTTTATTGCTTCTAATTTATCCAAGTATAAAGGAGCATTGTAGAACTTGAAAATATTTTCGGCATCGCTGAGGTCTTCTGTTTTCTCACAGAGTAAGTTTTTGTTAGCATCAAAATTTACCAGTTGAGGCGCAGTAGTAGCCGCGAAATAAAATTTATTGGTGCTATTCGTAATATCTATTGATTTCGTTTCCTTTTTGCCATTTGTGTAAATGTCTATTTTTACCGGGATACGAAAAATTGGACCGAAATCATTTTTTTGTGTTTGAATAACGGTTAATTCTATCGTCTTATTTTGTTCATCGTATCGGTGTTGTATATTTAAAATTGGATGTCCTTTGCTGTACCACCATTGATTAAAAAACCAACTTAAATCTTCGCCGGTGATTGCCTCAAAACATTTGCGTAAATCAGACACTTCTGCATTTCCAAATTTATAGGTGGTCAGGTATTTATTTAATGCTGCAAAAAATGCAGCATCGCCTACATAATTGCGAAGCATGTGTAATATAGCACCTCCCTTTTCATAGCGTATTGCATCAAATACATCTCTTGGTATGTCATAATAATAGTTAACCAAAGGTTCGTTTTTATACTTTGAACTATTTATATATTTTTGGTTGCAGGAATATAAATATGCATCTCCAATATCACTCCCCACTTTGAAATTATACCACAGATATTCACCATAATTTGCAAATGACTCGCTTAAGGTCAAGTTCGCCCAAGAATTCGGCGTAACATAATCACCAAACCATTGATGAAAAAGTTCGTGTGCAATAATCCAGTCAAAATCGCCATCTATTAACTGCTGGTGTGTGCAAAGCAATTTATCGAAATAGAGAACTGCGGAGCTATTTTCCATTGCACCGGCAGTATAGTCATACGCCATCATATTTGCCATTTTATCCCAAGGGAAATCTATGCCAAGTAGTTGTGTGTAATACTCCATCATTGCTGGCATATTTTTAAAAATTTCGCCTACATCTTTTTTGTATTTTGGAAAAGTATAAGCACTTACTTCTTTATCTCTCCACTTGTCTTTATGTATATAATAATCTCCAATTCCTAGGAAAAATAAATAGGGAGAATGCGGCTTGTCTTGTTTCCAATAATCTGTTTTTGTACCATCACTATTTTTGGTTGAACTTATCAATAAACCATTGGATAGAGACACCATATTGGTATCGAGTGTAACAAAAATTTCTTCGGTTGTTTTTTGGTTGGTTGCATCTATTGTCGGGAACCAGCATGAAGCAGATTCTTCCTCGCCTTGCGTCCATAAATGCATCGGCTTATATGGGTTTTTATCCTCCACATCAATAAAATACATTCCGCGCCCTTCTTCCGCTTGTATGCTATCTTGAGTGTATGGCAATGCTACATAATCTATAGAAATAGTAATTTGGTCATTGCGAGTATAATATTTATTTAGGTCGATTGTAAGGTGGGTTGTATCATAAACAAACGATAATTTTTTATAGCTATCCTTTGTTTTTAGTAGCACCTCGTTTACTTTAAAATATTTAGCATCTAATACCAATTTATTTTGCTCATAAAAGTGAGGTTTAAGAGTTAATTCTGCAACTCCATAAAGTGCCTTTTCTTTAAAAACCGGTCGGAGAATAAGTTTAGTATGCAATAAATCAAAATATTTCTGATACGCTCCTTTATAACTTGTAATATAATTTGGAGGGGTTATTACTACTTCCTGCAATGCAATCGGGTGTCTTTTTTTGCCTTTTTTTCTAGGGCATTTCGCATCTAAAGAATTGAATATCAATATTATGCAAAACAACAAGCAAGTTCTACGCATGAATACTTATTAACATCGTTTGAAAAAGTAAAGATAATCAATAATACCTAATTACTTAATATCGTAGTAGAATTGAAGATTATTCTACCAATATTTACAACTTTTAAGAAAATTAGTAAACAAAGTAATTACACATTAAAAATAAAAATATTTAAATTGTGTAGCTATAAAAAATGATAAAAATTTACCCATGAAATATAAAGTCTTTTATAAAGAAAATCAAGCCCACGAAATTGAATTAAATGATCAGCAAATTAAAATTGACGGCAAAGAAACGGAAATAGATTTGGTAAAACTATTAGATAATAAATTTCATATTTTAGACCATCACAAATCTTACAACTTAGAAGTCATCCATGCTGATTATGCGTTAAAACGATTTTCCATAAAAGTAAATAACAATATTTACGATATAAACCTAAAAGATGAATTAGATATACTATTGGACAAAATGGGAATGTCGGTAGCTGCCGACGACAAAATGGACAGTGTGAAAGCACCAATGCCGGGCTTAGTTTTAGATATTTTGGTAGAGGCCGGACAGCCAGTAAATAAAGGGGATAACTTAGTGATTTTAGAGGCTATGAAAATGGAAAATATCATAAAAGCGAGTGGTTCAGGAACGGTAAAAAGCATCCAGGTAAAAAAGAAAGATGCCGTAGAGAAAAACCAACTGCTGATTGAAATGGAATAGTATATTTCCGAAATTATCCAATTCATTTACGATAAAAATATGCATTTAGTTGCTGACGAAATAGAAAAATACATCGATGCACACACGAGTGAGGAAGGAGAGGTATTGCAGCAACTCCATAGAAAAACATTTACCGATGTGCTGATGCCGCAGATGCTGAGCGGAAAAGTACAAGGCCAATTTTTGCAAATGATATCGCACATGCTGCGCCCAATGCGTGTGTTGGAGATTGGCACGTTTACCGGATATGCCGCTATCTGCCTCGCTGCCGGCTTGCAAGAAGAAGGCAAACTTTTTACAATTGATATAAATGAAGAGTTGGAAGATATGGTGCGAACACAGGTAGAAAAAGCTGGACTACAAAACAAGATTGTACAGCGTATAGGAAAAGCTGCCGATGAAATTCCCAAACTTAATGAAACCTTCGATTTGGTTTTTATAGATGCCGACAAACAAAATTATAGCTTGTATTACGATTTAGTTTTTGATAAAGTACGTCCGGGTGGCTTTATTTTGGCAGATAATGTATTGTGGAGCGGAAAAATTATTGACGAGAAGAAAGATAAAGACACTCTAAAATTAGCAGAATTTAATACTAAAGTTCAACAAGATAATCGAGTAGAAAACGTTATTGTATCGATACGTGACGGGATTTTAATGGCTCGAAAAAAATAAAAAACAGAAGCGAAAGAAATGAAGCGAATACTAAATTACACTGCTTTTATAATAGCATTTTTTTGTGCATTACCCTTAAAAGCACAACAGAAAAAAGACTCTTTAGCCGTATATGAATATGTTAGAAAATACAAAGATATTGCTATACAAGAAATGAAGCGAGCCGGCATACCTGCAAGCATTACTATGGCGCAAGGAATACATGAAAGTAGCTTTGGTACCAGCTATCTTTCTACAAATACTAATAACCATTTTGGAATAAAATGCAAAGAAAACTGGACTGGAAAAACCTTTAAATACACCGATGATGCACCAAACGAATGTTTTCGGGTGTATGATAATGTGGAAGATTCCTACAAAGACCATTCCGACTTTTTAAGAAACAGACCATACTACCAACCTTTATTTAAATTGGATATTTATGACTATAAAGCATGGGCCTATGGCCTGAAAAAAAGTGGTTATGCAACCAATCCGAAATACGCAGAGATTTTGATTAAATTAATAGAAGATTACAATCTCTTTCTGTTAGATAAAGGTCAGCCTTTGCCATATTTGAACAATACTATTCCAACAAATATTATTGAAAATAACAATATAGAAGAAGATGATAAAGTAGAAAATAGCATAGAAGTAAACCCCACAACACCTGCTGTAATTGAAAAAAAAAATGAAGTAATACAACCTATATTTTCTACACCTGTTACAACGAAAAAAGTTACCAAAACAATTTTTAAAATAAATAAATGTAAAGCCGTAAAGATTTATACCAAAAAAGGCGAAACATTAGAGGTGTTAAGCAATGTACTGAACATCGAAAAAGAAGATTTATTAGAATATAACGACCTTTCAACGGACGTAAACTTAAAAGATGGACAAGTGATTTTTATTCAACGCAAGAAAAAATCTAACAAAGAAGGAACATATAAAGTACGGGCAGAGGACAACCTTTGGAGTATTTCGCAAAAAATGGGCATTCGTTTAGCAGCACTTTTGAGTATAAATAAATTAGATGCCGGTGATGAGCCTGCCGTAAATACGGTACTCTCTCTGAAAAAGAAAGTTGCTGAAAAACCGACACTGAAAACACTTACAGACACAAAAAAAATAGAAACTGTAAATACAAAATCTCTGGTGAAAGAAGTAGGCATTGTTCGAGCTAAAGACACTATTTATCCCGACATAAATATTCCGGCTAAATTATCTGTAGATAGCAATAAAGTATTAGGCTGGGAGAGTGACACCAAACTTTTGGAAAAGCCCGCAATTGCTACATATCCTACAAAAAAAGATACCATTGTCAATAACCTTCCTATTTCAAAAGTAGAAATACAAAAACCCTCCATGTCTGTGGTACAGCCTACAAACACCACCACGTGGAATCCGAATGAAAAAACAGTATATCCAACATCTATAGATTATAATAAATTACCAAAAAGCAGTACCGAATTTCATACTGTAATAAAAGGTGATACCATGTACAATATCTGTAAACGGTACAATGTTTCAATAGAACAACTGATGCAGTGGAATAATATGTCGGAGCAAAGTGTTAAATTAGGGCAAGTATTAAAAATAAGGCCGTAATGAAAACGATAAAAATAAAAGGAAGTACGTTTAATGAGTATTTATCTGAAGCACAAATTCAAAACCGCATCGATGAGATAGTAGCCGAATTGTCATTAAAATACCATGACAAACATCCGGTATTTGTGGTTGTTCTTCGTGGAGCATTTATGTTTGCCAGCGATATATTGAAAAAATTCAATTATCCTTGCGAGATAGAATTTGTAAAACTTACCTCATATACCGGAATGCAATCTACCGGAAAAATAAATATGGTTTTATCCTTAAAAGAAGAAATTGTAAAAAATAGAGATATTATTGTACTAGAGGATATTGTGGATTCGGGATTAACTATGGATTTTTTTATACAATATATACGTGGATTATCGCCTCGGTCTTTGTCGTTAATTACTTTTTTATTCAAGCCTGAAAATCTCCAAAAAGAAGTAAAAATAGACCTTGCAGGGTTTACCATTCCAGATTTATTTGTAGTGGGTTATGGATTGGATTACGATGGTGAAGGGAGAAATCTGAGTGCTGTATATCAGTTGGCTACTTAAAAAGCGGCTACTATTACTGCACCATTTTTTCTTGCCCATAAAAAGTTGATTCCTTTGGTGTATTTATTGATTTTTACCCCATTCATTCGGATAAAGACATTGACGTTTTTTTCTTGTAGATCCATGGCATTAGCCAACCCTTCCGTTTCTGCCAATTCCTGCACTTTTGCGCTTGGTGTGGCAGCATAATCCATATAAGCATTTGTAAGGTTCGCCTCTTGAAAATCGGCATTACTTAAATCGGCAAGTATCATATTTGAAGATTCTAAATTTGCTCCTCTTAATACAGCATTTTGTAGGTTTGCCTCTTGCAGTAAGGAACCCTGTAAGTTCGATTTACTTAAATTGGCATATTGCATATTGCTTACTAAAAAATTTGCGCCCGATAAATTTGCTCCGGTCAAATTCGCACCCGTTAAATTGCATTGGTAGAAATCACTATTCGATAAGTTGGCGCTGCTAAGATTTGCTCCGCTTAAGTTAGCACCTGATAAATTTACTCCTACCAATGAAATTCCTTCCAAATTTGCACCCGTTAAGTTGGCGTTCATCAATTTTTTTTCTCCTTTTTTTGCTAATACCACCCACTGCTCCACGGTTTTAGCAGTATTTTGCGCATATATAACATTTGCTGTTTGACTAACAAACAAGAACAATACAAATGAAAGCACTATTTTAATAGATACATTTTTCATACAATATATGTTATGGAATACTTTTTAGAATTATAAATCTACTGTTTTAAAACGAATAATTAAAATCTTTCTACTGCTAAATTTTTATTGACTATCAATTATTTATAATCCCTAAACTATTCTTCTTTTTATAAAAAATGAGTATTTTAATACAAACATAATAACAATTTCCTTTACATAAAAGTATATTTCGTTGATTATTAGAGCGTTGTGGTATTGTAAAATCAAATTGCCAAATTTTCAAATTATCGAAATAATTTGTATTTTTGCATTCCTTTTTAAATCACAGAATAGGCAAGATATGTCAGATTCATTGCAAGAATATAAAATATCACATGCCGGATTGAAAAAGGAAGTTCATCCGTTTACGTTTGAACTTACAGAAACGTTCTTTGCCAATTTTGAAGATGCACTCATTCAGAAATGTGAAATACAAGTGAATGTAATTTTTGATAACAGAAAGGAGCCATTCATCTTAGATATGGATATAGATGGGGTAATTTGGAGTGATTGTGATAAATGTACCGCAATAATACCCATAACACTACATTCCTCATTTACTTTTTATGTAAAATACACCACAGATGAGACGATGAAAGATTTGGACGAAATGGAAATCATCTATATTTCTAAAGACGAACAAGAAATCGACCTTTCTCAATTTCTTTATGATTTTGTGCACCTTTCCATTCCCACACACGTTATTTGCGATAATCCCGGAAATACGGAATACTGTGATATGGAAATCATTGGCCTGTTAGAACAACAACAACAAGAAAATACAATCGACCCAAGATGGGGAGATTTAGATAAATTAAAAGACAAATTAAATTAGATTAAAATGGCACATCCTAAACGCAGACAATCCACAACAAGACGCGACAAAAGACGTACACATTACAAAATGGAAGCTCCAAATGTAATTACCTGTAAAGTTACAAACGAAAGTCACCTTTCTCATAGAGCATACGTTTCCGGTAATGATTTATACTACAACGGAAAAGTATTAATAGAAGGATACGTAAAATAATTGCAGACAATCAGATAAGAGATTTTTTGATGAGCAATTTCCTTTCTCAAGATCTCCTTCTTAAAATCTATAAGAAATGGCTTCTACATCAGATATCCGCAATGGCATGTGTATCAATTTTAACTCCGACATTTATAAAGTTGTCGAATTCTTACACGTAAAGCCTGGCAAAGGCGCTGCATTCGTTCGCACAAAACTAAAAAGTGTAACCACAGGACGTGTATTGGAAAATACATTTCCGGCAGGTGCTAAACTTGACGAAGTACGCGTAGAATACAGAGAGTATCAATATTTATACCCCGAAGGCGATGCATATACTTTTATGAATAATGAAACGTATGAGCAAATCACCATACCAACTGCTATTATCAATGCACCCGGATTTTTGGAAGAAGGGATGACTGTAAAAATAGCTGTACGCGCTGAAGATGAAATGCCGCTTACTTGCGAATTGCCTGCTACCGTAATAGTTGAGGTAACCTATGCCGAACCCGGCATCAAGGGTGATACCGCAACTAATACACTACGCCCTTGCACCGTGTCTACAGGTGCAAAAGTTATGATACCGCTATTTGTAAATATAGGCGATAAAATAAAAGTAAATACAGATACTGGTGATTATATGGAACGCGTAAAGTAGTTCTCCTGTAAAATATACATAAAAATGCTTCTTTATGAAGCATTTTTTTATTTTTACTTATCTCAGAATTAAAACAGCTAACACCAATTTAAGTTTTATAAATCACGCTATACTTCTAAAAATGAAAATGAAAAACACATTTTCACATTTTCAAATTAAAAACTATATTTGAATATGGATATTGCACAAATAAAAAAACTCATACAGTTATTAAACGACAATAATTTAGGGGAGTTAAAAGTAAAAGAAGGCGATTTTAAAATTACTATCCGTCACAAAGATTATGCAAAAACAAGTAGTGTGGCTTCCGTAGTTTCTGCCCCATCCGCCCCATCCAACTCTTCCTCAGCTCCAATAGCTCAAATAAAACCACAAAATGAAACGGCTGCTTCAGAAAATTTCACTATTGTAAAAGCACCTATGATTGGTACTTTTTACCGTGCAGCAGGTGAAGGTAAAGCTCCATTTGTAAAAGTAGGAGACAAGGTAAAAAAAGGAGACGTTCTTTGCATCATTGAAGCCATGAAACTGTTTAATGAAATACAAAGTGAAGTATCTGGAAAAATTATTAAAGTAATGGTGGATAATGCACATGCTGTAGAATACGACCAACCTTTGTTTTTGGTAGAACCCAATTAAATTGTTGAATGAGCTAATTGCTGAATTAACTTTATGTTTCAAAAAATTCTAATAGCAAACCGTGGTGAAATTGCATTACGTATTATACGGACATGCAAAGAAATGGGCATTAAAACGGTAGCCGTTTTTTCTACAGCCGATAAAGATAGTTTACATGTAAAATCAGCGGAGGAAAGCTTTTGCATTGGTCCGCCCGCAAGTAAAGATTCCTATTTGAAAATGGATAGTATTCTAATGGCTGCAGAAATTACGAAAGCCGATGCCATCCATCCCGGCTATGGTTTTTTGGCAGAGAATGAAATATTTGCTAAAAAATGCTTAGAGAAAGGGATAAAATTCATCGGGCCTACGCCGGAACAAATCCATGCAATGGGAGATAAAATTACAGCGAAAGCTACCATGATAAATGCGAAAGTACCTGTAATTCCTGGCTCTGAGGATCTAATTACAGATATTATAAAAGGGAAACGATTGGCTAAAGAAATTGGCTATCCTGTAATTTTAAAAGCTACCGCAGGTGGCGGTGGCAAAGGTATGCGTATCGTTTGGAGTGAAGAAGATTTTCAATCCAATCTAGAAAATGCGCAAATAGAAGCTGGTGCCGCTTTTGGTAATTCAGGAATGTATTTGGAAAAATACATTGAAGAACCTCGGCATATTGAAGTGCAAGTTGCGGGCGACCAATTCGGGAACGCCGCACATTTTTCCGAAAGAGATTGCTCGATACAACGTCGGCATCAAAAATTAGTGGAAGAAAGTCCAAGCCCATTTGTGGATGAGATATTACGGAAAAAATTAGGTGAAGCTGCTACAAAAGCAGTAAAGGCAATAAAATATGAAGGCGTGGGAACAATAGAATTTTTGGTGGATAAACACCGCAACTTTTATTTTATGGAAATGAACACACGTATTCAAGTAGAACATCCGGTAACCGAAGAAGTGATAGGCTTGGAT
>CAZXRF010000032.1:0-38849 GCA_964642875.1 uncultured Chitinophagales bacterium | reverse complement strand
CAGCGACCCTCTGATTAACAGTCAGATGCTCTAACCAACTGAGCTAAGGAAGAATTTATTTTGGACTGCAAAAGTAGGCTATTAAAATAAATTATGCAATATTTGCAAAAAAAAAATTTAATGAGTCTTTTAGTTGTAGGTACAGTTGCTTTCGATGCAATAGAAACACCCTTCGGGAAAACAGATAAAATAACAGGCGGATCCGGAAATTATATTTGTCATTCTGCAGGCCATTTTACTCATAATATGCAGTTAGTCAGCGTAGTAGGCGATGATTTCGATAAGCAAGAATTAAAATATCTACAATCAATCGGTACAGACATTGACGGAATTGAAGTAAAAAAGGGCGAAAAATCCTTTTTTTGGAGCGGTCGCTACCACATGGATTTAAACCGCAGAGATACGCTTGCAACCGATTTAAACGTACTAGCAGACTTCAATCCGGTATTACCCGATAAATATAAAACGGCAGAGTTTCTGATTTTGGGCAATATTGACCCAACATTGCAAGCCAAGGTTATTGCCCAAATGCACGAGCGTCCAAAGTTGATAGCCATGGATACCATGAATTTTTGGATGGATATTGCTTTAGAGTCTTTAAAATCAGTATTAAAGATGGTCGATTTACTTGTAGTAAATGAGGAAGAAGCCCGCCAACTCACCAATGAATATTCATTAGTAAAAGCTGCAGCTAAAATCCGCGAAATGGGTCCCAAGTTCTTAATCATCAAAAAAGGAGAACACGGTGCATTATTATTTCACGGAAATAGAGTATTTTTTGCTCCGGCACTACCATTGGAAGATGTCTTTGACCCTACCGGCGCAGGAGATACTTTTGCAGGAGGATTTATGGGATTTTTAGCAAAAACCAAAGATCTTTCCTTTGAAAATATGAAACGTGCCGTTATTTATGGCTCAGCCATGGCAAGTTTTTGTGTTGAAAAATTTGGGCCGCAAAGATTAAAAGATGTTACACAAGAAGAAATTGAAGAACGCGTGCAAGTATTTATAGAGTTAGTAGATTTTGATATTATCTTGAAATAAAAACAGCTGTCAATTATCAGATTGTCTAAAAAAGAATTTTTACAGATTTTTAGACTTTAACATTATTTCTCAAACAATTCTATAAATATTTCTATTTTTGCATACAAAGAATCAATATGGAATTTAGAGAAATTATAGCAGTAACAGGTGTGTCCGGATTAAAGAAATTAGCAGCTAACAGAAATGATGGATTGATACTGAGCGAACTAGATGGTAGCAACAAAAAATTCTACTCCAATCGTCAGCATTTATTTTCTCCATTAGATAATATTGCCATTTACACCGATGATGATACCGTAGCATTATTAGATGTATTTATTGAAATGCAAAAGCAAAAAGCAAGTAATCCGCCGATAGATGCCAACTCTTCTAATGATGATTTACGTGCATATTTAGCCAAAATAATTCCCAACTTCGATAGAGACAGAGTAAATGTATCCGATATCAAAAAATTAATAAAATGGTACGCTATTTTAGAAGGATTAGATGTGTTTAAAAAACCAGCTAAAGGAGAAGAAGTGAAGCAAACCATAATAAAAGATACAAATACCAAACAACACACACCGGCAAAAGATATGAACATCCAACAACAATCTGTTGCCAAACCACGCATGACCAAAAATAAAGTCTAACTGTTACCTGATAGACAAGCTTATGTTTTCTCTAAGAAACTTAGAGCGGTCTGTAGTGTAATAAAAAACCCATTTAATATGAATTCCATTTCAAAAAAAGTACGGCGTTATCTTTCTAAAGAGCTAATTATTAATACTTGGGAAGATGCTCAATCTTTCTATGATGAGTTGTTAAATAGAACAATCAGCAACGAAGAAGAATTATTAAAATGGATAGCCGACAGGAGTGAGACCGATGCTGTGGTAGATGAAGAATACCGGTGGAGATACATCAAACAATCTTGTAACACAGAAGATGAAGTACATAAAAGAGTATATGAAAACTTCATCGAGCATATAATGCCGAAATGGATGTCGGTAACAAACCTGCTCAATAAAAAATTAGCCGACTGTGAATGCAGCAAAGATTTAGACCCAAAGCGCTTCTTTGTATATTTGAGACATCTAAAAACACAATTGCAATTATTTAGAGAAGAAAATATTTCATTAGCACAACAAACGCAGCTACTTTCTAATGAATATGCCGCTACAATTGGCGCAATGACAATAGAACACGAGGGTAAAGAATATACACTTCCACAAACTTCTATTTTCTTGCAAAACCAAGACAGCCGCCTACGAAAAGAAATTTATGAAAAAGTAAACAACCGTCGCTTACAAGATAGAGATAAACTGAACGATTTATTTTCTAAACTGCTAAAAATTCGCCACCAGATGGCTTTAAATGCAGGGTATGAAAATTACCGCGATTATATGTTTGCCGAATTAGGGCGTTTTGATTATGCTGTAAAAGATTGCGAACAATTTCACGAAGCTATTAAAACAGAAGTAATTCCATTGGTAAATAAAATATACCAAAAACGAAAACAACAACTGCAAGCAGCACAATTGTTCCCGTATGATTTGGAAGTGGACCCTCAAAACCACCCAGCGCTACATCCATTTAAAACGGAAGCAGAATTTATAGAAAAGACCATTAAATGCCTGCATAAAGTAGATCCAATGTTTGCACAAAGCATTTCTGTAATGAATGAAATGCAACACTTGGATTTAAACTCTCGCAAAGGCAAAGCACCCGGCGGATACAACATGACTTTGCCAGAAACTGGAGTGCCATTTGTATTTATGAATGCTGCCGGCACGCAAAGAGATTTAGAAACCATAGTACACGAAGCTGGACATGCAGTGCATTCTTTTTTAATGCGCGATTTGCCATATAATTTCGACATGGAAATATCTTCTGAAATGGCAGAACTAGCTTCTATGAGTATGGAATTTTTATCTACAGAGGGTTGGGATGTTTTTTATTCCGATAAGGACAAAAAACGTGCAGTTGAAAGCCATTTAGTCGGCACCATTACCATGCTGCCATGGATTGCCTTAATAGACAAATTCCAACATTGGATTTATACAAATCCAGAACATACCAATGAAGCACGAGAAAATAAATGGGAGGAATTACATAAAGAACTAAGTAGCGAAATAATAGATTGGACACCATATAGCGATTTCAGAAAAACAATGTGGCATAAGCAATTACACATTTTTGAAATCCCATTTTATTATATTGAATATGGCATTGCCCAATTAGGTGCCATTGCTGTTTGGAGAAATTTCAAAAACAATAAAGAACAAGCAATTGAAGCATATAAAAATGCCTTACAATTAGGCTATACGAAGCCAATTCCTGAGATGTATAAAAGCGCCGGAATACAGTTTGATTTTTCTAAAGAATATGTAAAAGAATTAATGACTTTTTTAGAATCGGAAATGGATTAAAAAGGAACAATTTTTATCATAGGATAAAACCAATTGCGAACTTCTTGTATAGCCTTTAAGTTTGCATCAAAATGTGATAAATTACCTAAATCTATTAATGCTACATTTCCACCTCGCTGATAAAAAGTGGTGTAAGCAATTTCACTATTGTCATAAAAAGCAATTTCATCGCCGTGGCTATGATAAAACCGTGTAGGAGCATGAGGTGTCCAACCACTCAGCACGTCTAACACTTTCACTTTTTTCCTGAAACTTGTTGGGGTATTATTTTTTAAATCATTCTTAAAATCAGATTGTAAAGACATAGAAAATACATTAGGATACTTGGTATTGATATAGCCCATGCTTTTAGTACCATCGAATAACACATTCGTCAAAGAATCATAAGGTGCTACAAAAATAGCGCTATAAGATGGATAAAAACGCTGTGTACTTTGCACACTATTTATCAAAAATGCATACGCACCCGAAAATGGAAAAGAAACAGAATCTACCAGCACATTCAATTGAGACGATTGCTCTAATGAAAACCAACTTGCCATCGGTGCACTAGCTATAAGTTTAAGCTGAGGAGCGTATTTGGTTTCAATGGCACGCTGTGCTGCTAAGGTAGCGTGCCCACCTAGCGAATAGCCCATTAAAAACACATTAGAAGTAAAGAAAATTTTTCGGAGTGTTTTATTTAATAAAGGCTGGACACTGCCCAGCATATCCACTACGGCGTTTGCTTCTTCTTCTGGATTGTAAAAATGATGCACACCATCACTATACCCCAAGCCTATGTAATCGGCAGCACATACGATAGCTCCTGTTTCACTTGCCATAATAAATGGTACATAGTAATTTAAGTCGGCACTAATAGAAGGCACTTCCTGTTTTTGGATGGCCGTTCCATGTTGGAAGCAAATTACCGGGCATTTATAGTTTACAATTTCAGGTACATACACCAAGCCGCTGGCGGTAATTTCATGGTTTTGAAAATCATGGGTTTTATAAAAAATACGAAATGCCGTTACATCATACTTTGGTTGAATAACAGAATCGATATTGGGGTACACAACACGCAATTTTGAAACAAGTTGTGCCGTGGTAAGTTTGTCTTTAAACCGATAGTTAATGAAAGTATTTTCTAAAACTGCCGTTGTCGTGTTTGTTGCAGTTGTTTCTTTTTTACAGGAAAAAAATATCGAGGATGCTGCAAAAAACAAACACACATATTTCATTTTATTACGGTTTCTTCGCTTATATAATATTTAAACAAAAAGAAAGTAGATAAACTGCATAGCAAATGCCATACGCCATGCCATTGAAACCAAGAGTATGGATGGCAAAAGCAGCTTCCATCGTAGCCGAATTGCCAAACACTAAAGCCGGCAACAAAACATAAAGTACAATAAATGGCATACTTGAATAAAATAATAGGCTTATATTTTTTATAAAATAAATATTCAAACAACATACCCATAGTACAAACTAAACCAAAGGCTGCATTTCCCGGAAAAAAATTAATGCCGAATGTGGTTTTATATGTACCCGCAACATTACACAATAGGAGGCTTAACAAGAATATTATAATAAATATAACCGAAGGCAATGCATAATAACGAACCAAAGCATAAGCCATCATAAACGAGCCAAAGAGGTACATACTATTCATATCAAACAATCCGCCGAGACGTGCCTCTGTAGCGTGCATAGCCATAGAACACGGCCCTAGCAAAACCACCAACAAACAAAAAAATAATGGAATAAATGGATGCTTGAAAAAATAACCGGTTTTATTGAGGTTGCCGTGGCTTAACAACCAAGCGCATGCAATACCTGAAGTAATAAATCCAATGTTAGAATAGGTGTTTATCGGCTGTTTGACAAGCCCTTCTCTTGCTGCTTCACAAAAATTACCACCTACATTATCGGAAACACCAAACCATCCATATTGTAATGCAAAATAAAATATCGCTAAAACTATAACTGTAAATGCAAGTGTAAGGTAAAGAGCATTTTTTAGCATATTGTAAAAATAAAAGTTATAAAAAAGGCAATTTTACTACTTTGGCTTTAAGTAATTTTCCCCGTATGTCTATATAAATTTCTGTGTCTATGGCAGCAAATGCCATAGCCACATAACCCAATCCGATACCATAGCCTAGTGTTGGAGATTGTGTACCCGAAGTTACATGTCCAATTTCATTTCCAGCAGCATCTTTAATAAGATAATGTCCTCGTGGAATACCTCGATCTATCATACTAAAACCCACTAATTTATTTTTTAATCCGGCTGTTTTTTGTTGTTGTAAAATATCTTTTGCTATAAAATCTTTATTGAACTTCGTCACCCAACCCAATCCAGCTTCCAATGGAGAAGTGGTATCATCAATATCATTGCCGTACAAACAAAATCCTTTTTCTAATCGCAATGTATCGCGCGCACCTAAGCCGATAGGTTGCAAGCCAAAGGGCTTGCCGGCTTCTAAAATTTTATTCCAAACCGCAACTGCATTTTCTTTATTAAAATATACCTCAAAGCCACCGGCACCCGTGTAGCCCGTATTGGAAATGATTACATTGTCCACGCCGGCAAATGTTCCGATGGTAAAACGATAATAAGGAATAGAAGCTAAATCTACAGAAGTTAATGTTTGTAGTGCCGCCAATGCATTAGGCCCTTGAATAGCTAATAATGCGGTATCTTCTGATAAATTTGTTAAAGCGGCGCCTTCTGAATTATGCTTATTAAACCAAGTCCAATCTTTATCAATATTTCCGGCATTTACTACACACAGATAATGGTTTTCATCAATGTGATATACCAATAAATCATCTACAACGCCACCGCTTTCATTTGGGAGATAGCCATACATAGCTTGCCCTTTTTCTAATTTACTAATATCGTTTGATACTATTTTTTGCAAAAAGGCTAATGCATTTTCTCCTTTTACCAAAAATTCGCCCATGTGCGAAACATCGAACATACCAGCTGCTTTGCGCACACAATGGTGTTCATCTAAATCGGAAGAGTAGCGCACTGGCATATAAAATCCGGCAAAGTCCACCATTTTCGCACCTAAGGCAATGTGTGTGTCTGTAAGAGGAGTTGTTTTCATAGAAAGTAATACGAATAATTAATAGCCCAAAAATAGCGAATTTATAAAACTTATTACTTAATACTTTCTGCTTATTACTTCCAACATAGGAACTTTTAACGAAAAAAAACAGTTATACAATTCTGTAGAAATTTATTTTTGATACCTTTATAAAAACAAACCAAAAACATGGGCATATTAGATACTTTTAGAAATGAGTTCATTGATATTATCGAATGGACTGACAACACTCAAGATACATTGGTGTGGAAATTTCCTCGTTTTCAAAATGAGATTAAAACTGGTGCGCAGCTGACGGTAAGGGAATCTCAGGCTGCAATTTTTTTAAACGAAGGAAAATTAGCCGATGTCTATCAGCCGGGAAGATATGAATTGACAACGGCAAATATGCCCATTTTAACCACCTTAAAAGGATGGAAATATGGATTTAATTCTCCATTTAAAGTGGATATTTATTATGTAAATACCAAACAATTCACCGATCAAAAATGGGGAACAAAAAACCCGATTACGTTAAACGATCCGCGCTTCGGAATGATTGAAATTCGGGCATTTGGAAATTTCTCGTTCCGCATTTCTGATGCAGGGAAATTTATGAAAGAAATTGTAGGTACCGACCGAGAATTTACTACCGATGAAATTACAGGACAGTTGCGCACAATGATTGTGCAAAAACTTACGGAAACAATTGCCGACAGTAAGCTGAAGATTGAAGAATATGCTTCTAATTTAGATGCATTTTCAAAATTTGCATCCGAAAAATTAGCAGATGATTTTGATTCCTACGGATTGAAAGTAACCTCTGTTTTAGTAGAAAATATTTCTATGCCGGACGAGGTGAAAAAAGAAATTTTTGAACTTTCTCGTTTGGATAAAATTGACATGCAAAAGCTAACGCAATGGAAAACGGCACAAGGCATCGAAAAAGCCGCAGAGAGTGGAGGCATGGCGGGTGCATTTGTAGGCGTGGGCGCAGGAAGTATTATTAATAATGCGATGAACGCCAGCCAGCAACCTACTGCTACACCACCCCCGATGATGCAATTATTTGTGGCGGTAAACGGACAACAAACCGGCCCATTCGATGTGCCTGCGTTAACGCAAATGGCACAAAGCGGACAGCTAAAAGGCGATACTTTAGTGTGGAAGGCGGGCATGGCAGCCTGGGCTGCGGCATCTACGGTTTCTGAATTAACAGGTATCTTAGGCGCTGTTCCACCACCAATTGCACCACCACCACCATTATAGCTGATAATAATAATAGATTACGATGACAAACAAGAAATTCTTGTTTGTCATTTTCATTTTCCAGCAGAGCCTCAGTGTGTTGGAAAACAGCGATGTTGGACACTGCGTAACTTACCGCAGTGTCTGCTTTGCGAGACGCTGCTAATAATAAAGCGGCATCGGTCAGGTATCTGAAAACTAAATATTAAGAACGCCCTAAATTATTTGCACATTGGTTATTGGTATATCCTTAAACAATTTTATATTTGAGTGATTTATTAACACGAAGAGCCGTGTGATGGGAGACTGTCACGTACGGTTCCGTGAGAAGGCAGGAGTGAGATTCGCTTGCGTGACTCGATTGTGAGCAATTTTAATTGACTCAGCTCAATGACAAAAAAGACTACAATTTTAATAGGTTTCATTGGACTTAAATTCTTGCTGCAATTTTTATTGTTAAGCAGTGTATATGAATTGCAACGTGACGAATTTTTGCATCTTGACCAAGCAAATCATTTGGCTTGGGGCTACCTTTCTGTACCACCGCTTACTTCCTGGACTTCATATATTATTCAATTACTCGGCAATTCAATTTTTTGGATTAAGTTCTTCCCTGCCTTGTATGGCGCTTTGACAATTTTTATAGTATGGAAAGCTATAGAAGAATTAAATGGAAATCTATTTGCATTGATATTGGGGGCAACTTGTATTTTATTTTCTTCATTATTGCGAATAAACGCATTGTATCAACCGAATTCTTTCGATGTATTAAGTTGGACTGTTATCTACTTTATATTGATTAAATATATCAAAACGGATGCTTTAAAATGGCTGTATATAGGAGCTATAGCATTTGCAATTGGGTTTTTGAATAAATACAACATTGTCTTTCTCTTTATTGGTGTTTTACCTTCTTTATTGATTACAAAACGCAGGAAAATATTTTTAAGACCCGGTTTTTATTTAGCTATTTTAACGGGCTTGATTTTTATTTTGCCTAATCTTGTTTGGCAATACAATAATCATTTCCCCGTCTTTTACCACTTAAAAGAATTGAAACAAACTCAATTAGTAAATGTAAATAGATTTGACTTTTTAAAAAATCAGTTGCTCTTCTTTATCGGCTCACTACTTGTAATTTTTTCATCCTTTTATGCATTGCTTTTTTATAAGCCTTTCCAAAAATATAGGCTTTTCTTTTTCTTTTTCTCTTTTCTTTTTACATTAATAGCCTTTCTTTACTTTCATGCAAAAGATTATTACGCCATTGGTATTTATCCTATTTACATAGCCTTTGGTTCTGTTTATCTTGCAGATGTTTTAAAGGACGGGTGGAAAAAATATTTACAACCCATTGCAATTGCAGTTCCGCTACTTTTATTTATTCCAATTTATAATGTTGCATTTCCAAATAGAAGCCCCGAATACATTGTTCAACATTCAGAAGAATATAAAAAGTTTGGTTTGCTTCGTTGGGAAGATGGCAAAGACCATTTATTACCGCAGGATTTTGCAGATATGCTTGGGTGGAAAGAATTGGCCTTAAAAGTGGATAGTGCTTACTTAAAGCTACCCAATAAGAATAAGACACTAATTCTATGCGATAATTATGGACAGGCAGGGGCTATAAACTTTTATACAAAACAAAATCTAAAAGCGGTTTCATTCAATGCTGATTACTTGAATTGGTTTGATTTATCCAAAGAGTATGATAATTTAATTACCATAAAAGAAGCAAAAGAGGTAAATGTAGAATTGCAAGAAACAGCTCCGTTTTTTCAAAATTCAATTTTTGTAGGATTAATAACCAACCAATATGCAAGAGAATATGGGACAGGAATATTTGTTTTCACCGGTGCAAAAATTGACATTAGACAAAGAATTAAAGATAAAATTGACGAAAAGAAAAAATACCGCTAACAACATATTGGCAATAGGCGGGGTTTCGTGCTCCGCATAAAGTTCAGTGCTAAAAATCCCGCCCATTCATCTTGGCGCAAGTCTTTCGCAGGACGACCTGTGCCTATTAGTTCAGTCGGTCTCTGACTGCATACAAATAACCAACTTAAAAAAGTAATTCATAAACTTTTATGGAATTTAGACACTCATTTTCCAGCAGAATCTTTATGTGTTGGAAAAGCAGCGATGTTGGACAATGCGTAACATACCGCAGAGTCCACTTTGCGAAACGCTGCTAATAAAAAAAGAGAACCCTTTATGAACTTTGCGAAATAGATAGCGCACTTTTGAGGTTACAGAATTTACTTGCGCGAAATCTTTAACGCATATTTCCCACTTCCGGCTATAAACAAACCTATAAAAACAATTGCATTTTCTACTGCATGGGAATAGCCACCAAAACCATCACCATTGGTATAGTGCATAAATGCGGCTATAAACATAGTAAAAATAAGCATCGCCAATGCAGGCCGAAATAAGAAGCCAAGAATTAAACAAATACCGCCGCCAAACTCCGCAAATGCTGCCATAAAGCCCCAAAATGTAGGTGCAAAATTGATATGTATGTTTTTCATAGCACCGCCAATCATTTCCCATTTTTCCGCACCGCCAGTTATTTTTGGATAGCCATGCAGCATGAACATAACCCCAATGCCTATACGAATAATGAGCAAGCCTAAATCTGTATTGTATTTGCGTAGCATAATTTATTGTTTAGAAATCTAAGGTATGGTTTTTTGGGAATATGATTATAGATTTAGATTCTTTAGCTTTAAATATTGTGTAAAATTCAATTAAGAAAGAATTTTTTTGTGATTTTAGGAAAGAAATAGATTCGTCTAATTAAAAATCATCATTCTTTATTAGCAGAGTTAAACTGGCACAAGTATGCAGCCAAGCACTAAGCGTGGCGTACTTGTGCCTAACTAATTTATTCAAATAATCTGTATAAATTTATATCTTATTAAGTACAACTTAAAAATGGTAGTAAATGCGCCCAAGTACGCAACCGCACAAGTCTTTGCAGCATACTTGAGCGAGTTGGGGTAAAATATAGGACATTCCAAAATTAGTCACTTGATGGATTAATTTGATTTTCATTCTTTAAACCAGCAGGTTCTACTTCATTTTTTAATGAACCTAATGAAACCATAGAGGATATTAATCTCCTTAACAATTCTTGAGAACTAAACTTTGAATTGTTTGTGATAGTAATTAAACTGTCATAAGCAAGAAACGTTAGAAATGATTGTAAAATCGAATTTGAATAAGGAAATTCCTTCAATGCAATGCTATTCTGAAAAGACAATACATTGTATATGCCATAATATAAAAAATAAGATAGATAGATTGTAAATCGAATATTGGATTCAGTAAATAAATAATCACCTAATTCCTTTATTTTGTATTTTTTCATCTTATTAGATGTTTTTACATGAAATGGGGGAATCCAATAAATTATTTCTCTAATAATATTGTCGGCTAAAATAGCAATAATCGAAGTGCTAGTTAGCATTATATAAACAACAGTTTGACTTTCAAGATTCGCAAATCCATAAATTTTATTTAGTATATATAACGCAAAAGGTAATGCGCTAGCCACTAGAATATAGAGATACATTCCAAGTAGAATTAGTAATATTGGTAAAACTATAGTTGCATAGAGATATAAAAGTGTAAAAGGTAATCCAATGATTTGCATTAATATTTCTGTACGTTTGTTTTTGTATTTAAGATAAATCCCAACAGACATGAACAACAAGATGAAATAAATTATCAAAAACAATGGGGAATATTTAAATGAAATAAAATAGTGATATAGAATTGATACTATTTGGACTGAAACAAAAGTTCCAATTACAAGAACGAATATTATTAATGGGGTGTATTTTTTATTCATAATTTATATGATTTATGGTTAATATGTGAACGAAATTATTATACAGAAAGTTCCTTTTTTTGTTTTAACTGTACCAATTTCCATTATAATAATATTCTCTAACCTTGACACTATCTGCCCGTAAACTGGCGCAAGTATGCAGCCAAGCACTAAGCGTGGCGTACTTGTGCCTAACTAATTTATTCAAATAATCTGTATAAATTTATATCTTATTAAGTACAACTTAAAAATGGTAGTAAATGCGCCCAAGTACGCAACCGCACAAGTCTTTGCAGCATACTTGAGCGAGTTGGGAATACTTATCTCAAAATCATGTCAAAGTCGAGAAAAATTGTCTTTGCGTTCTTTGCGTCTTTGCGTGAGAAATTAAATCTGTGTTCCAAAAACTTTCTCATCAATTTCTTTAAAAATTGCTTCGGTATCGTGCATGGTTTTGATATTGTCATACACCAAAATTAAGCTGTTGCCGCTTTGTTTTAAGTTGCATTTCTTTTTAGAATTTTGAATTTCTGCCATCACTTTTGGAAAGTATGGACTTTCATAGTATGGTGATTTCGGATTGTCTAAAAAGTAACAACGTAGTTTTCCATTTTTTAAAATAATACGCTCAAACCCAATTTTCTTCGCTATCCAGCGGATGCGCAACCCATCGAATAATTCGTTGATTTGCTTAGGAAGTTTCCCAAATCTATCTTCCATTTTTTGGGAAAATTCTTGCAAGCTTTTTTCATTTCCAATGGCATCTAATTCGGTATATAACCGCAGCCGTTCTTCGGTATTTTGTACATATTCTATTGGAATCAGCATTTCCACATCGGTATCAATAGTACAATCATACACAAATTGCTTTTGCTCTTCAATTTGCTCTTTAAATATATCTTTAAAATCTGTGTATTTTAATTCTTGTATCGCTTCATCTAAAATTTTATGATACATCTCGAAACCAATATCCGTAATAAAACCACTTTGCTCGCCACCAAGCAAATTGCCTGCTCCACGTATATCCATATCGCGCAGTGCAATTTGAAAACCGGAACCTAAATCAGAAAATTCTTCTAAAGTTTGCAAGCGTTTTCTTGCTTCATCGGTTAGTGTTGACTTTGGTGGCGACAATAAATAACAAAATGCTTTTTTGTTAGACCGACCCACACGTCCACGCAACTGATGCAAATCGCTCAACCCAAAATGATGTGCATTGTTGATGATAATCGTATTGGCATTTGGAATATCCAACCCACTTTCTACAATATTTGTACTTAATAAAACATCAAATTCACCATTGATAAATTGCATCATAATTTCTTCGAGCTGGTCGCCTTCTAATTGACCGTGTGCCGATTTTATAGTAATATCTGGACATAATCTTCGCAATACGGTTTCTAATTCCGGTAAATCTTTTACCCGATTATGTACAAAATAGACTTGTCCTCCACGATATACTTCAAACTCAATAATTTCTTTGATATTTTTTACATCAAAGACTTGCACTTCGGTAGTTATTGGAATTCTGTTGGCCGGTGGTGTCATGATGTTCGACAAATCGCGCGCGCCCATCAAAGAAAATTTTAATGTACGAGGAATTGGTGTTGCTGTTAAGGTTAGCGTGTCAACGTTAGCCGAAAATTGCCGCAATTTTTCTTTTGCCGAAACACCAAATTTCTGTTCTTCATCTATGATTAATAATCCCAAATCTTTAAACAATAACTCTTTGTTTAGTAAGGCATGTGTGCCGATTAAAATATCAACTTTTCCTTCTTTTACTTTTTCTAATGTTTCTTTTTTCTCTTTTGCTGTTTTAAAACGATTTAAAAAATCAACGGCAACACCTTGTTCTTTTAAACGCGTAGAAAAAGTTTTAAAATGTTGCCAAGCTAAAATTGTAGTCGGCACCAAAATAGCCACTTGTTTTCTGTCGGTAACAGCTTTAAATGCCGCACGAATGGCAATTTCAGTTTTTCCAAAACCCACGTCGCCACAAATCAATCTATCCATCGGATGCGGTTTTTCCATATCGGCTTTTACATCTGCGGTGGCTTTGGTTTGGTCGGGCGTATCTTCATACATAAAAGAAGCTTCCAACTCATCTTGCAAATAAGTGTCTTTATTAAAAGCAAAACCTTTGGCTACTTTTCGCTGCGCATATAATTTTATCAATTCCGCAGCAATGTCTTTTATTTTTTTCTTGGTTTTATTTTTGAGATTTGTCCAAGCGTCGCTTCCCAATTTATTTATCTTAGGAACGTGTCCTTCCTTTCCGGTATATTTTGATATTTTGTGTAAAGAGTTGATATTGACATACAACAAATCATTGTCTTTATAAATCAAACGCACCATTTCTTGCGATTGCCCGTTGACAGTAATTTTCTCTAATCCCGAAAACTTTCCAACACCATGGTCGATATGTGTAACGTAATCGCCCGGATTCAAATCTTTGAGCTGCCGGATGGTGATAGCTTTATTGCGGTTGTAGCCAACATTTGTTTTGTATTTATGGTATCTGTCGAAAATTTGATGGTCGGTGTAGCAAACAATTTGTAAATCTTTATCTATAAATCCTTGCGACAAATCAGTATAACATGGATAGAATTTTATTTGTGCTTGCTTGTCTTCAAAGATTGTTCTAAAACGCTCTATTTGTCTGGTATTTTCAGAAAATAAAAAAGTTTGATAATGTTCTTTTTGATGTTGCTGGATATCCTGTATGAGTAAATCGAAATTTCGGTTAAACGAAGCTTGCGGTTGTTGGTGATAGGAAATAGCAAGTAAATTACTTGCATCAAATGCCGATTTATTTCCAATCTCTATTGAGCTGTAATATTGTACTTTCTTTAGAATTTCCTCCGGAGAAATAAAAATTTCTTGTACGTCTTTTTCCAAAAATGAATGCTCTTTTATTTTTTTATTTTGAAGAGATTCAAACTCATCTAAAGCGTTTAAATATTGCTTTTCTATCAATTCTTTAAACAATCCAAAATCACAAAACCAAATTATTGTGTTTTGTGGTAAGAACTCGAAGAGAGATGCAGTTGTTTCTTTGGTGAAATGAGCATTGATATTTGGAATAATCGTCAGTTCTGAAATCTTGCGTTCCGACAGTTGCGTTTCAGGATTGAATGTGCGCAAACTCTCCACTTCATCATCAAATAACTCAATACGATAAGGCAATTCATTTCCAAAAGAAAACACATCTATAATTCCACCTCGAATAGAAAACTCTCCAGGTTCATACACAAAATCGGTGCGGTTGAATCCATATTCTACCAGCAAATCCAACATAAAATCTACATTGATTTTTTCGCCGGTTTTTAAGAATAAAGTATTTTCTATCAACTTTTCTTTACGCACTAAAAGCTCTTGTAGGGCTTCGGGAAATGTAACAATGATTTCACCTCCTTTCTTTGCATTCAACAAGGCATTTAGAGTTTGTGCACGCAATAATATCTGATGATTGCTTTGCTCCGAAAATGTGTTTTGCTTTTTATAAGAAGAGGGTAAAAACAGAATTTCTTTTTTCTCTAAAATATTTTGTAAATCGTTCTGAATGTATTGCGCATCGTCTGCATTGTTGGCGATTATTAATTGTGTATAATCGGATTGTAGGAATATGGAAGCAGCAATAAAATTTACGGAAGAACCAATAGTTCCCCGCAACAAGACGTGTGCTTGCGGAGATTGAAGATGTTGTAAAAGTTCTTGCGTGCGCTTGTCGTCGCGAAACAAGAATAAAAGTTGCTGCAAATCCATTGCCCTGTATATTTGCTATTTCTGAAATTCGATAGCAGCACAAAAATACAAAATTTCGATGGAATGAAAGATTTGGTTATTGCTAATTTTCTACTACAGTAATGCTGGTAGTCGGGCAGTCTCGTATTGCTTTGCTAAGTGAAGATACGTATTCTTCAATATAAATTTCATCGCCCTCGGAGGCGTATTCTAACAACTCTGAGATATTGAGTTGTTTTTGTTTTATGAATCGAAGATAAATTGGGGGTTCGCCCTTTTTTCCTATATTAGATTTTAGAGTGATATTGAAATAAACATTGCTCTTATTGTCTTTGGAAACAGTAATTATTCCTTGGCTATTTTTTGCCAAGTAAGAATCGGGTTTTAGTCGTTCTTTATTTAAAAATGCTTGCACACACAATTGTTTGTTGTTTTTATTAAATTTATCTACATCATTTGAATTTTGTATGGCAAAAGTAGCAAGCGAAAAGATTAGTATTAGGATGGTAAGTATTAATCGCATAGTGAAAATTTAAAGATATTGTGCATTTTCAAAGTAACCTTTAATTTATAAAATTATTTGTAAAATCGCAAATATTTTCATTTTCCATAAAAATCTTGAGTAATAAGAATATACCAATCTTGGTTTATATGCTCCAGAGCGACTCCATTTGCGCTATACCTATAATAATCATTGAGCAAATTTATACGATGCATTGGAGAGTTATATAAGCACTCAATAATATATTGTGCCAAACCGATATAGGTATATTCGTCATTTTTCAATATTTGCTTATGACAGTTTTCACCACAATAACTATAATCTATTTTAAATTTAGCTAATCTATCATTCATTGTTTGTAAAGACGAATTATAAGGATTATTGTGCTGAAAAAAATGAAATTTTGCCATTTGCTGGCTATGAATATTTGCAGCCTTCTGAAGGTTATTGTTCATCTGAAAGGTAGGTTTATGTTTTATTATGCGCAATTTATTGCAGGCAAAAAACAAACATGCTCCTAATAAATGAGTGTTCAGTGCTTCCAGCTGCACAGTATCACTTATTTGTTTTAATTGATAGAAAGATTGTACAGAAAATGAATCAAAATTTTCTGTATGTAGTGTGCAGTTCTGTTCTTTTGATATAGCAAAATTACCACAACAACAAAGGCTAAATAAAAGTAAGAGTTTCTGCATTCTGTTAATACGAAATAATATTGTAAATATTGTGCTAAACGTAAAAAAACTTAAACTAGAGCAGATAGGCTAGCGGCAAACGCTATTTAGGTTTAAAGAAGTTTTGATAAAATGTATAAAAGAGGGATGGCCGCTTTTAGCAGCCATCCCTCTTTTTATTATTATAAATACTATGATTTATTTTTTACAGCATGTTCCTTTATTCATTTCTTTTTTTTCACAATGCCCTTCGTCCTTTTTAGAGCAACAAGGTTTATCACATGAAGTAGCATCGCATTTTCCAGGTATTTCGCATTTTTCTTTTTTGCAAGATGCTTCATCACAACCCGTTTCTTTATTTACGATACATTTTTTCTCCATTATTGTATGTCCTAAAGAATCGGTGTATGTCGTGTCTGTCAGTATAGTGCAATTTTTATCAGCACCACAATGTTCCATTTTTGAAGTACAAGTTTCATCATGCATAGCTGTGCATTCAGTTGTATTATCAGATCCTCCAACATTAGCAACTCCATTAATAGATAAATATGGAGCAATTACCAATGAAACGATAGACATCAACTTAATTAAGATATTCATAGATGGGCCTGAAGTATCTTTAAATGGGTCACCCACTGTATCACCTGTAACAGCAGCTTTATGCGGTTCAGATTTTTTGTAGAATATTTCTCCGTTTATTTCAACACCCTTTTCAAAAGATTTTTTAGCGTTATCCCATGCGCCACCAGCATTAGATTGGAACATTCCCATTAACACTCCGGAAACAGTAACACCTGCTAATAAACCACCCAATACTTCCGGTCCAAATAAGAAACCTACGATGATTGGAGTGATTAATGCGATTGCTCCCGGCAACATCATCTCTCGAATAGATGCTTCGGTAGAAATTGCTACACATTTTTCATATTCCGGTTTTGCTTTGTATTCCATAATGCCCGGAATTTCTCTAAACTGACGTCGTACTTCATTAACCATATCCATTGCTGCACGACCTACGGCAGAAATTGCTAAAGCAGAAAAAATAAACGGAATCATACCTCCGATAAATAAACCTGCTAAAACTGGTGCTTTATAAATATCAATAGCAGAAATGCCAGATACGCCTACGAATGCTGCAAATAAAGCAAGAGAAGTTAATGCAGCGGAAGCAATGGCAAATCCTTTTCCTGTTGCTGCCGTTGTATTTCCAACAGCATCTAAAATATCTGTTCTTCCACGAACTTCTTCTGGCAATTGGCTCATCTCTGCGATGCCGCCAGCATTATCTGCAATCGGTCCAAAAGCATCAATTGCTAATTGCATAGCTGTTGTTGCCATCATACCTGCGGCAGCAATTGCTACACCATATAAACCGGCACATAAATATGAACCAAAAATACCTGCTGCCAACACGATGATTGGCAATACCGTACTTTCCATACCTACCGCTAAACCACCGATAATATTAGTTGCATGCCCTGTTGATGATTGACGAACGATTGACAATACCGGACGTTTGCCCATAGCCGTATAGTATTCAGTGATAATAGACATTAACGCACCAACCACTAAACCTACCATTATTGCTCCGAAAACGCCCATAGATGTAAATTCGTGTCCACGTAATTCCATTGTTTCCGGTAAAATATACTTTACTAAGAAGAAAGATGCAATACCAGTTAAAACAATAGAGCCCCAATTTCCTAAGTTTAAAGCACCTTGTACATCTCCCTTTTCATCTTTTACTGCAACAAAAAATGTTCCTAACCAAGAGAAAACTATACCTACACCTGCAATTACCATCGGCAATAGAATCGGTGCTAGTCCACCAAAATTATCTACTGATTGAGTTTCTTGCCCTAAAACCATAGTGGCTAAAACTGTAGCTACATAAGAACCGAATAAGTCGGCACCCATACCTGCTACATCACCTACGTTATCCCCTACGTTGTCTGCAATAGTTGCAGGATTTCTTACATCATCTTCAGGAATACCTGCTTCTACTTTTCCTACTAAATCAGCCCCTACGTCAGCTGCTTTTGTATAAATACCACCACCAACACGAGCAAACAAGGCAATAGATTCAGCACCTAAAGAGAATCCGGTTAATACCTCTATAGCTCTTTTTACGTTAGCAGGATCTACCGCTCCGTTAAACATGGTATAGAATGTAATAAACAATCCTCCTAGCCCCAAAACAGCTAATCCAGCAACACCCAAGCCCATAACAGAACCTCCTGTGAATGAAACTCTTAGTGCATTAGCCAAACTTGTGCGTGCCGCTTGTGTAGTACGAACATTTGCCAATGTTGCCACTTTCATTCCGATATATCCTGCAGTAGCTGAAAATACCGCACCAATAATAAAAGCAACTGCAATAATAGGAGAAGATTCTTCACCGCCCTTCCATCCTAAGAAGGCTAATAAAATAGCTGCGATTACGCCAAAATAGGTTAAAACTTTCCATTCTGCTTTTAAGAAAGCAATAGCACCGTTAGCAATATAACCTGCTAACTCTTGCATATTGGCATCTCCGGCATCTTGCTTTTTTACCCAAGCATATTTTATTGCCGTGATTACCAATCCAAAAATCCCTAAAAAGGGAACTAAATAAAATAGTGTATTCATAATCTAATAATTTGATTTTTAAAGCGGTGCAAAAATACAACAAAGTTTAGAATTATTAACATTTCATCAGATTGTTAACATAAAAA
Organism: uncultured Chitinophagales bacterium; assembly: GCA_964642875.1. GTDB lineage: Bacteria > Bacteroidota > Bacteroidia > Chitinophagales > JADIYW01 > JADJSS01. The sequence goes on along the minus strand of CAZXRF010000032.1, from coordinate 19,591 downwards.
AAAGGCTTTAGGAGATAAACCAACCTAAAGCTATTATAGAATTTTTTATTGTTATTATATTTTATTCTGATTTAGTGCATTTTGATTTTTTTATACACTTTTCTTTGTCTTTTTTGGAGCAAGTAGTTTCTTTTTGCCCTTTCATGCAGCAGGTTGCTGGTTTTCCTATGGCAGACACTCCATTTGATGCAGTAACGGTATAGCCTGTCTTCTCAGCCAAAGCCTTTATTACTTTGTCGGAAGTGGTTGTTTTTTCATCATAAACGACCACGGCATTGCTATTGTCTGCACTTACAGCAGAAACCTCTACTACGCCACTAATTCCATCTGCTACAGATTTAAATTTTTTCTCGCAACTACCGCAGTGCATTCCTTTTACAGAAAGATTTAAAGATGTATTTGCAATTAATTGTGCTGAAATGACAGCACTCAAAAGAATGGATAATAATTGTAACTTTTTCATAAGTATGTATTTTAATGAAAGTGTGCTAATCCGATAATCATTGCAGCAACAAAAAATGCCAAAGAAACTGCTACCATTATTTTATTTTCTTTTTTAAATCCGATGATTCCTACAGGAATTCCAATCAGTGCTAAAGAGATTTTTGGATCTAACCAATGTTGCCATCCACCAAAACCTATTAGCATATATGCTAATATTATGCCAGAAATTAAAAAACCTATAGAAAATAAAGTTTCCACTATAAGGGTTTTCTTTTTGTAGGTTAAGAACGTTTCACGTTTGCCTAAAAGAAAGAATACTGATTTTATGGTGTATGAAATCAAAAATAAAGCTGCAAATCCGAAATGTACATGTAATAATTGTGGATAGTCCATTTGTTTTTTCTACAAATATACATCGTTTTAAACTTTTAATCACTAAAAAGGGGGATATACAAATAAAATAAGTTATTTTTATCCTCCAAACCAGCTGTGAAAAACTAAGAGAGAAGCCGTTACAACTGTAGGAATGAAAAATTTATTTAAAAGAAGTTTAATAAGCTTCATGCTTTTAATTTCAGCCATTGGTATATCTCATGCCCAAGATCCCACGTTTGCGCAGTTTTACCAATTTAGAACGTATTTGAATCCTGCGGCTACTGGTTCTGAGAAAGGATTAAATGTTGCTATGATATATAAAAACCAGTGGAATTATGTCCCTGGTGGGTTTAATACTTATGGTATTGCTGCCGATGTACAATCTGCAAGGGCATCGTCGGGCTTTGGCGTAACCGCTTATCGAGATGTGGAGGCAAAAACGCTTCAAACCAATTATGTAAGTGCTTCTTATGCATATATTGCAAAAATTTCAAAAAACGTAAATTTGCATATTGGAATCAATGGAGCTTTTGTAAATAAATCTTTGGATAGAAGCCGACTTATCTTCACTGACCAATTAGACCCTGAGGTTGGCGTAGTGCCTGGAGGTTCTAGTACCAATATTGTGTTACGCAAAGTAAATATGTTTGATTTAGATGCGGGTTTATTACTCCGTTTTCGATACGATATTCATAAACATGCAGTTCATAACTCCTTAGGGTTTGCGGTGCATCATCTTACTCGTCCCGATGAATCTTTTGAAAATATATCCACTCGAATACCGATGCGATTTACAGTTACTTATGGTGCGATGTTTCCGGTATCAAGAGGTCGATATAAGCGTAATGTAGATTTTTATATTTCTCCAGTTTTTAAATTTGATTATCAAAATAAACTACAAGTATATAATACAGGAATGTTTGCCACCTTTAAGCCTGTTTATGCTGGTGTAATGTATCAATTAAATAAATTTAGTAATAATAGCACACATGGGATGGTATTCGTCGGTGGCGTAGATTGGGATTTGGGGCAAGATGATTTTATGACGTTGAATGTTGGCTATAGTTATCAATTAGATTTTACAGGTGTAACGACCAAAAGCCGAGGACAGCATGAAGTAACAATACGGATGAATTTTAATAAAGTAGCCATCTATTCTCCTAAAAAGAAAAAAGGCAAACGAATCGATTGTTATGATTTTCCTGGAAAGAATGCCGTTAAATTGTTTTAATTTTAATAGAAAGAAATGAATCGAATATTCTCTACTATATGGTTGTTGGGGTTACTACTATTGGGGTTACAAGATGTAAAAGCAGTATGCAGCTTTTCTATAGATAAAACCTCCGTTTGTGCAGGAGAAGTAGTTACTATACAACTAGCACAGCCTTATTCTAAGTATCATAATATCATTGTGTATAAAGGCATTTATCCTATTGGCTCTGTTGCTACGTCTCCTGCTGATTACAGTGTAATTTTACCATATAATTTATCGAGAGATAATATAGTAAAAATCACCTTTAGAGGCGGAGCAACTGCACAGCAATACAGAATTTTATTAGCGGAAAGTAGCAGCGATTTTGTACCCAATCCAACAGTTCCTTGTGATGGAGGAAAGGTAATTACTGTAAACCCTTCTCCCGACCCAGAATTAAAAGAAGCGCAAAACTTTGTATTTTGTAATGCCGTAACCCCACAAACCGTAAGCATTACGAATGTGTCAAATACTATTGCATCTAATTCAAACTATTCCATTAATTGGGGTGACGGAAGCCCTGTGGTAAATATGAGTTCTTTCAGTGCTGCATTAACGCATACGTATGCACCAGGAAGCTACAAAATCACCTACAAAGTAACGGGTAGTGGTACACCACCATGTAATGTAGCCACTAAAACATATAATGTATTAATTGGTAAAGCTCCTACAATTTCTATCTCTGCCTCTTCCCCTACAGTATGTATTCCGGCAAATTATGTGTTGCCAATAAATTTAGCACAAACTACCGGCGTTAATCCTCCAAGTACACTTTATAAAGTATTTGTGAATGGGGAGTTAGATACCATTTATACCAATTCAGATTTACCCGCTTCATTAAAATATACTTTTACAAAAGGGAGCTGTGGCACGGTTTCTAAAGACTGTAATGCCGATAATAAATTTTCTATTCGGATATTTGCAGTTAATGAATGTGATGCAACAGATATCAGCCAATGTATTGTTGTGTTGGATAGTATTCATCCTGCTATTGCAGGTAGAGATACTGTTTGTTTAAATGAACCTACGCAGTATAGAAATATAGACCCCAATAGCAGAGATGACCAATGTAATGTGCCGCCGATGATTTGGAATGTAACGCCCAATACTGGTTTTACGACAAGCACACCACTAAACTCACCGACTTTTAATAATTTGAATTTAAATTTTAACCAAAAAGGAATTTATAAGATAAATTTAAAAGTGACAGGAGCATGTAATACTAAAGATACTACATTCAAACTAATTGTAGTAGATAGGATAAAAGCACAAGCTGCTTTTGTTGCGCCGTCGTGTATTCCGGCAGCCGGATACGTAGATGTGCCCGTCACTAATAGTTCTTACGATGCCGTAGATATTTTGAAATACACCTGGACAGTGACGCCCGCCATAGGAACTTCGTTTGTGGTAGGAAATGCCAATAGCAAAGATGTAACTATCCGATTCACCAAATCAGGTTCTTACAAAGTTAGCCTGCTGGCAATGGGTGGTTGCAACCAAAGCACATGGGATAGCACCTTGGTGGTTAAAGGCAAACCTGCCATTGATAGTTTACCAATTCCGCAAGGCTGTTTTGTACCATATACTATAAACCCAAAAAATTATTTTAATTATAGTAATGGCGGTGATAACAATGCCACTTTTTCTTGGACGTTTAATGGCGCACTACCTGCAAGTGCTGCTGTAGAAAACCCGGGAAATATAACCTATAATACACCCGGTATATATTCCATACAACTTAAAATTTCTGCACAATGCGGCGATTCAACAGCCACTAATACTATCAAAATAAACAATAATATAAAACCCGATGCTGGTAAAGATTTTGGGTTGTGCATTTCTGATGCTCCAATAACTTTAACAGGTAATCCACCGGGTGGTGTATGGCGTGGCAAAGGAATTACCGACTCAGTTGCAGGTATTTTTACGCCCTCATCAGTTCCTACCGGAATTTATCCAATAGCGTATGTCCTAAATCCAAATGGAACCTGCCCAACATCAGACACAGTGATTGTTAGGGTTTCAGAAATTGTTGGATTAACCGCAGGACCTGATCAAACAATTTGCAAAGGCTCCGGTTATTTGCAATTAATAGGAAATCCTCTTTTTCCCAAAGGCAGTTGGATAGGTACGGGTGTAGTAAATTCAAGTATTGGTATTTTCAGTCCAGTAGGCTTAGCTCCCGGAAATTATCAAGTAGGCTATGTGTATCAAGATACCTCAGGAGCTTGCCGAGATACGGCGTACAAACGTGTGACAGTGTATGACAGTGTGCATGTAAAATTACCTGCGCCAAATTTATGCGTTAACCAATCTTTTAATTTTGGAAATATTGTAGGAAATTTATCCAATGCTGAATGGGACTTTGGAGATGGCACCCCTCGTGCTATTGTCATCAATCCATCGCATACCTATTTGCGCCCTGGAAATTTTACTATTACACTTTATGCACAAACACCAGATAGATGTTTTGATACCATCAAAATTCCAGTGACTGTTTCTGCTAATCCTCCGCTTTCATTTCTTGTTGCTCCAGACTCTACTTGTACGGGAAACAATGTTACGTTTAGTTTTCCGGCAAATCATGTTACAGCTACAAATTATGTGTGGAATTTTGGTATCGGCACCGTGCAAAGCAGCACGCCTGCAACCCAACAATATTCATTTCCAAAGCCTATTTTAAAAGATACTTTTTATTATGTAACACTTAGGGCTGATTACTTTTGCGGGCCTTCATTCTATACCGATACCGTAAAAGTAAAAGCATCGCCAAAAGCAGATTTTGGAATACAACCCATTGGTTGTTCTCCATTTACTCCAATATTAGCAAATATGGCTTTTGGGTCGCCTACAAGTTTTACATGGGATTTCGGAAATGGACAAACCAGCAATCTTAAAGATCCTATTGCACCAACATATAGAAACACTACCCGTAGAGATTCTGTAATTACCATAAAGTTAAAGGTAAGCAATGCGTGCGGTGTGGATAGTATTAAGAAAAATATTACGGTAAAAGCAAATGATGTACATGCTAAATTTTTTACAAGCATAAATCAAGGATGCGAACCGTTGAACGTGGACTTCTTTAATATTTCTTCCCCAGGAGCAGAAATTATTTGGGATTTTGGTGATGGCTCTTCTGCTTATGCAGATGAAGTTTCACATATATATGATAGTGCAGGCGTTTATTTTGCAAAATTGCTCGCCATCGGTTCGTGTGGCAGAGACTCGTTTACAACAAGAGTTACCGTTTTTGCTAAACCCAAACCCGGATTTGATGTGTTGACTCCTTGTGTAAATTCCAATGCACAATTTGTAAATACTACTACAAACGGCAATAGTTATGTTTGGTATTTTGGAGATGGCGATAGTTCAAAATCAACACAACCTAATCCAAAACATATTTATAATGCTATTGGTGTGTACACGGTAAAATTAATTGTAGCTAATAGCCGCCCATGCGTAGATTCAATAGTGAAGCAAATACAAGTTTCTGAAAAACCTACCGCTCAATTTAGTGTTGCCACTCCGAAAGTGTGTCAACAAGAACCGAGTGTTTTCTTAAATTCTTCTACGAATGCTTCCTCCTATTTATGGTATTTAGGAAATGGCATTACTTCTACTATTGGTGGATTAACTTATACCTACCCCAATGCAGGAACATACAACGTAACGCTCACTGCTGTAAATGGTGATTGTAGAGATAGTATTACCAAAGTTGCAGCAGTAGAAATTTACCCTAAGCCGGTGGCTGATTTTATTTATGATTTCACAGGTAATGGCTTTAATGCTCCAGTAATCTTTACCAACTCGACTGTAAATGGACAAAGTTATGTTTGGACTTTCGGCGACGGAGATTCAACAAATGCAAAAGATCCTACGCACCAATATAATGGCGAAGGGCCGTACCGTGTTACCTTATTTACGGTAAGCAACCATGGCTGTAAAGATACCGTAACCCATCCGTTGGGCGTTGACTATGCGGGGCAATTATATGTGCCAAATGTTTTCTCTCCAGAGGTGGGCGTTGGCGAATCAGCAATTTGGAAACCGAAAGGGTTAAGCCTAAAAGAATATCATGTTCAAGTATTTTCTACCTATGGTCAATTGCTTTGGGAAAGTACAAAATTGGAAAATGGTCAGCCTACAGAAGGTTGGGATGGAAGACTAAACGGAACACTATTACCACAAGATGTATATGTATGGAAGATTAGAGCCATATTTACAGATGGGAAGGCATGGGAAGGCATGAAAGATATAAAGACCGGAAAGAAAGCAATAATGGGCAGTATTGTCTTATTGAGATAGCATATCTGTAGCCTCTGCTAAGAAATTACTCTTTAAAATTGAGTGGAGGTAAACTCCAGCTGTAGCGTGTTGCCAGAATCCGAAAGACAATAATAAATAGTACAGAGATAATAAAATTGAACTGTGGTTCTACATTTAATAAATACAATACCACGAATAATGCAGAACCTAATAAACAGGGTGTAGCATATAATTCTTTTCTAAAGATTAATGGTATTTCATTTAGTAATGTATCTCGAATTACACCACCAAAAATCCCGGATATCATTCCTAAAATTACAGAAGCTAAAAGATTCACCTCAAAAGCAATACTTTTTTGCACGCCGAGCACTACATATATCGCCATTCCTATTGTATCAAAAAGGCTGAGTGTTCGGGAAAGGCGAATTATGTATCTTCTAAAAAGAAGTGTAAAAAATACACCCAAAAAAATTGCTAGCAAATAATTGATATCTGCAATCCACGCAACAGGGTAAGCACCTAAGGTTACATCGCGGATGGTGCCACCTCCAATGGCAGTAATAAAACCAGTAAAAAATACGCTAAAAATATCATGGTGATGCTTCTTATCGCTCGCTGCTAATGCCCCCGAAATGGTGAAGACAAACGTACCGGCAAGGTCAATTGCATAAATTAATGACATAATTGCTTTTTAAAAATTAGCCTTCATTTTTTAAACCATCCCAACCCAAGGAAATAATATCATGATAGTTGCCACCTTTGGTGTATAATTTTACGCCCAAATTTGCATCTGTTATTTCCCCAATAATAGAAATATCCGGATGTTGGTTGACACGATTTTTTTCGCTGGGTAAAATGGTGAATAATAACTCATAATCTTCCCCACCACTCAAAGCACAATTTATAGGATCTATTCCAAAATCTAAGGCTTTGTTGTATGTAAAATTAGAAATCGGTACATCTGCTTCGTTTAGCTGACAACCAACACTACTTTGTTTGCAAATATGTAGAATTTCAGAACTAAGTCCATCAGAGATATCAATCATAGACGTAGGAACAATATTTTGCTGTGCAAAAAAATCGATGATGTCTTTTCGGGCTTCGGGCTTTAGCTGCCGCCCGATGATATAATCATTTCCGCTTAGTTCTATGCTTGCCGTAGGGGCTTGAAGAAATACTTGTTTCTCTCTTTGTAAAATGGTTAATCCCATGTATGCCCCCCCCAAATCGCCGGAAACGCAAAGTAAGTCACCTTCTTTTGCGGTATTTCTGGTTACAATTTTATTTTTATCTTGCTCACCTATTGCTACTACATTAATAATTAATCCTTTTGGGGAAGCTGTAGTATCGCCCCCTACAAGATCAACATTATATTGCTGACAAGCCAATCTTATCCCATCATAAATTTCCTCTACAGCTTCTACGGAAAAGCGATTAGAGATAGCTATAGAAACCAAAATTTGTTTTGGAATAGCATTCATCGCATATACATCTGAAAGATTGACGACAATACTTTTGTATCCTAAGTGCTTTAATGGCGTATAAACTAAGTCAAAATGTATACCTTCCACTAAGATATCGGTAGTTACCACTTGTGTTTGTTCGGGATGTATTATAGCTGCATCATCGCCGATACCCTTTACAGAAGAGGCATTTTTTAATTCAATGCCCTTAGCTAATTTATCTATTAATCCAAATTCACCTAAAGAAGCAATTTCTGTACGCGTTGTGTTTTCCATACAACAAAGATACGAACAACAATGTGTATTGCAATTTTGGAAGCAATTGATTTCCTAAAAAGTATCTCTTGATCCTATTTAAATTTTTAATATAATATTGCACACACTGAAACAAAAGGCATCAAGCAACAGCCTAATATTTATGCTGTTGATTTGACAAATAGGTAGTTGCTAAATAAACAGTATGTCGTTAAAATATGCCAAATCTCAAAGATTGAAATTTGTGCGAACACAATATTGAGGGCTTTAAAACCAAACTCAATATTTCAATAAGTTATATCATTTATTTCTTACCCCCCAATTTATTTAATATTTCTAACACCGTAAGAAATTTTACCATTCCTTTTCCTATTACATTCATATTATTCGGCACCACCAAAGCCTGTCCCTTAGGATAGGGTTCTAGCGTACCATCTAAGCAAGTAGCTGTTGTTTTATCTAATTGTTTATTTACTTTATTGCCGCAATTATTAAATGTTAAGCAATTTGCAGCATCTTTAATAGACATTTTACCAATACTGTACTGATAGAAAATAGTATTTTGCAGGCATTTAGGTTGTACATATTTTAATGATGTTGCAGGCAGTGTATTGTTTACTGCATTATTAAAAAACGAAGCTATCAATCCTGCTGCCTCATACATCTGTGTATTTTGATATTGATACATTAATAAATTAATGGTATTTCCTTTCACATAGGCATCTACCGCAGCGGAAGTGATGGCATCGGTGAAGTTTTTGCGAATATTGGGTAATCCTGTCCAGTCTTGATTAAAAGATGGCGTTTGGAACACATGTGTACCATACGCATTTACCACCACTGAGTTTTTAATTCCCAAAGAATCCATAATTTTCTGCAATGCTAAACCTCCGTAATTATTTGGACCTAAAATACTCGTTTGATTGGGATTTACCACCCAATCCATCGCACCACATAGCATAATTGCAGGTCTTTTAACGTCTTTGGTCAAGATGCTACCCAAGCCATCTTCTGGTCCTGGTAATCCACCACCCATTACGCCTGTTGCAACAATCCCATTTTGGTTAATCGGAAAATCATATCCAAATTTATCTTTCACACACTGAAATAGAGGATGCTGAATTTTATTGGCATCACCATAGGTATAAAATAGCGAAGCATTACCACCAAGACTTCCGCCTACTGGAAAAAACTTAGTCGTATCTACAGCATACTTTGTGGAATTATCTACCATATATTTTCTTGCAGCATTAGAAAGAAAGAAATTTGCAAACATTGAAGTATAAAATTTTTCCCTTGGTGTATTATATTTTAAGCCATTACACGCATTTATCATTTTATTGGTGAAATAATCTACAGTAGTGCCATTCCCATCGCTGCGCTTAGCTACATTACCAGCGTTTTCGAAATAGGCCACCACATAGCCGCGCAAGACCATATCTATCGCTGTTAGGTTGGTCATCGACCATGTAAAACTTTCTCCATTTCCATTCGTCAACAAGACACATCTTCGGTGAGCCTCATGAAAATTGGGTTGCAAAACCAGCATTCGGGTATTGTCTTTGGAATAATACACTTTCTCTACGGTAACGCACTCACTTAGTTCGTACGGCTTATTAAATTCGCCTAAATTGAAAACATCCGACAGGCGATGTGACAAATCCAATACAGAAAGGTTATAGGCATTTAGGAAATTCCCGTTGGTATAAGCCATAGGCACAGAGAGTGCTTCTGTGTTAATATCTACATAATTATACCCCTTGGACTGGCTAAATGCAGAAATATAAATAGTAAAAACAAGAGCAATTAGAAGGATATTTTTTTTCATAAACAAGATTGACAACTGTTTAAAATCAATTTTTATACCACAAAAATAAAGCTAAAAAAACGAAATGCTCACAAATAAGTAGTGGATGCTTACATTTTTCGTATCTTTATGGCGTGGAAGATGTACAAAAAAATATAGAAGCTATCATTTTTGCTGCGGAAAATCCGGTGAAAATAGAGGAGCTTCTAACTTATTTTAATAAAAATACAGAGGTTGCATTTTCGCAAGATGAATTAGAAGGGATACTTTTTGTTATTAAAGAAAAATATAACAACGATTTATTTCCTTTTGAATTAGGCGAAGTTGGCGGCGGATTTCAATTTTTGACCAAAGCAGATTATCATACTGCCGTATCTGGATTTTTGAATAGAAATACCGTAAAACGACTTACCACTGCTGCGCTGGAGTCTTTGGCAATAATTGCCTACAAACAGCCGGTAACGAAAAGTATCCTTGAAACGATTCGTGGCGTAAATGCAGATTACACCATTCAAAAATTAATAGAAAAAGAATTAGTGGAGATAGCCGGGCGAAGTGATGAACCGGGACGTCCATTATTATATAAAACAACACAACAATTTTTAGATTATTTCGGTATCAACTCGTTAGAGGACCTGCCTAAGCTAAAAGAATTTGAAGAATTACAAAACCAAATAGGTGAGAAAGAGAATATCGAGAGCGCCAATTCAGCCGCTGACATCGCCCAACAAAACTAGCTCGCACAAGAGCAATTTTCAGAAGAACAAAAAATCTTCTGCTCCGAAAAGCGATCCATTTGCCTACAAAATAGAGCAAACTGTAAAGAATTTTGTTGTGCCAAAAGAAGAACCCATAGCCGAGGAAACCCGGCTGAACAAATATATCTCCAATGCCGGAGTTTGTTCACGCAGGCAAGCCGATGAATACATCAAAGCAGGGTACGTAACCGTAAATGACGATATAGTATTGGAAATGGGCTACAAGGTAAAACCTAAGGATGTAGTAAAATTCAAAAACAAAAAAGTACAAGGTGAGCGCAAGGTATATGTGTTAATGAATAAACCCAAAGGGTACTTAACCACTGTATCGGATGATAGAGAGCGCAAAACCGTAATGGAATTAGTGGATACTATCAAAGATGTACGCTTGTATCCGGTAGGGCGATTGGACAGAAATTCTATGGGTGTTTTGATATTAACCAACGACGGGGAATTAGCCCAAAAGCTATCACATCCGAGCGGCGAAGTAACCAAAGTCTATCAAGTGGAATTAGACAAACCCTTAGATCATAAGGATTTATTAAAAATACGCGAAGGAGTACTGTTAGAAGACGGCAAAGCCAATGTGGATCAAGTAGATTATACCCTACCGCGCGGCGACGACCGACATGTAGGCATAGAACTACACAGCGGAAAAAACCGTATTGTACGCCGTATTTTTGAAAGCTTAGGCTATGAAGTAGAACGCCTCGACCGAGTATTATATGCAGGACTAACTAAGAAAAACTTACCCAGAGGCAAGTGGCGTTTTATGACCGAAAAAGAAATTATTTTCTTAAAATATTTTACCGCTAATAAGAAAGAAAAGAAGCCAAAAGAGTAATGTCATCTCGAGCGCAGCGAGAGAACTTGCTAAAAATTATCTACTTAGTTCAAATAAGATTCCTCACTTCGTTCGGAATGACAAAAAGGGTGCTACCAGAATTTTATTTTTCCGGCGGCGAACCAGCACATACGCAACAGCATCCAACCATTGGTGAAGCGCGAAATATTGGTGGTGCCATACGTGCGTTCGCGATAGCGTATCGGCAAATCTATGATTTTTAAATTGAGCTTATACGCACCAAACAACAAATCGAAATCGCCGAATGGATCGAAATCGCCGAAGAATTTTCTATTTTCTGTCAGCTTCAAATAATCTGTTCGTAGCATTACTTTGGTACCGCACAAGCTGTCTTTTATAGGCTGCTCTAAGAGCCACGAAAACACCCAACTGAAAAATTTATTACCCAAGGTATTTAAAAAACGCATCGCTTCTTTATCCATCGGATATACCAAGCGGGAGCCATTAATAAATTCGCCTTTGCCGGTGGCGATGGCATTGTAAAATTTCGGCAATTCCTCGGGCGGCATCGTTAGGTCGGCATCTAATATCATCAGGATATCTTGGGTAGCCATGGCGTAGCCTTTGCGTACTGCATCGCCCTTTCCCTTACCAGTTTGTTGCCCAATTTTTATGTCGTGGGTATCTTTATACTTTTGTTGAATTTCCTGTATTTTTTGCCAAGTATCATCAGAGGAGTTACCTTCTATAAAAATGATTTCTTGATGTTTGCCGAATTTTGGCAAGCGCAAAATTGCATTTTCGATATTACCGCTTTCGTTACGTGCCGGAATGCAAATGCTTACCGAGTATTTTTCGGCAATGTCGACTTCAGAATAATTTAATTGTGGGCGTGCGAATGTAAATTGATTTAAACATAAGGATTTAAACAAGGGCAATTTTGCAATGTATTTATTAACCAACCACGATAAAATAGGGATATAAATTGGCAGCAGTAACCGCTTGTTGGTTCTATATGTTTCAAATCCGGATAAGTACAATAAGTTGGAAATATCTTTGGTATCTAACCAGTTTTGTTGTGGAGATTTTTTCTTGTATCCTATTGTTTCACCAAGGTTTAATATCGGCTCCCAATAATGATTGTAATATGAAATAATGATACGGGTATGCTCGTGACAATTTTTTTTGATGGCATAAAAAACATCTTGAATATTATCTAAATAGCCGATGATATTATTAAAAATAATGACGTCGAATTTTTTATCTAAAGTAATATTTTCGGCATCCATTACTTGGAAATGCACATTGGGGAAACTTGTCTTTGCTGCCGCTATCATATTTTCTGAAAAGTCGATGCCGGTTTTATCTGCGCCTTTTAGTCCGCCAATGGTTTCGCCATGTCCGCAGCCAATTTCCAATACTGCGTCTGTTTCAGAAATAAAAAAATTGCAATAGTTGATGATGTCATTTCCATAATAGGAAAATCGCTTACGGTATTGCACATAGTTGGGTGCTATTTGCTGAAAGTGATTGTATATAGCTTGTTTGCGATTATTTTGCATGACAATTATTTTATAGAATGCTCTTTTAGGCTATCTATATATTGGAAATTAATTTTATATAACTGAGATTTTTCTAACTCTCCTTCTTGGTGTATAAATTGGAAGGCATCCGGATATTTCTGTTGGATATAATAAGCATATCGGTGCATAGTACCTATTATTTGCCCTTCTACATACATATCCGGATTTGCCCTTAGCTCTGCCAGCATAATATAATTTACATGGTTTTGTTTTAGCGGCATCAGCAATGAATCGGCATCTTGAGTAGGCGTACCATAAATTGGATAAAACTCTTTTCCTTCAGAGAAAATAAACGACATCGGTGCTTTTCGTACGGCTATGGACTTGGTATCATTTGGAAACTGCTGCGCACACCATTTTGTCATTTTTATATAATTTTGCCAGTCGGGTGTATAGCCATAAGTCGGATCACCAGACATATTTTCTATAAATACCGGTAGTCTTTCTTTTGCCAATTTAAAAGTAGCTGACAGGCCCATAAAAAAGAGAATAAAATATACAAATAAGTACAAGGGTTGCAATAGCTCAATTTTCTCGCCATAGTAATACAGCAAATAAAATATATTGAATAATATAAATGGAAGGTAAATCATTATCAATCTACTTTGACCCCAAGAGGTATGCAACGAGATAAAAGTAGCGGCTAACAAGGCGGCAAAAAACAATGTAGAGAACAATAACGTAAATAACTTTTTGGTGTACATCAAATAAGCTGACCATGCTACAATGCCTATAGTAAATAAAGTAAGTGCTACATTATTCGGCGACATTTCCTCTCTAAATCCTAAAATAAAATACATACGTGAGGAAATATATATTTGGCAATTTTCCCAAAAACGTTGTATCAAATCGGAGGTAGTGGCTTTGCCTAATTGCGGCTGATACGCATCTTTATTAAACATTTTATCTCCTTGCGAGCTAAATTGAGAGTCGTCTAAATGCCATAAATATTTTAAAGCTATTTTATAGGTATAATAAAACACTATAAAACTTATTGCTATTATAGCAGACGCTATGTATTTTCTTCTATAAATAAAAAACAGAACCACTAATACAATTGTTGCCAACGCCACATTTCTTGCTAGCATTAACACAAAGCATACAAAACCAATCTGAACAAAAGTTCCTATGTGTTTTTTCAAATCGTAATCAGGTTGCTCCATACTGTCAAAGGTTTTATTTAGCAGTATAAATGCTAAACCAAACAGCATTAAAGAAAAAGTTTCTGTGTAGGTTAAACTCGCATACACCAAAAACTGATTGTTAAGTGCCACCAATATTAATGTTGGAATTAATATGATATATGGGATTCTGTTTTTAAATGCTTTATAAATAAAATACAGTGCCAAGCAGAAGAATAGAATAGAGAAGGTTTTTAAAATAAATAGTTTTACTCCAATTATACTTATTAGTATTGATAAAATAATTGGGTATAATGGGGCAGTTTCAGTATAAAAATAGCCGAAGAAGTTTTTTGCATAGTTGGCACCTGCTTCAATATATAATGCGTCATCATTAGCAATGGAAATTTTATTATCAAAACAAAAAAAGGAAAATAACGCTGCCAAAATAATAACCGCAATAATGTATGCCGTTCTTTTACTTTCAAAATGCTTTTCTAATGTATTAAAAATAGTACTGCTATTTTGTGGAGAAGGTTTTACAGATGGCTTTCTAATGGTCTGTTTTACAGCCGAATTATCGTTTGTTTTTCCTTGGTGTGATTTTTTTATAGGTTGTTTTGCCATTATTACTTCATTAAAAATAAATTGAGATAAGTATCTTTTTCTTTGTTTTCGTACAATGCAATATTTTCCATGTTGAAAGACACAAGCCCCTGTTCTTCAATCGTAGAAATTTTGAAATTATATTGTAGTAGCAAGTTAATAAAATCGGTACTACTTATCCCAGATTTTTTTATACCATACGGATAGAACTCTGTAACAATTTTCAGATTCTCCATTTTTGCAAATACATTTTCCATTCCCTTAAATGCAAAATATTCAAATCCTTGTATGTCTATTTTAATAAAATCTACTTTATGGTCTGGCACTACATCGTCAATAGCCACGCAGTCAATTTCGGTGGTGGAAGTATAGTTTTCAGTGGCATACGTTTTATGGTCCACGTTCAACAAATCGGAATGATATAAGGTTATTTTTCCTGTTTTGTCGCTTACTGCTTTATTAAAAAAAACCACATTTTTCAAATGCCCTGCATTTTCCATCAAATAGCCATAATTGGTTTTATCAGGTTCAAAGGCATATACTTTGCCGTTTTCTCCCACCAACTCCGATAAAATTTTTGTATAAAAACCAATGTTCGCTCCAATATCCAACACCACATCGCCCGTTTGGATGTATTTCTTCATCAAGGCAATTTCTTGCTTATCTTGTCTTCTTTTAAAATAGGGATAAATAACATTATAAACAGGAAATACATTCTTGTATAAGAAGTCGCCAAGTTTTATGGAAAAGGAAGAAGGCATGATTTAGTAATAAGTCGTAAGGAATAAGTTGTAAGTGTATAATTTAATTTCTACACTTATATTTTCACCATCACTTTTTTAGTCCGATTTCTCTTAATCGTTCATCTAAGTATTCGCCAGCTGTAATCGGTTCGTATGCCAGCGGATGCGCTGCGTCCACACAATTTGCTAAGCAATCTAATTTCACTTCACTACGTGGATGTAAGAAAAACGGAATAGAGTAGCGGTGTGTATGCCATTTTTCTCTCGGTGGATTTACCACGCGGTGCGTAGTAGATTTCAGTTTATTGTTGCACAACCGTTGCAACATGTCGCCTACATTTACCATTATTTGCTGTGGTTCTGCCTTAGCATCATGCCAATTGCCCTCTACGTCTTGCACTTGCAAACCATCGGCGCTTGCACCTACCAATAATGTAATTAGGTTAATGTCTTCATGCGCTTCTGCCCGTATCGCTGATTTGGGTTCTTGCAAAATTGGCGGATAGTGGATAGCACGCAAAATGCTATTGCCATTATGTATTCTCGAGTCGAAATAATCCACCTCTAACTCTAAATATTCTGCAATGGCGCGCAACAAATGCCTGCCGCTATTTTCAAAACTTTTATACAACTGTCTGCCTGTTTCATTAAATTCCGGCAGCTCAGCCACTTCCAAGTTATCGGGATAATCTGCCGCCGGCATCACCTCACCATCTTCAATATATTGCCCTACCTGCCAAAACTCTTTCAAATCTGCTACCTCGCTTTGTTTAGCTTTTTCTCTCCCAAAAGAAGTGTAGCCACGCTGCCCGGCATATTCTATTTTTTCATAGTTATGTTTACTTTCTAAAGGCAATGCATAAAACTGCTCTACCAAACCATAATATTTATTGATAATATCTTGCGGAATGCCATGATTCTCAATGGCAGCAAATCCAATTTCAGAATAAGCCTTGCCAAATCCCTGGATAAATTTTTGTCGTCTCGCTTCATCGCCTGATAAATAATCAGCCAAGTCCAAAACTGGAATATAACTCATGTTTAATTATTTGGGGTAAATATAAGAATTTATTGTAAAAACTTCTATGGTATATCAATCCTACCTGCTTGGCATTAAATCATAATTATATTGAATAACATTATACTAACGGCGGCTTAAAAATTGTATTTTTGACCTCCAATTATCTATTATGGCAAAAGTGTATATCAACGAGATTTTAAAAAATGGAGTACTCAATAGCGATGTAATCATTCGCGGATGGGTACGCACCAAACGACAAAGCAAAAACGTAACCTTTATAAATATCAACGATGGTACTACCATTCATACAATTCAAATTGTAGTAGAAGGAGAAATTGTTGCCGATGAATTATTAGCAAAAATAAATACTGGTGCTTGCTTAGAAGTACATGGAAAGCTGATTGCCTCTATGGGAAGCCAAAAAGTAGAAGTACAAACAGAAAAAATAATTTTATTGGGCGAAGCAGATCCAGAAAAATACCCCATACAACCTAAAAAACACTCTTTTGAATTTTTGCGAGAAAAAGCACATTTGCGCCCACGCACCAATACATTTGGTGCTATTTTACGTATCCGCCATGCGCTAGCTTTTGCCATTCATAATTACTTTAATAACCACGGTTTTTATTACCTACATACGCCCATTATCACTGGCTCCGATGCCGAAGGAGCAGGCGAGATGTTTCGAGTGACGACATTAGATGCGCAAAACCCTCCTAAAGCGGAAGATGGAAAAGTGGATTATACACAAGATTTCTTTGGCAAAGAAACCAACCTAACCGTGTCGGGGCAGCTAGAGGGAGAATTAGGCGCAATGGCATTATCCAAAATATATACTTTCGGGCCTACGTTTAGAGCTGAAAACTCCAACACCTCCCGACATCTTGCAGAATTTTGGATGATAGAACCAGAAGTAGCTTTCAATGATTTGACAGACAACATGGACTTAGCGGAAGATTTTCTAAAATATTTAATAAAATATGCTTTGGAAAACTGCAAAGATGATTTAGAATTTCTGGATAAGCGATTTGCAGAGGAAGAAAAACAAAAACCTACAAACGAGCGCAGTGAGCTGGGTTTATTAGATAAATTAAGCTTTTGTATAGAAAACAACTTCCAAAGAACTACATATACTGAAGCGGTAGAGATATTGAAAAATGCGAAAAAGAAATTCCAATTTCCTGTAGATTGGGGCACCGATTTGCAAAGCGAACATGAGCGTTATTTGGTAGAAAAACATTTTAAAAAACCCGTTATCCTCACCGATTATCCCGAGCATATTAAAGCATTTTATATGAAGCTAAGTGAAGATGGCAAAACCGTGCGAGCGATGGATGTTTTGTTTCCGGGCATAGGCGAAATTATCGGCGGCTCACAACGAGAGGAGAATTACGATAAACTGAAAAAACGTGCCCACCAATTCGGTATCGAAGAAGAAAGTATTTGGTGGTATTTGGAAACACGTGAATTTGGTACTTGCCCACATGCCGGCTTTGGGTTGGGCTTCGAACGGTTAGTGCTATTCGTAACGGGAATGGGCAATATCCGAGATGTAATACCATTTCCACGCTACCCCAAAAGTGCCGAATTTTAATAGTTTGTGTATTTTGGAGCAAATTGTGTAGCTCTCTGCGAATAGCTATTATGTAGCTATACAAAGTTGAAGGCATGTAGCATAACTGTTTATGCGTAGCGCGATGTATATTGAGCCGACACTCCGTTTAGAAAAGCCTAACTCACTTGAGTATAACATTTAAAATTTAACCTGAAAATGTCGATTACAGCTATTGAAATTGTAAGTAATTACTTGCAAATAGCGTTGGTCTATACTTTTATCCCAAACTTTTTTAGTTTTTTCAAAGATTCATACGTTCTAATTAATGCTTGTTCTTTGATTTTTTCCTTTTTGGCTAATGCTGTTTGAACCGTTTTTACATTAGCTAATTCAAGGTTGTCAAATATTTTTGTTTGGGCACCTACATCTATAATTCGTTTCCAATCATCTTTTGAAATCAATAAAAGTTTGTCGTAGATAAATTTCACTTCTACAATTTCTTTGTCTTCCAATTTTGACAATGTTTTTACCTCGTCTATAAGCTGCGGATTTTCTTGAATATAGTCCAATATCTTTTTACCAAAGGTAATTTCTCTTGCTACTAGATTTTTTTGCTCTTTAATCTTTTTTACTAAATCAAAAGCGATTAACCAATCGAAACCGTCAGGTTTATTGGTGTCAATATAAATTCTGAAACCGTCCCAAAATTTCAATCCCATTTTTTGAATTTCGCTGATTACAAAAACAGAATCTTCAATATTGTTTGTGTCAATTTCTTTTTCGTTTTCTCGTTGTTCTTTTTCTTCTTCCGAAATCAAATAATCTTTCAAAACTGAAATTAGGTTTTCAGAATACTTTGTATTCTTCAATTTGTCCCACGAAGTTGCACGTTTTGCATATTCTGAAATCAAACTTCCACTTGCTTCTTTGATAATGTGATTGTACACAAATACAAGCAATTTTAACAAATGTCCACTTACAAAATCATCATTTTTTTGTTCTTCGTAAATCTTCCACAAATCTATTCTGTTATCAGTCAAATAATGGAAATACGAAACAGTATAAGCAACCGAAAGGGCTTTCAAACTCGTGTCTCCAATCGCACTAACGCCTTTTCTTCCGAATAGTTGGTCAATGGTTTTAAACAAAATTGCATTTGCAATCAGTTTGCGGTAAAAATTCTCGCCTGGTAGTTTGTTTTTGCTGACTAAATCGGTAATTTTTTTCGTGTAATGAATAAAGTTTTTTTGTGAACCCTGTGCCACAAAATGCGGTTCTAATTCCCAACCGTTTATAAATTTTGCAACATCTGATTTTACAAATTTCAGCGTTGACGGATTTTGCTCTTTGAATTTCTTTTGTTGTGCATGTGTTTGTTTGTTCAGTGTTTCCCGATATTGTCCGTTGGCACGTTCAAAGAACCACAAACGAGATTGATTTTTGTTTTCAGGATTAACTACATATTTTTTTCTTGACAAATTTTCAATCTGTACGAAATACGGATTGTTTGACGATAAATCCAATTCCGAAACTT
>CAZXRF010000031.1:0-42760 GCA_964642875.1 uncultured Chitinophagales bacterium | reverse complement strand
GGATATTTATATGACAGATTTAAATCGGGAGAACATTCGAAAACATTAATATCGGATTTGTCAAATGCTGAAGTTGAAATTGCCAATCAAAAAGTAAAAATACGATGCAAATCCAATTCTGCATGTGTTTATTCCACATATACAAATTCTTATCACGAGCAAATAAGTTTTTCTCAATCTACAAATTTCAACACTTCAATTTTAATAGACCTCCTCAATAATTTACTTACAGCATATAAATTAAATCCGCAAAATAGTATTAAAAACAATGACATAAACGTTAATTCCACAAGTAGTCGTACTGAAGTAGAGCAGCAAACAGACAAAAAGGCAAGTAATACTACTAACGCAAACTATCAAGTTTCATTAAAAAAACTGAATGACTATCTCAAAAGTTTCGACAATGGATATTACGGATACTTTGAAGTAAAAGACGGATATATCTACGACCGATTTAAAGCTGGGAGATACAATAAATTTAAGATGGAAGACATACAAGGTGCCGAAATTCAGGAACAATATTCCCGTGTTATTTTTAAATGTAAAACTGGTACTTGTATCTCCACAGATTGGAAAGAGAATGGCAAAGAAGAATACACCCAATTTGTAACCAACGGTGCTTATAATTACCAAGAATTAGCTGATTTGTTAAACGATTTCAGAGCTGCTTACTTAGGTAATAAAACCAGTAATTCTAATACTTCTAGTGTTAAAGTGAGCAATATAGACACACAAAAAACAAGAGAACAAAAAGCAAGGGAAAGGCAAGAAAAATCTAAATGATTATCTAAAAACATTTAATGCAGAAACATACAGAGATATTGAAGTAAAAGAAGGAAAAGTATATTTTAACATTTTTGTATATGGAAAGAATTACGCATCATCCATTAGTATTAATGAGTTAATAAGTAATACTACTGTAGTTAAAAAATCAGATTTCAGTGGTGATGAAATTAAAATATTTTGTAAAGGCGGCAGCAAGTGTTTTTACTCAACATACAGCAATGGCACTGCTGATCACTTTAGATTTTTCAGCAACTCTGTAAAAGATTTAAGCAAAATAGAACAACTTGTTGTAAGTTTTATTAATGCTTTAAAATAGTTCCATTTTTTTCCGATTCAGTCAATATATTTTTGAAAATAATTTGACACGTAAATAGCACTGCTTACAAAACTTGCAAGCTGTGCTATTTTATTCATTAGGAAAACAAAAAATTATCCGCATCTCGATGCGCCACAATCTTTACAAGTTAAGCAGCCTTCTAAGTATTGCTGGTTAGTAGAACCGCAGTTCGGGCATTTCGATTTGGACGCCAAAGTACCATCCGGAACATAGCGTTTCAGTGCTCTGACTACTCCATTTTTCCACGTATTAATAGCCTCATCTAAATCTAAACTGTTTATCAAATCTACTACATTTTCTATCGGCATACCATGACGCAAAGTACCTGAAATTAGTTTCGCATAATTCCAATATTCAGGATTAAATTTATACGACAATCCTTCTATCGTTGTTTTATATCCTCTTTGATTTTGATACTGAAAATCATACCGTGATGCTCCATCAGTTTCTTTGTTTTTAATAATGAAGCCCTCATTTACCCAACGTGGCAACAAGATACCGTCTTCATCATCACTCAATCCTGTAAAAATTTCATAAGGTCGATTATCCAACAAACCGATAAATGCAATCCATTTTTCTTTATTATTTTGGAAACGGACTACATCCGCTTTTAATGTAATTGGACGTTGTAACGGGAATACAGACTCACCTATATTAGTATCTTCAGTTTTCTTTTCTTCAGTGCTGATTAATACTCCTGAGCGCGAGCCATCCCGATAAACGGTAACTCCTTTACAGCCTGCTTTCCATGCTTCCATATAGCATTGTCCTACCAACTCTTCCGTTACATCATTCGGCATATTTATCGTTACACTTATAGAATGGTCTATCCATTTTTGTATAGCGCCTTGCATTTGTACTTTTTTCAGGTAGTCCACATCATTAGAAGTAGCCTTATAATACGGCGATTTTTTTACCAACTCCTCTAATTCTTCTTGTGTAAAATTCCTATTGGTGTTATATCCATTTATCTCCATCCATTGTTTAAAACGATGATGGAAAACAACATACTCTTCCCAAGAATCACCCACTTCATCTACAAAATCTACCCGTACATTTTTATCATTCGGGTTTACCTTTCTTCTTCTTTTATACACCGGCAAAAACACTGGCTCAATTCCTGAAGAAGTTTGCGACATCAAACTAGTAGTTCCTGTTGGCGCAATAGTAAGTAATGCAATATTTCTTCGTCCAAATTCTAACATCTCGTAGTACAATTGAGCATCTGCTTCTTTCAATCGTAACATAAATGGATTGTCTTTTTCTCTATCTGCATTAAATATTCCAAAAGCACCTCGTTCTTTTGCTGCCTGCACGGAAGCACGATACGCTTCTATAGCTACCATTTTGTGCAAATCCACAGAAAATGCTATTCCTTCATCGCTGCCGTAGCGCAATCCTAATGCAGCCAACATATCTCCTTCGGCAGTAATACCAATGCCGGTACGGCGGCCTAATTGTGCTTTTTCTTTTATCTTTTGCCACAATGCAATTTCTCTATGTTTTATATCCTCGCTTTCTGGGTCTTGGTGTAATTTTTCTAAGATGGTATCTATTTTTTCCAACTCCAAATCAATAATATCGTCCATCATCCGTTGTGCATAAGCGATATGTTCTTTAAACAAAACCCAATTGAATGACGCATGTTTGGTAAATGGCTGCTCTACATAAGAAAATAAATTAATCGCCAATAATCTGCAAGAATCATAAGGACATAACGGTATCTCGCCGCACGGATTAGTAGATACTGTTTGGAAGCCTAAATCTGCGTAGCAGTCTGGCAAAGATTCTCTGATAATGGTATCCCAAAATAAAATACCTGGCTCTGCAGATTTCCAAGCGTTATGAACGATTTTTTTCCATATTGCCGTAGCATCTACTTCTTTAGTAACTTTTGGCGATAAGCTTTTTATAGGAAACTGTTGGGTATAACTTATACTATTTTCCACGGCCTGCATAAATGCATCATCGATGCGTACCGAAATATTTGCACCAGTTACCTTTCCTTGTTCTAATTTTGCATTAATAAAATCTTCCGCATCGGGATGCGCAATGGAAACAGACAACATAAGCGCTCCTCTTCTTCCGTCTTGTGCTACCTCTCGGGTAGTATTAGAATAGCGCTCCATAAATGGCACCAAGCCGGTCGAAGTGAGTGCTGAATTTTTTACCGGTGAGCCTTTGGGGCGAATATGGGATAAATCATGCCCAACGCCGCCCCGACGTTTCATCAATTGCACTTGCTCCTCATCTACCTTCATTATAGAACCATAGGAATCAGATGCACCTTCATTGCCTATTACAAAACAATTAGACAAAGAAGCAATTTGGAATGGATTTCCGATACCTGTCATCGGGCTACCTTGCGGAATAATGTATTTAAATTTTTTTATCAAATCGTAAATAAAATCTTCGGATAATGGATTTGGATATTTTACTTCAATTCGAGCAATTTCACTCGCTATTCTGCGGTGCATATCGTCCGGTGTTTTCTCGTATATTGTACCCACCGAATCTTTTAAGGCATATTTGTTTAACCATACTCTTGCAGCTAAATCATCGCCCTTAAAATATTTTAGTGATGCTTCAAAAGCTTCGTCTTGTGTGTAGGTTGCTTTTTGCGGAGTAAGTTGTGAAGTGCTCATTTTATGGTGTTTTTTTTAGTTAGATATACACCAAAGTTACAAACTATGCACAGTTTAACAATACCTAATTTTAGTAAAATTTACAAGATTTTTCTATAAACTGCTAATTATCAGTGATTTGAATTTTTATACAACTAAAAAAGTTTTCAAAAAAATATCAACGTATGTGCAGAATAAAAGTGGAAATATTATTTTTGAAATACGTACTATTTTACAATTAGGTTATACAATGAAAAAACCACTCAAAATAAAGCACAAAATACCTTTCCTGTTTTGCTGTAAAAATTTAAACAGAAATAAATAGAAAATAAAATTACATGCTTATAAATTCT
Organism: uncultured Chitinophagales bacterium; assembly: GCA_964642875.1. Taxonomy (GTDB): domain Bacteria; phylum Bacteroidota; class Bacteroidia; order Chitinophagales; family JADIYW01; genus JADJSS01. Next base: position 38,660 of record CAZXRF010000031.1, on the reverse strand, counting down.
TACAATTGCTGAAGTAATGTATTAAAATAAGCCACCTTAGGGTGTCCATAACGATTGAGAAGTTGGGCAAAGTTTTTATGATGCTCTGCTAAAAAAAGCTTATACACAAATGGATCTTTAAAGAAAAACTGAAACGTATAAGTTACGCCTTCATTATCATTTAACACCTTGAACATTTTATAATCCAACGTAAGTTGTGTTTCATTTACAAAATGAATTACTTCCTCTCGCATAAATTTCAGCCATTCTTCTGCGAGGTCTTCATCAATATTTGCGGTAAGCGTATATACTATCATAATTTAGAAAAGTACGATTGGATTTGCAAAGATAAAGAAATAGTACTTTTGAGAAAATAATTTTGAGAATTTAGAAAATGTGCTTATTTATGCTTCCAAACGTCTGCATATTCCGGTGTTTTTTGAAAAACAGATAAGGCATAAGGGCATTCTGGAACAATATTGTAACTATGTTTGCGGGCAAATATAACTCCCGCTTGTACTAATTTTTTTCCAATTCCCTGCCCTGCCAATTTATCAGAAACAACGGTATGGTCTATACGCATAATGCTTTCATCATCCATAATATAGGTCATATAAGCCAATTTATGTTGTTGTTCATCCAAGATAAAAAATTCGCCGTTCTTGTTAGTTTGCAAATGTTGGATTTCCATATTTATAATTTAAAATTTATGCTTAGATAACAACAAAGCGATTTTAATTTTGTTGCATAACATATCAGTTAAAAAATGTTTTGGAAAAAAATCACATATATATATAAACAACATGAGTAGCACTAAAAAATTACACGTAGAAGTATGGAGCGATATCGTTTGCCCTTTTTGCTATATAGGAAAAAGAAATTACGAAAAAGCTTTAGCAGATTTTAATCAATCCGCTGAAGTAGAGTTGGAGTTTAAAAGTTTTCAATTAGACCCTGATTTTATACAAGACGCGACAAACAAATACAATCTAACCGAAGCATTAGCAAAGAAATACCAACGTTCTATTGAGGAAATTAAAGTAATGCAGCAACAAATTACAGAAACAGCAAAATCCGTAGGGTTAGATTTTAATTTCGATGCTTCTATTCGTTTTAATACATATAATGCCCATCGTATTATTCATATTGCGAAAGAAAAAGGAATTGGGAATCAACTTATCGAGGCGTTATTTTCTGCTTATTTTACACAGGGTAAAAATCTTGGAGACAGTGCCACACTTAATGAAATAGCGATAAACATTGGGCTTACTGCCGAAGATGTACAACAAGCACTCACTAATGACAGCTATGCTTACAAAGTAAAACAAGACATACAAGAAGCAGCAAATATTGGAATATCGGGTGTGCCATTTTTTGTCTTTAATAGAAAATACGGAGTTTCTGGTGCGCAGCCGCCGCAAGTATTTTTAGAAACACTGCAAAAATCTTATCAGGAATGGCAACAAATAGAAGCGTTAAAAATAGTAAGCAATGGGGCTGCTTGCGATATATCTGGAAATTGCGATTAAAATATATTTATTAGCTTTGCTCATTCCTTTTAATAATTATTTTTATAATAACTAATGAGCACAAATTCATACAATAAAATTGCAGGAAAAGATACGGGAAGAATTATTGCTATCAGCGATGGTGTTTTTGCTGTAGCTATGACGTTATTGGTGTTAGAGATTCGTGTTCCCATTTTAGAAACAATAAAATCAGATAGCGAATTAATCACTGCATTTATACAGCTTAAATCAAAATTCTTAGTTTATTTTTTAGCATTTATAACCACTGGCATTTTTTGGATGGGACATGCTGCACAATATAAACATATAGAAAAAAGCGACCGTAACCTCAGTTGGATAAATTTGATATTTTTACTTACCGTTACTCTACTCCCTTTCACCACTGCATTTCTGGGTGATTATACCAATTTTCGATTTCCGATTTTCATATATTGGATTAATATCTTGTTAATGGGATTATTTCTATACATCAATTGGAAGTACGCTTGCAAAAAAGAATTTATACCAAAAGAAACTATTGCGATTTTAGATAATCCGATGCGAAAAAGAATTATCGCCGCACAATCGCTCTATTTTTTGGGTACAATGCTTTGTTTTATCAATCCATACCTAAGTATTGCTTTCATTATTTTTGTACAATTAAATTACGCATTTGCATTTCTGGGCGATAAATTAGGGTAATGCCTCTTTTGTGAAAATTATAATAGGATATTTTTATTTACAAATATTTAATAAAAAAAGCAGAAATATTTACGACAAATTTATCGTAAATAAAAAAATGTGCTTAATTTTGTGATGACAAAAGATAATGTTTTCGAAAGCTTGCGAACATGGAATAAAAGCGATTACCTATATCGCCACCCAATCCTTAGAAGGAAGAAGGGTAAAGATTGATGCTATCGTAAAACATTCCGGATCTCCACAAGCATTTACAGCTAAAGTTTTGGGCGAACTAACCAAACACAATATTGTAAACTCACACACTGGGCCACATGGCGGTTTTGATATTGATATAAAAAGAATTGATAAAATAAAAATGAGCGATATTGTAAAAGCCATTGATGGAGATTCTATTTATAATGGATGCGGATTAGGCCTTGCTGAATGCAATAGTAAACAACCCTGCCCTATGCATGAGAAATTTATAAAAGTGCGGAAAGAAATAAAAATAATGCTGACACAAACATCCATATATGATTTAGCACTTGGACTTAAATCAGGGAAAACAGTGCTGACAAGATGAGAAAAATGGGCATAAAAAAGAATAGATAAAACTTTCTTAATGGAGCAAAAAAAAGATATAGAAACATTAGACGACGTTAAATTATTAGTGGACACCTTTTATGCAAAAATAAGAGAAGATGACCTATTAAAAGACGTATTCAACAATGTAATACAAGACAAATGGGCTGTACATTTAGAAAAGATGTATCGGTTTTGGCAAACCGTTTTGTTTGATGAGCATACTTATTTCGGATCTCCATTTGTGCCACACGCTAAACTCCCAGTAGAAGCTGAACATTTCGAAAGATGGATACAATTATTTTTTGGAACAGTAGATAATTTATTCGAAGGTAAAAAAGCAGAACGAGCAAAATGGCAGGGTGAGCGTATGGCTGAAATGTTTTTAATGAAAATCCGCTTTTACAAAAATAATACTTCTACTCCACTGCTATGAAAAAAGTATTATCTCCGACAATTACAATAAGTACTTTCCTTTGGATTGGTTTTGTGGGAGCAATTAGTTTTATGGAATCTTGGCTGAAATTTTTAGCACCGGGCATCACCATTCCTTTAGCGTTAGGTATTGGCAGATTAGTATTCTTTGCCTTAAATAAAGTAGAATGGATTTTTGCAATTATCATAGGAATAAGACTATATCAAAATAAGAAAATAATTTTCCAAAGTGTAAATATAGGTTATATCATTCCTGTTATCTTCCTTGTTTTACAAACGTTCTGGCTATTGCCCGCATTAGATGCACGCGCCGAATTACAGATGAAAGGACTAAATGCGCCAGCATCATATACTCATTATATCTATGCGGGAATGGAGGGTATAAAAGTAATTTGCCTTTTCGTTTTTGGAGTTAGTCAATTTGAAAATAAGAACACAATAAATAAATTAACGATATAAAACAAAAGAATCAAACATTAAAAAACGATACGATAACTTAACAAATCAGAAACAAGAAAAAGAAAACATTATTAACAAAAGAGGGTTTATATTTATAGAATATTCATCACAAATATTGTCAATTTGCAATAGGAGTTAACATAATCAATAAAGTGACCTTTGGATTAAATTAGAAATAACATGAATATTACAAAAGAAACAATAGTTGGCGATTTAGTAGCAAACGATTATAGAGCAGCTTCAGTATTTAAGCAATACGGAATAGATTTTTGCTGCAATGGTAACCGGACAATAGAACAAGCTTGTACAAAAGACAACAAAAATAGCGACGCATTAATACAACAATTAGTACAAGCAACTGCGCAACAAGGGACATCTTCAATAGATTATAACAGCTGGCCATTAGATTTATTGGCAGACTATATAGAAAAGAAACACCACAGATTTGTAGAAGCAAAAATACAAGAAATACTACCCTATTTAGATAAGATTACACGCGTACACGGCGGACATCATCCGGAGTTGGAAGAGGTAAACCAACTCTTTAAAGAATCGGCAGGTGAGTTGACCAAACACATGAAAAAAGAAGAATTGATTTTATTTCCCTTTATTAGAAAAATGGTGAAAGCACAACACGCTGGCGAAACAGTACAAGCAGCATTTGGCACGGTACAAAACCCAATAAGTGCCATGATGCACGAACACGACACCGAAGGGGAACGCTTTCGACAAATTGCAACATTAACCAATAATTACACAACACCCGAAGATGGCTGTAATACCTACCGCGTTACGCTTTCGTTATTGAAAGAATTTGAAGATGACTTACATTTGCACATTCATTTAGAAAATAATATCTTGTTTCCAAAAGCTATAGAATTAGAAAAAACACTTTAAAACAACTAATTAATCTCATTTCATAACACTAAATCAATTTTAAAAATGAAAAAATCAATTTTAGTATTTGCATCCGCAGCATTATTTTTTGCTGCATGTAACAGTTCTTCTACTTCAGAACAAACCAACACAGAAACGACAACGCCTGCTGCTGACACTGCTGCTGCAACACAAGTAAGCACAACTGCAGAAGTAACACTAAACGCTGGCGATGACATGAAGTATGACAAAACAGAAATAGTAGTAAAAGAAGGTCAAACTGTAAAATTAACACTTAACCACACTGGGAAATCTCCAGTTACCGCTATGGGGCATAACTTTGTTTTATTAGCACAAGGTGTTGATGTAAACAAATTTGCACAAGCTGCAATTGGTGCTAAAGACAATGATTACATTCCAAAAGACATGACTAAAGATGTACTTGCACACACAAAAACTATCGGTGGTGGTGAAACTACATCTATTGAATTTACAGCACCTGCAAAAGGTACTTATGATTTCATCTGCTCTTTCCCTGGTCACGTTGCATTAATGCACGGACAATTTATAGTAGAATAATCTGTACGTAAACAAATCAAATTATCCCAAATTTTGCAAGGTATATTCGAGCAAAATTTGGGATTTTTTAGTAAAAACACGATATAAAAGATGAGTAAACCATTCATTAATTTTACTGTTTCAATAGATGGAAGTATTTATTCTATTCAAACCTTTGAGGGAGAATATAGAAATTTGATGGTGCTAATAAAAGACAAATTCTTTGTAGATTATTTCGGAGAATGTGGCGGCTTAGGAAGATGTGGAACTTGTGTAATAAAAATAAAAGGGTTACATGGCACAGCATTAATTAAAGACAGAAACGAACCTGTTACCTTAACAAAAATGGGATATAATGAAGAGGAAAACATTCGATTATCCTGCCAATTAATGATAAATGAAGACCTGAACGGAACAGAAATTGAAGTATTAGAACAAGAAAATATTTAGTAACTATAAATATCGACGTATGAAAATCAAACGAATTTATGAAGCAGCAGAGCCTACAGATGGCTATAGAATATTGGTAGATCGGATTTGGCCCAGAGGCATTAGCAAGGAGCAAGCACACTTAGATGAATGGGTGAAAGAAATTGCACCATCTACCGAATTACGCAAATGGTTTGCACATATTCCGGAGCGTTACCCCGAATTTAAAAAACGATATATTGCCGAATTAAAAACGCAACAAGAAGAGTTAAAGCGTATAAAAAGTATTGGAGCAAAACAGCATTTAACGTTATTGTATGCAGCTAAAGACGAACATTTCAACCAAGCTGTGGTATTGTTAGAAGAGCTTAATAAATTAAAATAAACTTTTAAGTCCTGTAGTTGCAATCTCAATACCCACACAGAATATTAAAAATGCAATAATACGATTTGCAATATTCTGACCTTTTACGCCTAATTTTTTTGTTATCCTACCACTGTTTTTATACAACAAATAAACAGCAGCACACATTATTATAATTGCCAAAATTATAGCAATAGAATTTATTAGATATGACTTCCAATTTGCATCTGCACTATGTGCACTTAACGTAAAAAGTACAGACATTGTGCCAGCACCCGTAGTAATTGGAAAAGTGAGCGGATAAAACAAATTATTCTTTATACTCAACACTTCATTTTCTGCGTCATGCTCACCATTCATATCTGCAGTACCTGATTGGTTATTTGCACCTGACGACAAAGTATCCCAGCCCATTTTACAAATTACTGTTCCTCCGGCAACTTGTATTACAGGAATTGTGATGCCAAATAACTCCAAAATCAAATGTCCTGCAAACAGCGTCACCATACAAATACAAAATGCATAAATAGTTATTTTGCGGACTGCATTTTCGTGCGCATCATCGGGAAGTTGCGACAAATATGGATTTACGATTAATGCGGAACCAATCGGATTTATTACGGGAAACAACGCCACTAAACTGATAAATAGTTCGTGCAAAAAAGGTTTGAGTTGAAATATCATATTCTATTTCATTTATCTGGAAATCATAAATATCTATGTTATAAAGTTATTGATATTTTACAAAAAACATCTCTACTTTATATACTAAATTTGAAACTGTAAGCTACATTAAAAAATAGTTTTATTCATTGCAAATTTTGAAAAGGCAATATACATGCAAGAAATTATCGAAAACATACAGCATATAAAGCAACGGATAGAAACTGCTTGCATAAAGGCAAATAGGAACTCAAATGAAATAAAATTATTATTAGCTACAAAAACTGTCTCATCCGAACGAATAAAAATTGCCATACAAAACGGTGCAACATTAATTGCAGAAAATAAAATTCAGGAATTGAAAGAAAAATATGAAGATTTAAAAAACACACCTCATATCAATCATTTTATAGGGCATTTGCAAAGCAATAAAATCAAAGATATTTTAAAATATGACGTTGCTTGTTTACAATCTTTAGATAGAAATGAATTAGCAGAAAAACTACATCAACGCTTATTGACGGAACATAAAACATTAGAAGTTTTGATACAAGTAAACACCTCCTCTGAAGAAAGTAAATTTGGTGTACCACCAGAAAATACAATTAGTTTGGTGCAACAAGTGGCACAATTCAATACTTTAAAAATCAAAGGATTGATGACCATTGGATTATTTAGTGCAGAAGTAGATAAAGTAAGAAAATGTTTTCAGCTATTAAAAAAATTACAACAAGAAATTATTGAATTACAAATACCAAATGTAGAAATGAACGAACTTTCTATGGGTATGAGTGGCGACTTAGAAATTGCTATAGAAGAAGGCGCAACCATCATCCGCGTGGGTACTGCAATCTTCGGAAAGCGTATGTACCCAGATAGTTGCTATTGGAATGAAACAACCACATAATCATACATTTTATTTCTATTAAAACATAATAACTAATAAATTTTATACCGAACTAAATAGTATCTTTATACTATAATAATTTTCCAAATTGACAATACCGAATACTTATTTTATTGGTGGAATTGCTTCCGATGAACGACTCTTTAAACACCAAATGGTGGCAGTTGAGAATGGCATATATTTGCCATTTCCCAAGCACGAAAAAACGGATACAATGGAAACCTATGTTCAAAAATTCATTCCACTCATAGATACTTCTAAGCCTTTTAATCTAGTAGCAAATTCTATGGGCGGCATTATGACTATGGAATTAATAAAACACGTTAATCCCAAAAAAATTGTTTTAATTTCTACAATTAAAAGCAGAAATGAAATGCCGTTTAAACTAAAACAATTAAACTACACCTACCTTCACAAATTACTGCCAGGCTCAGGTTTTATTGGGGCAATACAGTTCGGCAGTTTATTTAAAAGAGATGTACTGAAAGAACCTGGATTAAGAAAAATGGCAATTAGCATGGCAAAAAACAACTCTTCTGCATTTTTATATTGGTGTGTGAATGCCATTGTACAATGGAAAGGAAGCGATGATTACCGACAAGATATTGTACATATACACGGCACTAAAGATGAAGTATTTCCGTTTAAAAAAATCAAGAATGTAATTCCTGTTTTAGGCGGTACACATCAAATGATGCTCAACAAACATCAAGAAGTAACAAAGCTAATGTTGGAGCATTTAAATGACAATAGTGTGAAAATATAGCACGATGTTGATTGTCAAAAAAACTAAAAAAATTACCTGCTCAGATTTTTGAAATCAATATACTAGTATTTTTTTTGCAGTTGTACTTGTTTCGCCTATAGCTTGCAATAGGTATATTCCAGCCGCTAATTTTGGATTAACTGGCAGTTCAAATAAAGATACCCCTTGAGGAATTTCTTTATTTTCTTTGAACAATAATTTCCCCGAAGCCTCAAAAAGCATCCACGTAAAATTTTCTTCTTTGTCTGATTGTATTTGCACTTTAATTCCGTTTTCAGGTGTATAAAATACTTGCCATTGATTTTTAATATCTTGCTCGCAAGAGGTTTGTACTATACTAGAAAAAGTGGCAGGTTTACTGCCTTTATCTTGTTGTTTTAAGCGATAATAATTTTGTCCATTTTCAGGATATCGATCTGTGTAGGAATACATTTTTATACTATTAGAATTTCCTGCTGCCGGTATTTGGGATAATGCTGTAAAATGCACCGCATCATTGGAGCGTTCTACTTCAAAATAATCAGAATTTTGTTCAGAAGCAGTAGCCCAATCGAGTGTTACATTATCCGCGAGGCATTTTGCCTGAAAAGAAGTTAACTCAACCGGCAAACCTATATCTGGCGTTACTATATCGCCTAAGGCATACCCCGAAAAGCCCGTAAATCCATCGTACTCAAAGGTATAGTACAAATTTCCTGCATAGCTGGTATAGGTACCAATTACAGGATTTTTTATTTCTACTTGTGCATCCGAAGTTACCGTCCATGCACGGTCGGTGGTTGCCGTTTTATACATTTTCAAATGTGGAACTACTGTAGCCGGCGTATAGTGATGCGCCGTATAATACCCGGGTAGGGCATTCAAAATCGGGTTTATATAATCACAATAATCTTGTAATTCTTGCGTGCTAACAAAGCATTTAATTTTATAATTTGGAGTAGTATAATTAGTAGGCGTAGCAGCAAATGTTTTTTGCATAAACAATGGCGTTCCTGTCAGATTTGAATTTTGAAAACCTTTGCCTGTAGCTGCTGTATTATGAATAATAGTTTGAGCTGTAAATGTTCCATGATTAATGTTGGCATTATTTTTTATGTAAAATATAATATTATCCACGGCATCTAAATAGTATCGGCTTTCATATTGGCGCAATTGGCAAGTATAACTTTGATTGTCTGTTACAATTTCAAAATTCCCTCTTAGCGAATTTATCCATGCTTGATTGGCAGCATTATTTGCCACTCCTGGTGTTTCTAAAGCATTGGGTGAACTGGTAGTTGTCTTTGTCCAATTGCTTACATCTCTAAAGTCATTGGTGTTTGTATTTTGGAACGCATAAGTAACATTGCTTGTACCCGAAAAGTATAAAGCGTTAGCTCCGTAAGTTGCATAGTCTGGATGGTTAGCTGCATTGAATTGGCAGCCACCACAAGTACTTACAGGACTAGTTCCCTTACTTCCATACGATAATCCCATGTAATACGTGCCTGCCGCATCGCGTATTTGCACTGCATCGCCACCATTTCTAAATAGTATTGTACCCATATCCGGATTTACATACGTAGCTGGAGTGTAAGTATCATAAGAGCTATTATTCGGCAAATTGCAATCACTAGAAAAATAGTTGTTAGAAGCCGCCGTGTTACATTTGGTAGAATTATATAAATTTACGCCTACCACATACACATAGTCCAAATTGGCATCGGTAGGGTCATCAGCCAATCCAAGTGCAGTAATTTTTCCATTTTTAATTGGCAAACTTCCTGTCTGGTCAATAGCATAAATCACGATAATAGCACCCACTGGTACTTTTTCCCAAGTGCAGGAATTACTGAATTTTATATGTCCATCGGCAATACCTAATTGCGTGCCATAACCTCCACTAAAAATTCCGCTGTTATCATCTATTATCCAGCCGCGTAAATCGGCAGTAGTGCCCGGAGAACCAATTACCACTAACTCTAAATAGGAGGCATTGTTTGTGCCTTGTGAAAACTCATTTAATATCACTCCTTTGGGAGCGTCATCATCAATAATCGTCATCCGATGTGCTACCGTAGAAAGAGTAATAGCCGGACCACTTACTTTCGATAAAATAAAATCTGTATATTTATTTGCCTCAGGAATTGCATCGTCTTTTATCGTTACTGGTGCATTTTGTGTTTTAGGGTATACATCTGTAGAAAGAAAAGTTAAATCCGTTGTAGTAAACGCATAATCGGTACTAGGAGATGCCGTGCCGGTACCCGCATCGGCAACACGTAATACTAAAGTTGAAGCAGGAGCAGTATTTACGGTAACGCCAATATTGTAAGTACCCGCATTTTCTAAAACAGAGCCAGAACTAGTAGTGAAAGAGGCTGTAGAAGCCACAAGAGGCGTTCCTTGTACTTTTATATCGTCAATTCTGTAATTTCCTGTATTTGCAGCAGCAGCAGACCACCTCAGTTGCAAATTAGCCGCTCCCTCTGCGCCTATTGGTAATGTGATTGCTGTACCACTATTTACCCAAGTCCAGCTATTTGCATTTTTTAAGTAGCTATAGCTTACACTGTTCCAAAGTGTACCATTTGTACTCCATTCAAAAATAATATTGCTATTAAATGAAGTTGTTCCTCTCCCTGCCCATAAAATAGTAATTCCTGTATAACCTACTGTAGATAAATTATTATTATAGGTCAACGTATGGATATTTCCATTCGGACCGGTTCCGTTAAATACCATATTTGTTCCGCCAGAAGCACCCGTGTATCCACTGGAAACAGATGAAGTAACTGCCGCCCAGCCATTGGTAGTGTTTGAGCTTGCCCAACCAATAGGTAATACTGCTGTTGTTCCAAAATTTTCTGAAAATAGTGTTGTTTGTGCAAATATATTCGCTTCAAAGGAGGAAAAAAATAAAAGTAAAATGTATAAACCTTTCATAGGCAAACCGAATTTCTACTATTTTTATAAAGTGTAACAAGTAAAATTACACTAAATCAAACAATTCCGCTATACCATTTTAGTTAAGGAAATTTAGAATTTGGGTGTTTTTACAAACACAAAATCCAATATTTATACACAAATCGCGAATTTAAAATGCCTTTTTAGAATAAAAATTATCAAGTTGTTTTCTATTTACAAACGGTCGTTAGGCTAATTTTATTTCGGCAGATTCGTAATAACGGTTGGCACGTTTAAAAGTACCTAAATCATTAAACCGTACACCTTGTGCACGCATCACTTGATGGGCTTTTGTAGCAGTAAATTGTCGGATATAAAAAGTTTCATTCACCACAAAATGATGAATTGCATGTGTACTGCCAAAGTTGAAACAGAAAAATTGAAATGGAATAAAATACCATTTATTCAAAACTTGTGTTTGCTGCATTACATTACCGCTTTCTACATCGCCATAATAATGCATATTAGAAGTAATAAAATGCAAACAAAACATGCGCAATAAATTGGGTAATATCAAAATTACCACCAATGGATTTATCCATTTGAATTGTGCTTGTATAATTGCAGGGCTTTCATATTCTAAATGAAAAGAATACGTTGCAAATTGGATGGCATAATGTATAAGAAAAAAATACCAAACTAAATAAAGGAATAGCGTAAATGGCATCATACCGTACATTTTTATTTTCTTAAAATTCAGAGCCTGTTCTTTGGAAAGCTCGCCACGCTTAACGGCATCTATCACATCTCTACGGATTGTTTTCCCGCGTAAAATACCCCCAAATAGCAAATCGGTAATAGTCAATAATCTACGAAAACTCCAGTTCTCGCCATTGGTAAGTCCGCGTTCTTCCAAGTCTGTTTTGGTGCCAGATACGCGATGATGATGAAAATGCAAATCTCTACGAAACCAAGGATTTATCGTCATCGGTCGAAATACCCACACCCCTAAGAGCATCAGATTTTGAATAAATTTATTCTTTTTGAAATACATAAAATGTATCAAATCGTGTTCTAGTTCATGTAAAAAAGAGGTCCAAAATGCTACAGACAATACCACTACAACTGCCGGAATTTTACCTTGCAAATAAGCAACTGCCGATACTAATATCATGGCTATAGATACTATAAAAATAGAAAAACCAATAAAATTTTGATGTTGTAAAAAGGGATATTTTACACGTATTTCTTTGCTCGCTGTTTGTATTTCTTTGCGAATTATTTTGGTACGTAGTTCATCAGTGACTGGCTGTGTATTTATTGAATCAACGGCTATTTCCATATTCTAATTTACAAATAAAAAATGAAAAAAATGCCGTAGCAAATCAAAATCTATCCATGGATTATTTCATCAGCTTTAGAACAGATAAGATTAATTTGCTTTTCTAATGTAAGATAAGTAGTATCTATTTCAATGGCATCTTGCACTTTTGTTAATGGAGAATCTTCACGTGTCGAGTCTATTTTATCGCGATGAAGGAGGTTAGCTTTTAACTCCTCTAGTGGAAATAATTTGCCTGTTTTCTGCAACAATTCATCTTGTCTTCTTTTCGTTCGTACATCCACATCTGCGATCATAAAAAACTTCAATTCGGCATCTGGCATTACTACGCTTCCGATATCTCTACCTTCCATCACTACGCCTTTTTGCACGGCCATTTTCTGCTGCTGTTCGACTAATTTTTTTCGTACATTACTCATCGCCGCTACTTCCGAAACAACTGCTGCTACTCGAGGATTTCGTATTTCATTTTCCACATCTGCATCATTCAAAAAAGTATGAAATTTATCTCCCACTTTTTTAAATTCTATAGCTATTTGGGGCAATGCATTTTCTATTCCTTCTGTATTATCTAAATCAATAAGATGTTGCTGTAAAAACAAAGTAACGGCACGATACATTGCACCTGAATCAATATAAATATAACCAAGCCGTTGTGCTACAAATTTTGCAGTAGAGGATTTACCACATGCAGAAAATCCGTCAATAGCTATATTTATTTTTTTCATATTTTATGTATTTTGAATATTCCTATTCTGAAAAATATAAAGATTGATTTACCACTGTATTTTAGATTTTCTCTACTCTTTTTTGATGTCGTCCGCCTTCAAAATCGGTGGTTAAGAAAGTATGTACCATTTCTTCTGCTTCATCTATAGTTACAAAACGTGCCGGTAAGCAAATAATATTGGCATCGTTGTGTTGTCGGGCTAAGCTTGCTATTTCATTTTGCCAACACAATGCTGCTCTAATTTTTTGATGCTTGTTGGCGGTAATAGCTACGCCATTTGCAGAACCGCAAATTAAAATTCCGAAGGCAGCGTTACCGGTTTCTATTTCATTCGCTGCGGCATGTGCATAGTCAGGATAATCACAACTATCAGTGCTGTATGTTCCTACATCAACTATGTGAATATTATTTTTTTCAAAATAAATTTTTATTGCTTCTTTGTATTCAAAACCTGCATGGTCGGAGCCTATGACTATTTTTGCTGGTAAGTTCATACGGTAAAGTTATAGGTAATTTATTATAACTTATAAGATGTTGACAATTTCCTTTGTATTAATTCTTCAAAAAAGTAACACAATTACAATACAACTATTAACTTTCACTTGTGAATCAAAATACATTACGCACTCAATTAGAAGCACGTGTTTTATTTATAGACATGAATAGCTTTTTTGCGAGTTGCGAACAACAAACAAACTATTGGTTGCGCGGGCGGCCTGTAGCGGTTTGTGTATATACCGGAAAATATGGCTGTGTAATTGCTCCATCAATTGAGGCAAAGCAACGTGGTATAAAATTGGGTTTGCGCCTTAATGAAGCGATGAAAATCTGTCCGGACTTGGTACCTTTAGAAACCAATCCTGAAAAATATCGTACTTATCACGCACGAATAATGAAAGTTTTAAAACGCTATTCCAACGAGGTAATTCCAAGAAGTATAGATGAAGCCGTGATGGATTTATCTTCTTATAAAAATATATATCCCGACGTGGTAGAAGTGGCAAAAAAAATAAAACAAGAAATCCGAGATGAAGTTGGCGATTATTTAAAATGTTCAGTTGGAATTGCACCAAACGCATTTTTGGCAAAGCTGGCATCTGATATTCAAAAGCCAGATGGATTAACAATTATTACACCTGAAAATATTGATAGTGTTTTAAAAAAATTAGAATTAACCGATTTGCCAGGTATTGCAAAGGGCATGAAAGAACGCTTAAATAAAGCCGGCATTTACACGCCATATGATTTACGGCACTCGACCCCCGAAAAATTAAAAGCAGCTTGCAAAAGTATTATAGGTCAACATTGGTATCATCGTTTGCATTTTCAGGAAGTGGATATGCGTTCTACTGAGGAATACAAAAATATGTCGGCGATGCGGATGATATCGAAAGAGCAGCGACGCGATGCACAGAATTTACTAGATACCTTAATGATGTTGTGTCTTACCTTGGAAAATCGATTAATGAAAAAACATCTATTTTGCAAACGTGTACTATGCGTTATCCGATATGAAAACATGCCACCCTATGAAGATAGTTTTTATACCGAACAGCCGATTCAAGACGGCATGGAATTATTTCATATTTTGCAAAATAGGCAACTTGCATTTCAACAAAAGTACCAAATAGCACAAAATATCATCAATACAAATACAATTAGTATCGGGGTTATTATTCAAGATTTTATAAATGAAGATTTAGTGCAGCTCAACATTTTTGACAACTCTCATATAAAAAGCGATAAAGCACGAAAAACAGTTTACTCCATAAAAAATAAATATGGTGCACAAACGATAAGACGGGCATCGGAAATGAATGACGATGATCTCGCTGATGATGTAATTGGTTTTGGCAGCGTAAAAGACGTAAACAACGGAGAGTACGGATAATTTGGCATTATTTTTGGTATTTAAAGAACGACTTTTATTTTTTAATCAAACATAAATATTATGGGAAAATTTGTAATCAAACAACAAAAAGACGGGCAGCACTATTTTAATTTAGTAGCTGCAAATGGGCAAAACATTTTAAAAAGTGAGGCTTATACCACAAAAGCAGCATGCCGAAACGGTATTGAATCTATAAAGAAAAATGCGGAGTTAGATGGGCGTTACGAACGCAAAACATCTACTAATGGGAAACCATTTTTTAATTTAAAGGCAGCTAATGGGCAAGTAATAGGCACGAGTGAATTATATGAAAGCGAAGCCAGCAGAGAAAATGGAATTGAAAGTGTAAAGAAAAATGCACCGCAAGCAAGTACCGAAGATACTACAGCTTAATTGGTGAGTTGTATTACTGTAGAAAGAAGAGAGGCTATGTCCTCTCTTTTTTATTTTGGTCTCGTTTCTTTAAATCGGGAAACAGCAATAAGTAAAATGCCAGAAAATAAAATCAAGGCTACCCCCAACAATACTCCGTTGATATGAGGTATAGATGTATAACTAAACGAGGCAACTCCTTGTATCATTAATACCACTTCATTCAATATTATACCTGTCACAAAAACAATAATTCCATAAAATGTAACTTTTTGGATTTTATAGGAAGGGACTGAAAAGATATATCCTAGTAAAAACAAAGTAATAACTCCTAATAATACTAAATGCAAATATGCAATAACGATTGGACGAAAACCGAATGCTAGTTTACTTAATGCCGGTATATTTGACCCTAATTGTAAGCAAAGTTTTACCGTTAAAGCTAAGCCACTTAATGCCATCAGCCATTTTCCCGTTAAACTTACATTCTGAGCTATAAACTCATTTTTTGAATAAAAAACTTTCAACATCACCAACCACCCCACCACTTGTGCTATACTTGAAATGATAATAATAACAAACAGCCAACCTGGCAGCGGCAGCCACAATACTGAAAGAAAATAAGCCGGAATACTTGCAAAAGCAAAACATAAAAAAACATTTTTCAATTCCTTTGAATTGCGGATATTTTCGGGAAGTATAGAATACAGTAATCCAATACATGCAAAGAAAAACCAGCCATTATATTGAAAATGTAAATAAAAATAAATTGCTGCCAAATACCAATTTTGATGTATCACTTTTGTAACCATCATATAAGCTAAACTAAAGGTGCCCACTGAGGATAAAACCCCCAAAAACAGCCCAACTTTAAACCATTGATGAACTATAGACTGTACTTTTAATTTATTCAAATCTTGCCAGTAGCAAAAAGCAAAATAATAAAATACGAACTCAGACATGGTAGAGAAAGTAATGGAAACAGCGCCATATCCCTGCACCGGAAATGACAGCAACATACCGTAAGCAGAAATTAAATTTGCAATCAATATTTTTCGGTAAGGAATAAATTTATCTTCACCACTATTCTTTGATAAATATTGGACTAACAACACCATTAATGTTTGAGAAATCCAACCTACAAATGCAAAATGAGAATGTGCGTGCAGTAAATGTTTTTGGTCAATAAATGGCAGAGAGTACGCAATTTTATATCGCATTATTGAGCCTAACAATGCCACTATACATAAATTGATGAAAGAAATTCTGAGGTAACGTTTTAAATAAGTATCCATTGTAATAATTGAAAAGAACAGAAAAATTACAATTGCAAAAGTACGTATTTAAGAAACAAAATTATTATGATTAAAATCAATATTACTCGGCAAATACACTTTCCCTTTTTGGATAATCAACTTGCCTTCCTTGCTAAGTTTTTTTATCACTCTAATTACAGTTTCTACTCTAAGCCCTGTCATATCTGCTATTTGCTGTCGCGTATAGTTGATTCGCAAAGGTGTTTCTATAAGCACTCCACAACACTTGTCTCTATATAAATTCAATAAGGCTATAATTTGTTCAATAGGACTATGGCAAGCAAGTTCTTTTAACATAAAAAACTTCTCTCGTACACGTGTTGCCAAAAGTTTGCTAAAGGCAAATAATATATCCTGACGTTCTTTGAGTAATTCTTGAAATGTGGATTCATGCAACAGCAGTACCACTGCGTCTTCATCTGCTATTGCAGATGCTGCATAAGGCAATCCATCAAACAATGGTAATTCTCCAAAACATTCTCCAGGTTGTACTATTTGCTGTACAAATACCTTTCCATCGCTATCATAGTTTTCCCAACTTACTCTGCCTTCGATTAATTGAAAATAAAAATGACATACTGTGCCTTCTTTAAAAATCACATCGCCTTTTTTTATTTTCTTGTATACGGCACCTCTAGTTAATAATACATCTTCGTCTATTATCATAATATATAAGGTTCATTGTAAAACTCATTTTTTATGTTATTCTTTTAGATGATATTTTGCAGTATTGAACATGATTTATATCATACTTTCATTCTTTTTACGTCTGAAAATATAAATCTAAATTTCTTGCCAATTGCAATATGATTTTAATCATAAATCAATATACAAATACTATCTAACATTGTAGTAATAAAATTAATCAATAATGAAAAAATCACTAATTATTTTGAGCGTTTTAGGTGTGATTGCATTTTTCACAGCTTGTAATTCTAATTCTGAAAACACTGGTTCAGCTACACAAGAACCAGCAGCTACTGAAACTCCAGCAGCTACTGCTGACAACGGAAATCCTTCTTATGACCCTAATCGTGGGGAAGGTAAATTTACAAAAGTAGAGGTAGGTGATAAACTTGATGGTGCAATGGCTACATCTGGTGAAAAAGTATATGAAGTAAAATGTTCTTCTTGCCACAAATTGACTGACGAAAAATTAGTAGGTCCGGGATGGAAAGATGTTACTAAACGTCATACACCTGAATGGATTATGAACTTCATCACTAATACTGATGCTATGTTAGACAAAGACCCAAAAGCACAAGCTCAATTAGAAATTTGCTTAGTAAGAATGCCTAATCAAAGTTTGTCTGATGATGACGCTAGACACCTTTACGAATTTATGCGCAAAAACGACGGTGTGAAATAACACCTGTATTATTATAACACATAAAACATTCCACAATGAAAAAATTTAATATTAAACTTTTAGCCGTTGCCGCTTCGGTAGTGATGGTTGCAGTCGGGTGCAAGCCTAAAAATTTAGGAAATGCGGTAAGTGCAGATGCAGCCTCAAAAACGTATGTTGCTCCTGGTAAATATGATTCCTACTACAACTTCGTGAGTGGTGGTTTCAGTGGGCAAATGAGCGTGTACGGATTGCCTTCAGGGAGATTACTACGTGTAATTCCTGTATTCTCTGTTGACCCTGAAAAAGGTTGGGGATATAGCGAAGAAACAAAACCTATGTTGAACACCTCACACGGCTTTGTTCCTTGGGATGACCTACATCACACAGAGATGTCTCAAACAAACGGTGAAATTGACGGACGTTGGGTATTTGGAAATGCAAACAACACCCCACGGGTGGCACGTATCGATTTAAAAACATTCCGTACAGCAGAAATTATAGAATTACCTAATAGTGCAGGGAATCACTCCTCTCCTTTCATTACTGAAAACACAGAATATGTTGTTGCAGGTACACGTTTTAGTGTTCCACCAGACAATGCAAATGGTGATGTTCCGATTAACACTTACAAACAAAACTATAAAGGATATTTAAGTTTTATTAGCGTAGGTAAAGAAGATGGTAAAATGGATATCGCTTTCCAAATTGCTTGCCCTGGTGTAAATTTTGACTTAAGCCACGCAGGTAAAGGAAAATCCCATGGTTGGTTCTTCTTCTCATGTTATAATTCAGAACAAGCCAATACATTATTAGAAGTTAATGCGTCTCAAAAAGACAAAGACTTTATCTTGGCTGTAAATTGGAAAAAAGCAGAAGAATATTTGAAAGCAGGAAAAGGCAAAAAAGTTCCTGTTAAATATGCTCACAATACTTTTAATGAAAAAACACATACTGCTACCTCTGAAATTAAAAATGAAGTAATCGTTTTAGATTCCAAAGAATTAGCAGATTTATGTTACTTCATCCCATGTCCTAAATCGCCTCATGGTTGTGATGTTGACCCTTCTGGTGAATTTATTGTAGGCAGTGGAAAATTAGCTGCTTTAATTCCTGTATTTAGTTTTGATAAAATTCAAAAAGCCATTGCAGCAAAAGACTTTGCAGGAGATTTTGATGGCGTGCCTGTAATCAAATACGAAGCTGCATTATACGGTGAAGTAAAAAAACCAGGCTTAGGTCCTTTGCATACAGAATTTGATGGAAAAGGAAATGCTTACACTTCTTTCTTCGTATCATCTGAAGTAGTAAAATGGAATATCAAAGACTTAAAAGTATTAGACCGTGTACCAACTTACTACTCTGTGGGTCACTTATGTGTACCTGGTGGAGATAGTAAAAAACCAAGCCCAAAATACTTGATTGCTTATAATAAGATCACTAAAGACAGATACTTACCAACCGGACCTGAATTGTCTCAAAGTGCCCAATTATATGATATTAGTGGCGATAAGATGCAATTAATTTTAGACTTCCCTACTATCGGTGAGCCACACTATGCTCAAGCGGTTCCAGCTGAAGTTGTAAAAGATAAATCTTTGAAAATATTTAAAATCGAAGAAAATGCAAATCCTTACGTAGCAAAAGGCGAAGGAGAAGCAAAAGTAGTAAGAAAAGGAAACAGAGTAGATGTATATGCTACTGCTATTCGCTCACATTTTGTACCGGATAATATAGAAGGTATTAAAGTAGGTGACGAAGTATATTTCCACATTACCAACTTAGAGCAAGACTGGGATGTGCCACATGGATTTGCAGTAAAAGGTGCTGACAATGGTGAGTTGTTAGTGATGCCTGGTGAGACGCAAACCTTAAAATGGGTACCGAACAGAGTGGGAACTTTCCCTATGTACTGTACTGACTTCTGTAGCGCATTGCACCAAGAAATGCAAGGATACGTAAGAGTATCTCCTGCGGGCAGCAACGTTCCATTGATGTTTAGCACCGGAAAGAATTTGCCACCGGCAGATGCTTCTGCTTCCGCTAAATAATACGACATATCTGATTCGCAAAGGTGGAACAGGTAGTGACCTGTTCCACCTTTTTTTAAAGTTTAATACTGTTTACCATGCACTATCCATAAGTAACCACACTTCTGAAAACCAATAAATAGTACATTATTTAAACACTATTAAAAACAAAAAAATAATCCACATGAAAAAGAATTCCATGAGCTCCGTTGTACGAATACTTATTGCAGTATGCGGTATTGCATTATTTGCTGTCAACTTTCTACCTATTTGGAGAATAGACTTAGATGCTCCACAATATCCTGAAGGCCTACGAATGTTAATCTATGCCAATAAACTAGGCGGAGATGTAGAAATCATCAATGGTCTTAATCATTATATCGGAATGAAAACATTACACGCAAAAGATTTCATCGAGTTTTCTGTATTAATTTACATCATTTCTACTTATGCATTTTTATTTTTATTAGTAGCAATTATTGGAAATAGAAAACTGCTTTACACTTTATTTGCTTTATTCGCAGTATTTGGAATTTTAGCTATGGTAGATTTCTGGAGATGGGAATACAACTATGGTCATAACTTAGATCCTAATGCAGCTATTATTGTACCTGGAATGGCTTATCAGCCACCATTAATTGGATTCAAACAGCTCCTGAATTTTGGTGCATATTCTATACCTGATATAGGTGGTTGGATATTTATTGCAGTGGGAATTATATCATTAACAGTAGTGATAGTAGAAGCAAGAGCTGCTTCTGCTATTAAAAAAGCAAGTAGCGGTATCACAGCAGTTGCATTACTAATATTTTCTTTACTGTTTTTTACGTCTTGTACGGTGCAACCTAAACCAATAAAATTAAATATTGATCAATGCGATAATTGCAAAATGTCTATCAGTGACCCTCGATTTTCGGCAGAAATAATTACACAAAAAGGAAGAATTTATATTTTTGATGATGCCTACTGCCTACTAGAGTTTTTAAAAGAAAATGAGGATATTAAAAGTAATATAAAAGATATTTATTTATCTGATTATTTAGGCACACATGAGTTTATTAAAGCAGAAGTTGCTTATTTATACCAAAGTGAAGAACTACATAGCCCAATGGGAGGAAATACTGCTGCATTCACATCTGAAGAGAACATGAATAGTGTAGTAAAGGGTTTTAATGGCGAGAGCGTATCTTGGAAAAATCTATTATTAGATTAATGGTAAAAATATTTTATACATACCTCCTTTTATTTATTAGCATATCCATTTCTGCTAAAACACTATATGTTGGAAAACAATATGGCAATGCTACTATTCAGCAAATAGTAAACCTAGCTAACAATGGTGATACTGTTATAGTAGAAACAGGTCATTATCACGAAAGAAATTTGATAATTCAAAAATCCATTGTATTATTAGGTATAAACCGTCCGATTTTAGATGGAGATAAGAAATATGAAATTATATCTATAAAAGCAGATAATGTAACCGTAGATGGCTTTAAACTTATCCGTTCTGGCATTGGTACTTTAGATGATCCTGCTGGGATAAAAATTTACAACAAACGAAATGTTACTATTTCTAATAACGACCTTTTTGATACCTTTTTCGGAATCTATAGTCAAGTAGGAAGAAATTGCATTATAAAAAATAACACACTGAAAGCATTTGGAATTGCAGAACAAGAAATTGGGAATGGCATACACTGCTGGAAATCCGATAGTATGCAGATTATCGGCAACAAAATACAAGGACATAGAGACGGAATATATTTTGAGTTTGTAACCAACTCGAATATTATCAAAAATATATCTACTAAAAATATCCGCTACGGATTACATTTTATGTTTTCCAACAACGATGTTTATACTTCAAATACATTTAAGAATAATGGTGCCGGTGTAGCTGTGATGTTCACCAAAGGTGTGAAAATGTACAACAATCTATTTGAAGAAAATTGGGGCGATGCCGCTTATGGTTTATTATTAAAAGAAATTAGCGACAGCCATATCGAAGGAAATAAATTTATAAAAAACACCAGCGGAATATTTATGGAAGGTGCTAGCCGCATAATAATAACACATAACCTCTTCAAGAACAACGGCTGGGCAATGAAAGTACAGGCAAGTTGCATGGACAATACCATTACTGAAAATAATTATTTAGGAAATACTTTTGATGTAGGAACAAACGGCTCGTTGGTACTAAACTCATTCAATGGCAACTATTGGGATAAATATGAAGGATATGATTTAAATAAAGACGGCACTGGAGATATACCCTATCGCCCTATTAGTTTATTTTCTATGATATTAGAAAAAATGCCGCCGGCAATGGCTTTGTTCAGAAGTTTTATGGTGACAATTTTAGATAAAACCGAAAAAATTATTCCAAGTATTACACCCGAAAATTTAAAAGATGATACTCCGTTAATGAAACCGCTAAAATTATGATTACTGTACAAAATATAAATAAAAAATTTGGCAAACTACATGTTTTAAATGATGTTTCCGTGGCGTGTAATAAATCAGAATGTATTGCATTAATAGGGCCTAATGGATGTGGAAAAACTACCTTAATAAAAAGTATTTTAGGAATGGTAGTTCCCAATAGCGGCACAATAGAATTTAATGGAAGCAACATTAAAAATGATTGGCAATACAGAAAACACATCGGATATATGCCGCAAATCGGGCGATATCCTGAGAATATGACAATCGGACAAGTGTTAGAGATGATGAAAAGCTTGCGAAAAGGAGAAAATACAACACTAGATGAAGAACTCCTAAATGCGTTTAATTTAAACCAATTAGCTGAAAAAAGAATGGGGACACTTTCGGGTGGAACACGCCAAAAAGTAAGTGCATCACTTGCCTTTTTATTCAATCCCGATGTACTTATTTTAGACGAGCCAACTGCTGGACTCGACCCTGTTTCCACTGAAATTTTAAAAGAAAAAATACAACGTGAAAAAGAAAAAGGGAAACTAATTTTAATTACATCCCATATTTTAAGTGAGTTAGATGACTTAGTAACACATATCATTTTTATGCAAGATGGAAAACTCCGATTCCGAAAATCAATCTCCGACTTACAATCCGAAACCGGGGAAACTAAGCTATCCAAAGCTATTGCAAACATCATGTTAACCCATCCACAATGAAGAAAATAATAAAATTCGTTATCATAGATATCCTGCGAAATAAGATAGTATTATTATACACACTTTTTTTGCTTATCACCTCATTAAGTGTTTTCAACTTAGAAGATAATTCCTCTAAAGGATTACTGAGTTTACTCAATATCATCTTATTTATTGTGCCATTAGTTTCCCTTATTTTCTCAACTATTTATATTTATAATAGCTCCGAATTTATTGAGCTATTAGTAAGCCAGCCTTTAAAAAGAAATAATATATGGCTAAGTTTATACTTTGGATTAGCCGGTTCCATGACACTCGCTTTCTTTATAGGCACCGGAATTCCAATTTTATTATATGAAGCCTCACCAACTGGTTTTATGATGCTCGGCATAGGCTGTATTATTACCCTTATTTTTGTTGCCTTAGCATTCTTAACCACCGTATATACCAGAGATAAAGCCAAAGGAATCGGCGTGACGATATTGCTTTGGCTATATTTTGCATTACTATTCGATGGCATTGTTTTATTTATTTTATTTCAATTCGCTGATTATCCTTTAGAAAAAGCGGTCGTCGCCATCAGCATGTTAAATCCAATTGATTTAGGACGTATTTTAATTCTTTTGCGTTTAGATATTTCTGCATTAATGGGATATACTGGCGCTGTATTTAGAGATTTTTTTGGAACTTCCATCGGTATGTCCGTTGCATTTTTTACCTTATTTCTTTGGAGTATCATTCCTGTATTTTTATCTGTAAAAAAATTCAAACAAAAAGATTTATAATGATTATATGAACAACGTAGTACTTCATAAAATTGTACGTATGAAACGGGATATTAAAAACAGAAAAGATATTGAGTTATTAGTAAATACGTTTTATAAAAAATTAAAAACAGATAAATCTATCGGGCATTTCTTTACAGAAGTAATTAATATAAATTGGGAGAAACACCTAAGTATGATGTACAATTTTTGGGAAAATATCTTATTCTTCACAGGAGGATATGAAGGAAATCCCATCAACCTACATCGACACTTAAATAAAATTGAAAACATAGAAAAAAAACATTTTATCCGATGGAATAAGCTATTTGCCGAAACTGTAGATGAATTATTTCAAGGAGAAAAAGCAGAGTTGATAAAAAAAAGAGGTTCTAGTATCTCCGATATCATGCAAAAAAATATTTTTATTAAATAACATAAATACTTAAAAAAATGAATATGAATGGCGGCGAAATCATCGCAAAAGTTTTACAAAACCAAGGTGTAAAATATTTATTTACACTTTGTGGCGGACACATCTCTCCTATTTTTGTTAGTGCAGAAAACATAGGAATTAGAGTAATTGACACCAGACATGAAGCAAATGCAGTATTTGCAGCTGATGCCGTTTCTCGACTTACGGGAATACCAGGAGTAGCAACAGTAACCGCCGGACCAGGGCTCACCAACACCATTACGGCTGTAAAAAATGCTTATGCAGCACAATCTCCGCTAATACTTTTAGGTGGTGCAGCGGCAACCATCTTAAAAGGGCGAGGCTCGCTGCAAGACATTAACCAAATGAGCTTAATGCGTCCTAATGTAAAATGGGCAGCCAGCATAGCTAAAGTAAAAGACATCATTCCTACATTGGAAAAAGCATTTGCAATGGCACAAGAAGGCGTGCCAGGCCCTGTATTTGTGGAGTGTCCGATTGATATTTTATATGGGGAAGAATTAGTACGCGAATGGTATGGCGCAAAAAGCACCGAAATTCCACCACGCAATATTCAAGAACGTGTGATACAATGGTACGTAAACCGACATGCACGTAAAATATTTGAAGATAAAGACAAACTTACTTTCAATACACCACAACCGGTTGCTATTCCTACACATACCGATGCGGACATAGATAGAGTATTGCGCCGATTACAACAAGCAAAAAAACCATTGTTGATTTTGGGTAGCGGCTCCATGATGTTGCCACAAAAAGCAGATGAATTAGCAGCTGCAGTACAACGCTTAGGAGTTCCTGTTTTCTTGAGTGGCATGGGTCGAGGACTTTTAGGCAAAGAAAATAATTTGCAAATGCGCCACAAACGAAAAGAAGCTATCAAAGAGGCTGATTTTATTATTCTCGCAGGTGTTCCGAACGACTTCCGATTAGATTATGGCAATCACATCGGACATCGTCCGTATGCATCTATAAACCGAAGCAGCGAAGATTTATATAAAAATAAAAGGCCTACGGTTAGTGTACTCGCCGATCCGGAAGAATTTCTTATCGATATATCCAAAAAATTTCAAGGCGCATATCCTGATTGGGTACAGCAATTGCGCAAACGAGATGAAGCACGAGAGCAACAAATAAATATACAAGCTGCTGAAAAATTAAACGGAATGAATCCTGTTGAACTTTTCAGAAGATTAGATCCTATTATGGATGACAATACTATACTTATAGCAGACGGCGGTGATTTTGTTGGTACTGCATCTTATACATTGCGCCCTCGCGCACCTCTCTCTTGGTTAGACCCCGGAGTATTTGGAACATTAGGCGTAGGCGCAGGATTTGCATTAGGTGCAAAATTAGTTTTCCCAGAAAAAGATGTTTGGATAATTTATGGAGATGGCAGTGCTGGCTATAGTTTAATGGAATACGACACTTTTGTACGTCATAAACTGCCAGTGATTTCACTTATAGGAAATGATGCTTGCTGGGGACAAATAGCACGCGACCAAGTAGAATTTTTGAAAAGTGATTGTGCATTAATGCTAGACCATTCCAATTATGAAATGATAGGAAAAGCTTTTGGTGCAGATGGCAAACGTGTAGAAAACATTGAGGAATTTACGGAAACAGCAAAAGATGCTATCACAAAAAGTAGAAAAGGAATCCCATACATTATTAATGCCATAATCGGAAAAAGTGAATTCCGAAAAGGCTCTTTATCTATGTAATTATGAAATCAATAGGTTTAATACAAAAAGAAAATACAGGCTTATTAATTATTGACATACAAGAAAAATTAATGCCAGTAGTGCAAGATGCCGAACAAGTTTTTGCAAATATAAATCGACTGATTAAAGGCGCAGAACTATTAGAAATACCGATAATTGTAACAGAGCAATATCCTAAAGGGTTAGGAAATACGTGTACTTCAATAGAATTGCCTACACAGATACAGCCCATAGAGAAGATGTGTTTTAGTTGCATGCAATCCGATTCTGTTCTACAACAATTAAAAAAACAAAACATTACCTCACTCATCATCGCCGGCGTAGAAGCACATATTTGTGTACTTAAAACTGCATTAGACGCATTAAGTGTCGGATTGGAAGTGCATATTGTGGCAGATGCTGTTTCATCTAGAACTATTGACAACAAACAACTCGCTTTAGAGCGAATGCGACAATCGAGCGCATATATTGTATCAACAGAAATGATATTATTCCAACTTATACACGAAGCGGGAACAGATGCTTTTAAAACTATTAGCAGATTAATTAAATAACCTTATTTTATGGAGGCTACACGTCTATTTGATTTACTAGAAATACAAAATAAAAATGTCCCTAACGATCCGTTTTTATCGTCAAAAATAAACGGCAAATGGGTAACTTACACTTTTAAAGAAGTACAACAATATGCCAATAGAGCTAGTCAATTATTATTAGAATTAGGATTAAAGAAAGGAGACGCTATTGCATTAATTTCAGCCAATAGGCCTGAATGGAATTTTATAGATTTTGGGGCAATGCAAATTGGTGTTACTGTAGTACCTATGTATCCAACTATTGCTGAGCGTGACTATGAATACATCTTCAATGATGCATCTATTTGCTATGCCTTTATAGATAATGATGTGGTATATAATAAAGTAAAACCATTGCAACAGAAAATATTATCATTTAAAGGTATTTATTCGTTTGACAAATTAAATGATGTATCATTGTTTAGTACTTCGCTTCCAGCTACTGTGCAACTTTCTGAAATAGGAGCAAAGAAGAGAGCTACTACTGAAAATGATATTGCTACTATTATTTATACTTCGGGCACTACCGGAAATCCTAAAGGCGTAATGCTGACACACAAAAACATTTTGAGTGATATTTATGCAGTAAAAAAAGTAATTAATTTTGGAGATGGCGAAAAAGCATTAAGTTTTTTACCGCTCTGCCATAGCTTTGAACGAATGGTATTTTACGCATATCTTGCCTTTAGAATACATATCCATTACGCTGAAAATTTAGAGAAAATAGGAGAGAATTTATTGGAAGTAAAGCCGTATTGCTTTACCACAGTACCTCGAATGCTAGAAAAGGTATATGACAAAATCATAGCAAAAGGAAATGCGCTTACAGGCTATAAAAAACAATTATTTTTTTGGGCGATGGAAGTAGGTGCAAAGTATGAAATTGGCAAACCAAAAAATCTATTTTATTTATTGCAACTTGCAATTGCCAGAAAATTAATATTCACAAAATGGCAAGAAGCCTTAGGTGGTAATGTACAATTCATCATCACTGGAGCTGCGGCGATGCAGCCACGGTTAATAACATTATTTACGGCTGCCGGCATCGATATTATTGAAGGATATGGATTAACAGAAACCTCACCGGTATTAGCTTGTAACAGAGTAAATGAGAAAGAACGGTGCATTGGAACGGTAGGAATTCCATTACCGGGTATTGAAATAAAATTCGCGGAAGACGGTGAAATTCTTGCTAAAGGAGATAACATCATGAAAGGGTATTACAACCAACCAGAATTAACAGCTGAAGTAATAGATAAAGATGGCTGGTTTCACACCGGAGATATTGGTGAATGGAAAACACAAAACGGACATAAATTTTTAAAAATAACAGATAGAAAAAAAGAGCTTTTCAAAACTGCTGGCGGAAAATATGTAGCACCACAAGTATTGGAAAATAAGATGAAAGAAAGTCCGTACATAGAGCAAATAATGGTAGTGGGCGGTGACGACAAAAAATTTGTATCTGCATTAATTGTTCCAGCATTTCCACAACTAGAAGAATGGGCGATAGCACAAAACATAAAATTCAAAACAAATGCAGCGTTGACCTCTAACAAAGAGGTAATCGCATTAATCCATCAAGAAATAAAAAAATACAATGTAAATTTTGGGCATTGGGAACAAATAAAAAAGTTTGTTTTATTACCCAATGAATGGACAGTAGAAAGTGGCGAATTGACCCCTACCATGAAGCCAAAACGCAAAATCGTAAATGAGCGTTATAAAACAGAAATTGAGAATATGTACAATGACGGTCATGAATAATTTTATGAAATAAAGACAATGGAACAAGCAATAAATAACGAGAAAAATATTTTCTATCCGCCGGGCGGCTTGCTGATTTGGATAATTATCTTTTTAGAATGTATAACATTTGGAATGGGATTAATTGCAATGATTACTTACGGGCAAGACAACCATCTTTTATACCACGACAGCAGCCAAACACTCAATAAATACACTGCAATCGCAAATACAATCGTACTGCTAAGTAGTGGCTTTTTTATGGCGGAAACCCTGCGGAATATTAAACTAAAAAAATACACAACGGCAAAATTATTTTTACAACTTACGATTTTATTCGGATGTGTTTTTTTAGGTATAAAATCCTTTGATTATATTGAAAAGATAAGCTCTGGCATGAGTATTAGTTATAATATATTTTTTACGTTTTTCTGGTTGCTTACATTTTTTCATTTTTTACATGTACTGCTTGGCGTTATTATATTAGTTTATTTTTTATGGAAATTCAACAGCGTAATAAGTGAAATATCTAGGACGGAAAACCTAGAGGCCGGTGCAGCATTTTGGCATCTTTGTGATTTGATTTGGTTATTATTATTTCCTGTAATTTATTTAATTTATTAAACAAACATGAAAAATAGCAATACATTTATTTGGGTTCTTTTAGTCGTTATTACACTTGCATCTGTATCTTCAATGGGGAAATCATTTGCATTTTATTTTATACTTTCAATGGCATTATTGAAAATTATTTTAGTTGCTTATCATTTTATGGAATTAAAACGAGCGCACCGATTTTGGATTACGTCTATTTCATTATTATTCACAATTATTGTTTGTGCTATTTTTATTCAATATCGTTAATGAACTTTAATATTAATTGAAATAAGCATAAATTTGTAGTAGAAAACAACATGGAAATTTATAAAGAATTTAGATTTGAAGCAGCCCACTTTTTACCAAAAGTACCAGAAGGGCATCCGTGCAAAAATATTCACGGGCACTCCTATCGAGTAAAATTACATATCAAAGGAGCTATAAATCCCGAGATTGGTTGGGTAATGGATTTTACGGATATTAAAGAAATATTTGCACCAACGCTTGCACAATTAGACCATTCCCTACTAAACAATATCGAAGGATTGCCCAATCCTACCTGCGAGCATTTAGCGGTATGGATTTGGAATCAGGTGAAGCCAAAATTATCCATTTTATCAAAAGTAGAAGTGCAAGAAACTGCAAGCAGCGGCTGCATCTACGAAGGAGAATAAGCAGTATTTATTGGTACTTTATTTTTTCGTACAATCTGATTAGCGACGTGGTTAAATCAGAAGGCGACGAAACTATTTGGTAGTGATTTTCACCAAACATTTGCGGTAAATAATATTTTGCGGTAGTTTCAATTGCCAAAGCATACGAATTTACCTGTTGTTGTTTTAATTCGGCAAGTGCTTGTTTCACATCTTTAATACCATATTTTCCTTCATATTTATCATAATCATTTGGCTTACCATCCGAGAGCAAAATCACCCATTTGTTTTTTGACGAACGACGGCTGAGCAGCGTGCCGCAATGACGAAGTGCCGTGCCGATACGTGTAAACCCTGAGGGTGCAACAGCTCCCATTCTGAATTTTACTTTTTTCCAATCTTCCTCAAAATCTTTAATTGTTAAAAAGGTGGAATAATTTCTGGTTTTGGAATAAAAACATTGAATTGAAAAATCGATTCCAAATTCTTGTATTATTTCGCCAAATAAAATTGCTACTTGTTTTTCTATATCAATTACTCTATTTCCATTTACATAGCTATCACTCGACAAACTCACATCTAACAGCAATAAAATAGAAATATCTTTTTCTTGTTTTCTGTTGGCAATATATACATTTTCTGAAGGCGTATGTCCTGAATGTATTTCTGCGTACAAATCTGTAACACTATCAATATCAAATTCACTACCTTGAGATAAGCGTCGTTGTTGTTGAAGTTTATTGTTTATGCTGGTCAACATTTTCCGCAAACTCGTTAAAACAGAAGTATTCTCTTTTAGTGTCTTCTCAAAAAAATCGGAATTTATTTCTTTTTGTATTTTAGGGTAAAGTCTGCAAAAATCTTTTTTATACTGTCTCTTTTTATAATCCCATTCATCATACGGAATAAAAAAATCAGCAGTATGTTGCGCTGCACTTTCTGAAACTGTTGCATTTTCTACAAATTCTGATTGATACACACTATGCGAAGTATCATCGGTACGCACAGTGAATTTCATATTTAATTCATCCAATGCATCTTGATGGTTTTCCAGCTCATCTTCTCCATCAAAATCCCGCCATACACCATTGAATTCTTCTGCCGTTTCTACTTTCTCAAAGTTGTGCGTTAATACATAATCTTCTTGTTGTTTCTTATCAATCTCGATGTTTGTAACTTCTTCTACAGGCTTTGCTTTTAAAATTGTTTTTATTTCTTGCTCTATAGATTTTACAGCATCTGAAAAATTTTGAAGTGAATTTTTATCTTGTTTTTCTACATCATTTTTCATCCATTTTCCATACAGCCACGATAAGTCTGTAGGTTTATTTTCTTTTGTTTGGGCAAGAAGCTGTTGCTTAAAAATGTCGTGTAGTTTTCTTGTTGACGGATATTCTTCGAATAAAATTTGCAGCACTTGTTCTGCGGTTTCAATAGCTTTTATTGAGGATAGCGAAGCGTTTACTACTTCATTATGTTTCCAATTATATCCTAATTTTTGTTGAGAAGATAAATACAAAACACGATAGAGATAATACCACGTATTTTGCTCTAAAGTAGTAAATAAAGAAAAGGAAGCTGGAAGGAAGAAGATATTATTTTTATATCCTCCTTCCCGCTCCGAAGGGTAAATTTCTATAGGCCTAGCGGTAGCGGCACTGGCTAAAATTATTAAGCGTGCTTTCAAATTTTCCAGATACGCCGTTTTATTTTGATTAGTTGTAGAAACGCGTTTGCGTTGTTGAAAATATTTTACAAACTTCCCATATATGTACTCATCAAGTTCCATAAAACAGGGTTAAATCATAAGGTTGCATAAATCCGATAAAGCTGCTGTTATTTCTAAATCGTCTGTTAATGGTTCAATAACTGCAACCCTCACCGACAAGCGTTTGGGCAACCCACTTTTAATTAATTTTGCGGCATCAATCAATAAACGCGTTGAAACAGTTTCTGCCAATCCCAATTCTTTTAAATTTCTAATTTTATTTCCAATATTTACTAATTGTTTAGCAATAGATTCTTCAACCAAAGTCTCTCTGATTATAATTTCCATTTCAATATTTGGTTCTGTATAATTGAATGAAAGAGCCGCAAACCGTTGTCTTGTGGAAGGCTTTAGCTCTTTAAATCCTTTTTGATATCCCGGATTAAATGAAGCCACCAACATAAAATCTTCGTGAGCTCTTATTGTAGTTCCCAGTTTATCTATGAACAATTCTCTGCGATGATCCGTCAGAGAGTGTATCGCAACAATCACATCAGGTCGAGCTTCAGCAATTTCATCTAAGTAAATTATTGCACCTTCTTTTACAGCCGTAGTCAAAGGGCCATCTTGCCATACTGTTTCTGCGCCTTTAATTAAAAATCTACCAATTAAATCTGTAGAAGATGTTTCTTCGTGGCAACTAATGGTGATTAAATTTTTTGCCAATTTATATGCCATATACTCAATAAATCTGGACTTTCCGGAGCCTGTAGGGCCTTTTAATAAAATAGGTATTTTATGTTTGAAACATTGTTCAAAAACTTCTATTTCTTTTCCAATTGAATGATAATAAGGGGCTGCCACTGTCATAAAAAAGTTTTAAAGAAAATAATTGGCTGCTTTTAGACAGCCAATTATTTTTTATTATAATAAAAATATTACGCTACCAACGCTTCATCTGTTGGTTGTCCGTATTTAATAAATTCATAAATAAATAAGCATATTCCGGTAGTAAACATCGTAGCACAAATTGCAAGTACTGCAAAATGAACTTGTATTTCTTTTTGTACATCACCAAACTCTACGCCCATTTTTCTTTCTAAATAAACTTGAGCTACACCTGCTACTCCGAATGCTACTGTCATCCCCAACATACCAATATTTGCTAACCAGAATGCTAATACACCGGTATTGCTATCGTACAATTTACGTCCTGTTAGATTTGGTAGTGTATAGCTGATAACTGCTAAAACAATCATTGCATAAGCGCCCCAAAATGCTAAATGACCGTGCATGGCAGTAACCAAAGTTCCATGTGTGTACATATTTACTTGCGGCAAAGTATGTGCAAACCCCAATAACCCTGCACCTACAAAAGAAACAATTGCAGTACCTAAAGTCCAACTTAATGCAATTTTATTGGGATGTTTCTTCTCTCCTTTTCTATACATCGCAACAGCAAATAATGCCATCCCTAAGAATGCCAATGGCTCCAAGGCAGAGAATATGCCACCGATAATCAACCAATATTTTGGCGCTCCAATGTAATAGTAATGGTGGCCTGTACCTAAGATACCTGATATGAATGTCAATCCGACAATTACATATAACCATTTTTCGATTACCTCTCTATCTACGCCAGTAATTTTTATTAATAAGAAAGCAAGAATACCACCCATAATCAGTTCCCAAACACCTTCAACCCAAAGATGAACTACCCACCAACGGAAAAATGAATCCATCGTTTGGTTATCAAACCAAATCATTCCCGGAAGATATAATAAGGCAGCAAATACAAGCCCCATTGTCATAACTAATGCTGTAGTAGTACGTTGTTTCCCTTTATATAAAGTAGCTAAAATCAATCCTAAAAAAGTAAGTACATTAACTACAACTAAATAATCTAAAGGACGTGGGATTTCTAAAAATTTTCTTCCTTCCCAATAATTGAAATGATAGCCTACAATTGCAATAACACCTACAACTGCAAGAGAAATTAATTGTACATAACCCAATTTTACATTTACTAATTCGTGTTCCGATTCTTCAGGAATAATGTAATAAGCAGCTCCCATAAAACCTGACAACAACCAAACTACCAATAAATTGGTGTGTACTGCCCGCGCTGTATTAAATGCAATTACTGGATGTAATCCATCATATCCCATGTGGGCAAATGCCATGATAAATCCATAGACAATTTGCAATGTCAGCAACAGCATTGACAAAGCGAAAAACCAATATGCTAATTTTTGTGATTTATATTTCATAATCGTAATTTTTATTTTGGATTAATAGTTGATTTGTATTCCGGTTTAGGTGGGAATCCGTTAAGGTCAGTATTTCCTACCCATTTCAGAAATTCTATTAGAGCATTAGCATCTTCATCTGAGAACGCATAAGGTACCATTTTTCGTCCTCTCGGTGCCCATGATGTTTTTGAAGTTAACACCGCTTTTACATAACCTTCTCCTCTTCGTTCAATTACTTTGGTAAGCTCTGGTGCATAATAGGCACCCTCACCCATAATGGTATGGCATCCCATACAGTTATTATTTTCCCATAGATGCTTACCTTTTATCACTCCTGCTGTAATATTTTCTTCGTGTGTTTTCTTAGGTACTTCTACACTTAAAGAATGCCAGGAGAGCCCAATAAAAATGATAAACGTAATGATTGTTCCTCCTAAAAAAAACAATCGTGCTTGACTTTTTGATAGCATAATTAATTATTTAATTGTGTAATTATTTTAAATTCTCTCTCTCTTTTAGTTCAAAAAGTGAAGGAAGTATAACAAAGTATTTCATGCTTTACCACACTCCCTTCTACGATAATTAAACCAATTCATTTATTTACTTTGTTGGGGGTAACAAGACCTCATCTATTACATGTATAACACCATTGCTAGCAGGTATTGAAGCAACAATAACTGCTTTATCATTTACATATACCTTACCATCTTTTTTAGAAATTTTGATATTATCTCCATTTACTTGTCCTAAAGATTGGCCATCTTGTAAATTTTCAGCTTTATATACTCCTACTGAAACGTGATACTGTAATATATTTATTAAATCATCTTTCTTATCTGGTTTTAGTAAACCCTCGACTGTACCTTTCGGTAATTTATCGAATGCAGCATTTGTTGGAGCAAACACCGTAAACGGGCCAGCATTGCTTAATGCATCTACTAATTCAGCGGCTTTTACTGCCGCAACTAATGTAGAATGGTCTTTGCTTCCTGCTGCTACTTGCACTACATTTTTTTCCGATACATCATCTTGTACCGCTGACTGTCCAGCACCATCTGCTTCTGTAGGGGCAGTTACCTGAGCATCAGAAGATGACTCACTGGAGTTTGTTTTACAACTTGACATGAATGCTATTATTAGCACGGTCATAATCATTATTAAATTCTTTTTCATTGGCTTTGTTTTATGAGTACAATATTATCCCAAACCTATAGTATTTGCTATGAGTTTTGTCATATAAGAATTAAGTAAAAGATGATTATTGTCATGTTTCAACAATACTATTCTCTGTATTTTAATTAAACTATTAACAAGAAAAGATTTTAATAATTTACTTTTAAGACTGCTTTTACTTCGCGTAACAAATGTTAC
Source organism: uncultured Chitinophagales bacterium (assembly GCA_964642875.1). Classification (GTDB taxonomy): domain Bacteria; phylum Bacteroidota; class Bacteroidia; order Chitinophagales; family JADIYW01; genus JADJSS01. The sequence goes on along the minus strand of CAZXRF010000031.1, from coordinate 3,551 downwards.
TAACCGAATAAATAAACACTTTTAACTTTGTAGTACTATGGAAAAGAAAAATAAATACATTATTATTGGTGCTGTAGCCGGCGGGGCTAGCACTGCCGCCAGATTGCGTCGCTTAGAGGAACACGCAGATATATTAATTTTTGAAAAAGGAGCATATATTTCTTATGCAAATTGTGGGCTACCGTATTATATAGGTAATGTAATCGAAGATAGAAATAAACTCTTTGTACAAACTGCACAATCGTTTAAAGAACGGTTTAATATTGATGTACGCATTCAAACGGAGGTAATTTCTATAAATCCAGAATTAAAACAAATTACTGCTAAAAATTTAATTACAGAGGAGCAATACATAGAATCTTTTGACAAACTTGTACTCTCGCCAGGAGCAGAGCCAGTAGTGCCGCCTTTTCCAGGTGTGCAAAACAATAAAATCTTTACACTCAGAAATGTACCCGACACAGATACAATAAAAAATTTTGCTGCTGCCAGAAAAAATGCAAACGCATTAATTATCGGCGCTGGATTTATTGGATTAGAGATGGCAGAAAACCTGCATCATCTAGGACATACTATTACCGTAGTAGAAATGAATAATCAAATTTTAGCACCTTTAGATTTTCCGATTGCTGCAATTGCCCAACAACATTTACGTTCTAAAGGAATTGAGCTGTTATTAAGTACTGCCGTAAAAAGTTTTGAAGAAAATGGCGACAAAGTAACTGTACATTTTAATGATAATTCAACTATTGAAACTGATTATGTAATTCTATCTATTGGCGTACGACCGGATATAAAACTTGCGGCAAATGCTGGATTAAAGATTGGGGAAACAAAAGGTATTTTGGTAAACGAATATTTACAAACCAGCCATCCTGATATTTATGCCGTAGGCGATGCTATAGAATTTAAAAATCCAATTACAAAAAAATCAATGTCCACTTTTTTGGCAGGTCCAGCTAATAAACAAGGGCGAATTTGTGCCAATAATATCGTAAATAATAATACCAGCACCTACAATGGAGCTATTAATACGGCTATAGTAAAATTATTTGATTTGACTGTTGGGACAACGGGAATGGCTGCAAAACATCTAAAAAGTGCTGCTATTCCATATTTAGTATCAACAACTCGCTCATCATCGCATGCAAGTTATTATCCGAATGCAAAACAACTTACTATTCAAATTACATTTTCACCAGATACCAAACAATTATTGGGTGCGCAAGTTATTGGAGAAGAAGGTGCTGACAAACGTTTAGATATTTTAGCAACACTTATCAAAAATAAAGGAACTATTTATGATTTAATGGAAGTAGAACACGCTTATGCGCCACCCTATTCTTCGGCAAAAGACCCTGTAAATATGGCTGGGTTTGTAGCGGATAACATCATCAATAAAACGCTGCGTGTAGAGCAATGGGATATTTTTGAAGCTAAATTCCGACAAACACCAAATGCAATATTAATAGATGTAAGAAATCCTGATGAATTTGCCAGTGGAGCAATTGAAGGAGCTATTAATATTCCTATTGACACATTACGTTCAAAAATAAGTGAATTACAAAAAGATGCACCCATTTTTGTGTACTGTGCTATTGGATTAAGAGGCTATTTAGCTCAAAGGATTTTATTGCAAAATGGGTTTATGCAAGTTAGCAATCTTTCAGGTGGATACATCTTGTGGAATACTTGTAAAATAGAACAAGAACTAAGCAATAAATCAGTTTAAAAATATTATAAAAACTGCAATACAGCTATAAATTATTGCGGTGAGACAATAGGAAAGTTTCTATTGCCACAGGGTAAAATTGATGTTCTAAATTCAGCACTGCTTTAGCAATAGAATCGGGTGTTTCATGCTCACTTAGCGGCACACTTTTTTGAAATAAAATTTCACCTTTATCGTATTCTTTATTACATAGATGAATGGTAATTCCACTTTCTTTTTCTTTGTTCTTATATACTGCTTCATGCACATATATTCCATGCATTCCTTTGCCGCCATATTTTGGTAATAATGCAGGATGAATATTGATTATTTTATTGGGAAAAGCATCTAATAAATATTCTGGAATTAACCATAAAAAGCCAGCCAAAACAATTGTAGTAATATGGTGCTGATTCAATTCAGTTAGCATTATTTCAGGGTTGCGAAATTCGTCTTTGTTAATAATAATATATGGGATATTATAAGCTTCTCCGATATTTTTAGCACCTGAATTTTCTTTATTACTCAATAATAATCCTACACTAATTTGAGGATGATTTTGAAAATAGGAGCAAATAGCTCGTGCATTGCTACCTGTTCCAGACAAGAATATGGCTATATTTTGCATCATTTACACTCAAAAAAACAAAAAAAATCTGTAAATTCGTCATTTCTTTAAATTTCGTAGATAAATATACTAATGAAAAAAGCACTTATAACAGGAATTACCGGACAAGACGGCGCATATTTAGCAGAATTATTGCTAAAAAAGGGATATGAAGTTCACGGAATCAAACGTCGTTCTTCCTTATTCAATACAGACAGAATTGATCATTTATATCAAGACCCACATATCGACAATCGTAATTTCATATTGCACTTTGGCGATTTATCAGATTCTACGAATTTGATTCGTATCATCCAACAAGTACAACCTGATGAAATCTACAATTTAGGAGCCATGTCGCACGTAAAAGTATCTTTCGACACTCCTGAATATACGGCAAATGTTGACGCTGTTGGCTCATTGCGTTTATTAGAGGCTATTAGGATTTTAAAATTAGAAAATAAAACAAAAATATACCAAGCATCGACTTCTGAATTGTATGGGAAAGTGCAAGAAATTCCACAATCAGAAAAAACACCGTTTTATCCACGTTCTCCGTATGCTGTAGCAAAAATGTACGGCTACTGGATTACAGTAAACTATCGGGAAGCGTATGGTATTTATGCGTGCAACGGAATTTTATTCAACCATGAATCCCCTTTGCGTGGAGAAACTTTTGTAACCAGAAAAATCACACGTGCAGTTTCTAAAATTGCATTAGGATTGCAAGATAATTTATACTTAGGAAACTTAAACGCAAAACGAGATTGGGGACACGCAAAAGATTACGTAGAAGCAATGTATTTAATTTTGCAGCAACCCGAGCCAGATGATTACGTAATTGCAACAGGAAAAACAACAGAAGTTCGTGAGTTTGTTAGAATGTCATTCAAAGAAGTAGGCATAGAAATAGAATTTAAGGGAACAGGAATCGACGAAAAAGGATATATTAAATCTTGCTCTAACGAGAAATATCAAGTAGAAATTGGTAAAGAAGTAGTAGCCATTGATCCACGATATTTCAGACCTACAGAAGTAGATTTATTAATCGGCGATCCAACAAAATCAAACACCAAATTAGGTTGGTATCCAAAGCATGATTTAGCTTCTTTAGTAAAAGATATGATGGAACACGATATTAAACTTTTTGAAAGAGATAAATATTTATTAGAAGGCGGTCACAAAATTTTTAATTATCACGAATAAATTAGTCATAAGTAGTAAGGTATAAAT
>CAZXRF010000030.1:0-44535 GCA_964642875.1 uncultured Chitinophagales bacterium | reverse complement strand
GGCAAACCACCGTATCGCTCGCCGTAAAGCTCGCTGTTGCTGTTGGACCTGTGCTACAAGCAGGAGGTAAATTATAAGCTGCTGTTTGGTCAGTTGCACTATTTGAAGAACCTTGTTTTGCGGAAAAACCCATACCTCTTCGTGCAAAAGCACTCCAGATTTCACATTTATCTGCATAACCATATAATATAGAGTCTGCTTTTAATATTGCATTTCTGGAATCAAGGAATCCTGGACTACAAGGTTGTTGTTTTAAACCTTCCACTACAAGTTTAATTGCTCTATTATTACCGGCAGTACCATTATACAAATCTGTGCTATACCCATACTTTTCCACTAAATTCCAATACATGTCCCATACCGTTGCTGTCCAAATCTCTCCAATATCATGAACTTCAGGATTTGCAGCCATGTCAGCATAAGTTAATGGATTAATCGTCATATCATAAGAATATGGATATCTTCTAATACCTGAACCAGTAACACTTTGTCCAACTACATAATTACCAACACCTCTTGGTGTGTTTTTATCGTCTGTTGGTTTCTTAGTTAGTGATAAAGCAAAGAAATCACTCCAGCCTTCTCCTGCTTGTTCTGCATTACTTAAACAAGAACTCGTGCCACCAGTTCCGGTGCTTAACCCAGTTAAACGAGTTGAAATTCCATGACCATATTCATGCGAAACGATAGCATTATCTAATGCCCCATCAAAATCTAAGCAATTATTTGTAGAAACACGGTACATTGTAACAGTGGCGTTACCAATGTTGTCTCTTAATTTTTGCCCTTGTGTATAGGTTACAAACATTGCCGGTATTGTTACTGAATTTGCAAAAGCCCCCCCTGCCATACCAATAATAGAATCACCGGCTGATTGTCTATTGATAATAATAACACCAATTGCACCTGCTAACTGAGCATTATATACTTTAGCAGAGAATTCACAGTCACCTCTATCTATTAAGGCAATTTTGCCAGAAACGGCAGCGGCATTAGTAACAGTGCCACAAACATAACTTGCAGGGGTAGTGCTACCAAGTGCATTAACTACTGAACCAGTTACATTATATGAGCATGGTCCCCAGCCGTTTTGAGATCCATGTGTTATATCTCCTGCTATATTTGATGGGGTAAGATAAGTTAACGTAGACGGAGGCGTACCTGTCCACATATACATCTGCATACGCGTTCTATTAAATTTTGTATTTACACCATCAGGTGAAGTAGCAAAATTTGCATTATCTAAATTGCGTGGATTTGCTAAAGAACCATCATGTGCTTCTGCCCATACATAATCATTACCACCTGCAACGCCTGTATAATTTTTAGATTGGAAATTTCTGTTAGATTCTGTAAATCCGTATTTATAGAAAATATCGTGCATGATATTATTCATATAAAATAATTGTGTAACTACTGCTTTTGAATTTGTCAGTGTGTCTAATTTTGTAGAAAAATCTAGCGGAAAGTCAAAAACTAAAGAAGCACCTCCGTCCGGGGAAGAATCTGGATCTGGAGAATCATCATTATCTTTATCCGCATAGGCGTAAACGTTATTTCCTCTTGTTATAGTATATTCAGGACCAGGTACACCATTGGTATCATGCCAACCATAAGGAGAGGCGTCCGGATTATCAGGATTGGTCAACAATTGACGTGGGCCATAAATTGGCGATTCTGTCGGGATAGCAAATACTCTATAAGACCCTGCCATGATTTGAGCTGTAGGGTCAGTTCCACCATTATTTGGATTAGTAGCCCCTAATCGGGAGTTTGTATTATCTACAGCAGGAGAAGTTAAAAATCCACCTCTTCCAAAATCACAATGTAATACTTGATCGTATTTATTTATTAAACCTCCATTTTTTGCATCGATATCAATATTCCAAAAATTATATTCATCTAAAGAATGGAATTGTATTTCCCAGCTTAATTGGACTTTTTCTTGCTTATCTTTCACTAACAACAACTCGGCATGAATTTCAATATTACTTAATCCATCAACAGGTTTAAATATATACACTGCATTTTCTTTAGATTGCAATTCGATTGTTCCAATATTATTTATTCCTACATTGCTTGCAGCTTTCGCAATTGCATCTTTTGCTGAAAGTGTAGGAGCAATAGAATTGATTTGTTTTTTGAGATCAAATACGCCGCTATTGGTAGTATTTACTACTTTTCCGTTCATAAAATGTACAGAAACCATTCCGCTTTTAAGAGGTATTCCGAAAGCCGTTTGTTGTAACCATACACGATTTATATTACTATATTCATCGTAATAATCTTTTAGCAGGATTAAATCTTGAATGTCCTGTGCAGACAGATTAATTTCTTTTTGATGTTCTGTCAGATATCCTATTGCTTCTTTTTGAAACCCTTTTGAAGTTGCAAAAGTAATAACCATAGAAAAGACCAACCAACTTGTCAGTGTAATTCTTTTTATCATCTTTTTGGTATTATTTGATAAGTGAAATTACTAATTATTAGGATAAATGCAAAGTAATTTTCTAAAAAAATGTGTACTTTAACGTATTACGTTTATTACAAACAATTACATTTCAAATTATTATGAAAAAACAACCCTAAAACCATACAAACAACTATTATAAATATATTAAATTACAACATTTATTATTCGTCCTTGCACTACTATAAATTTCTTGGGTGAATTTCCTTCTGTAAATTTTAGTACCCGTTCATCTGCCATTACAATTTCCTGAATTTTATCTTGTGGCATATCCAATGCTATTTCGATATTAGCCCGATGTTTTCCATTTATTTGAATGGGGTAATTAAAGCTAGATTCCGCCAAATATTGTTCTTCATGGATTGGAAACGCTTCACTTACTACACAAGTAGTATTGCCTAAAGTAGTCCATAAAACCTCAGCGGTATGTGGCGCAAACGGTGCAATAAGTCGAACTAACGCTTGTTGGCATATAGTAGAAATAGTTTTGTATTTCGACAGCTCATTTACGCCAATCATAAAACTGGAAACGCAAGTATTAAATGCTAATCGTTCAATATCTTCGTTAATCTTTTTAATGGTTTTATGTAAGATTTTCAACTCCTCTGTTGTAGCTTCTTGAGTAATTGCTTTTTTATTTCCATTGTCTTCGAAATACAAACGCCAGAATTTACGCAAAAAGTTAGAAACGCCCGAAATACCATTGGTATCCCATGGTTTTGCGGTATCTATCGGGCCTAAGAACATTTCGTACATACGGAAAGTATCTGCACCATACTGTGCCACCATATCATCAGGATTTACAACGTTCAAATATCGCTTCGACATTTTCTCCAATTGCACCTCTAAAGAAATAAATGCTCTCCCCTCTTTATCTCTTTCCCATTGTACATCGTTTATATCAATATTTTCAAATCTGTTATCACTTTCTTTCAGTAGTTCAAAATTTTCTTTATATAATTTATCATTTTCAGCCAACATTACAGGAATATGTAATTGTATTTCTACATTTTTTATTTGTTCGATTTTTGTCAGCAAACTTCTACCGCCAATCATTCCTTGGTTCACCATTTTTTGAAATGGTTCTTCGGTGCTTACTTTGCCAATATCTTTTAAAAATTTATGCCAAAAACGAGCGTACAATAAGTGTCCTACCGCATGTTCGGAACCTCCTACATAAAAATCTACATTTTGCCAATATTCTTGTGCTGTTTTGCCTACTAATTCTGTATCATTTTTGGGGTCCATATAGCGCAAAAAATACCAAGAACTCCCCGCATATCCGGGCATTGTATCTGTTTCCATTCGGGTGTTTTCGCCAAATTGGTGCACCCATTCTGTTGCTGTAGCCAAAGGGCTTTCCCCAGTTCCAGTGGGTTTGTAGCTTTCTACTTTAGGCAGTGTAACGGGTAGTTTATCTTCGGCAACGGTATGTATAATTCCTTCGGCATCATAATAAATTGGAAACGGCTCGCCCCAATAACGCTGACGGGAATAACCGGCATCACGCATTTTAAAATTTATTTTCCCATAACCAATTTGCTGTTTTTCTAATTTTTGAATCAAAGTCGCTACCGCTTCTTTGTAATTCATTCCATTAATAAAATCAGAGTTGATGTATTTCCCTTCTTTTGTGGCATCCGCTTCATTTTCTATATTTTGCTGTGCGTCAGAAATTGGTATAATAGGTAAATTAAATTTTTTCGCAAACAAATAATCGCGCTGATCGCCGGAAGGCACCGCCATTACTGCGCCCGTGCCGTATCCAGCCAACACATAATCTGCAATGTAAACCGGCACCTCTTGCTGTGTAAATGGATGCAACACATAGGCTCCTGTAAACTGTCCGCTTACTTGCTTTTCCGATTGGCGTTCAATATCTGATTTTGCTGCACAAACTTTCACATATTGTTCCACTTGCGTTTTATGTTCTTCCGTTGTGATTTTTTCTACCAATTCATGTTCGGGCGCAATGACCAAAAAAGAAACGCCAAAAATAGTATCCACTCGAGTAGTAAACACATCAATTTTTTCAGAATGATTTTTTAACGAGAAGGAAACCATAGCTCCAACAGATTTTCCAATCCAATTGCGTTGCATTTCTTTCATGCTTTCGCTCCAATCCAGTGTGTCTAATCCTTGCAATAAACGTTCTGCATACGCTGTGATACGCAAAAACCATTGCGACATTTTTTTCTTTTCTACCGGGTGACCGCCTCTCTCAGAAACACCATTTACAATTTCATCATTCGCCAATACAGTTCCCAATGCAGGGCACCAATTTACAAACGATTCTTTTTGGAATGCCAAACGGTAATCCATTAAAATAGTTTGTTGTTGAATAGCTGTAAAATGCTTCCATTCTTCGGCGGAAAATTTTAGTACATTGTCCTCACCAGCCGCTTTTATTTTTTGATTTCCTTCTTTTGTAAAGATAGAAATCAAATGCTCTATAGGTTCTGCTTTTTCTGATTCTTTATTATACCATGATTTAAAAAGTTGTAAAAAAATCCACTGTGTGTGCTTATAATATTCAGGTTCGCAAGTACTCACCTGCCGCGACCAATCATAGCTAAACCCAATTTTTTTTAATTGACTGATATAAGTTTCTATATTTTTTTGAGTAGTAATTTCAGGATGTTGTCCCGTTTGTATAGCGTATTGTTCTGCTGGCAATCCAAAGGCATCAAAACCCATAGGGTGCAATACATTAAATCCTTTCATACGTTTGTAGCGGGCATAGATATCTGAAAAAATATAACCCAGCGGATGCCCAACATGTAAGCCTGCACCACTTGGGTAAGGAAACATATCTAATACATAATATTTTGGTTTGTTGCTGCTGTTTTCTACTTTATAAATAGCATTATCTTGCCACTTTTGTCGTGCTTGTTGTTCTATATCCGAAAAATTGTATTCCATAAAAATAATATTACACAAAAATAAGGAATGCGTACAACATCTTGAATACTTAGAGTTTATGATTGTGTTAGTAGATTAAAGTCATTTTAATAGAAGATCTGCTATTTTGCAAAACATATTATGCTAAAAAACAACTGCTACTTATTTTGTGTTTTATAGCAATTAAACCGCTTAATAATTTAAAAGTAAAAAATAAAATATTAATACAACAATATGATTTACTGTACATTAAACATAATTTATTTTTATAATAAATCAAAAGTAACAATTTTTTCTATTTACTGGCTTTATTCCTTAAATTTACCAACAAAGAGATTGGAACTAAATTTGTAATATCAATTAAAAGAAATAAATAATTACGCAAAAATGAAAACGATTACCTTAAAACAAATTGCATTTACTATAGCAATATTGTTTACGTTTAACGCTGTAACTGCAAAAGTGAAAACTATTGCGCCCAATGCTAACGATATAAAATGGACAACCATTGAACAGGCAGTTAGTAATACCAAATCTGACAACAAGAAATTTATATTGGTAGATTTATATACCGACTGGTGTGGTTGGTGCAAAAAAATGGATGAAAACGTTTATCAGGACGGTGGTATTGTTGCGCTAATGAATGAAAATTTTACAGCGGTAAAATTCAATGCAGAAAATCCAAATCCTGTGTCTTTTAACGGAAAATCTTATCCATTTGTAAAAACAGGCGCACGCGGCGCAAACCAGTTAGCCTTAGACTTAGGAAGTATTGGCGGAAAATTAGGCTATCCTACCATTGTAGTTTTAGATGAAACCGGAAAAAAAATACAATCCTTTCCGGGATACAAAGATGTGGAAACACTTACTGCTATTTTAAAATATTTCAAAAGTGGAAGCTACAAAACAATGGATTTCCAACAATTTCAAAGTGGTCAATAAAAAAAACAGAACAACATTATGAATAAAATTACGTTAAAGACTACTTTATTATCCGTTTTACTTTTTTTAGCTTGTGCTGTAATAGGCTCACCACCAAAGTCAAAAACAACGAAAACAAGCAAGGAAAGTACCCCAAAAACTAATACGATAGTTGAAAATAAAATCAAATGGCTAACATGGAACGAAATGGTGAAATTAAACGAGAAAAATCCTAAAAAAATATTTATAGATTTTTATACCTCATGGTGTGGATGGTGTAAAGTGATGGATAGAAACACCTTTGAGGACTCTATTGTAGCGGGGATGATGATGAAAGATTTTTATTGTGTGAAATTTGATGCCGAGCGAAGAGATACCATTCAATTTTTAAATAGAGATTGGGTATTTGTGCCGGGCGGCAGAAGCGGCTACCATGAACTAGCAGCGTATTTTATGCAAAACCAACTCTCCTATCCTACTTTTTGCGTGCTTACTTCCGATTTTAAATTAATTACTCCATTAAAAGGTTATATTCCACCACCAAACTTTGAACCTATAATTAGTTTCTTAGGACAAGATTTTTGGAAACCAGAAAAGGCAAAAAATTTAGACGAGTACAAATTACAATATGTAAGTCCTCGTACTACTCCTTGGTCGCCTCAACAATAAACTTATTATAACAAAGGCTGCTATAGGCAGCTTTTTATTTATTTAAAAGATGAAATTAATATCAATCATTACCGTTGCATTTTATTTAATTTTTAACGTAGATGCCTTTTGTAACGGAGTTAAAAAGGACAATACTCCTTCTTTAGACCAACCACTCAAAACTCAAAACTCATTGCTTTGGCAAATATCAGGAAATGGATTAACCCAACCTTCCTATTTATATGGTACAATCCATTTGATTTCTCAAAACGATTATTTTTTAGGAAAAAATGTACTAAAAAAATTAAATAAAAGTGAGAAATTAATAATGGAAGTTGATTTGGAGAAAATAAACGTACCTGCACTTACCGCACTCAGTGTATTGGATAGCGGATATACTATTAAAAAATACATGAGTGATTCCGATTACATATTAGTACAAACTTTTATGGAAGACTCTATCGGTATAAAAAAAATTACCTTTCAAAATTTTTATGCTCGCCTGAAACCATTTTATTTAGAGCAACTTATTTACTTCCGTTACTTAGGACAAGAAAAAGAATCCTACGAACAGAATTTTAATAAATTAGCAACGCTTAAAAAAATACCTACAGAAGGATTAGAAACCTTTGAAGAACAACTACAATTTATCAATGAAGTTCCAATTCAAACGCAATTAAAAAGTATTGTAAAAACCATTAAAAATTACAGTGCAGAAATACAACATTTAGATACCTTAGTAAGAGATTACAAAGCACAAGATTTATCGGCATTAACAAAATCTTTTGATGAAGACGAAGAAGACAGCGAGTTAGTAGAAAAATTATTAAACAAAAGAAACAACAATTGGATTCCTAAATTACAAACTTTATTTGTTGGAAATTCCTGTTTTGTAGCTGTAGGCGCTGGACATCTTGGAGGAAAAAACGGGTTAATCCAATTACTCAAAAACAAAGGGTACATTGTAGAGCCTATTTCCATCTATTAACTTCAAAATATAATTGACACTTAACAATTATCCATTAACAATTGTAATGGCAACAACAACATTTTTGTATTTTTGTATAATGTATTGAATACAATACAAATAGACATTTATAAACGAACATAGAATATATTTATGCAAGAACTTCCTAAGAATCCTGACCACCAGCAACTTGAAAAAAAATGGTATCAACATTGGTTAGCGCAGAAATATTTTAAATCTGTGCCAGATGAGCGCGAACCTTATACTATCGTTATTCCACCACCAAATGTAACGGGCGTATTACACATGGGACACATGCTAAATAACACGATACAAGACATACTGATTCGTAGGGCACGTATGCAAGGGAAAAATGCATGCTGGGTACCGGGTACCGACCACGCTTCGATTGCTACGGAAGCAAAAGTGGTGAATTTATTGAAGGAACAAGGCATCAACAAAAAAGAGATTACCAGAGAGGAATTTTTAAAACATGCTTGGGCTTGGAAAGAAAAATATGGTGGTATTATTTTAAAACAATTAGAAAAACTAGGTGCTTCATGCGATTGGGATAGAACTCGATTTACGATGGAAGAAGATTTGAGCGATGCCGTACTTGAGGTATTTGTTGACCTTTACAACAAGGGGAAAATATATCGTGGCGTGCGCATGGTGAATTGGGATCCCAGAGGATTAACAGCATTATCTGATGAAGAAGTAATACATAAAGAAGTCAACTCCAAATTGTATTATGTGCGCTATGCCATACAAGGAACTGAAGAATATATAACCATAGCAACTACACGACCGGAAACCATTTTGGGCGATACTGCGGTGTGTGTGCATCCTGAAGATGCGCGTTACGAACATCTAAAAGGAAAATTTGCAATTGTACCTTTAGCAAATCGGATTGTGCCTATTATTTTTGATGAATACATTGATATTGAATTTGGAACTGGTGCATTAAAAGTGACACCAGCACACGATATAAACGATTATAATCTCGGCATCAAACATCATTTAGAAGTTATAGATACACTAAATGAAGACGGCACGATGAGCGAGAAAGCGCAATTGTATGTGGGCGAAGACAGATTTGCTGTTCGCAAAAAAATTGTTATTGATTTAGAAGAAAAAGGACATTTAGTAAAAATTGAAGAAATAAAAAACAAAGTTGGGTTTTCGGAAAGAACAGATGCCGTAATAGAGCCGCGCCTTTCGATGCAATGGTTTTTACAAATGGAAGATTTATCAAAACCAGCATTGGAAAATGTGATGAATGACAACATCCAACTGATACCAGATAAATTTAAAAACACCTATAAACATTGGATGGAAAACGTGCACGATTGGTGCATTTCTCGTCAGCTTTGGTGGGGACATCGCATACCGGCATGGTACGATGCTAAAGGAAATGTTGTAGTAGCAAAAACAGTAGAACAAGCACAAAAAATACATGCAGAAAAATTTCCAAATGCAGATTCCAGTTCCTTAAAACAAGATGAAGATGTATTAGATACTTGGTTCTCCTCGTGGCTATGGCCTATCTCTGTTTTTGATGGTTTCAAAAATCCAAATGGGAATGACATCAACTACTATTACCCTACCAATGATTTAGTAACAGCACCAGAGATTTTATTTTTCTGGGTAGCCCGAATGGTAATTGCTGGATATGAATACCGAAATGAAAAGCCATTTTCCAACGTATATCTTACCGGAATTGTGCGCGACAAGCAAGGACGAAAGATGTCGAAATCATTGGGCAACTCGCCCGATCCTTTGGATTTAATTGACAAATATTCAGCAGATGGTGTGCGTACCGGAATGTTGTTTTGTTCGCCTGCCGGCAACGATTTACCTTTCGATGAAAAACTTTGCGAGCAGGGAAGAAATTTCAGCAATAAAATATGGAATGCTTTGCGTTTGGTAAAAGGATGGGAAATAAACGACGAAGAAAGTAACGCACAAAATCCAACATTTATTTGGTTTGAAAATAAGTTGGAACAATTAAAAGAAAACTTAGAAAAATCATACGCTTCTTATCGATTATCTGAGGCATTAATAGATATCTATAAATTTATTTGGGATGATTTTTGCTCTTGGTATTTAGAATTTGTAAAGCCGCCTTTCGGTGAGAAAATAGATAAAACAACCTACCAGAAAACGGTTTTTTATTTTGAAGAATTAATGAAATTATTACATCCGTTTATGCCATTTATTACGGAAGAAATTTATCATCTTTTACAAGAAAATAGAACGGAAGATATTTGTGTTGCAAGATATCCAAACAACCAATCTTTTGACAATGTAATTATTGCCGAAGGGGAAAAATTAAAGGAAGTTATTTCAGCCATTCGAGACACAAGAAATAAAAATGGGTTATCACCAAAAGTGACATTGAAGGTTTATATTCAAACTCAAGATAAAAGTTTGTACGATAAATTTGGAACGTTAATTGTAAAAATTGCGAACATTCATCCGATTGAATTTACAGAAACGGAAATTGAAAACACGGTATCACAACTTATACAAACGGACAAAATATTTATCGAAACAGGAATTGAGATTGATGCAGAAACTGAAAAGAAAAAAATACAACAAGAAATAGAATACTATCAAGGGTTTATTGCAGCAGTAGAAAAGAAACTGAGCAACGAAAAATTTGTAGCCAATGCAAAGCCTGAAATAATTGAAACGGAACGCAAAAAACTTGCTGACGGACAACTGAAATTGCAAGTGTTAAAAGAAAGTTGGAATAAATTGTAATCGTTATTTACTCAAACAAATAAGAGATATCTTCTTGAGTTAGATTTTTTACAAAATTCTCTTCTTCGTTAATCAATCCATCGGAGGTGATTTGCTTACGTTGCTGAATTTCTATTATTTTTTCTTCAATGGAATTTCTACAAATCATCTTGTAAGCAAATACATTTTTTGTTTGTCCAATTCGGTGCGTGCGATCAATCGCCTGTTGTTCAATTGCCGTATTCCACCATGGATCTACCAGAAAAACATAATCGGCGGCGGTGAGTGTAATACCTGCATTTCCAGTTTTCAAACTCATTAAAAAAACATTTGTTGTGTCGTTTTCTTCTTGAAACTTAGCTACTAAATCCATCCTATCCTCTACTTTTGTATCGCCGTCGAAATGGAAATAGGAAATTTTCTTTTCCATTAATTCTTTGGCAATTAAATGCAGCATTTCCTTAAACTGCGAAAAGACCAACACTTTATTTCCCGATAAATTATTTTGTATTTCATCTAGCAATACCTCAATTTTTATGGAAGTGGATATTGGCAGTGTTTCATCTTTGAGTAATATCGGTGAGCAGCAAGCTTGGCGCAATTTGATAATACCTTGCAGTACAGAAAGTTTGCTTTTATTCAGTCCGTCATTCTTGATATTTAAAAACACACTTCTGCGTATTTTATTTTTTATTGTATCGTATATTTCACGTTGTGTTTCTTCCATTTCGCACCACAGCACTAATTCTGTTTTTGCTGGTAAGTCAGTAGCTACTTGTGCTTTTGTTCGTCGCAATATAAACGGTTGCGTTAATTTATTCAATTCCACTACTTTATCTTTATTTCTATCGCGGTCTATCGGTAGTACATATTCTTTCTTGAAAAAATCTTGCGTACCTAAAAATCCGGGTAATAAATAATTGAGCTGAGCGTACAAATCAAACGTGTTATTAATTACTGGCGTGCCGCTCAATGCAATTCTATTTTTAGCAATTATCTGATATACGGCTTTCGTCGTTTGTGCGTATAATGTTTTTATATTATGGCTTTCATCTAAAACAATTGTATTCCAAAAAATATTTTTTAACCTATCGATATCAACACGCAAAGTAGAATATGGTGTGATTAAAATATTATAGTCATTCGCTAAAAAATCTTCTAACTTTCTATTGTTGGCATAATAGATGAATGACTTAAATTCAGGACAAAATTTCTGCAATTCTAATTGCCAATTATAGATTAAAGAACCGGGGCAAACAATAATAAAACGTTCCTTTGGCTTCTGCTCCAATTGTGCAGCCAAGAAGCAAATTGTTTGCAGCGTTTTCCCTAAACCCATATCATCTGCCAAACAAATTCCAGCATTTATTTCAGACAATAAGCGCATCCATTCATACCCTTTTTGCTGGTACGGACGCAGCGTTGCATTTACAGTTTTGGGTACTTCGTATAAGGTACTATTTATATCTTGCCACGTTGTCCATTTTTGCCACCAACCTTCATTTATTACAAATTTCAAAGATTGTAATGCCGCAATTTCTTTTGCGCTTATCAATAGCCATTTTGGAAATAAAATTTTATCTTTTTCAATTTTTGAATGGGTTAGTAATGTACTATAATTTTGTAGCCATTCATCATCTAACACACCGATGCTATTGTCATTAAGCAAAATATTTTTCTGATGATTTTGCAATACTTTTTGTAGTTCCACTAAATTCACTTCCTCAGGGCCGAAGTATATTTTGAGTGTTGCTTCAATAAGATAATCAGTTGTTTTTATATTTATAAATTCTGTTTGAATTTGATATGGTGAATACCTGAAATGACCCAACAAATCCATTCCAATTAATTCTACATTTTGCGCTAACAATTGATGATAGCATTTTAAAAACCAATTTTTCTTTTTTGCTTCCTCAAAAGAGAGAAAAAAATAACCGTTAAATTGTTTGCTAAAATTTATATGCAGTCCTTTTATACAATTTAAAAATGCTGTTTCAGCTTCTCTATCCCTATAAATACAGTATATCTCGCCGTCTATTGTAGTTTCGTGTTCCTCTTTATATTCACCCTCTACCAATACCTCCTCATATTTCCATTGTGGCGTAAGCATAAGAAACGAGCCACTATTTATTTCGCTTAGATAAATACAATTTTCGGGCTTGGCTTTTATTTCTTTTCGATTAATTACTTTGTCTTTTTTTACATGATATCTTTGCTCTAATGGTTGCACTACATTTTGGGTAAACGCTACATTGTCCATTCCGTATTTCGAAATATCCAACTTATTTAATCCATCTAATGTATAAGTATCAATAATACTAAGGATGTAGTATTTATTATCTTGTTCTAATAAAAACCCATTACGATTATATTGCGACAAGTCATGTATTTCTTCGTCAATAGTAACATAGCACTTTAAGGATAAATTACTAGTAGGTTGCTTTATTACTTCGAAAGATAATTTAGGAATTGATTCAGAAAAAGAGCAAGGTGCAGTTAGCAAATTCCCTGTTTTAGGATTTTTTATTTTATGGTAAATAGAAATTTCATGCTGAACTTTTGTCAATTCTTTGAAATAAACATGCAAATCCTTGAGCAACGCCTTGGAGAGAAATACATCAACAGAAGTTCCCATTTTCTGGCGCTTTACAAACTTCTTATGTTCCGATTGCTGAAAATAAAAATTATCGGAAGTGAAATTTTCTAACGAACGTCGAACATTTACAGAAAGAGTACGAGCTATCCGTTCTACAAAATCCATTTCCAATGGTTGTGGCGCATATTCTGTTCTTGTTTTTGTTTTTGATATTTTTAATAATTCAAATGCATCACTCCAGGTATTCAGTTTAGAAGCGGTAAAACAAAATGCAAACTTGATAATAGCTTTTTCTTGTGCCATAATAGATTGGCAAAGGTGAAAAAATTATCCTTGATATCTACAAAAACTACATAAAAATTTATCGGAAAATATACACATGAACAGCACTTATGTTGGAGGTTTATTCATAAAAAAAACCGAATACTAAATGAAAACTGCCAAATACTAAGTACCTAAAGCAGAAAATAATAGAATAGGCTAAATTTAAATCATCTTCTTTTTACAATATGAAACATAAAACTAAATATAAAGCTATGGATATTAAAGAATTTGAATTACCGATAGAGGGTACAATAATGCCTCTAAACTTAAATATATCGCACGCTACGAACAAAAGTAAAAAAAATTCCACTACAAAGATGCTTGCTGAAAGCGAAAAAA
This sequence comes from uncultured Chitinophagales bacterium, assembly GCA_964642875.1. Classification (GTDB taxonomy): domain Bacteria; phylum Bacteroidota; class Bacteroidia; order Chitinophagales; family JADIYW01; genus JADJSS01. The sequence continues at coordinate 30,624 of CAZXRF010000030.1, read as the reverse complement.
AACAGAAAGAAAAAGAAGGAAAGAAACGATTGAAATAATTAGAATATTCTATTTATAATCTTGAATAGCTAATTTCTGTGTACAAAAATCGTATTCATACGCTTGGTTGGAGCCTATAATTACCAATCTATCTTGTGTGTATTGATTTATTAAATTCAAATACCAATCTATGGCTTTGGTATCAAAATTAGAAGTCGGCTCGTCCAGCAATAACACGGATGAATCCGTAAGGAAAGCCAATGATAATTTCAATCGTTGCTTCATTCCCGACGAAAAATTTTTGATATATTTCTGTTGGTGAATGCCCAATTGAGAAAGCTCCATAAACTCACTTTTAGAATTTATTTTCATAGACTTAAAAGAAGTATGGAAATCGTATAACTCGCTTAGTGTAAAATCTTCAATCAATGAAATATAAGGTGCTGCATAAGCAATATCTTTTGTGGAAATTGTTTCATCGGCTATAGTTTTATCACCATATAAATAATTAACCTTACCTGAAGTTGGTGTTGCACCTCCAGAAATTATTTTCAACAAAGTTGATTTTCCACTTCCGTTTGGCCCAACGATTGCATATTTTCCATTTGCATCAAATTGAAAGTTGATTTTTTTGAAAATCCATTCAAACCCAAAGCGTTTACTGATATTTTCGAGTTGTATTGTCAATTTAGTGTATCCCTTTTATTATGCCTCGCTTAGAATAGCGAACAAATTGAATAATATAATCTCTATACGGAGATATTGAAATTTCCTCTTCAATTTTTAATAATGCTTGTGATGTATTCAGTCCGCTGCCATATAAAATACGATAGACATCTTGAATTAAATGAATGTCATCGGTAGAAAACTGTTGTCTTTTTAATCCTACGGAATTTATGCCTGCATATTGTGCCGGATTGCGCATCACCAAACAAAATGGAGGTACATCTTTACTAATCATACTTCCACCAGAAATAAAACAATGTTTTCCGATTTTTGTAAATTGATGTGCGCCGCTCATTCCACCAAAATACGCAAAGTCTTCTATAATTACATGTCCGGCTAAATTGGTAGAATTTGCCAAAATGCAATGCGCCCCGATAATGCAATCATGCGCAATATGCACATACGCCATCAGCATGGTATCATTTCCAATTTTTGTAGTTCCTGCAGCTTCTGTACCTCTATTTATGGTAGCGCATTCTCTTACTACTACCCTATTGCCTATTTCTACTGTAGAATATTCGCCATGAAATTTTAAATCTTGCGGAATAGCGCCAATAACTGCACCAGGGAAAATTTTACAATCACTACCAATACGAGTGCCCGGAAATAGCGTAACATTCGGGCCTATCCATGTATTATCGCCAATTATTACGTCTTCATAAATAGTAGAAAAATGTTCCACCTTTACGTTAGTTCCTAACTGTGCTTGAGTGTGTATAAAATTATTCAATACCCAAATTTTTACAAAGATAATTAAATGAATTAGAAAGTATCCAAAAAGTAAATCCACCAATTGAAACTTTATTGAATATATTTTGTTATTTGTTAGGTTTAAATCCTATTTTTATATCAGTAGAAAAAGAAATATTATGAGAAAAATTTATGCAGCAATAACATTATTTGCCATTACTTTAAGCAGTTATAGCCAAGTAGCAAAAACATTAAATGCAACGCCTGACGCTTCCAAAAAAATAATGGTTTTAGATGCATCATGCGGAGAATGTAAATTTGGCATGGATGGCACTGACTGTGATTTAGCGGTGCGCATCAATGGTACACCATATTTTGTTGACGGTGTAAGCATTAAAGAATATGGACATCCGCATAATAAAAACGGATTTTGTATGGCAGTACGCAAAGCCGAAGTGCAAGGCGACGTAGTAAATGGTAGATTTAAAGCCAGCTATTTTAAGCTCCTCGATGTAGAAGACAAAAAACCTGCAAAGAAAAACTAATTTCTATTTCTAAATCTGTTTTTAATTTACTTTCACATCGAAAGGTAATCTGTATTGGTAAATCCCTAAAGATTGAATGCGTTCCAATTGTTTCAAGTATAATAATTGTGGCGTTAGGTTCTTCATCATTTTAGACTGAGTATCGTCTTTTTTACCCATAAATTCATCTACAATACTTTCCATTACAGATTTGCTTTTAGGATATTCTACTAATTCTGCATCTTTAATTTTTGCTAATGCTTTAGCTTCTTTTATGGCTAATTCTAAATTCCCTAATTCGTCCACTAAGCCTATTTTTAAGGCATCTTGACCTGTCCACACTCTTCCGCGTGCAATTTTATTTACGGCAGCAGTATCCATTTTTCTACCTTTAGCCACTCTATCTAAAAACACACCGTAGCCTTTCTCAACATGCTGTTGTACTTTAGACGTCTCTAACTCATCCCAATCATTTGTAAGATTAAAAAAGTTGGCATGTTCAGCAGTTTTTACTTCATCAAATGTAACACCTACTTTGTCGTTTAGTGCTTTTCTGATATTCGGAATTAAACCAAAAATACCGATAGAGCCAGTAATAGTATTCGGTTGTGCGATAATTTTATCTGCAATAGCCGAAATATAATAACCGCCGGATGCAGCGTAATCACCCATAGAAACTACGATAGGCTTTTTGACTTTAATCCGCTGCAAAGCATGATAAATTTGCTCTGATGCAAATGCACTTCCGCCAGGTGAATTTACCCGTAACACAATGCCTTTCACTGCATCGTCTTTTTCTATTTTTTGTAGTAATTTTACGTAAGCCTCTCCACCTATCACACCATCATCGGATTTACTGTCATTGATTTCTCCTTCAGCATACACCACAGCAATTTTATTGTCTTTCGTTTTTATGTTTTTTATTTTTACAATCTCTTTATAATCGTTGTAAGTAATCATTTTCAACTCTTCGCTTTTTTTGTAGCCCAATTTTTCTTTCATTAAATCTTTCACTTCATCTTCATATTTCAATGCGGTGGCAAGTCTATGTTTTACGGCATCTTCGGCATTCATTACCATTAAATTATTTTGGAAGTAATGCAAAGAATCTGTTGGCACTTTCGTTGTTTTTTCTAGGTTGGATAAATAATCTTTAGAAATATCTGTCAATAATTCGGTACGCTGCAATCTATCCTCAGGGCTCATATCTTTTCTTCTAAACATTTCTGTTGCGCTCTTATACTCTCCCACATAAAACACTTTATATTCTACGCCTAGTTTATCCATTAATCCTTTTACATAATCCATTTGCATGGCAAAACCATCAAATTCACATTCACCTAAAGGATTGATAAAAAATTTATCCGACACAGTATTTAGCATCAAATTTAATTCGGGAGTAGAATTGGAATATGCATAAATAAATTTTTTGGAAGTTTTGAAATCTTGTAATGCATCTCGTAAATCGAACATCGTAGCCGGACGACCTTGAACATTATCTATATTCAAATATATACCTTTTATGTGGTCATCTTGTTTAGCATATTTTATTACATTTTTTAATTCAGTCAATCCAATGGTTGGCTCTTGAGAAAAACCTCCTGACAATGCCGACATTGCGCTCGCATTTCTGAAAGGATTATTGTACGCTCTATCTGTAATTTCGCCTTTTAGCGTCAAGTTTAGAATACTATTTGCATCTACCTTGGTGGCTTTAGTGCTGCTTCCGCTGCTAAATACGCCGCCAACTAGCACTATAAATAAAACAAAAAATGAAAGACCAAGCGCTAATAAACACGCAAAAAACACCTTTAAAAAACTTTTCATAATAAAATTTTACATTAATTTATAAGAATAAGAAGAAAGTTCAAAATTAGTTGTTATTATTGGAAAAATATTACCGTTGCATCAAGTTTATTTATTATTAGGGTCTAACAAAGGAAACCGAAGGAAATATTTGCTAATGGCAATGTACTTACTGCAAAATAAAATTGGCACTATAGTTCACACGTCTTCGGTATATATTACTGAACCATGGGGAAACAATAATCAACCGAAATATCTAAATCAAGCACTTATTATTAATACACAATTTACGCCATTACAACTTTTAAAAAAATTACAAAAAATAGAAAAAGAATTAGGCAGAACCAATAAAAATCAATACTCCTCTCGTACTATTGATATTGATATATTATTTTATGATAGAATAATTTTCACTGCTAAAAACCTGGTAATACCCCATCCAAGGTTGCATTTGCGCAATTTTACACTGATGCCTTTAATGGAACTAAATAAAAGTTATTCACATCCGAAATTAAAAAAGTCGATAGAAGAACTTGCTAAAAATAGCACAGATAGCTTGAAAGTCAGTATTTTTGCATAAAGTGAAGTAGCATTGTTCAAATAATTAAATATGATTTACAAATTCATAGGTATAGAAGGAAATATTGGTGCCGGCAAAACTACTTTAGCTTCTTTACTGGCGGAAGAATTTAAAGGGCAGCTCATATTAGAAGCCTTTGAAGACAATCCCTTTTTACCAAAATTTTATGAAGACAACAGCAAATATGCATTACAATTAGAAATGTCATTTTTGATTGAACGCTACCAACAACTTACACGCATTTTCGGAGAACCCAATATCTTCTCTAATTTTACGGTAACAGATTATATGTTGAAAAAATGTTTGTTATTTGCCAAAGTTAATCTATCAAAACAAGAATATAAATTATACAAACATTTCTTTGACCAAATTTATAAAAAACTCCCGAAGCCGGAAATCATTTTTTACTTACATGCAGATACCGACCAGCTTGTAAAAAACATAAAAAAAAGAGGGCGGGATTACGAACAAAATATGTCGCGCGTGTATCTAAATCGGTTAGAGAAAATGTATTTTGAGTTTTTTAAACAAAATCCAGAAAGCAAATACGTAATTATAGATGTAAACGGTATCGACTGGATTAGCAATGTTTTTGCGTATCGACAGTTGCTAAAGTTATTCGACAAAGAATACAATTACGGAATGAATTTTGTAAAATTAGAGCAAGAAGAATTGCTCTATAAAGAGCAATGATTACAATCGTAATTTTCTTGCAAAATCCCAAATTATGATTCCTGCAGCGACAGCAATATTTAAGGAATGCTTCATTCCGAATTGTGGAATTTCTATGCAAGCATCGCATTGCTGCATGACAACGTCTGAAACACCATCCACTTCATTTCCAAAAACTAAAGCAAAATTTTGCTCCTCATCGGGCATGAAATCATGTAAAAAAACAGAAGCATCAGATTGCTCTATTGCCAAAATCGAATATTTATCCGTTTTAAGTTGATTTATACAATGTTCAATTGTTTCGAAATAAACCCATTCCACAGTTTCCGTAGCTCCTAAAGCAGATTTCTGTATCTCCCGATTCGGCGGCGTAGCGCAGATTCCTACCAAATAGATTGCTTTCACCAAAAAAGCATCGCAAGTTCTAAAAACGGAGCCGACATTAGCAGCACTTCGAATATTATCTAACACAACAATTAGTGGAGTTTTTTCTGCTTGTTTAAAATCTGCTGTGGATAATCTGTTTAGCTCGTCTAATTTTAGTTTACGCATAAATTGTATTTTTGTAGGGTAATATACAAAACTGCAAAGGTCGCAATGTTTTACACAAATTTCGAAATATAAGAATACAAAGGTATTTTTATTCTTTGTGAATTTACTAAGCAAACATTACAGAAAAAAATAAAATTGTGGCAAAAGAAAAAGAAGCGAAAGAAACGCCGCTCATGGGGCAATACAATCGGATAAAGCAAAAATATCCCGATGCCATTCTATTATTTCGTGTGGGCGATTTTTACGAAACATTTGGAGCAGATGCTATAAAAGCATCGCAAGTATTAGGCATTGTATTGACGAAGCGCGCCAATGGCAATCAAACCGAATTAGAATTAGCCGGATTCCCCTATCATTCAGTGGAAACCTATCTTCCAAAATTAGTGAGAGCTGGCTACCGTGTAGCTATTTGTGAACAATTGGAAGACCCAAAAACGGTGAAAGGTATCGTGAAACGTGGTGTTACAGAACTAATTACTCCGGGTGTTGCTGTAAATGATAAAATTCTCGACCATAAATCCAATAATTTTTTAGCTTCCATTTTCTTTTCTGAAACCAAGATTGGTATTTCATTTTTAGATATCTCCACAGGAGAATTTTTAGTGGCTGAAGGCGATGAAAGCTACATCGATAAATTGATACAAAGTTTCACCCCATCAGAAATAATTTTTCCAAAATATCAACAGAAAAAATTTGTTGGTTTATATGGAAATAAATACTACACATTCGCTATTGAAGATTGGGTATATCAAGAGGATTTTTTAAAAGAAAAAATACACCAACATTTTCAAGTACAAACGCTCAAAGGCTTTGGAATTGAAGAGTTGAATTTAGGCATACAAGCAGCAGGTGCATGCTTACATTATTTAGCAGAAACAGAACACAACAAACTGCAACATATTGCAACTATCTCCAGAATTGAACACGATAAATTTGTATGGATAGATAGATTTACGGCACGAAATTTAGAATTAGTGCAAAGTATGCACGAAAAAGGTGTACCGCTTATTCAAGTTTTAGATAAGACAATTTCACCTATGGGCAGTCGTTTATTAAAACGCTGGATAGTGCTGCCCTTAAAAGACATTCATCAAATTAATGAGCGGTTGGATGCCGTTGAATATTTGATAAAAGATAGTGAAGTACAACATACCATTACGCAACATATAAAACAAATCGGTGATTTAGAGCGATTAATTTCTAAAGTACCCATGGGAAAAATTAATCCTCGCGAAGTAACTCAACTCAAACGGGCTTTGTATGCTTTACAACCAATAAAAGAAATTTGTTTATCATCTAACAATAATGGATTAAAAAAAATTGGAGAGCAAATACAACTTTGCCAGCTGATAAAAGACAAAATAGAAAATACGCTGAATGAAGATGCACCGGTGCAAGTGCAAAAAGGAAATGCTATAAAAAATGGAATATCTACCGAGCTAGATGAGCTCAGGAATTTATCCACTTCCGGTAAAAATTATTTACTAGAAATACAAAACAGAGAAAGTGAGCGCACACAAATACCATCATTAAAAATTGGATTTAATAATGTTTTTGGTTATTTTTTAGAAGTGCGCAATACCCACAAAGACAAAGTGCCTAACGATTGGATTCGTAAGCAAACACTGACCGGCGCGGAGCGATATATAACGCCGGAACTGAAAGAATACGAAGAAAAAATAATGGGTGCTGATGAAAAAATTATAGCACTTGAAGTAAAATTATTTGAAGAATTAGTCCATGAAATATTAGACTATATCCAACCCATACAATTAAATGCCAACTTAATTGCCCGATTAGATGTACTACAATCTTTTGCAACGGTGGCTTTAAAAAATCACTATCGCCGTCCATTGCTTTCTGATGATTTAGAATTGAAGATAATTGAAGGTCGGCATCCGGTGATAGAACATCAATTACAATTAGGTGATCAGTATATTCCCAACGATGTATATTTACACCCAAAGGAGCAACAAATAATCATTATTACGGGACCAAATATGTCGGGAAAATCTGCAATTCTACGGCAAACAGCGTTGATTGTTTTGATGGCACAAATTGGAAGTTTTGTCCCTGCGCAAGAAGCAAACATCGGCATAGTAGATAAAATATTTACGCGCGTAGGCGCCAGCGATAATTTGAGTTTAGGAGAATCCACCTTTATGGTAGAGATGATAGAAACAGCAAGTATTGTCAATAATATTTCAGAAAAAAGTTTAGTACTGTTAGATGAAATCGGACGCGGAACCAGCACTTATGATGGGATTTCTATTGCATGGAGTTTAGTAGAATTTTTGCATAATAATAAAATAGCGCAACCCAAAACAATGTTTGCCACACACTATCATGAACTAAATGAATTAGCAGACAAATTTTCAAGAATAAAAAATTATAATGTAGCTGTAAAAGAAAGTGGCAACAAAGTTATTTTTCTGCGAAAATTGATAGAAGGCGGTTCACAACATAGCTTTGGTATTCATGTTGCAAAAATGGCAGGAATGCCCAACGAACTGATAAAACGTGCCAATGAAATACTTATAGAATTGGAATCACAACGTAATTTAGCATCAGATGTTTCTTCTACTTTAAAAAATTTACTCCCTAAAGACGATAACATACAGCTTAATATGTTTGCTATGGATGATCCACGATTGGTAAAACTAAAGGAAGTATTAGAAAAGGTAGATATCAATACCATGACACCGGTAGAAGCAATGATGAAGTTAGATGAATTAAGAAGATTATTATAATTTATTATATATAATAATCACAAAGATATTTATCTTCCAAATTGTTATTTCTAGTTCAATGGCAACAAAATATCCACTTATTTATGCTCCACTTTTGCACAGCAAAGTATGGGTTACACACACAAAATTGGAGGATATAAACAGAAAACCAGCATTAATAAACACTAAATAAACTTAATATTAGACATAAAACACTAATAATCAATTTATAAACATTATGTTTCACGGATTTTTAAATTATTAACATACAAAAGTTTATTTCTATCCATCACTGAGCAAACATAATATTGTAATTTCGACATCCCATGGAAGAATTATCAGCTGAAAATATTAAGAAAAGAACCACTAATCGTTTGCCTGGAAAGTATAAAAACGAAGATATCTCTAATGCATTATACGGAAAAATACCACCACAAGCCAGAGAGTTAGAAGAAGCCGTTTTAGGTGCAATATTAATAGAAAAAGATGCTATTTCTTATGTATCTGATATATTAAAAACAGATAGTTTTTATGTAGAAGCACATGCTACAATTTATAAAGCAATTCAAAATTTATTTGGGAAATCACAACCGATAGATTTACTTACAGTAACAGAAGAATTACGAAAAAATGGAAAATTAGAAGAAGTAGGTGGTGCTTATTATATCAGTGAGTTGACCAATAAAATAGCCTCTTCTGCCAACGTTGAATTTCATGCCCGTATCATTATCCAAAAATTCATACAACGAGAGCTTATCCGAATTTCTACAGAAATAATAAGAGATGCGTACGAAGACACTACCGATGTTTTTGACTTATTAGATAAAGCAGAAAAACGCATATATGAAATTACCGACAAAAATTTAAGAAACTCAGTACAAGGCATTGGACAGTTAGTATCAAAATCTATTGTACAAATTGATGGATTAATAAACAGAGAAGATGGATTATTAGAAGACTCTGTTCCCTCTGGATATTTAGAATTAGATAAGATGACCTCTGGCTGGAAAGCTACCGACTTAATTATTGTTGCTGCCCGCCCATCAATGGGTAAAACAGCATTTGTACTCAACTTAGCTCGCAATGCTGCGGTAGATTACAACATGCCAGTTGCCATTTTTTCATTAGAGATGGGCGCAGTACAATTAGCAAAACGTCTAATTTCTGTAGAATGTGAAATTGATGCTCAAAAAGTAGCTAACGGAAAAATGACGGATGGCGAATTTGCTGTACTAAGAGATAAAGTAGAAAATCTGTCATCCGCCCCTATATATATTAATGACCAACCTGCAATAAATGTATATGAGTTAAGAGCACAATGCCGCCGCTTGCAAAATGCGCACGGCATTAAAATGGTTATCATCGATTATTTGCAATTAATGAGTGGCGGTGGCGATAAAGGCATGAACCGTGAACAAGAAATTTCCACTATTTCACGCTCCTTAAAAGGATTAGCCAAAGAACTAAATATTCCTGTAATCGCATTATCACAATTAAATCGAAGCGTAGAAACTCGTGGTGGTGAAAAGAAACCGCAACTCTCAGACTTGCGAGAGTCCGGCTCTATTGAGCAAGATGCTGATATGGTAATGTTTTTATACCGTCCGGCATATTATAATTTAGCAGAGGCAAGCGATGGTACTTCTAGAAAAGATGCCGCTGAAGTAATCATTGCAAAACACCGTAACGGACCAGTTGGTACAGTAGAATTACGGTTTAATAATAATTTCGGCCGCTTCTACGATGCTGGCGGATTATATGAAGAAATGCAGGAATTTAGTAATTACAAAACCTTGCCTTCTAAAGGGAATTTCATGAAAGACGAAGAAAATAAAAATGCAGATAATTTTGATGTCTTCTAAAATCCTGACAACCCTAAATTGATTGACAAGTTTAAGATATTCAAAAAAACGCATTAAAAAATTTATTGATTCAAATCAAAGGAAAATAAATTACTTTACCATAACTTTGCCTTAACAAAAAAACAAATACAGAAACATAAACACCCCAAAAGACCGTCTGCAAAGACGGTTTTTTATTTTTTATACGTTAATCTTAAAAGAGTCGAAGGATCATCTTTTATATCATTAACTATTTGTTCAATTTCTTCTTTAACAGTATAAATACCCGGCACTCCAAATTTTTGTAATAAGTCATCGATTTTGATACGAATATTCATATTAATAGTATCTACACGTTCACGCAATTCTTCTAAAAAATTATCAGTAAGTCGTTTTCCTTCTTCTTCTGTATATTGATTATTTTGAATTAAATCTTCTATTAATTCTTTGAATTTTTCATTTGTAATAGAAGCTGCACCAATTGCGGTATAAATAATTTTATTACTAAATGCTGACATACTGCAAAAATAAATTATTAATCCATAACAACTAGCAATTAAAAATACAACTTTTGCTCTTTTACCATTAATTAATATAATAGTTAAAATGAATTTTCAAAAAATCAGAATACACCAAATATCTATTTCTACCTCATTTTTATAAAAAATTCTTTATTACGATTACAATTCGATAAATTAGAGGCAATTAATTATGTTTTCTAAAAAGCGTTGGACATATCAGGAGACTCATGATGCAGAAGTAAAAGCATTGCAAAAGCAATTAAACATCCATCCTATTATCTGTAAATTATTAGTTCATAGAAATATAAAAACTTTTGACAAAGCTAAAGATTTCTTCCGCCCAAGCTTAGAACATTTGCACGATCCATTTTTAATGAAAGACATGGATATTGCAATTGAAAGAATTGAAAAAGCAATTATTCAAAATGAAAGAGTGCTTATATATGGAGACTATGATGTAGATGGAACTACAGCCGTTTCATTAGTATATTCTTATTTTAAAGACATTTCGGATAAAATATTGTATTATATACCAGACAGATATACTGAAGGATATGGCATATCTTTTCAGGGAATTGATTTTGCAGCAGAGAACAATGTCACTTTAATGATTGCATTAGATTGTGGTATTAAGGCGCACGACAAAATTAGCTATGCAAAAAATAAAGGAATAGACTTTATTATTTGCGACCATCACCTACCTGGAGATACATTGCCCGATGCAGTTGCAATATTAGACCCCAAACGCAGCGATTGCTCTTATCCATTTGATGACCTAAGCGGATGCGGTATCGGATTTAAATTAATCCAAGCTTATTCTCAAAAAAACAACTTAAATGCAGAAAAAATCTATGACCAATTAGATTTAGTTGCAGTAAGTATTGCTTCTGACTTAGTCTCTATTATAGGAGAAAATAGAATATTAGCAAAATTTGGAGTTGATAAAATAAATACAAATCCGAGGGCAGGTTTTAAAGCACTGATGAATGAGTTAAAGCTCAACCGGAATCTGGATATCACAGACTTAGTATTTATTATTGGCCCCAGAATAAACGCAGCCGGACGAATAGCTCACGGCTCTGAAGCAGTAACTCTCCTCATTGAAGAAAATTACGACGCGGCATTAGAAAAAACTAAAAAAGTACAGCAAAACAATACCGACAGAAAAACACTGGATAAAGACATTACCGAAGAGGCATTCGCTATGATTGATACCGATGAAGTATTAATCCATAAAAAATCAACCGTACTCTATCAGGAACACTGGCATAAAGGCGTAATCGGAATTGTAGCTTCACGATTAATTGAAAAATACCATCGGCCAACTATTATTTTAGCCTCCTCTAATGGCAAAGCAGTAGGATCAGGACGCTCTGTACCCGGATTCGATTTGCACGATGCCATTGACGCATGTAGCGAACATTTAGTGCAATTTGGCGGACATAAATATGCCGCTGGGCTTACCATTGAACTGCATAAAATTAATGACTTTAAAACTGCTTTCGATAAAATAGTATCTGAAAGAATAACTGAAGAACAGCTGATTCCGCAAATAGAAATAGATGCTGAAATCGAACTCACGGACATCAACGAAAAATTCTTTAATATCGTAGAACAAATGGGTCCGTTTGGGCCGGGAAATATGCGACCTATATTTGTAACAAAAAATGTATATGACACCGGTTACAGTAAAATATTAAATGGAAATCATCTTAAATTAAACATTCTAAAAGATGGACAAAATCCTAAAAATGGTATCGGATTTGGAATGGGAGATTATATGAAAATAATTGAAAGCAAAGAAACATTCGATATTTGCTACCAACTATATGCAAACGTTTGGAATGGACAAACAAAAATAGAATTTAGACTAAAAGATTTAAGGTAAATTACTATATTATCATTTACAATATTTCTATACTTATAATAAAAAAATTAACTATAAATACACAAAAAAAATGGTACTTCGTTCAGAGCATCTCGTAAAAGCTTACAGTAAACGAAAAGTTGTAAATGATGTTTCCATACAAGTAAACCAAGGAGAAATAGTTGGATTACTTGGCCCAAATGGAGCCGGAAAAACCACCACTTTTTATATCACAGTGGGATTAGTAACTCCAGATGCCGGACGCGTATATTTGAATGATAAAGACATCTCTACGGTGGCAATGTACAAACGCGCCAAATTAGGAATAGGTTATTTACCACAAGAAAACTCTGTATTTAGAACCCTGAGTGTAGAAGACAATATCAGAGCCATCCTTGAATTTACGCCATTAAGCAAAACCCAACAAAGAGAAAAATTAGAATTGCTCATAGAAGAATTTGGATTGAACCATGTACGCAAAACGAAAGGAAAATTACTATCCGGAGGGGAACGCCGCCGTACAGAAATTGCACGAGCGCTGGCCTCAGACCCTAAATTTATATTACTAGACGAACCATTTGCCGGCATCGACCCAATTGCAGTAGAAGACATCCAACAAATTGTAAGTAAACTTAAAGAAAAAAATATCGGAATCCTTATTACTGACCATAATGTACAGGAAACACTAAGTATTACGGATAGGGCCTATCTCCTATTTGAAGGAAAAATACTCAAACAAGGAACTGCCGAAGAATTAGCCTCTGATGAACAAGTACGAAAGGTTTACTTAGGTCAAAATTTTGAATTACGAAAAAAATAAACCTACACCAACAACCGCTCATCTAAACTAAAGGGTTTATTTTCTTTTATCTTTATCTTTTGAAAATCTTGATGCATTGGATTTATAAGCACATTAAACTCCTCGGGCAACACAATTGAGGGTACTCTAATTGCTAACGCGGAAGAAGCTCTAATCCAATCATCACCAATAGTGTGCATTTGAGCATGAATTTTATACGTAAGTACTTCATCTTCAATTTCTTCATAATTAATTTGAGCAATATGTACCTCTTCTGGAATTTCAATTGTAACCAATCTTAAATCATTGGGAACAAGTTCGTGCGTTGTATGCACTAATACCTCTAACAATGCCAACGACCGATAAGATGAAGTATATAAAACAGACAAACCTACCGAATTCCAACGGCCACCAAACAAGCGCGCACCAGTACCCGTTAAATCATTTGAAAATTTATTTCGTACAATTCTATAAACTAACATAGTATCTATTAGGCAAAAATACCATATTCTATACGACCTAATTCTTGTTCTATTAACTCAAAACCGAAAATAGTATCTAAGTAAGTAATTGGATTATTATTATTGAAAGCTAAAATAGGAGATTTCATCCAACGTTTAAATTTATCTAATGACCCAAATACATCCTCACCTCTTTCATATAGCCGCTGTAAATGCAATGCTCTATCTGATGATTCTTTGCTTAATACATCAGAAGAATCATATCTCTGTAAAGTGCGTTCAGATAAATTTAAAATCGCAGCAATTTCTTTTAAGGTAAGCCCGTATTTATTCATGTAGCTTTCTATCATAAATACTGGCAATCCATGCCTTGATTGTTGAATTAAATGATGAGCGCTACGAGGCGAAAAAGTAACAGTGGCTGGCGAGTAATAAACCAATTCATTATCATTGACAACAAATGGCTGTGTATCTTCTTTAGAAATATATTGTGCTTGCTTTTTGGTATTTCGCTTCATAATACCGACATTTGACACAAATTTATGTATTTTTGTCCAGATTGTCAATACCTACTCCAAAAAATGTTTTTCATCTTTCATTACATTTTCTAAAGTCCATTCTATTTCTTTTTCAAAAGGGTAAACTCTTTGTGAACAGTCCATTTTCATACAGCTTTTACAACATCGGGGTATGCAGGGGTCTGCATGAATAAATGTTTCGAGATTATTAGGAATTATTTCTTTTATATTTTTTTCCACCAATTTTAGTTCTTCGTGTACTTCCATCGCATTAAAATACCAAGGAATAGTTGTGTGGCAGTCGATATGGATTTTTTCACCAAATTTTATAATTCTCAAGTTATGGATATCCATCCAATTTTCTCTCCTATTCTCGTTTAAATGTACTACCACCAATTTCAATAAAGAAAAATCAGCCTCATCCATTATTCCCGCAACGGATTTTTTTAATATTCTATAACCACTAATTATAATAATAATTCCTAAAGTTATTGCAATTACATTATCCAACCATACTATTCCTGTAAGCAGTATAAACCCCAATCCAAGCAACAATCCGATTGTAGTATAAGCATCAGCTTTCAAATGTTCGCCGCTGGCAATTAATGTCAATGAACTATTTCGCTTTCCGCTTTTTATCGCAATTGTTCCTAATAAATAATTTATAATTCCAGATAGGACAATCAATACTAATCCGATATCAAGATGACTGATAGACACAGGGATAAAAAAATTATACATTGATTTTATTATCATAATAGTACCGGCAGCAAGAATTAAACTACCCTCAATACTGGCAGAGATAAATTCAATTTTCCCATGTCCATAAGGATGGTCTTCATCATGCGGTTTTGAAGCAAGGTATAAACTATACATACCAAATCCGCCGGCAACAATATTTATAATACTTTCCAAGGCATCTGTAAGAATTGCATTAGAATTTGTTTTAAAAAAAGCAAAGAATTTTACCCCCATCAACAAGCACCCAACAAATAAAGTAAAGGCTTGCACTAAAAGTTTCTCCTTATTATCCGGCCTTTGCTGTGCTATACTCATAAAACGTATAATAAATCAATACTTTCGTTCTGTAATATAATTTACTAAATCTATCAAACCTGTTTTTGCATCGGTTTGTTCAATCGTTTTTATAATATCAAATGCACGGTTCTTATACTCATACATTTTTTCTTCAGCATATTTAAGTCCACCTTTATTGGTGATAAACTGAATTAATTCATCTACTTTATCTTTATCTTCATTATGATTTTTCACCACATTAATCACCCATTTCTTTTCTGAAGCACTGCTATTTTTTAATGCAAAAATTAATGGTAATGTCATTTTTCTTTCTTTAATATCTATCCCTCTAGGTTTCCCTATATCTTCCTCGCCATAATCAAATAAATCATCTTTAATTTGAAAAGCAATACCAATTAGTTCTCCTATTTCGTGCATCTTCGCTATTAATGTCACGTCTTTTGTTGCAGATGCTGCTCCTACTTCACAAGCTGCCGCTATCAAAGAAGCGGTTTTGTTTTTTATAATTTCAAAATAAACTTCTTCGTCAATATCTAGTTTTCTGGCCTTTTCCATTTGCAGCAACTCCCCTTCGCTCATTCTCTTTACAGCGGTCGAGGTGATATGCAGCAAATTATAATTATTGGTATCTAGTGCCAAAAGTAAACCTTTTGACAAGAAATAATCTCCTACCAGAACGGCGATTTTATTTTTCCAAATTGCATTGACCGAAAAAAAGCCTCTTCGCTCATAAGAATCATCTACCACATCATCATGCACCAATGTAGCAGTATGGAGTAACTCCACCAAAGATGCTCCTATATAAGTTGCCTCCGTTACACCTCCACACATCTTGGCGGCTAAAAATATAAACATAGGACGCACCTGCTTACCTTTACGCTGATAGATGTAATAATTTACTTTATCCAATAAAGATACATGGCTGCGCATCACCTCTCTAAATTTCTGCTCGAATAATTCGAGTTCTTCTTCTATTGGTGCTTTTAGTTTATCTACAGAGCTACTCAAGGGATAGTTGTTGATTTTAGAAAATACAATTAATTTGTAGCACAATATACGAACTTTAAGTATGCAAAAAACAGAATTAAATATTGAAGGCTCAAAAGGTAAACCTATATTAGTTGATATTACTTATAAAAACAATGGAAGCCTAAAGCCTATTATCCTATTTTGCCATGGGTTTAAAGGATTTAAAGACTGGGGGCACTTCAATTTAATAGCTAAAGAGTTTGCTGAAAACAACTTTGTATTTGTCAAATTTTCATTTTCTCACAGTGGGACAACTGCCGAGCATCCTATAGATTTTGTTGATTTAGATGCTTTTGGCAAAAATAATTTTTCATTAGAACTAGAAGATACTGAACGTGTATTAGATTTTATTGTAAAGAATATCTCCTCTTTTGAGGGTAATCCTAACCATATTACTTTAATTGGACATAGCAGAGGTGGTGGAATTTCAATATTAAAAGCAGCTAATGATTACAGGATTCATAGATTGGTAACTTGGGCAAGTATTAAAGACATAAATGATTTCTTTAAAAATTATGCTATAGATATTTGGAAATCAAATGGTATTGAATATACATACAATGCAAGAACGAAACAAAATATGCCTTTATTTTATCAATTATATGAAGACTATTCTCAAAACAAAGAACAGTTAAACATACTTAAAGCTGCAAAAACAATTAGTATTCCATGGCTAATAATTCACGGAACTACAGATAGTTCTGTAAAAGTAGAATGTGCAAACAAATTACACCAATGCAATCAAAAGAGCAAACTGATACTAATACAAAATGCAGATCATACTTTTGGAGGGAAACACCCTTGGAATTCTGAAGAACTTCCAAATTTCACAAAGATTTTAACTAAAGAAACAATACAGTTTATTAATACAAACAACTAATCCTTAGTCTTTTGTGCATCGGAGTCTCCAGGTTTGTTATTCGGTTTATTAGAATTATTCCTATTGTTTCGTGGAGGTCTATTTGATCGTTGTTGGTTTTGAGCTTGTTGCTGATTTGAATTATTGTTATTTTTCTGATTATGTTTTTGTTGTGTATTTGGATTACTAGTATTACTTTTATTTTGTAGTTGATTTCTATTTCCTTTAGAATGATTCTTTTTACTCTTCTTATCCAAACTTGCTAGTGAAATTTGCCCAACAACATCTACAAATTCAACACTTTCCTCTTCCATTTTCTCTTCTACTTCAATAAAATCTGTCAAATCTGCCGGCTTTTTACCATTTTGATTCATTTCCAAAATTAATTTCACATTATCAAACGTAAGAGGATGAAAAACACCTGATCCTTTTACAATATAAAACATCAATCCCTTTAACACATCTGTTTTTACTAATCTGGCATCGCCCGATTCTAATTGCAACGTTTCAGATTTTTCAGGAACAAAGCGTAAAGCATCCAAATATGTATCTAATTCATAATTCAAGCAACACTTTAATCTACCACATTGACCGCTTAATTTTGTTTGATTTATAGATAAATTCTGATATCTGGCTGCTGAAGTATTTACTGATTTAAAACTCGTCAACCAAGTAGAACAGCAAAGTTCTCGACCACAAGAACCAATTCCTCCAACAATTCCAGCTT
Source organism: uncultured Chitinophagales bacterium (assembly GCA_964642875.1). Lineage (GTDB taxonomy): Bacteria > Bacteroidota > Bacteroidia > Chitinophagales > JADIYW01 > JADJSS01. The sequence continues at coordinate 12,706 of CAZXRF010000030.1, read as the reverse complement.
CTTGTCTTGCACCAATTTGACGCATTTCAATTTTAACTTTAAATTCTAAAGCTAATACCTTGATTAACTCTCGAAAATCTACTCTACCATCAGCAGTATAGTAGAATGTTGCTTTTTTTCCGTCTGCTTGGTATAGCACATCGCCTAGTTTCATTTCTAAGCCTAAATTTCGAGCCAATACCCGTGCTTTCAACATGGTCTGCTTTTCTTTAGCACGAGCTTGAGCCATTAAATCCAACTCGCTGTCTTTTGCTATACGCAATATAGTACGTATGTCTTCCGATGCTTCCTTTACCTTTTTCTTCTTCATTTGTAAACGCACCAACTCGCCACTTAGCGTTACTTGTCCTAAGTCATACCCTTGAGCTGCTTCTACAATTACATAATCTCCCGTATATACATCAAAGCGTTTATCGTTGCGATAAAATCCTTTTTTAGCTCCATTTTTAAAGCTAACTTCAAAAATATTATATTTAGCAAATGGGTCAGGCGTTATATCACTTAGCCAATCATGAACTTCTAACTTGGAGCAACCGCCAGTAGCGCAATGTCCGTTATTTCTGCACCCAGCCGGCGAACTGCCGCTCGATGTACCGCAACCACTACAACTCATATTCTATTTATATTTAAAGGTATTTGCATTTTTATTTGCAATTACCTGATTGAAACAATTTATTAACAAAAACAAAAATACAGTAAAAGTTGAATTTTTACAAAAGGGAATATACATTAATGTTAATAAACGACTACTCAAAAACTTTCTGTAGTATTACAAATTGCAAAAATCGCAATATCTAAAAATGCCTAAAGCATAATAATAATATTTTTTCTTTCTATTTCTATCATAGAATTTAATTTTAAGTCTATTTTATTTTATTTTTTTACATTTTTTAAATTATTTTAGCAGCAGTACAAATTTTCAAGTTAATACTCAAAAACATTACAAAATTTATTATAAAATCACAAAATTATGTCCGAAAAGCAGTACAAAATTTTACTAAGTGAAGAGGAAATTCCAAGACATTGGTATAATATCCAAGCAGATATGCCCAATAAGCCATTACCGCCATTGCATCCAGCCACTAAGCAGCCGGTAGGACCTGAAGATTTGGCACCCTTATTTCCAATGGAATTGATAAAACAAGAAGTATCACAGGAGAGATATATTGAAATTCCGGAAGAGGTAAGAGAGATTTACAAACTTTGGCGGCCTACGCCAATGTTTAGAGCACATAGATTAGAAAAAATGCTTGATACGCCTGCTAAAATCTATTACAAGTATGAAGGAGTGAGTCCGTCAGGAAGCCATAAAACAAACACGGCTGTAGCACAAGCCTATTACAATAAAATGGAGGGTGTGAAAAGGATTACTACCGAAACAGGTGCAGGTCAATGGGGCACGGCCTTGGCGATTGCATGCCAAATGTTTGATATCGAATGCGAAGTATTTCAAGTACGTATTAGCTATGATCAAAAGCCATATCGCAAAGCATTAATAGAATCATTTGGTGGAAAAGTATATCCATCGCCGTCAGTAAAAACAGAATCAGGAAGAAAGATATTGGAAAAATATCCTGATACTCCTGGTAGTTTAGGCATTGCTATATCCGAAGCTATTGAATGTGCGGTACAAGACCAGAATTGCAAATATGCATTAGGCAGTGTACTCAATCATGTATTGATGCACCAGACCATAATTGGGCAAGAATGTTTGCTACAAATGGAAAAAGCCGGAGATTATCCGGATATTGTTATAGCACCGTTAGGTGGTGGTTCAAACTTTGCTGGCATATCTTTCCCATTTTTAAATAAAAAAATAAATGAAGGCAAAAATATAAGAGCAATAGCGGTAGAACCTGCATCATGTCCTAAACTAACAAAAGGAGAATTCCGATATGATTTTGGAGACTCCGCAGGATTTACACCATTATTGCCTATGTACACTTTGGGGCATAACTTCCGTCCTGCAGCTATTCACGCAGGAGGATTGCGTTACCACGGTGCGTCTGTTTTATGTTCGCAGCTTTTAAAGGATGGGTTAATTGAAGCGAATGCATTACAACAGTTAGAATGTTTTGAAGCAGGCATTTTATTTGCAAAAGCAGAGGGGATTATACCTGCCCCAGAGGCAACACATGGCATTGCACAAGTATTTAGAGAAGCTAAACGTTGTAAAGAAGAAGGCAAATCAGAAACAATATTGTTCAATTTATGTGGACATGGATTTTTAGATATGCAAGCCTATATCGATTATTTTGACGGTAAACTATCCGACCATCACTTATCCGAAGAAGAATTAAAATCAGGTTTGAAAGAATTAGATGGATATCCGATGCCTTAATTTTAAAATAAAATAAATATTATTTATTTTATTTTAAAAGAATAATAATGGGGCGTTTTTAAATTAATTTATTCCGGAAGATAGCATTTAATCGTAACGACATATCCATAAGTAGAATTTTGGGACTTACATTTCTTTCTATTTCGTAGTGTTTTTTAGATATTAATTCTAATATTTTCTCCAATTTCGAGTACGTAAGAAATTTATTGATGCGTGCAGCTAATTTTTGTTCTTCTTCTGATAATCGTGGTGAATATCCTTTAACGTATAGCAGCATTATTGATTCTCTAAACACGTATGTAGTATATTCTAAAAATGATTTTAAATTTTCTCTTCCCATCTTACCGGCTTCTTCTGTCCATTTCAACAAATTTCCGGAGTTTAAATTAATAGAATATGCCAACCAATTGGTAAGCATTCTTGTATTTTCATCTGTTTCGCTATAAATTAATTTTAATGCTTCATTGAAATTGCCATTTGCTAAATACGCTAAATGCTGTGTATTAGACTGGGGCACGCCCTTACGTAGTAATGCCTGAGAAATTGCACCATCTTCAATTTTATTTATTTTCACTAACTGGCAGCGGGACAGAATAGTTGGAAGTATTTCTTCTTGGTTTTCTGCTATTAAAATCAGTAGTGTATTTTCAGGCGGTTCTTCTAATAATTTTAGTAATATATTACCTTCTTTAGCTAAGGCCTCTGCCATCCAAATAATTTGTATTTTATAATCGGCTTCGAAAGTCGTCAATGTTACATCTCTTAGGATAGAGCGTATTACTTCAGCAGAAATATTCCCTTGTCGATTCTCTGCACCTATACTTTGCAACCACTCCAATTCATTTATATATGGATTTTTTACTATTTCTGTTCGCCATTCTTGTATATAATCCTTACAAAGCGATACATGAGGACTGGGCTTTTTAGGAACAATTGGATAGGTGTATTGAATATCGGGATGTATCATTTTAGCGGCTTTGATACAAGCACCACAAGTTCCACAGCTATCGTCGTCTTTTTTATTTTCACAAACAATATACTGAGAGAATGCTAACGCTAAAGCTAATCCGCCGGCACCCTGTTGTTCTAAAAATAATTGTGCGTGTGGAATTTTTTCGGATCTAACCAAATCAATTAGATGTTGTTTTATTTCCTGCTGTCCGATTACCTCACTAAAAAGCATATACGAAGATAAGTGTAAGAAATGAGTTACTGAAAGAGATAGTTTTTTTTTTATAAACAATTGACCATACAAAAAAACAAATAAGGAGTTAAGATGTTAAGCATGGAAATTGTTTCTTATTTTTAGAACGAGAACTAAGAATATAATTTAGTTGATACCTATTTTATTAAATACAAAACAATCGATGGATAGAGTAGCCGTAATAAGGAGAGCCAATTTCAATGCAGCACATAAATTATGGAATGACAATTGGAGTGTAGAAAAAAACAAGTCTGTTTTCGGGCTTTGTGCGAATGAGCATTATCATGGACATAACTACATTTTAGAAGTGAAAGTAATTAGTGAAATAGACCCTGAAACTGGATATGTAATAGATTTAAAAATATTAAAAGATATTATAAAAAATGAAATAGAGGAACGATTTGACCATAAGAATTTAAATTTGGATACAGAAGAATTTAAACACCTCAACCCTACCGCAGAAAATATTATTGTAGTTATTTATCGGCTTATTCGAGCGCAATTAGATGCAAAATATGAATTATATATCAAATTATGGGAAACAGAAAAAAATATAGTAGAGTATCCAGTAAAATGATTTCAATTCTACAGAATGCTAAATTATCTTAAATTAGTTAGTTTAAACATCCATTTTCCTTTATTTCTGTTTCATTAATAACTAAATACCGTTCCAATGAGAAAGATTTTTTTTATTTCCACCGCTGTAGCATTACTGGCTACCTCTTGCGATTTATTCAAAAGTAGAGATTTTGATGACTCTATCAATCCACAAAGTTCTGTAAGTACGGATTCAGCAGCAGCAGTTACCGTATCCAATTCTACTGCAAAACCAGCAGATAGTACGGTTGCTACTATGCCTGAACATAAAGATAAAGCTACTGAAGTTCCTAAAAAATAAGTATGCTTAGTTTAGGAGAAACTATTCTGTATTAACAAATGAGGCAGCTAATATTAGCTGCCTTATTTTGTTTTCAATTTGTTGTTGCAAGATTATTCATCATTTAATGCTTTTGCTTTATCCAACATATTCATACTTGCATAAACTTTTTTCAAGTTTTGTTTATAGTCGTTATTTTTAGGATCAATATGATATGCTTTTTCTAAGTTAGGTAATGCTTGTTGAAATAACGCATCACGTTCTGCTTTTAAACCAGCATAAATTTTCCCGTCTTTATCTTTTGCGTCATCAACGGCATTCATTTCTTTATTTTTTGCAACACCTAAATTGAAATACATTACGCCTAAATTGAAATATGCATCGCCATAATCAGATTTTAGTGCTATAGCTTTTTCATAATATTCTTTTGTTTTATCCATGTTTTGCAATTTATCATACAAAACACCTAAGTTAAAAGCAATAGAAGCATTTTTAGGATCAGAAGCGAGTGCTTTTTCAAATTTAGTAATAGACTCTTTAAGGTCGCCGCCATCTAAAGATTGATTCAATTCATAAATCTGTAAATTTTTGCTATTAGGGAATTTCTCCAATCCTTTTTTTATTAATTTACTCAATGCTTCTTTGTCGCCATTGGTTTCATATATCTGCGCCAACGATTCATAAACAGAAGCATTATTGTAATTCATATCTATTAATTTTTGTAAAAGAGGTGCTACTTCTTTGCTTTTATCAATACTTACACCGGACATTGCAGTTGCATAAATAGCATTTGTGTCGATTGCTGAAGATAATCCTTTACTTAATAAAAATTCATTCACTTTTCTTGCTGCATCAAAATGTTTGTAAGCGTCATCATATTTTTTAGAATTAAATCTACCCAATCCTTCATTAAACAAATACCCTTCTAAACTTGTCAAAGGAGCGGTAAAATTCTTTTGTTTTTTAGGATTTAATTCTAAGTCAGAGGCTTTCATATAAGCATCTTTTGCTTCAAACAAACAATTTGGATTTAGAGCATAATAGATTTTAGTTTCGTAAATATCTTTATAGACATCTCCTTTTGTCGTCCAAGCATCAACTCTTTTCTGTATATCTGGATCTTGCAGGGCAGCATCTATGTCTTTTTTTGCATCCATCACTTTCCCATCTTGCAAAGATATCTGAGCAGATGATATTTTTGCTTTTTGTGCATAAGCTATTTGAGTAAAACTCAATGCACTAATACTCAATGCGATCCACATTATTTTTTTCATATTATGATATATTTATTTCGATTTTCAATTTATTGGTTCATCATTTAAAGTGGTGCCGTCGGTCTGTTCGTAGGATATACCATTTTCGTTTTCTTCAATGGTAGATTGTCCATCTTCTAACTCTTCCTCTTCTTCATGGTTAATTTTTGAAACTGCTGCGATAGCGTCTTTATCTTTTAATTTTATCAGGCTTACTCCTTGTGTGTTTCTGCCCAATGTGCGTAAGGTATTTAAACCGATGCGTATCGTTAAGCCCGATTTATTGATAATCATTAAATCGTTTTCATCAGTTACAGATTGTATAGAAATCATATTTCCTGTCTTATCTGTTACGTTTAAAGAAATCACACCTTTTCCACCACGAGAGGTAATACGATAATCCTCTAATGCCGAGCGTTTTCCATATCCATTTTCTGATACCACCATGATATCTTCTTTTATTTCTGCTTTGGTATCAACACAAACCATGCCAATCAATTCATCGTCTTCTCCACGTAGAGTAATACCTCTAACTCCAGCGCCGGTTCTACCGATTGCTCTTACATCTTCTTCATTAAATCTAACTGCATACCCCTTTTTAGAACCTAAGATAATTTCTGAAACCCCATTAGTTAATGAAGCAGTTACTAATTCATCTCCTTCTCTTACGGTGATTGCGTTTACCCCGTTAGAGCGAGGTCTGGAGTACTCGCGCATAGATGTTTTTTTTACAGTTCCTCTTTTCGTAGCCATTACAATAAAATGAGTATCTAAAAACTCATCTTTCTTTAAATCTTCCACATTGATAAATGCTTTTATTTTATCGTCTTGTGGAATATTAATGATATTTTGAATCGGTCGACCTTTAGAGGTTTTGTTTCCTTCCGGAATTTCATATACTTTCAGCCAATAGCATTTTCCTTGTTCCGTAAACAGCAATAGATAATTATGTGTTGATGCAACAAATAAATGTTCTATGAAATCGGCATCGCGGGTTTTGCCACCTTGCGAGCCTTTGCCACCGCGGTTTTGTTTTTTATACTCGTCTAACGAGGTACGTTTTACATAGCCTAAGTGCGAAATAGTTACTACCATTTCTTCTTCAGCAATCATATCCTCATAAGAAATATTATCCCCATACAATACAATTTCTGAACGTCTTTCGTCCCCGTATTTTTTCTTAATTTCTGCCATTTCTTCTTTGATAATTTCAAAACGCAGATATTCATTGGAAAGGATATTTTTTAAATGTGCGATGAGGTCAGCCACTTCTTTGTGTTCAGCACGAATTTTATCAATTTCAAGCCCCGTTAAACGCTGTAGAGTTAATGCCAACACAGCTTTTGCTTGTATTTCTGACATTCCAAAATTAATAATCAACCCTTCCTTCGCTTCTTCTGGGTTTTTAGAATTTCTAATTAATTTGATTACTTCGTCTAAGGCATCTAAGGCAATTAAATACCCCTCCAAGATATGTAATCTCTCTTCTGCTTTTTTAAGTTCAAATTGTGTTCTTCGAGTTACCACTTCATGTCTGAAATCTACAAAGTGTCGGATGATATCTTTTAAGTTTAATAACTCTGGGCGACCATGTACCAAAGCGATATTATTTACTCCAAAGCTGGTTTGCAGCGGAGTGTACTGATATAGATTATTCAATACTACATTAGGGATTGCATCTCTTTTTAAGTCAAAAACAACACGTAAACCTTCTCTATCCGATTCATCTCTAATTTCTGCAATACCTTCTAATTTCTTATCGTTTACCAAATCTGCAGCTCTAGTGATAATCATTTTTGGTTCTACTTGATAAGGAACTTCACTAATAATGATTTGTGTTCTACCTTCTTTGTTTTCTTCTATTCTCGCTTTTCCCCTTACTCTTATTTTCCCTCGTCCGGTATGCATGGCATCTTTTACCCCTTCATAGCCATAGATAATTCCACCTGTTGGAAAATCCGGTGCTTTTACAAATTTCATTAATTCATCTATCGTAATTTCTCTATTATCGATATAGGCAATAATTCCGTCTATAACTTCAGATAAATTATGGGGCAGCATGTTTGTTGCCATACCTACGGCAATCCCCGAACCGCCATTTACCAATAACTGTGGAATGCGAGTAGGTAGCACTGTTGGCTCTTCTAAGGAGTCATCGAAATTGAGTTGAAAATCTACAGTTTCTTTGTGTAAATCTTCCAACATATCTTCTGAAATTTTCTTTAAACGTGCCTCTGTATAACGCATAGCTGCAGGTGGGTCACCGTCTATAGAACCGAAGTTACCTTGTCCGTCGATAAGTGTATAACGCATCGACCATTCTTGAGCCATACGAACCATCGCCATATATACGGAACTATCGCCATGCGGATGATATTTCCCTAATACCTCGCCCACTATGCGCGCAGACTTTTTATATGGTTTGTTAGAGGTCATTCCCAACTCAGACATACCAAATAACACCCTTCTATGTACAGGTTTTAAACCATCTCTTACATCGGGCAATGCACGGGATACTATAACCGACATAGAATAGTCTATGTAGGCAGATTTCATTTCATCTTCAATATTAATCGGCACAATACCGGGCTTATGCAATCCCTCTAATTCTTCTGACATTTATACTTTATTTTAGTTCCAAAGATACCATTTTCTAGGGTATTTTTTTACAGTTAAGATATGCTTGTTTATCCACACGTTCTACTTATTTATCACCTTATTATTTCAAGTTTTAATTCTGTTAATTTTTCTTAAAAACTTATCTTCGCATAGATGAAAAAAGAGTCAATTTTGTATGACTTAGTGGTGATTGGTGGCGGCGCAGCCGGATTTTTTGCGGCAATAACGGCGGCAGAACTAAATCCAACACTAAAAATTGTCATTTTAGAACAAAGTAATGAGGTATTAGGAAAGGTAAAAATTTCCGGTGGTGGGCGGTGCAACGTCACGCATGCTTGTTTTGATATAAGAGAATTAATTCAACATTACCCACGAGGGCAAAAGGAGCTACAAGGAGCATTTCATCGATTTAATTGCGAAAACACTATCGAGTGGTTTAAAGAAAGAGGGGTACAATTAAAAGTAGAAAATGATGGAAGAATGTTTCCAGTTACTGACAGTTCACAAACAATTATAAATTGTTTTATAGCGCAAACTGAACGATATCAAATTAAAATAATTAGAAAAGCAAAAGTAATAAATATAGATGTTGTTCAAAATTTTAAAATTCATTTCAATCAGGATAAATTAATAACAAAGAAGATTGTAATTGCTACTGGTAGTAACCCAAGTATTTGGAAAATACTGCAAAAGATGGGGCACTCCATCATTTCTCCTGTCCCATCTTTATTTACATTTAATATTCATAGTGAATTATTAAAAGGATTAGAAGGTATTTCATTTCATTCGGCTCAGTTACGTTTACACGATACAAAAATTTCTAGTAATGGGGCCTTACTGATTACACATACAGGTTTGAGCGGGCCGGCTATATTAAAATTATCTGCATTTGCTGCTCGCGTTTTAAAAGAAAAAGAGTATCAATTTAAGTTAGAAATAAATTGGATAAATGAGCCAATTGACAGTGTAATACATAAATTAAAACAAGCAAAAGAATTACAAGCGCGCAAGCAAATCGGAAATTTATCATTCTATGATTTACCTCATCGATTTTGGTTGAAAGTATTAGATATTAATGGTATTTCATCACAAAAATTAGTGGCTGACGTATCAAAAAATGACATTCAAAATATAGTGCAAACATTAACAAAATATATACTTATAGTCCACTCTAAAAATACAAACAAAGATGAATTTGTAACAGCCGGAGGTATTGATTTAAAGGATGTAAATTTTAAAACCATGGAGAGTAAAATTATTCATAATATGTATTTTGCAGGAGAAATTTTGGATATAGATGCAGTGACGGGTGGTTTTAATTTTCAAGCAGCATGGACAACGGGGTATATTGCAGCATACAATATTGCAGAGAATTAGTAGATAAAAGAAGGATAAATTATTACATTTGGGAAAATAATAAACATGACAGAAATTATAGATGATAAACCAATAACCCAATCAGCTATTGAAATAAAAGACACTGCAATAAAATTTGGGTTAATCGGCGGATTGGCAGGTATTTTAATCTCGTTGATTTTATTTTTCAGTAATTTACAATATGAAGCTTGGGCGAAGTGGCTTCAATCTTTAATAATGATTATTTCTATATTTTGGGGAATAAAGGTAATTGCTGATGCACATAAGAACAGAATAATTTCTTTTGGAATTTTATTTAAAGGCGGTATGTTAATTACTGTAATAATTACATTAATCAGTGTGGTGTATTTTTTCGTTTATGCAAATTTTATCGAAACAGATTTTGTCAATAATTTATTAGATCTCTCTAGAAAACAAATGGCAGAGCGCGGGCTTAGCGAGGAACAAATAGAACAAGGAATAGAATTAAGTAAAAAATTTATGAGCCCTATAATTATGTCGGTTATCTCCATATTTAGCTCGTTGATTATCGGAGCTATTGTATCATTAATCAGTGCTGCTGTCTTAAAAAAAGATAGTAACTAATTTTTCAAGCATAAAATATAAAAAGGGCTGCTACGCAGCCCCATAGAAACATAAAAACCCTTGAGAAATATAATGCTAAACGCATTAACTCCATACAAAATTGTATATTTCTATAGGAACATGCCGTTAAATTGTGTTAACGGTAAAATAAATGTGTAAACGGTAATTAAATAGACTGGTAAGCTATTTTATCAAAAAAATCTTTCTTTTTTCTTCGGGATATTTCTACTAATGTACCATCTGAAAGCCGAACCGAATAATTTCCAGAGTCGTTTTCTATATTTTTCACTCTAGTTAAATTTACGATAAAGGAACGATGAATACGCATGAAATTAAGCGGTTCTAAAATCTCTTCAAATACAGAAAGCGTTTTAGAAGCAATAATTTTTTTATTGTTTTCTAAAAATATAATAGTGTAATTACTTTCCGATTCTAACTTTATAATATCACATGACTTTATAAATACTGCACCTTCATTGGTATTAATCATTATCTTATTTTCCTGAAGATTCTGCTGTTTTAATTTATCTACATAAGAAGTCAACTCATCTACTGCTAATAATTTTGAGTACGTCTCAAGCCGATTCTGCACTTTTTGTAATGCAATATTCAAATCTGGCAACTTCACTGGTTTTAATATATAATCGGCAACATTACGTTTTATGGCATCTATTGCATATTTATCGTGTGAGGTAACAAAAACTGTTTCAAATGTTCCTATATCTTCATAATGCTGAAACAACTCCATACCTTTACCATCAGGTAATTCAACATCTAAAAATATCAATTGTGGTTTATGTTGATTGATTGCCTCTTTTGCTTGCCGTAATGTAGGACAAGATGCAAACACCTTAGTAGGAATTACAGCCTTTGGCAGCATATCCAAAAGCATATCTCTAAAAATAGGGTCATCTTCAATAACAATTACAGAAATCATAGTTGCTTGATGTGTATATGTTAAAAATAATGCTTATTTTTCAAATAACAAATACCATGAATAAAATAAATAACATAGAAGCTGTTGAAGAATTTATTTCTAATTTTGACGCTAACAAACACAATATTGAAAATCAAGCAGAAATCTACTCGCTGTTAAGAGATTGTGAATTAGTCGCAACAATAAATTCACAAAACAAACTATTAGCTAAAGTAAGAATATTATTAACTGAATATTTTATTCAAATAAATGACTTAGAAAATGCGCTGAAAATTGCCTTTGCAAATAAAGAAACGACAGCACAAGAAGGATTGGAAGAGGAACAACTAAATTCGTATTCCAGCTTACTCAGAATATTATATCTCTTAGGGGATTACAGCAGATTGGAGGAGTATATATCTATTTATAGAAATAAACTGGAGAACACTAACAACCTACAAAAACTCTGTAGCTTAAATATTATTTCTGCCATACAATATTACACACTTAAAGAGTATAATAAATGCTTTGAGGCAAATGAAAAAGCGTTGGAATATGCTGAAAAGACGAACAATATTACACTATTAGTTTATATATACAATAATTACGGCTCTCATACTTTAGAACAAAAACCCGAGCTATCATTAGAATTACTAAATAAGTGTATTGCTTTATTTAAAAAACATCCTGAACAAAACCTGTCTGATATTATTCTAATTGCAGCACATGTTAACTTAGCAAATTTATATCTAAGAAATGGGGAATTTAGAAAATGTAATAAATACTTAGATATAGGAATTAGCTTAGCTAAAACCACTAAAAACAATAACCTGCTTTTGGATTGCGAAATAAAACTCACCGAATTATTTATTAAATCAAACAAGAATACCGTAGCAAAAAAAATGCTACTTAGAAACAAAGAAGAATGTATAAAAAGCAACGACAAACATCATTTATTAGAAATTTATAACTTATTGCATAGCGTATATTATTCTACTAAAGAATTTGAGGCTGCTTATTTATTTTTGAATAAATATATGCAGCTAAAAGAAGAAATTTTCAACGAAGAAACTTTTCAAAAAATCAAAAACCTTCAGATACTAAATGAAGTACGAGAAATAAAACAACAACGCGATCATGCCGAACGATTAGCACGCTTAAAACACGATTTCTTAGCAAATATGAGTCACGAAATACGAACTCCAATAAATAGTGTGCTGGGTATCTGCTATTTATTACAACAGGGAAATTTAGATACCCAACAACGCGATTATTTAACAAGAATGGAAAATTCTGGAAACAATCTACTGCATCTAATTAATGAAGTGTTGGATATTTCAAAAATTGAAGCAGACAAAATTGAGTTAATATATGCTCCTTTTTCTTTCAATCAAGTTATTTCAAATATCACAATGGCACTACAACACAAAGCCGAAGAAAAAAATATAGATTTAATAGTAAAAACTACAAAAAAATTAGATTCTAAGTTCAAGTAATAAATGCAACAAGAATCATCAAATATAAGTGGCGTACG
>CAZXRF010000029.1:0-45123 GCA_964642875.1 uncultured Chitinophagales bacterium | reverse complement strand
AAAGCCGTTTGGCTATTCTTCGCAAAAATTAAAAGAGGTGCAAGCCAACCGCACAAGAGCCAACGCTATTTGCACCACATTTAATTTTGCCTCAACGCTCCCAAGCCCACCCACCACCCTAACAAAAATTTAAGGAAGTGGCTATATGACAGATAAAAAACTAACTTTGTAACTATGGAGAACCAAGACAAAATATTGGAAATATTTGCCGAAAGATTTGAGTACATCGTTCCAAACAGGACAGATGCAAAAGTCTTGTTTTCTCTTTTCATAGAAACCCAAAATAATACAGAAAAAACATCTTATAGCGAATCTGAAATAAGAGAGTTAATCCGAAAACACCATAAAGAAGATACAGAAACCGAAAGGGAACAACGACAAAAAGTAGAGGAACGATTTCAGATATTATTAAGACAACAATTCCTTGACAGAAACAGAGAAAAGCGAATAATTCTAACAAGTTATTCTTTACAGCTTTGCAATTTATTCAACGAAAAAATTCAACCGTTACTCAATCCGTCTGTTATTGAAAAGATTTTAGAAGATGTAAAAGCAAGTCTTGAAATAAAGTGTAACAGCATTGAAGATTTAAAATTGTGGTATCAAACGCAATTTATCAAAGTTTTAAAAGCAGAAATTGCAAACCAAACTATTGCAATGGATTTTCAAATTTCAGAACTCAAAAATAAATTGAATGAGAAATTTAAAACATTGCCTTATGAAGAATTGGTTGAGTACTGTCAGGAACAAATGGATATTGTAATTGAGGACAGAAGAAAACTCACAAAATCATTTAACGGATTAGATGCGATTACAGATATTCTTGCGGAAACTCCACTTAATAAACTTGACGACCTTGATTTTATTGACGAGTCAAACCGACTTACAATCTAAGCATGAATTGCTTGTTCAGCAAGTGATGGAAATAAGAAATATACATCCAAGAATTGGTACTCGCAAATTGTTTTTTATGCTGCAGCCGTTCTTTAAACAACACAACAACAAAAACTCATTCATCACTCAGACAGAGGCGTGCAATATTGTGCTATGGATTATGTAAAACTACAGTATCAAAACAACATCAAAATCAGTATGACTGAAAACGGCGACCCAAGAGATAATGCTATTGCGGAACGTTTAAATGGGATCATTAAAAATGAATATTTATTTAAATACAAACCCAAAACGTATGAGCAAGCACAAGCCTTACTTCAGCGCTCTGTAATTGGTTATAATGAAAACAAACCACATTTAAGTAATAATTTAATGACATCTCAATTCATACATCAACATAAAACTAAAACAACCAGATTATGGAAAAATTACTTCAAAACAATTCCTATAAACATTATACAGGATTAAATTTTATTTGTAAACTTGCTGCAGGATTAATTAACTAAATTGGTAAACTTATTTTAAGTTGGATCACTATATTTGAAAAGCAGTTTTCGTCTGAAGTGTCAGTAAAAAGTCCGCTTCTTCGCTAAGTTTCAAAAAGGTTAGCAGATAAATTTTGACCAACTAAACGCAGAAAACAATTCAATGATATAATAAAAAAATGAGAAATAAATTTAAGATTATCCCTTACCTTTTCGGCCTTTTGATAATGACAATTTTTACAAACTTTAGTAACGCTCAAAGTACGAAACAAATAGCAGGAGTATATGAAAACGGATTGTATATTTTCGAGGACGGTACATTTTTGGAAGGTGGAATAAACTCAGTTGTCTTTGGCACGGTTGAAATTGAGGGCGATACCATTAGGTTGATTAAACATCGTCCGAAACACAAATTCGCTTTGTACGGAAGGAAAGAAAATTCTAGAGTTTACGGCAATACCATAATGTTTCATGGATTTGAACAGAACGGCTTGGTAAACCTTTTGGAAAATAACAATCCACCAACTGTGATGCAGAGAGTGTTTAACAAAAATGCTAATTGTTTTGATGGACCTTATTTCTATGATAACAAAGAAGATTGCAAAGCAATCTATTTTGCAGATGAAATCGACAAGCAGTTGTACAAATTTGAACTACCAAAAGATTATCGTGATTTTATTGCATTTCGTTTCGATTTTGAAAATGAACCATATTTAAATAAACCAGTTGTAGCAATGGCTTCCAAAGATTTTAATTCTATTTCATTCAATGATAGCGACAAAAAATTAACAAAATACCCGCTGACACAGGTAGCCTTAGAAACAAGAAAAATGATATTCTCTATGTATGAAAGAGCATATCCCGAGGGTAAATATTACTACTGCAATCCTGTATACAATATATTTGAAGAACACGGTATAGACATCAGCCAATATGAAGAATTTGGCTACAAAGGCGAAGGAAAATTTCATTTAAAAGGAAGTGACGCAGTTCCAAATAGCAAAAGATTTGAAAATGATTATGACGATGATACTATTATTTACCAATATGAAAAAATTGAGCCAAAAATGGTAGAAAAGACAAAATATTCAATCAACGAAAAATCTATTTTTATCTCTAAATGTAAAACACGCTAGTAGATGTAACAGAATAGGAGAAACTATAATAAATGAACAAAAAGAATATAATTCGTATGTCAACAAACAGATTGGCAAGTGAGCGGGTAAACAGCTTTGATTGAACGATAGTGCAAAATTGAACTTGTGTGCTTCTGTCAACTTTTGTACTTGACGAACGGAAGTGTTTCGATTGCCCCGCCATCGCAAAGCAGCTGGACGTTATTTGTTATTCTAAAAAAAAACTTCAACGACAAGGTACAAGTATGGTGGTCAAAATTAGTAAAATTAACGAGAAGGATATAGACACGCTGCGGTGTTTATTTTTAAAGACAAGACTTACAACTTTTTCTTGGACTGACACATCCAATTTTAAATTAGCAGATTTTGATGCACAAACGAAAGGGGAGTATATTTTAGTAGCTCGTGCTTACGAGAAAGTGATTGGATTCGTGTCTGTTTGGGTAGCCGACAATTTTATCCATCATCTTTATATTGACGAAGAATTTCATAACCAACATGTTGGTACAAAATTATTAAAGTCTATTTATGACAAATTCGGGCTACCTATTCGTTTAAAATGTGAAGAAAATAATTTAAAAGCAATTTGTTTTTACAGACAGAAAGGATTTGAGGAAAAAGGAAGTGGACAATCTGAGATAGGAACATATATTCTATTCGAGCTAAATAAAAAAATTGTCTTGTCCTAAAATAGGTTGACGAAAATTCGTCACCCCAGCGCTCTGTAATTGGTTATAATGAAATCAAACCACATCTAAGCAATAACTTAATGACATCTCAATTCATACATCAACACAAAACTAAAACAACCAGATTATTTAAAATTACTTCAAAACAATTCCTATAAACATTATTCAGGATTATTTTTTATTTGTAAACTTGCTGCAGGATTCTTAACATTAAGTGTAAACTTTTTCAGGACGAGACAATATAAAGTTTAAGAAAATGATCAAACAAATTTATAGATTTTTAAGTCCAAAATTTCAAAATTTATTTCTTGAATATAAAGTGGATTTCAAACCTCGTTATGGGCATGGAAAGCCAGCACATGAAGATTTACATAAAATTATTGATTCGAGTCGAGAGAGTTATAAGTATTTAATTAATAAATCGTTGTTGCTAAAAGAGTTTATTTGGACAATTAATAAGTTAGAAAATGAAATAGATTCTAATAAGCCAAACTGGAATAACGGTTTTTTGCCGGGACTTGATATAATTGGAATTTATACTATATTGACTGAAATTAAACCAAAAAAATACATCGAAATAGGCTCGGGAAACTCGACAAAAGTTGCTTACAAAACAAAAACTGAGCAGAACTTGGATACCATAATTATTTCGATAGACCCAATGCCTCGTGCAGAGATTGATAATTTGGCAGATAAAGTAATCCGAAAACCATTTGAAAATATTGATTTTAATATTTTAGAAGAATTAAATGAAAATGATATTCTTTTCGTAGATAATTCTCACCGTATTTTGCCGAACTCTGATTCGATGGTTTTCTATTTAGAGATTTTGCCAAGATTAAAAAAAGGTGTGGTGGTGCATATTCATGACGTTTATTTACCCTATGATTACCCTCAATTTATGTGTGATAGATTCTATTCAGAGCAGTATGGATTAGCAATGTATTTATTAGCAAACCCTAAAAAATATGTTACTATTTTACCAAACTATTTTATTTTCGAGGACAAAGAACTTTCGAATTTAATTTCTCCAATTTGGAATCACGAAAACTTAAAAGGTGTTGAAAGGCATGGAGGCTCATATTGGATAAGGATTAATGAATAATAAGAATTATGCCTTGACAGCCACTTTGCCATAATGAAGGGTAAGGCAACACACTAGAAAACTTCAAACGATTTTTGTAGAAAAACGTTTTTTTTTATAATTATTGGTTCAATCATCATCGTATCTTTGCATTGTAATTCAATAAATAGTTCAATAATTTTTTAAAAACTAGAAAAAATGTTTACAGTAGAACAAATCAAAACAGCTCACAGCAAAGTGAAATCGGGTGCAGATTTTCCTTCTTATATTAAAGAAATTAAGTCAATGGGTGTAACTCATTATGAAGCGTATGTAACAGACGGCCATACTGACTATCACGATGACAATGACCACATAGCAACAGTTCCACCAAAGTATGATCCTATCGCAATTGCTAACATACCACAAATTGCTAAGTTTAAAGCAGAACTTTTGGCACATCAACAAGGTAAGACTGATTATCTTACTTTTATTAAAATGTGTGCAGAAACTGGAATTGAAAAATGGGAAATCTGTATAAAAAAAATGACTTGCACTTATTACGACAAAGGAGGAAATGAAATATTGGTGGAAGTGATACCACAATAAAAATTGCCTATAATATTCTATTAGTCTATCTTGTTTTTCTAACAAAGTAGCCATTTTGCGTAATGGTAGGGTGGGGGGCTTTGTTTGACGTTTTTTGCTATATTTGAACATTCGTGTTTCGTATTAAAGGTAGTGTTAAAAAGCCTGCTCGGACTCAAGCAGCATAAATGTTATTCAGAATTTTACAGAAACTCTGCATCAATACCAAATCAGTGAATATGACCGATGAATGACAACAATACAAATAGACTTTCCCGACTGACAGCAATCTTAACACAGTTGCAAACGAAGCGTATTTTGATATCAACTACATTAGCAGAGAAATTTGGCGTTAGTGTTCGAACTATTTACAGAGACATCAAGGCATTGGAAGAGGCTGGTGTTCCAATTATTACAGAAGACGGAAAAGGTTATACACTTTTGGAAGGTTACAGAGTTCCGCCTATAATGTTTTCCGAAGCTCAAGCCAACGCTTTAATAATGGCAGAGCAATTAGTGCTCAAAAACAAAGACAGTTCGCTAATTAAAGATTACACAGAAGCCGTTGACAAAATAAAAGCTGTCTTGAAATACAGTATTAAAGATAAAGCGAATTTACTTTCCGAACGAACACGGTTTGACCAAAACATTAACCGAGAACGAAACAGTAACAACTTATCTGATTTGCAGTTTGCTTTAACAAATTACTACCTCACAAAAATTGAATACACCAACGAGCAAAACAAAACCACCACACGATACATAGAACCTTTCGCTTTATTAAGCACCGAAAATTGGTTATTGATTGCATATTGCCGTTTACGAAAAAAATTTCGCTTCTTCCGTTTAGACAGAATAAATAAAATGGAAATACTTGCAGATAGGTTTGAACCGCACAAAATGACCTTACAAGAGTATTTTAATAAATATCACTAATTTTTTTCGACACCCCTGACATAAGGCTGTCAATCCACCAATTTACTTTTGCACTATGTTTAACAAGTAAAACAAATTTAAAATGGAAAAAAGAACGATTGACCCTTGGAAATGGGGCGAGCAAACAAACTCTGCACAAGCAGTTGAAGTAACCAATGTAACAGGAACGCTGTATTGTTCGGGACAAGTTGCTATAGACAGCAATGGTGTACCAAGCAATGCAAATATGCGTTCGCAACTGATACAAACTATTCAAAACCTTGAACAATTGATAGAGGAAGCTGGTTACGAGTGCAAGAATATCGTAAGACTGAATGTTTACACAATATCAATGCAGGAGTTTTTTTCATCGTGTATGGATGTTTACGTTCCGTTTATCCAAAAATATGGAATAAAACAAGCCACAACATTGCTTGAAATTAAAGGACTTTTTGCAACTTTAACCGTAGAATTAGAAGCGACAGTTGTAAAGTAACAAATGAACGAAACAGAAGTATTTTATCCAGCAAGCCTTACAGAATGGAGAAAGTGGTTAGCAGAAAATCATCTTTCAAAACAGTCTGTATGGCTTGTTTTTTACAATAAATCATCAAATAAAAAGTCTATAACTTGGAGTGAAGCCGTTGATGTTGCTTTATGTTTTGGTTGGATAGATAGTAAGAAAATCAAAATAGACCACGAAACATCGCATCAGTTTTTCAGTAAACGAAAACCCAACAGTACTTGGTCAAAAATCAATAAAGAAAAAGTTCAGCAACTCATTGACAACGGGCAAATGACACTAACAGGTTACGAAAGCATAGAAATAGCAAAACAAAACGGCTCGTGGACAATTTTAGATGAAGTTGAGGAACTGATAATTCCAAACGATTTAGAAAAAGCATTTAAAAAGTATAAAGGCTCAAAGGACTATTTTTTAAGTTTAAGCAAGACCGTTAGAAAAATGATGTTACAATGGATTGTACTTGCCAAGCGACCTGAAACTCGACAAAAACGCATTGATGAAATAGCTAAAAAAGCAGAACAAAAACAGAAACCAAAACAATTTTGATGAAAAAAAAATGGCTTATAACCGTCAGTTTGGCGCAAGCGGTTCGGCACAAGCAACGAAGAACGTTTTAGATTGAAAAATAATTTTATTGTCTAGTTCTGAAATAGGATGATACGAAATATACAGATTAGTCAAGTTGTTTAAAGATGATACTAGATGTTGCAAGTGTAGTAAGATCTTTCAATCTTTAATATTCACAACTAAACAATTAAATACTTTCGTGGATGCTTTACATAAATAAAAATCAAAAATATTTTAAGTATTTTATAATTATATTAATGTGTTATATGCACACATTAGCATACCTTGTCCAGGATTTTTGGTATATTTTTTTAGATGTACAAAGTCATTCATAAAATGTAAAAGAGCTATTTAAGTACAATGATTCAATAAGCAAAAAACATAAGATATTTGCGGGTTATTTCACTATCTACGATAAATCATTCTTTTTAAAATAATTCTTGTATATTGAAAAAGTTTGTTTACTTTTGCGAGTGAATACTAACTAACATAGTTTGATTATGCAAGAATTTACAGACAGACAAATAGAGATAATGGAAGCAGCAACCAATAGAATTTCAAAATTCGGTATTCAGAATTTGACTATAAAGACACTTGCTGAAGATATTGGACTTTCTGAACCTGCATTATACCGCCATTTTAAAAGCAAAAACGAAATTCTGTTTAGCTTATTGGTGTATTTCAAAACAGAAATGGAAAACCGTATTCAATCTATCCTGTTTAAAGCATCAACAAGAGAAGCAGATAAATTAAGAGCTATTTTCAACTCTCAATTACAAACTTTCGTTAATAAACCCGCTATTGTCAGTGTTATTTTTGCTGAGAGTATTTTTCATTATGAAGAAAATCTAAGCAATAAAGTTTCTGAAATAATGGATATGATGCAAAACTTTGTAATAGACAACATCAAACAAGGACAAAAAAACGGACAATACAATAAATTGATGGGAGCATCTACACTTACGACAATAATAATTGGAGGTATCAGAATGACGGTTTTAAAATGGAAATTATCGGGGCATAAATCAGATTTAATAAAAGAAGGAAAAACTGTTTTAGACGGAATTTTAAAAATGATTGAAAAGTAATAAAAAAAATTATCTAATTATGTTAGTGAATACTCACAAACTTATTTTCATTTCAATACTTTTTATTGGGTGGAATACTGTTCAGGCACAAGAAGTTTGGACATTAAAGCAATGTATTGATACGGCACAAGTGCATAATAAAAACTTGCAAATTAATCGTAACAACATCAGCATTAGCGAACAAAGAGAAAAGGAAGCAAAAGCCAACCTAATCCCGAAAGTTACTGCTAATGCAGATTATAAGTACTTTATGGAATTGCCTACACAACTAATGCCAATGAATGCATTGAATCCGCAAGCACCCAAAGGTCAGTTTAGGGATTTACAATTTGGCGTTCCGCACAACATCAATGTAACTATTCAATTGGCTATGCCTTTGTATAATCCGCAAGTTTACGGCGCAATTGAGAATACAAAAATTGCAAACGAATTGACTCAATTGCATTATCAAAAATCAGAAGAACAAGTTTTATTTGACATCATAACGCTGTATTACAATACTCAAATTCTAAAACATCAATTGGATTTTTTAGAAAGCAATATGATGAATACCCAAAAACTATTAAAGAATATAGAACTGTTGAAAGAACAGCTATTGGCAAAGGGAACAGATGTGAGTAAAGTAAAATTGCAGGCAGAACAGTTGAGTACACAAAAGGAAATCACTAACAACAAATACATTTTACTTTTGAATGCTCTGAAATTGAATATCGGTATTTCGTTAGAGCGAGAAATCACTATTGTTTCTGAAATAGAAAAGGAAACATTAACAGAAAATAATAAAGAAAATATACTGGATTTAAGAATAATCAATACCCAAAATAAATTCCTGAAAAGTGAACTAAAAACGCTGAATCAATCAAGGTTTCTGCCCTCACTGAATTTGATTGCTTCTTATGGAACAACAGGTTTTGGATATGATAAATCGCCCAATGATTTTCTGAAATTTTACCCAATCGGCTTTGCAGGAATACAATTAAGTTATCCGCTTTTCAATGGTACTGTTGCTCTACGAAAAATCAATCAGAAAAAACTGGAAATCAATAATAATGAATTGCAAGCACAACTCATTTCTGAAAAAAATGAAATGGAAATTGAGAATGTCATTCGTCAACGGACAATTGCCCAAAACACCATTACGAATACAGAAAATCAAATTGATTTAGCCAAAACAATTTATGATCAAACCATACTGCAACAAAAACAGGGAACGGCAAGTTTGACCGATGTTTTATTGGCTGACAATGCTTTGCGTGAAGCACAACAAAATTATTTAAACGCAATAATTGACTTTTTAAAAGCTGATTTGGAATTCAAAAAATTAACGGGAACTATTTCAATTAAGAATTAAAAATTAAGAATTAAGAATATGAAAAAGATAATCTGGATAATAGCAGGTATTGCAATGGTTGGTTTGATAATATTCAAATTGGCAAGTAATAAAAAAACAACGGAAAGTAAGGTATATCAATATGACAAAGAGAAACCAATTTCCGTTGATGTGGACACTATTCGTTTAAGAAGTTTAAATGAAGAAATCACATACACTGGAACATTTGAACCCAACAAGGAAACAAAAGTAAGTGCTGAAACACAAGGTAAAATCAATGCTGTTTTAGTAGATGTCGGCAGTTATGTTCAACAAGGACAAACACTCATTCAGTTGGATAATTCTTTGTTGAAATTACAATTACAATCCGTTGAAGTACAAATTGAAGGTTTGCAAGATGATGTAAAACGCTATACCAT
Source organism: uncultured Chitinophagales bacterium (assembly GCA_964642875.1). Lineage (GTDB taxonomy): Bacteria > Bacteroidota > Bacteroidia > Chitinophagales > JADIYW01 > JADJSS01. The sequence goes on along the minus strand of CAZXRF010000029.1, from coordinate 35,423 downwards.
TTTAACGGAAGCCGATGCCGTGCAAGGCGTTCAATTGGAAAAGGCAAAGTTGGGTTTAAAATCTGCAAAAGTACAAAAAGCAACTTTGCAAGAACAAATCAATAAAACAACTATCAAAGCCCCATTTAGTGGTGTTGTAACAGCAAAATTAAGTGAAATTGGAGCTTTTGCAGCACCCGGAGTTCCTTTGTTGCAAATCACCGATATAAGCACACTTAAATTTACAGTAAATGTTCCCGAAACAGATTTACAGCAATTTATAATTGGGCAACAATATTCCATTGCAGCAGATGTGTTTTCAGACATTTCACTCTATGGGAAACTTACAATGATTGGAAGCAAAGCCAATATGGGCAATAGTTTTCCTTTGCAATTTCAGCTTGCTAATACACAACAATCAAACATAAAATCTGGAATGTTTGGAAAAGTACAATTGTCTGCAAATAACACTGAACAGGGTATTCTTATCCCTTCGTCTGCCATTATAAACAAGGGAAATAGTCCACAGGTTTATGTAGTAAAAAACGGAAAAGCAGTTTTGCAAACGATTACAATTTCAAAAAATATCGGGAATAAAACTATTGTTTCAAGTGGTTTAAATCAAGGTGACATTATAATAACGAACGGTTTTATAAATCTGTTTGACGGAGCAAATGTGGCAATTAAGAATTAAAAATTAAGAGTTAAGAATTAAGAATATGAAAGAGAATGTAATTCAGCAAAAGAGTTTTGCTTTTGCAATAAGGGTTGTGAATGCCTATAAATACTTAACAGAACAAAAGAAAGAGTTTGTGCTTTCTAAACAATTGCTTCGTTCAGGGACAAGCATTGGTGCGAATGTGGAAGAAGCGACAGGTGGGCAATCCAAAAAAGATTTTATCGCTAAAATTTCCATTTCGTATAAAGAAGCAAGAGAAACAAAATATTGGTTAAATCTTCTTACTGCTACTGATTATTTAGATGAAAAGTTATCAAAATCATTATTAGATGATGCTGAAGAATTGTGTAAAATACTTTCATCCATTTTGCTAACCACCAAGCAAAACAATTCTTAATTCATCATTCTTCATTTTTAATTGAACAAAATGAACATCACAGAAATATCAATCAAACGCCCATCGCTAATTATTGTTCTTTTCAGCGTATTTGCTTTGCTGGGAATTATCGGTTATAAAAATTTGAGCTATGAATTAATGCCTGATTTTAATCAACCAGTTGTCGTAATCCGAACTGTTTATCCCGGAGCAGAACCCAACGAAGTGGAAACTTCCGTTTCCCGAAAAATTGAAGATGCACTTTCCAATTTGGAGGGTGTTGACTATTTGGTTACAAAATCATTACCCAATGCATCTATCATCATTGCCAACCTAAAATATGGAACAGATTTGGACAAAACAATGCAAGATGCTCAACGCTATATTGATAACATCCGTAAGGACTTGCCAAAAGATATTTTAAGCCCAGTAATGAGTAAGGTATCGCCCAACGATTTGCCAATTATGTCGGTAAGTGCAATGAGCAATTTAAAACCAACCGAGTTTTATCAAAAAATGAAAGACGACTATCTGCCACAAATCCAGCAATTGAAAGGCGTGGCAGAGATTACTATTTTAGGTGGAGAAGAGAGAGAAATTCAAATTAAGGTTGATAAAGAAAAATTGAAACTCTACAAATTATCTTTATATCAAGTCGTTGAAGCCGTCAATCGTTCGGGAATTGATTTACCAGCAGGGAAACTACAAACAGATACAGAGACGAATTCCGTTCGTTTAGTTGGAAAATTCAACACTATTCAAGATGTTCAGAATGTACAAATAGCAATGCCTTTTTCAAACAGCCCTGTTTATGTTAAAGATATTGCCGAAGTAACAGACGGAATTAAAGAAATAACTTCATACAGTCGTTTTAACGGAAAGACAGGAATTGGTTTAATGGTCAAAAAACAAGGTGATGCGAATGCGGTAGATGTTTCAAAATTAATTCGAGAAAAATTCCAATCCATAGAAAAACAAAATGCAAGTTCGGATGTACAATTCATCGTTACAGATGACAGTACAGATAACACTATTGCAGCGGTTAATTCGGTTGTGTTTGATTTGATTTTAGCCGTGATTTTAGTATCGTTTGTGATGTTATTATTCTTACGAAGTTTTAGAAATTCACTCATTGTTTTGGTTGCTATTCCTACTTCACTTATAACTGCCTTTGCCGTAATGTGGTTGTTGGGTTATACGCTCAACTTGATGACTTTGCTGGCGATGTCTTTAATCATCGGTATTTTGGTGGACGATGCAACAGTAGTTTTAGAAAATATCCAACGCCATTTGGATATGGGCAAAGAAAAAAGAACGGCAGCAATGGATGGACGAATGGAAATCGGATTTTCTGCCTTGTCAATTACTTTGGTTGATGTGGTGGTATTTTTACCGATTTTATTCTTGCAAGTTTTTGTTGCCGATATGCTCAAACAATTTTCAGTTGTGGTCATTTCTTCTACCCTAACGAGTTTGTTGGTAGGATTTACTTTAACACCTTGGATGGCATCACGCATTGGAAAAAAAGAAGATTTACAACCAACCAATTTTTTTAATCGCTTTTTACTTTGGTTTGAACATCAGTTAGACAAATTTATCGCTTGGTACGGAAAAACTTTAAATTGGGTTTTAAACCATAAGCTCATTTTTACAGGATTTGTATTGTTGCTTTTCGTGGGAACGGCAGTTATGATGAAGCAGGGAATTATCGGAAAAGAACTCATTTCAACTGGCGACCAAGGGAAATTTAGGTTCGCTTTAGAATTTGATAAAAGCACTTCCATTCAGCAAAACAATTTGATTTCTAATAAAATTGAAACTTATATTTTGAAGCAACCCGAAGTGGCAAGTGTTTTTAGTAATGTTGGTGGACCCAGTACAGGAATTGGAAGTTTGGGCGTAGGTTCAGCAAATAAAACAGAATTCACTATTCAATTAAAAATGAAGAATGAAGAATTAAAAAAAGCTGGAATAAAGAAAATTTCTACCGAAGAATTTATGAGGAAATTGAGAAACGACTTACAAAAAGAGTATTCGGGTATTAATTTTTCTATGATGGCATTGGGCTTAATTCCACGCTCTGCACCCATTGAAATTACTTTGAGTGGGAGCGATGCAAACCAAGTGATGCAAACTGGAAATGATTTAAAAGCAGTTATTCAAAATATTTCAGGAGCAGATAATGTACGCTTATCCGTTGAAGCAGGAAGCCCCGAATTGAAAGTAATTCCAGATAAAGATAAAATGCAACGATTGGGATTGAATACCGCTTATGTGGGAATGAATTTACGAACTGCATTTACAGGAAATGACGATGCCACCTTAACCGAAAACGGAACTGAATATCCCGTTCGTATTTGGTTAGATAAATTCAGTCGCAAAAACGAAGACGATGTAAAACAACTCAACATCGTTAATCCGATGGGCATTCCTGTTGAAGTATCGCAAATTGCCAATATTGAAAGAGATAATTCGCCCTCACTTTTAGAGCGAAAAGACAGACAACCAGCCGTTACATTGACTGCAGATGCACTTGGCAGACCTTCGGGGACAGTTGCAGACGAAGTTGTTACTTACATCAAAAATAATCCTTTGCCCAACGGCATACAAATGACTTGGGGAAGTGATATTAAAAGGCAAAATGACAGTTTCGGAGCGTTAGGGTCGGTTTTGATGATTTCATTCTTACTAATTTATTTGATAATGGTTGCTTTATACGATAGTTATATTTATCCATTTGTAGCGTTATTTGCCATTCCTGTTGCTGCTATCGGAGCATTTTTAGCCTTGAATTTATCGTTAAGCAATTTAAGCTTATTCGCTTTATTAGGATTGATAATGTTGATGGGGTTAGTAACAAAAAATTCAATTTTGATTGTGGATTTTACCAACCAATTAAAAGCCGAAGGAAAACATTACAAAGAAGCATTGATTACGGCTGGAAAAGAAAGAATGCGACCTATCTTGATGACCACTTTATCAATGGCAATTGGTATGTTGCCCATCGCATTAGCTAGCGGAACAGCAGCCGAATGGAAAAACGGATTGGCTTGGGTAATTATTGGCGGTTTGCTTTCATCATTAGCATTGACGGTGTATTTAATACCAATGGTTTATGATGTAGTGGATAGTGTGAAAGAGAAATTAAGAATTAAGAATTAAAAATTAAAAATTAAAAATTAAAAATATGGTTATAGAAAAAGTGATTTATATGTAACCCAACATACCGTGTAAGCACATACATCTTGAACTTAGCATAGTAATATCGCGAATACCAATAAATAAAATAAAAATCGAAATAAGTAAAATTAACTCGTATCATTTGAAACATGTTCGTAAAAACATAAACGATAACCTATCAACTAATATTTATTTTTAGATAAAAGTCAATAGCTGTAAATTGACAATAAAATTCAAAAACAAAACACTAAATTTGGACGGACTAATGATGACTTAGAATTAGTAATTGATTGACTTTGTACAATAATGAAATAAGTTTAGTAGTATGTGAAATTAACTGAATGTTGATATGTATAAATACAATTTGCAGTAATATTTATCCTTAACTTGTATTTTATTAATTATCAATAAAAACTTATTTATTACGAGTAATTATGAATATCCATTTTATACAACACGAGATTTTTGAAGCACCTGGAGCATATTTAAATTGGGCGATAAGTAGAAAACATAATGTGAGTTTTTCGAAAGTATTTGAAAATATGGTTTTGCCGAATGAAATCGACACTATTGATTTGTTAATAGTAATGGGTGGCCCGCAAAGCCCAAGTACAACTAAAGAAGAATGCCCGTATTTTGATGCACAAGCTGAAATAAATTTGATAAAAAAAGCGATACAAGCAGGAAAGGCTATTGTTGGAGCTTGCTTAGGTGCGCAACTGATAGGAGAAGCATTAGGGGCAGCCTACGAGCATAGCCCCGAAAAAGAAATAGGTGTGCTACCGATAGCACTTACGCAAGATGGCTTGAATGATGATAAGATAAATCATTTTGGAAATTTAGTAAATGTTGGTCATTGGCATAGCGATATGCCGGGTCTTACAGCAAACTGCAAGATTTTAGCTACGAGTAATGGCTGTCCTAGACAAATTATTGCTTACTCGAATATAGTATATGGTTTTCAATGTCATCCAGAATTTACACCAGAAGTTGTCGAGTTGCTAATTGCCGAAGATGAAAATTTCCTATTAAATAATACGGTACATAAATTCGTTCAAAAACCTAACGAAATAAGGCATTTTGATTATAATGATATGAATGAAAGGTTATACATTTTTTTAGATAAACTAGCAGATGAAATACTTGTAAATTAAATTTGGAATAAAAGAAGTTACATGTTTAAGACTACAGAAACAGAACGACTAAAAATTAGACCAATGTGTCTGCAAGATGCAGAATTTATTTTGTCTTTAGTTAATTCAGCAGGTTGGATAAAATATATTGGAGATAGAAAAATTAATAACATACACGATAGCGAACAGTATATCCAAAAAATACGCAGCAATCCGAATTATTTCTATCATATTTTCGAACTCAAAGGCACTGCGATACCAATTGGAATTGTAACATTTTTATTTAGAGAGGATTATAAGTATCCTGATATTGGATTTGCCATATTGCCGACTTATGAAAATAAAGGTTATGCTTTCGAAGCCTCAAAAAAATATTTGGATACTGTTTGTGAAACTGAATCCATACAAAAAGTGATTGCAATTACATTACCGCAAAACTCAAGTTCCATTAAGTTATTGCAAAAACTTGGTTTAAACTACAAAGAAATCATTATGGAAGGAGAGGAACAATTATTATTGTTCGAAACTTTAAACCAATAGATTTTCCTGCTTACTTCACCATAATTTTTACTTTGCTTGGTTCTATGCGTAGTGAATCCATTTCAACAACGCGTAGTGGTTGAGAAAACGTAGCATTCGTATGTAATAATGATTTAAAACTTGTTTGCAAATCATTTGTAGTTTTTACCGTAGCTGTAAATGGCTCAAGCACCGGAGCAGAAATATCTTTACTTAAATTTATAGGTACTGTTTGGCTTACAGGTACCATTAATTCACCTTGTATTTTTACCATTTGTTTTATTGGTACTTTAGCCACTACCGGTATCGTTGTTTTTAATGGAATATGATAATCTTGCATACTAAGAATTAATGTGTCTTGCACTTGTAATGGTTGGTTTACAGGTATATTTACTTTCACAGGAATAGTAGCTTTTACAGGCAATGATATATTGAAAAAATGTTTAAAATTTGTTCTGATTTTTGTATCTAAAGGGATATTAAAATCTACCGCTAACGAATCATTGATATTTAATTTTTTATTGAATGGAATAACTAAGTTTTTTAGCGGCATTTCATTCTGATCTAAATTTATATCTACAGGTAAATCAAATTTCAAATCAAGCACTTGATCCATGAAAACTTCCGTATTTAAAGGTACTTTAAGGTTCATCTTTAACGGAACGTCAAACTGTTCGTTTAATTTTATTTTTAATTTGTCATTCACTCTGATTTGCGTTTGCAAATCATTTAACAGGGAGATGAAAACGCTACTATCTATTTTTGCTTCTAACGGAATTTGATCTTTGATATGAATTTGCACTGCTTTGTCAATTTGCATCAGCATCATTGTTTTGGTAATAAAAAAAGTAATAGCTGCCACTAACACCAATAAAATACTGCCACCAATAATATATTTCTTCATTTTCAGAGATTTATTTAACAATATAAAAAACTTTTTTTACAATATTATATGCAGTTATCAAGTATTTTTAGATTCTAATAATAAATGAAACATCCAGCATGGCAATCAGAAAATTTAATTATGAGTTCGACGGTGTAAATTATTATCGTTTCAGTGTATATAGATTAGGAAGTAATGTTCAAACAGTTTATGCTTTTGTAGTAGGCGATGTACTGATAGATACTGCACAAAGTTTGAATAGAAGCAACATTGAAAAAGTAGTACAGCAACACCCGATTTCAAGAATTATTCTTACCCACCATCATGAAGATCATAGTGGCAATGCTGCGTATTTAATGGATACCTTGAATGTTGATGCATACGCACATCCAGAATGTGTAAAGATCCTAAAAAATGGATTAAAAGTATCGCCTTTGTCAAGGTTGTTAAGCGGCAGTGTGGGAGAAGCACATCTGAAGCCATTATTTGAAAGTGATATTATTTATACTAAAGATTATACCTTACATCCTATATATGCACCAGGGCATTGCACCGATCATTATTGCTACTACGAGCCCAATAAAGGCTGGTTGTTTTCTGGTGATTTATATGTGGCAGACAAAATAAAATATTTTGCTTCATTTGAAAGTTTACTCACGCAAATAGAATCACTTAAAAAATTGATTGCGTTGGAATTTGATGTTTTGTTCTGTTCGCATAATCCTAAAACTCGTAATGGGAAGCAGCATCTTAAAAATAAATTACAATTTTTTGAAGATTTTTCAGGAGTAGTAGAGAAATATTATCATCAAGGATATACCGCTAAACAAATTTTTAATTTAATGGGAATGAAAGAAAATTTTGTTAATAAATACCTTACATTAGGTACATTTTGTGCTGAAAATATGGTACATAGCGTTGTTAAAGATTTACAAGAGCAGCAGAGGCAAAAATAGTCATAATTTTCACTACATAAATATAGGGATGTTTATATTGTAAATATCCAATTTTTTATTAAAAGTATGTATTGATTAAGCCATTATTTATTTCGAATTTTGAGCAACACCATGACCATAAAACATACATATTTTTTACAATTAAGTAGTTTGCTTCGTTTATTTTAAACAAGCAAACTTTATTTTTTAGAGAATTACCGTTTAATCACTCTAATTACCGTTTAAAAAGTTCTTTTTATGATGTTTTATAAATGGTTTACTTTTAAGATATAAACCAAATAACTATGGAAAACCGTGAAATATTAATGATGATTGTATTATTTATCACTACATGGTATTGTTTTTATGAAAGAAATAGAGCAGAAAAATAACTGCTTCTATATAAGATATACGATGATAGTTTCTCCCAAAACTTACTCAATCTACAGATTCATCGTATCTTTTTGCGTGTTTTGCCCTGATAGTTTCTATCAGGGTTTTTTCATGTAAAAAGAATAGGCTGTCCGAAAGGACAGCCTATTGTATTATTATCAAATCTGATATTTGTGTTATTCAGCAGTCTTTGCAGCTTTTACTCTTTTAGTTTTAGTTGGTGCTTTTTCCTTTTTAGGAGCTGCTACAGTTGTTTTTTTTACTTTGTGCGGTCTTGATTTTCCGAAAGAGCCTGCAAAAATTTTTCCTTTTCTGGTTTTTTTATCACCACGTCCCATGATATTTAATTTATGAGTTTTATAATTAAAAAATTGATTGGCAAAGATACTATTTTATTTCATAGTTGCAATGCTTAGTTTGTTAAACGTTAAACCGAAAATGCATTACATCGCCATCTTTCACCAAATATTCTTTTCCTTCAATACGCAGTTTACCATTTTCACGGCAGGCTGCTTCCGATTTGTATTGGATGAAATCATCATAAGCTATTACTTCCGCTTTTATAAACCCTTTTTCAAAATCGGTATGGATAACGCTCGCCGCTTGTGGGGCTTTCCAGCCTTCATGTATGGTCCATGCACGTACTTCTTGTACTCCGGCAGTAAAGTAGGTTATTAAATTGAGCAATTTATAAGCTGTACGTATTAATCGATTCAAGCCAGGTTCGGTTAGCCCATATTCTGATTGAAATAAAGCCTTATCGTCTTGCTCCATTTCAGAAATTTGTGCTTCCACCGAATTGTTGAGTATAATTACTTCAGCCCCTTCTGCTGCTGCCACCTTTTGCAAGGCATCAGAATATTTATTTCCGGTTAAAATAGATGCTTCATCTACATTTGCTACATATAAAACAAGTTTATCGGTTAATAAACATAAATCGGAATAGGCTAATTTATCTTCTTTACTATGGTTTAGTGAGCGTATATTTTTTCCATCACTTAGGCATTGCTGGCATTGTAGTAATATATCGTATTCTTGTTTCGCTCTTGCATCGCCGCCTACTCGCGCTTGTTTTTGAATTCGAGATAATTTTTTTTCTACGCTGTCTAAATCCTTTAATTGCAGCTCTGTCTCAATAATTTCTTTATCGCCTATCGGATTAATAGCACCTTCTTCTCGCAATATATTTTCATCTTCAAAGCAGCGTATTACATGGATAATGGCATCAACTTCTCTTATATTTGCCAAAAATTTATTCCCCAAACCTTCGCCTTTTGAAGCCCCTTTTACCAAGCCGGCGATGTCCACAAACTCAATGGTGGTGGGTACAATTCGGTTTGGTTGTACTATTTCTGCTAATTTATTTAAGCGATTGTCGGGCACATCTACCAATCCTACATTGGGTTCTATTGTACAAAATCTATAATTGCTGGCTTGTGCTTTAGCATTGTTGGAAACAGCATTAAATAACGTGGATTTTCCCACATTGGGTAATCCGACTATGCCACATTGTAATCCCATATCTATTTGTTGAAATTAATTTTTGAGTAATATCTTATTTAAACCGCAAAGGTACAAAACTATACGCTATTTTTAAGTTATGTTTGTGTGCGTTTTTTTACAAATTTGATTCAAATTTCGTGGATTTAAAGCAAGGTGCCATGTAAAAACAATGAGGCAAAAACAAAATAAATAATTAGTCCTGTTACATCTACTAAAGTTGCAACAAATGGAGCAGAGGATGTGGCAGGGTCTGCACCTAACCGCTTTAGTACAATGGGCAACATGGAGCCGGAAAGTGTTCCCCATAAAACTACACCTACTAATGAAAATGCAACGGTGAGTCCTACTAAAAACCAATGCTCTCCATAAATTGGAGTAAACATTGACCATATTGCTATTCGTAAAAATCCGATGATTCCTAATATTCCCCCTAAAGCTAAACCCGATAATATTTCGCGCCGCATCACTCTCCACCAATCTTTAAAAGTGATTTCATCTAATGCCATTGCTCGAATTATCAATGTAGATGCCTGAGAGCCAGAGTTTCCTCCGCTCGAAATAATTAATGGAATAAATAATGCTAATACTACGGCTTTACTGATTTCATCTTGGAAAAATCCCATTGCCGTAGCAGTAAGCATTTCGCCAAAAAATAATATCACTAACCATCCGGCTCGTTTTTTTATAAGCTCAAATAATGCTGTGCTCATGTATGGCTCGTCCAATGCTTCCGTTCCCCCAATTTTATGGATATCTTCGGTGGCCTCTTCACTTTCTACACGCAAAATGTCATCAACAGTAACGATGCCTAATAGTACATCTTTATTGTCTATTACCGGCAATACCGCTCTATTACTTTTACGGAATACAGATGCTGCGGTTTCTTGGTCGTCATTTACATGTAACGCCAAGTATTTTCTGTCTATTAAGTCATTGAGCTTTGTATCTGGGGCGGCAATGAGCAGTTCTTTTAAGTTAATGTCGTCAATCAATTTGTCGGCATCGTCAATGATATAAATAAAATTTATATTTTCTATTGTTCGCCCAAGTTTTCTTATTTTATTTAATGCTTCTTGTACGGTATGGTAGTCTTTTACCTCAATATAATCTGGGTTCATTAATCGCCCTACGCTATCTTCTGGGTAGCCCAATAAGGCTAATGTTTCTATTCTGTCGTCGTGGGGCAAAAACAACACTAATTTTTTTACTGATTCACTGGTTAATTCACTGAGTAATGCGGTACGGTCATCGAAATGCATATTCTGAATCAACTCGGCAACTTTGTTAGAAGGAAGTGTGTGTACTAATTTCTTTTGTAGTTTTAAATCTAAAAATTTAAGTGTTTTTACTGCTCGGTGTGGCTCTAATGTGATAATAATTTTCTGACTATATTCGGGATAGTCATTTAAAAAATCGGCCAACTCCATTGTGCTGAAATCACTAAAAGATGGCACCTCATGTTTGAGAGCATCTAATATCAATTCTTCTTTAGTGATTTCCATATTTACAAAAGTAATTCATTTTGCAGATATAGCGTAATTAGATGTAGCCTATTTTGTGTCTTGTTTATGTGTTGAAATAAAAAAAACAGCCTGTTTTAGGCTGTTTTTATTGTATTTAAAAAGGAAATTAATCCCATTTTTCAGCATCGTCATCTGTGTGTTTGTGAGAGAAGTCTGTTGAGGCAGCAGGCGTTTGCGATGGTGTTTCTGAAGTTGTATCTGAAGGTCTGCTTGTGCGTTTTTGCTCTTCCTCGTTTCCATTGTCTTCCTCGTAATCGTGGTTGTGCGCATCAAAATCATAATCTGGCAATAAGTCCGTTTTAATATAATCTACGGTTTCTTGCATAGCATTTACAAATTTCACAAAATCTTCTTTGTAGATGAAAATTTTGTGTCGCTCGTAAGATTCATCGTCTGACCGTTTTTTACTTTCAGTGATAGTTAGGTAATAGTCATTTCCTCTTGTTGTACGTACATCAAAGAAATAGGTTCTGCGTTTTCCTGCTCTAACTCGTTTGGAATACACTCCGTTTTTGTCAAAATTTTTTTCGTTCTCCACGTTTCAATTATTTTTATTAATTACAATAATATCCTAAAAAAAAGACGTGAAAAAATTTAGAAGTTAACATGTGTTTTTTTGATGTTAATAACCTATACTTCATGGAGCTCGGAAGCTTGTTGTAGTTGATATAAATCAAAATAAATTCCTTTTTTTTCTATAAGCGTAGCATGGTTTCCTTGTTCAGCAATTTTACCATCATCTAACACTATTATTTTATCGAAATTCATTACAGAAAAAATACGGTGGGTAATAAATAGTACTGTTTTGTCTTTTAGGGTTTTTTCCAAATTTTCTAAAATGGTACGCTCCGTTTTCGCATCTACTGCCGACAAGCAATCGTCTAGTACTACCAATTCAGGATTTTTAATTAGAGAGCGAGCAATAGAAATCCGTTGTTTTTGTCCACCGGAAAGCATTACACCTCTTTCGCCTACTATAGTGTCATATCCATTAGTGAGTTGCTGTATATCATTGTGTACATGAGCAATTGCAGCATATTTTTTTACTTCTTCGTCACTATTTTTACTATCTGTATTTAGCTCTGTTCCGAATAAAATATTATTTTTTACAGTGTCGGAAAATAAAAATACGTCTTGCGGTGTATATCCTATTTTATTTCTATAGTCAATTAGGTTTATGTCTTTTATATCACCTTGGTTTATGCATACTTTTCCTTGTGTGGTATCGTAAGTGCGTAGCAATAATTCTGCGATGGTGGATTTTCCGCTTCCTGTTTTCCCTACTATGGCAATTTTCTCACCGTTGTTAATGGTGAAATTTATATCGGTAAGTGCTTGTATGCCAGTATCGGGATATGTAAAAGTTACATTGTCGAAAGAGATGTTTTTTATATCTACAAAAGCAACTTTAGGTACATTTATGATTTCGTTTTTATCTTCTAAGAAATCATTAATACGTTTTTGAGATGCTTCAGCCCGCTGAATGAGTGAGATACACCAGCCCAAAGAGGCAACAGGCCAGGTAAGCATGTTTATATAAAAGACAAATTCTGCTATATTTCCGGTAGTGAAACTGCCTTTATTTACCTCAATGCCGCCAATATATACCACCAATAACGTGCTTAACCCGATTAGTAATAGCATTAGCGGTGCAAAGAATGAATCTACTTTGGCCAAGGATATATTTTTTGCTTTATATTCTTCGTTTGCTTTGTAAAATTCTTGTTCGATTTGTGGGTTAATTGCAAATGATTGTATTACTCTTATGCCGGAAAATACTTCTTGTGCCCGTGTGGTAAGCCCTGATAAGGCGATGGATATTTGTTCGCTTTTTACATTTATGATATCACTTACTTTGTAAATGGCATATACTAAAATAGGCAAGGGGAGGAGCACTATAAAACTCAAATATGCATTGATATTAAACATTACTGTAATCACCAAAATGAACAATGTAGCCGTATTGATTAAATACATTACCGCAGGGCCTATATACATTCTTACACGGGAAACATCCTCGCTGATGCGGCTCATTAAATCACCGGTATTGTTACGCTTGTAAAAAGAAGTATTAAGCTGTTGATATTGTTGGTACAGTTCATTTTTTTGGTCATACTCCACCTTACGAGACATTACTATAATTGTTTGCCGCATAAAAAACATTAAAAGCCCTTTTATTAAAGAGGTAATTAAAATAATTGAAGCAAAGAATAATATGTAATAAAAAAAATGTGAAGTAAATTTTTGTTGATTACTAAATCCATCCGCTAAATGATAAGTAGTCAAATTGTCTGAAATAATATCAATAGAATATCGGATGTATTCAGGTGTATATAACCCAAATATATTGGAAGTGATAACAAAAATGACACCTAAAAGAAGCAGCCATTTGTATTTTATAAAATATTTATTAACGGCTCGGAGTGCTTTCATAATTGATAATATTGAAAATATTGAAGTGCAATATTACTATAAATTGCTAATTTATTAATGATTAATCGTTAATTAACACAAACCGTTAATACTCCCTTTTGAATTTCTTTTATTACAACTATCTTTGCATCATAAAGTTCATTGTCCCTATGATTACTAGAAGAAGCGTCCGAATAAAAACCATGCAATACATCTATGCCTATGAAAGCACAGCCTCTGCTTCTGCCTCGCAATACGAACAATACTTAGAAAAAAGTATCCTGTCTGTTAAAGACCAATATTTATACATCTTATATACTATCCGTGAAGTCGCCAATTTTGTGGAAGTAGATGCAAAAATAAAAGCTGGAAAGTATATTAAAAATGAGCAAGACAAAAATTTTAATACCAAATTATTAAGCAATATTCTTATCCAATATTTGAATAACGATAAGGAATTTTTAACGGAAGTGAAAAATACCAATATCGCATCACTTATAGAGGAAGATAATATTAGAGCTTGGTATAAAAAATTAGTGGCTTCTGCACCATATCAAGCCTATTTAGAAAATAATGCAGAGTTTAATTTAGAAGAAGACAAAAAAATAGTTCGTTATCTTTTAGATGAAATCTTATTATCCGATGAGAATTTTATTACCATCATTGAAGAATTATTTACCAACTGGATGGAAGATGCTGAGTATGTGGTAGATGCCGTTTATGAGGTATTAGATAAAAGTAAAAATGCCCTTAAACTACATTTAGAAAATGGAAAACTTAAAGATAAATTTATTGAAGTAAAACAGTTTGGTATCGATTTATTCCATGAAACTATTCGCCACAAAAAAGAACATCAGCAAGAAATAGAACCAAAATTAAAAAACTGGGAAACCGATCGCTTAGCTGTTTTAGATGTAATTTTAATACGAATGGCATTGTCAGAATTTCTATATTTTCCGAGCATACCTGTAAAAGTAACCATTAACGAATACTTAGATATTGCCAAAGAATACAGCACTCCAAAAAGTAAAGATTTCATCAATGGCGTTTTAGATTCTTTGATGAAATCTTTAAAAAATAATAACCGACTCAATAAAGCCGGCAGAGGATTACTGTAGCTTTATTTTATATATTGAGTACTTATTCAATATCTCAATACTATCGCATTTTATGCTAAAAGCAAGTAGTAAAATGTTAAAAATTAAACAGCAAACTTATTGATGTTTACAAATGGTGTTTCCCAACAGCGCAAGTATGCCGTTAAACAATATGTGTTGTGTACTTGTGCGGAAGTAAGTTCCAATTGGTGACCATAAATAAAGCAAGTTTGCAACTTGCATAATTAGTGCCGAAGTATGAATATTTATTAAAAATTAAATCTTTATCAAACACATATAATATGCCCAACACCACAAAAACAAATAACAGCCTACCAATCAGCTATCAGCGTGGTGCGCTTGGGTGTTTTAGTTTTGCATTAATACATAGGTAGCGAAACAAGCGCAAGTACGCTCCACTTATATCAATATTACCAGGGTACGGTTTATTACAGTCTGCCAGTATGTTGATTTACTTTTTTACAAAAAAACAGCATACAACAATGTAATAAAATACCACCAATTAGGTAGTTACTTTCTAAAAATTACAGTGTAATTTTCGGTTATCTTAAATGAGAAATTCAATTCATTTTATAATTAAATAAAATTATGAAAAAATACACACTATTCTTGTTCGGTATTTGCTTTGTACTTATGTCGTATGCTCAAAAATCTATTACCAAAGGTACAAGCGTAAAAATCTTAGAAATCGGCGAAAAAGACAGCTACTTCGAAGAGAATGAAAATTTTGTTGGGAAAGATGCAACCGCATCGAGTGAACTAACAAATAATGGCGACGGATATTTTACCGGTGCTTTAAAACTATCCTCTGGCAGGGTATGTTATTTTACAAGCGTAAAAGTTAAAACAGCAGCTACCAATTCAACATCATCCACCAAAACCACTTCTAACGAACCATCTCCATTCATTAATTATAAACCATCTAACGCACTTTCCGCATTAACAACGAAAGTTATATCAAAAGGGGATAAATTTAAGGTAATAGAAGTACCTTCTGATGATGCATATTACTC
This sequence comes from uncultured Chitinophagales bacterium, assembly GCA_964642875.1. Lineage (GTDB taxonomy): Bacteria > Bacteroidota > Bacteroidia > Chitinophagales > JADIYW01 > JADJSS01. The sequence continues at coordinate 19,777 of CAZXRF010000029.1, read as the reverse complement.
CAGTCGCTCTGAAATAGAAGGACAGACAGGTATTGCAGCAGAAAACCTTACGCCCGATGAGTCAGGCTATGTAGGTGGAAACATTAAATTAGAAAATGGTAAAAGCTATTATTTCTATAAAGTAAAACTCTCCGTATTGTCGAGTGGTAATTCTACCCTCAAAACAAGCACTCCAACATTTATTACTGGAACAATATCAAAAGGCACATCAGTATATGTTGCGGATTTAAGCCCTGATGATTCTTATTATAGCAATAGATCTAATTATATAGGTAAAAAGGGTGCTCCTAATAAAGGCGATCTTACCATGAAATCTGATGGGTTTTATGCTGGCGATTTTTTGTTTGAAGATGGGAGTACTGCCTATTTTTATAAAGCCAAATTTTCAAAAGATCCTGTGGAAAAAGTATCTAATCCTATAGTAAATACAAGTAGTTCAGAAGTTTCTACTTCAGATTCTGATGAGGATTATTGGGGACTTTTTGATGATGATAAAGATGTAAAGAAGGACTATACCGAGTGGAACAAAGCTACCGGCGATGCGACTATAAGTAGCGGCGATAAAGTAAGAGTAATTTCCGTAAGCCCCGATGATAGCTATTATGGTAGTAAAGAGGACTATATAGGACAAGAAGGAATTGCTTCTTCTGATTTGAAATATAAATCAGACCAAAAAGGATACACTGGTAGTGTTAAATTGAATAATGGCAAAAGCACCTATTTTTACTTAGTAAAACTGAAAAAGATCAATTCATTCTCAAAAAGTACAGCACCAAGTTCATCGAGTTCTTCAGCATCAGGTAGTATAAAAAAAGGCACTCGAATAATGGTAATGGAAATTGGTATAAACGATTCTTATTATTCCAACAAAAGCAACTATTTACGTAAAAAAGGAACAGTAGCAGAGGGGTTAACTACACAAGGCAGCGACTTTTATTCTGGCAAAATTAACTTTGACGATGGTACAGATGCTTACTTTTATAAGGTACGAGTGAAAGTTCTTGATTAATATTTCATTCAATTTTTTTTAAGAAATATAAAGTAAGGGGGGTAATACGAAACATCCTAATTACATAATAGTATAAAAAGCGCAAAAATTACGCAAAATCAACGAGTTACAAACATTTTAGCCATTTTCAGGAATAAAACGAAACGTCTTTTGCTTTCATTTCTATTTAATTCAACCTGCATTTTGACCGCCGCATTTAAACAATTATGATAATCTATTTAAAATTTGGTTTAATTGCTGTTGAACTTCCCACATTTCATCTTCTAAATCAGTCACTTTACTGTAGTAGGTACTATGAATATTAGGCAATTTGGCTGTAAAGTACCATTCTACATGCCAAATCGTGTTTATTTCATCAACGAGCAGGTTAAAATTAGAGTATGCGTTCTTATCAGGATTATCTGACATGCATACGACAAAGCCTTGATTTAAACGCATTTTAAGCCTTTTTATGTATGCGTTTCCATCCATATTACTAATAACATACACTTGTTCGTCCTTTGCTTCTATCCATTTACCCTTGTCTATTAACCGAATAACAGCATAACCGCCGTCATGCATGGTTGGTGACATACTATTTCCTTTTACACGCACACACAGGTAAGTGCCTGATTTTAAAAGGCTTTTAGGCAACTGTATAGTGTCCATTATTTCAATAGTATCATTATTAAATGCACCGTCACCAGCCGCTACGGATATATCTGTTATTGGTATGTGTATTAAGTTCTTACTTGGCTCTAAATTGACCAAATTTAGAGTGCTTTGTGATATATTCTGTGATACTTTCTGTGATATTTTATTACTTAAAGTACCAACTTCTTTGTGTGATACTTTGAGTATATCACCTTTACCAGTAAAAAGCCAGTCAGAGTTTAAATTTAATTTATTTACAGATTTCTGTATAATTGATGTGCCAATACTACTCCTACCTTTAGAGAATTCTGTAATCATTGAACTACTTACATCAAGAATTTTGGCAAAATCTGATGCATTCTTTACTGTACCTTGTTTTTTTAGGTGTTCGTAAAATGTTGAAAATCTTTTATTTATATCTTCCATTAATTTTATTTACAGAATTATGTAAAAAAACTTGCATAATAATACAGTATTCTGTAATATTGTACCGCAAAGATGTAATTAATGAGTAAATATAGCAAATCTAAAACGAAACGTCCTAAAAAAATACAAGTACCAACCGCATACGTTGCGTACTGTGCTGGCTGTAGTACAGAATTGGTCAACAAAATACGTTCAGGCGAGCGCAAGGCTACAGGGGTAAAGGGACAACAGGTAGAGTTAGCAGATGCATTATTGGAACAGGAACAATCTAAACTATTACAGAAAGTGAAAGAATTAGTGCAGTTATAAAAGCGCATAGCGTGTATCACTTGGCAGTCTTCCACGCTATGCTAACTCCAAGTAATCGGCGGAACAATCGCCGCCGATACTTGGGATTAAAAGTAGAAAAATTATCTAACCAAAACAATATCAAAATGGCAACTGAAATCAAATTTGTGAGACAAACTGAGATACACGACATCTTTAGCTTCGTAGATGAAAACGGCGAAACTAATTACACGAGTTTTCCACGTACTATGGAAATGACTTTAGATGATGTCGAAAGTTACTTGAATTAAAAGTAGGAAAAATTAACTAACCAAAACAATATCAAGATGGCAAAAGTAACTTTTCAAATAGGTTCGTTCGGTGATGATGAAATCATCAAATCCGAGTTGATAAAAGCAGGTGCAAAAAAGCATACCGATTATAACGGCGAACTGCAAAACATGACCGTTTACTTTGACGTAACTGATCAGGACGGTGATGTAAATCATTGTCAGATAGATGCCGAACTATGTCTATTCTCAAATATCTAAACTAAACATGCAGCACCCATTCAAAAATATAGACGGCAAGTTATACATCACTAAAAAAGCGATGGTTGAATGTGGTGTGAGTGATGAGTATATAAGAACCGCAAAGACAAAAAAAGTTAGATGTTGGGTGTTTATAGACTATGGCAATGATAAGTCGTTAATCAGTTATGAAGATTTGAAAGATGGTTATAAAAAGCTGGTTGAGAATAAATATGGCAATCCATACGACTACATGGCATTAGAGCCGTTGCGAGCATTAGTTAAACGTGATATAAAAGCGTTACAGTTCTTTGAAAATTATGTATTTCCAAATGGCGAAAGGTTACCATTAAAGCCAGTCAACTATATTGAACTATATACACGACATGCTGAATTATTTAACATGGTTACTTATGTAATGGATAACAAGCGTGTACTTAAAAAAGAATTGTGTATGCCAATGGATAAGTTTTGGGAAACGCTTGTAACCATAGTGAAGACTGGCGATTACAAATACTTACCGCAAACAACTGATAACATTAAAAAACGCTGGCGTGTGTATAATACAAACGGCTATCAAAGTTTAATTAGTAATAAGTTCGGTAATAACAATACGGCAAAACTTACTACTAAAGAACACTTTGCGGTGTTATCAAAAATAACATCAGCACATCAAAATTTAGAAGATACAATCATTGCTAAGAAGTTCAATATAGTAGCTACAGAACTTGGATGGAACTTTACTATCAGTCCACAAACGGTTGCATTATACCGTAAAAAGAATGACATGATTATTGCATCAGCTAAAAAAGGCAAAGGCGAGTTTACTAACCGCTTGCGTGTTACAGTTGATAGAGATAAACCAAAATATGCAGGTGTATTATATGAGTATGACGGCTGGACGGTTGAATTATTATTCCAAGATACTTATGAAGTACAGGAAGGCAAGGATAAAGGTAAAATGAAAACCACCTACTCAGCACGAATGGAATTGTTATATGTGTACGACCCATTCAATGACTACATAGTAGGTTATCATATAGCGACGGAAACATCAGACACTATCAAATCAGCTATAAAGAATGCAGTTGATAACGTTTACCGATTGACTGGAAAATATTACTTGTTCAATGAACTGGTAACGGATAATTTCGGCAACGGTTCGTTAACACCATTCTACAATAAAGTGGCAATCAATCACCGCTACACGGCAAAAGGTGTGCGTAAGAATCCGAAAGATAAAACCATTGAGCGCCGCATAACAACCGATTGAATAATGAAGTGTTCAGAAGCGAGCCGAATACATCAGGTCATAACTTAACCAGCCGTAAAGAAAACCAACCGAACACGGATATATTAGATGCCAACAAAAAGAAATTCCCAACGCTGGAACAAGGCTATATGCAAATAGAGCGATTGATTGGTGAATACAGAAAACCAAGAGAGCAGGCATGGCTGGATAGTTTCAATGAATTGGTAGCACTCGGTAAGGTTCAAGAGATTAGCCGTGAAGTGTACCTGCAAATTTTCGGCGAAGTAAAACCGAAAACAAACAAGCTGACAGGAAAAGGTATCGTCATACAAATAGCTAATCAGAAGTACACGTACAACCTTTTAGACATCGGCTTTAGAGAACTGACATTTACTAACTGGAATGTCATATTCGACAGAAATAACATGAGCGATATTTTGCTTATAAATGAAGATGGCAGCCAGCGTTATTTAGTAAGTCAAAAGCCAACCATTCCATTAGCATTGAGCGAGCGCACAGAAGAACACGAACACATCGCCAATCAAATAAACGGCTTTAATAAACAAATAGAAAGCCACATCGTGGATGGTTTATCAAATATTGATAGTGTGGCTATGCCACTTATCAATCAAACCACCATTAAAACAATGTTCATAGATGGCGGTAAACAAAAAGGCTCGCTTCAACAGGCTAAAAATGTGCGAGAAATAGCGGCAAATACGGAAGATGTAAGCATAGATAGCATAGGGGTAGATGACGAAAATGCGGTTGAATATGCATGGAAAAACAAAGATAAATGGAAAAACAGAGCAATCACTAACCTATAAATAAATCAAAATGGCAATCGAAAACGAATTAAAACAACGCATTATTAAGGCTATCAAATCAGATAGAGAGAACTTTAGTAGTGACGGCAAGCACACAACAAAATTAGGCGTAAACAAAAGCATTTACAGCCAATTGAAAAGCGGCAAGACAGAACGCTTATTGTCCGATGGCGAGTGGATTCGCATCGGCAGAATGTTAGATGTTCAACTGAGCAAAAAAGCTGACTGGATAACGGCAGAAACACCAGTATTTGACTACATCACCGAGCAGTTGGAGTATTGCCGCCGTGAAAGTACAGCAGGCTTATTTTGCGACGAATGCGACATAGGCAAGACACACACAGCAAAAGTATATACCAGCACACATCGTAATGTTGTCTATGTGGATTGCAGCAAGTATAAGACAAAACAAAAGTTCATACGTTACATCGCCTCTCAGTTTGGCGTGGACTACACAGGTAAGATAGTAGATGTTATTGCTGATATGGTTTACTATATCAAAACGCTGGAAAAACCGCTTATCATTTTTGATGAAGCTGGCGATTTGGATTACACCGCTTTTTTAGAGATAAAAGCCTTGTGGAATGATTTAGAAGATATGTGCGGCTTCTACATGATGGGTGCTGATGGATTGAAAGCAAAAATCAACAGAGCCATTCATAATAAAAAGGTAGGCTATGCTGAGATATTCTCACGCTTTGGTGCTAAACACCAAGCCATACAGTTTAAAGATAAAAAGGAAAAACTTGAATTTAAGATATGCCAAGCGGAAATGATAATAAAAGCGAATGTGCCGACGGCAAATGTTGATTCAATCATTAAAGAAAGTGAGTTGTCATTACGCAGAATAAAAGTATTGTGTACCAAACTCAAACGAGCATAACAAATGACACACGTACAGGAAATACAAGCAAGAAACAAAGCATACGTGCGCAATGTGTTACGTCTTACAAAACTATCGCATGAGCAATATGTAGAAATGCAGTTAGAAATAGGTCGTGATTATTTAGAAAATATGTTAGGCGACGACCCTATCGGTATTGAGTACGTGTATAAAAGCGAGATGTTTTGGAAATGGTTTATCAATAGCTGGCAGAAACGAGATGCGGACGAATTTGTAAAAGTATTATATGGGGTAGATGCAGAATTCAGGTGTGAAAAGTACCTACTAATGCACTTTAACTGGTGCGTTGTGCGCCACCAGCGACCACAAATGCCGCAACAAGTGTTGAATGATATGTATCTAAAATCAATGAATATCACAGCAAAAGTAGAATTAGTAAAATGAGTAAAGTAGAAGAAATATTAAAAGCAGCCGAACAGGAATTAACCAAAGAACTTGGTTTTACCGTAAAACTATCTATCGCATCACAGAAACGCAAAGACTTTGTTTTGTACGCTCGTATATGGGAAGTGTGCTTTAATTTCTCAATAGAAGAAGTGAAAAACAACAAAGAACGTGCTGCCTCTATGATAATGGTTGAGATGCACCGTGTGTATATAGTCATCTGTAAGAAAACTATGGAAGAGATAGATACGCCAACCATGATGCAGGTAATAGGAAAAGACAGAACAAGTTTTTACAACTTATCAAAAACCGCAGAAGCACGAATACAAACTAAAGATGAATACTTTATGTACTTGTATAACAGCATTGCAGAACGATTAAAACAAAAAGGCTATGAAGGAACTGAAATTTAAATATAACAAATCCGAAATGTTCGCCGTATTGGATATGTACGAGCGCACGGTTTGCAAAGACGAATCTAAAGATATAGAAGACAGATTATTACTCGCTTTATTGTTGAACGTGTATAAACGCATCCGCAAAATGACGATAGATATTAAAGATAAATACACCTTGAAATATAAACCTGAAGAAGCTATCGCATTTGCTTTATACTTCAAAGATGTAATAGCATCAAGTGTGTATGAAAAACGATTGATACATCTAACTATCACCGAAACAGACAGAAAATTATTATAAACAATTAAAATCAATAACAATGGCAACACAAGCAAAAGAACTAACTATTGAAGAGTTAGAGAAAGAACTAAAAGCACGTAAAGAAGCTGAGAACGCAAAACGTGACAAAGAAAAAAAACAATATGAAACTACACGCAACAAAAAAGTTAACCGTATTGCGGCACAAGCCGACAGATTAAGCGGCATTTTAAAAACGTTTAAATCTGATGTAGATACCACGTTTACCGAAATGAAAGAGTTGTGCGATTCATTCGGTGACATTCGTAAAACCTCGCAAGGTGGCTTTACATTAACCAATACAGATAACACCTTTCGCATATCACGGAAGTTAGACAATGCTCCAGTATGGAATGAGTTGTGCGACAAAGGTGTATCGCTTATTAAAGATTATATGATAAGTGAGATGAAAGTAAAAAACAAAACGATGTACGAAATGCTGATGACGTTCTTGCAAAAGAACCAAAAAGGCGACATGAACTATCCAAATGTTATGAAGTTTTTGAAACACGAAAACAAGTTTGAGGACGAACGATGGAAAGAAGGATGTCGTTTGCTTCGTGAAAACTTCACTACTGATTTTAAAAAATTCTACTTCGTTTTTTCAAAAAAGAATGAAGCTGGCGAGTGGGAAAATATCAATCTAAACATTGCATCTATCTAAACCATGAAGACAATCGGCATATTTCAGCTTGACCAAAAAACTTTTGACACCTACGCTTTTGCTGGTGAATGGCAGAAGCATTTAGGCAATCCTGAAAAGAATTTTAGCTGCCTTATATCAGGCGAAAGCGGCAACGGTAAGACAGACTATTGCGTAAAATTCGCTAAGTATTTAAGCCAGTTTACAAAAGTTCTTTATCTGTCGCATGAAGAAGGTATCTCAAAGTCAATACAGGAAGCGTTCAGCCGTAATAACATGAAAGAAGTAAGCGGCAAGGTTATACTTGCCGAAAAAGGAAATGTTGACGACCTTATCGAGTACCTGAAACGCCGTAACAGTCCAGGCGCAATAGTAATTGACAGCTTAGACTACATGCGTTTATCAACAGACCAATATAAATTGATAAGAGAAGCCTGTCCACGCAAAGCAATTATTATTATTAGCTGGAGTAAAGGCGACTTGCCAAAGAGCCAGTATGCTCGTGATATTGAGTATATGTGCGACATCAAAATAAAGGTAAAATCTTTTAAAGCATATCCACGCAGTCGTTATGGTGGCAATGAAACCTTTGTTATTTGGGACAAAAGCAAATCAATATCATCTGTACCAACAGAGCCTGTTAATATACCTGATGGTGCAACACAAAGCGAATTGGAATTATAAAATAAATAGCATGAAAAGATTAAGACGAATATGGTTTAAACTCGGCATCAGGTTATTTGGTGACTTCTTTAAACGCCTTTACCAAGCACAAGCAGCACGTAAGCGACAAGTGGCTTTACAGAAAGCAACCGCTTATAAAATGCAAAAACAAGGTGTTCATATTTTCACTATTGATGGTATAACAGTAGCAGCACGTAACCGTAAGAATGCAGAAAAGAAAATACAAAGCATCAAAAACAAAAAGAGAAACGATGAAAAATCTAAGCCTACAACTTAATCATGAGATATGGTATAAATGCAAAAAATGTGGTTCATGGTTTGACTTACGAACGTCCAGTTATTGTGATACGTGCCAAACAGAATATACCTATCCTATAAAATAGTTCTTTGAAAAATACACGGCTTTTTTGCTTGCTGTTTTAAAGCCGATTGTGAATTGATTTTAAATTGAAAATTTCCATTGTGAATGGTTAGCACAATGGTTGACTAAGGTGTTGATGTGGTGACTGCTATATAATGTACTCGGTAAACAAGACAAGTTCTATAAATAAAGGCTTTGAGTGTAAAGGTATAGTTTATATATGCGATGCAGGTTCAACTCCTGCCACCTTAGCAATCCCACCACGAGAGTAGCACGAAGTATTTGCAGATACCGAACCAGTACGTGAGTTAAAATGGTCGTTGGAAGCTGCGTAGGTAAATGAAGTAAATAGATAAGTGCGAATAAAGCAATTAGATGAACCAAAGCGCAAAGATGATTTAGCGCAATTATTAAACAAAAGCATACAGCGGCGGTGTTTGCCATTTTTTTTGAACTGCTGCTGTATGTATTAATCAAAAACAAAAACTTAACCACGCTGGCTCTGGTCACCAGTTATATTATGGAAAAAATTAGATTATTTATCGAAACGAAAGATGCAGAAAGTCCTGCACAAAACAGATTGTCAATTGAGTGGCAGGAAGCCACACAGGAAAACCTGAATGTCATTGCTGGCAAAGTAAAAGAGATTGCACCAGTAATGGAAGGTTTAACCGACAATGACACCGTAACCGCCGCTATTGAGATTGTGGACATTGACAATCCTGAAATCAATGCAATGGCAGCCGTTAACAATGTTTCAAAAGCACGAGCCATCTCTTTTATGGCAATGGTAGAAGCTGCTTTCCAGTCGCACGACAATGGAAACGGTGAGCCTGCTGCTGAGAATGTAACGGAACAAAAAGCGGAAGACACCACAGCTGCTGCAACAACTACAGAAGATGTAGCTGCTGCAACAACTGTAGCTGACGGCAACGCTAAAGAAGGCGACGAACAGTAGTAAAATTTCCGTTTGCAAAAGTAAACGGTTGTAGCCTGTGTAATGCTCAGTCGGTAGAGCTTGCGACGGTTAATCGTAGGTCGGTGGTTCGATTCCACTCACAGGTTCAAATTATTATTCACAAAAAAAAATAAAATTAATACCATGAATAAAGCAATTAAGATATTAAAGCATCTACCTTTTTTAATTTTCTATAAGATTAGATATAGTAAAGTTGATGGTGGTTATTACATACACAATCGGTTAATTATTATGTTGCTTATTTTACCATTTTATTTGGTTTATATGATACCTGTGAACTTAATAAGCTACGTTAAAAGCATAATGCAATATCGTGCGTCATACGTTATAACACCTGAAATTAAAAACTTGTCAATAGAACAAAAAATGACAATCTTAAACATGCTATTATCCTAATTATGAAAGCAAACCTAACATTAAACTTCAATGAACTGCAATGGTGCGAGCAATGCACTTCGTGGTACGATTATACAATAACTCCATGTTGTCCGCAATGTGGTAATTAAAACAGAGTTATGAAATATATAATGCTACAAAAGGAAATGTCTAATAGTGATTTGGTACAACCATTTCCGATAATTTTTCCTAATGGTTTAATCCATAAAGACATTGCGACTGCAATTAGTGAATTTATAGAAAAAAGATATGGCGAAACCTTACAAATTGTTTCGGCTGGTGAATGTTACATTAGTTGTAGTTCGGTTGGTGGCAATAGTACAACGCTAAATCTATACGCTAATACTGATGATAAAGCCACCATTAATACAATAGATTATTTTCCTTATAAAGATAAATAGTTATGACACTCCAAGAGGCAATAAATGAAATGAAAGCAGGTAAAAAAGTAAAACACAATTATTACTGTATAGGTGAGTATATGTATTTAGATTCTGACGAGAATGAGTATTACTTTGAATGTGGTTTTCCTGTTGGCGAATATTATTGGAATTATATCCATAGTAACTATGCGTTTAATGATGGTTGGTCAATTTATGATGAAACTGAAAATTAAATTATGACACCAATACAAGCAAAATACAGAGAAGTTCAGACCGAAGTAGAGCGAATACTTGGCAATGTAAAAGGCGGCTTTATTCAGCCAGCAAAAGGCGCAGAAATGATACACCTGATTTATGCGCAGTTTATTCAGACACAAATACGCTATCCAAGCGAACCACCAATTTATGTACAACAGGAAACGCAAGAAGATAGAATAATGAAGCAACATTTTTCACAAGCAGATAAAGGTAAATAAGATGGAATTCAGAATCGGTCAAATTATTAGTAGTGAGAAAAATAAGTTTTTCATTACCAAAATAAATAAGAATACTATTATCGCAAGAGTAGTAATCAGCCACAAAGAATCTAAGCAAAATGTTCACATGTCATTTGGTGATGTTGTATCTATAAAAAAATCAGACATTATAAATGTACCAAAGAAATGACTACCTATAAAGTATATCTACAGCCAAACGAAGGCGATTTAACGCTGTCTTTTAAAGAAGATGGTCGTTTGCTTGGCTTTGATTTTTCAAACGCCAATTTAAGTGATAAACGCCTTACAGATATATTTCGCAACATGCCTATTACAGAAAATGAATTTATACGCCGTGCTGACGGTGGCAGCACTAAATATGAAAAGGTATGATAGGCAAAAGCTATATATTAACTGGTGCTAATTTCGATGGCGAAATAGAGTTTGTCTATGATGAAAAAAATAGAATATCGGCATTTGAGATTCGTGCCGATTTATCTGATGCAGGTATCAACCGTATCTTTGAAAAATTCCCAATCACTACGGATGGCATTGCTTTCTTTGAGAAGCAGCCAAACATCACCATCTTAGAAGTTCCTGAAGATTTATGTTTCGATACTTTTTGGGAAAACTGGTGCGGTAAGCAGGCAAATAAAGAACGTGCAAAGCTGCTGTGGGACAAAATGCCTAAAAAAAATAAAGTACGCTGTTTGTGGTCATTAAAGGCTTATAAGCGGTACATAGAGCGCAATGCTCATTGGTATAATTCAATGTATCCTGATAGTTATTTATCCGCACGTAAGCCAGCATGGTTAAACGACTATAATAAAATGTAAGATGTCAGCCATTCCATTACATAAGGTAAAAAAATTACACCTGTTCCTAAACAGGTTGAATATGAATACAGCGGAAGACAAAGAAATGTTTGCTTTTCAGTTTAGCAACGAGCGAACGACTAAAACATCAGAGTTAAACATCAAAGAATACGACCAGCTTTTAAACAGGCTTCAATCATTATCTAATCAGCAAGATGCTTGTAATACCATGCGCCGTAAAATTATAAGCCGTGCGCATGAAATGTCGTGGACATACCAAGATGCAAATGGCAAAACAAAAGCCAATATAAAACGCATAAACGACTGGTGTGTCAAATTCGGTTATCTGCATAAACCGTTGAACGATTACACCGAAAAAGAGTTGCCAGCCTTAGTAACTCAATTCGATAAAGTGTATGTTGATTATTTAAAAAGTTTGTAAATTTGGTATATGACAACGTTAAGCATCTGTGATTTAATTAGGAAAAAAGGCAATATCTATATTATATACTTATCCGATTTAACGGCTAATGAAATATCATGGGAATTGAAAGTAAATGAAAATATTGACCCATATACTCGAGAATACGGCGTACCGCATGCGCACCTAACAGCAGGTAACTATAAGTTTGAAACATCACAGTTTATAACCATTGGCGATAATGAATATTTTGTACTTGCCATTGATTTTGATTGTGTAAGAATGCAACAACACACTAAGAATATATAATCTTCCACACATCATAGTTGAAACAAAGTTTAATTTGTGTAACATTTCCGTTTTACTTTTGTGCGTATCTCTTTTGAAATGGCACGAGATAAAACCCAAATAGAACGACGTAATGCGGCAATAAAAGAAACCTTTACTAAATTAAGTAGAGGTCGTTGCGCTAAATGGCGCACGCATGAGATAATCAAAGAAGTTGCCGACCTGTTCTTTCTCGCTACCAAGACAGTTGAAAATATCCTGTCCTCTTAAACTTCCTTATGGTAGAACTCACATTTATAAGTTAGTATTGTAAAAGCCGTTGAGCCGATATAGTTCATGGAATTTTCATTGATATTGATAAGCTGCGATGCCAGCAACTGACCGTTTACATCTTTTATCTGAAAGCCGTTTAATAAGGCATGCACATCTTCATTTAGCTTCATGTGTTTTTCTACTGCTGCATCTTGCATAGCATTGTCAATACTTTTATAGGGTGCTGTTGATACGATATGTATCTTTATTTGAGCATCTTTTACGACCTGCAATTTGCGTGGAAAGTAATCTACTTTCAAATTCTTTGGCATCTCAATATAGATGGCTGGTGCTACATAGCTTACATTGTCTTTTCCTTTCTGATATTGACCTGTGTACCAAAACACAGGAATATCCAAGCCTGTTGTATCGAATACGTCCGAGAACGTATCAGTAAACTCGCCACCGCCGTTTAAACGCTGCTTAATTGCTTTATATCTTACAAAAACATCCATTGTTATTTTTTATTTATGCGTTAAAAATTCTATCTAATTCACGAACTATCTTTTCCATGATATTGGTATTGAGCATTTCGCTTTCACCTATAAATTGCCGCTTTGGAACTTTGATAACATCACTAAAGAACATAGCCTGCCACATATCCGCCACATCGTTGTTGCCAAGTTCTAAGGCTTCATAATGTTTGAAAATAAAGAACGACCGCATCTTTGGTGTTACCGCAATCTCGCCACCTTCGTTGTGTATCTCAGCATACGGCTTGTCGTTAGTAATGATTAACTCATGTCCGTTTACCGTGTAGTCCATTGCTTCAGCTAATTCGCCGCTATCACTCAATGTCTTTTGTTCATTGCGTGTCAGGCGTTTGCTTCGACGGCTTTCCCATTTCTGAAGTGATGCATCTGTGAAGCCTTCATCTTCAAAGGACTGTTTAAAATGATTGATACTTTCTATACCGATAATATCCATGATGTCATGATTAATAAAGTCGGCTGCCTGTTGCAGCTTTCTTTTAAATTCTTCTTCGCCATCTATGGTCACGGTTACTTGCATAAGTAAAAAGTATTGTTTAATTTTACAGCGTAATTAAAGATATACGCAGTTTGACTGCAAAGATGTTGAAGGCATGCCACATCGGAAACAGAGCCAACTTCACCCAAATAGAACGCTTCGGCGTTCTATTTGCTTTTAATGCCGACGTTATCATTTAAAATCATTTCTCTTGTTAAAAATTTCCACTCACCTTTATAGTTTATCCATACATTCTCAAAGTTCTTATAGCCGTCATATTTTAGCTTTCCTTTCGTCCATCGGCATACATTCTCATAGCTGATAGGGTTTTCATCAGGTATAACCATGACAATATTGTCACATTGCTTGTGGCAGCTTTTTAATGCATTATGAATGGTTGTTTCCGAACTGCCGTTGATGTTTTTTAAATCGGTTACATAGTTACTGTCTATGAGATAGTCAGGATTCTTAATACCTTTTATTTTATCGGTTGGCAATAATGCCTTACGAAGCTGCGTATCTACAATATCAGGTAGTATCTTTATTTTCTTACCACTATTGGCTAAACTCCTTGCTGTTGCCAGCACTTCGTTGTAATCAGAATTGTTAATAGCAAGCGGATGTACTTCTACCTTGCCACCACCTTTTTTGCTATCATAGAGCGTTTGGTATTCAAGGCTGTTTATAATATCCTTGTTTACTTCAGCTTTAGCGAATTTGATAAGTTTAGGCATTTCTGCTGCTGTCGCTGATTTTATATATTCTGTATTCTTAATAGAAAATGCCTGACCTGTTTTGCCTGAATTAAAGGCGAACTCTTTTGGTACATCAGGCAAATTATCAGGTATATCTGTTGTGGCTTTGTCGGTCTGTTTTACGGAACACATACAGCCGAAGCGGCTTGGCGGATAGCGTGTATTCCAAAACGCATCGTCCATCGGCAAGATGATACCAACTAATAACAGGTGGTCGTTGTTTGGATTGGCAGCTTTAGAACGCACATACTCTAAATTAGGGTACAAGTGTTTAGTGCGCTGGAAACGCTCCCATTGTGCCGCCATACGTGCCTGTCGTACTGCTGTGTCATATTCTACCTTTAGCCATTGCTCACGGTACTTGGAATCTATGCTTAATGCATCTTGCTTGAATTTGTTATATGGTTTAAGGTTGCCGTCCTCGTCTTTTAACAACGCAACAATTTCTTTTACCATTGAATGGTTTTTGAAAGCAGCAAATACACCGACGTTGTGTTGCAGGTTTTTAAGCATTTCAAAATTAGGTGTACCAAATTCAACCTTAGCGGTTATTTGGCTCATGCCTTCATTAATGGCTTCTTTAAGTGGTTGGTAAACCGAATGAAATAATTTATTGTTAGTTGCATTCTGTACTTCACGGTCATTGTACAACTGTTTAATGTAATCGTCAACCAGTCCAGCAATGTCATACTTTGCAATAATATCTTTTTCTTTCTCTTTGGAAAGTTCAAAGCGTTCATTGCAGATACATTCGTCTATATGCTTGTAACACATTACTTCTTGCGTTTTGGTTTGTTGACTGGTGGTTTTGGTGCTTCTTCTTCCGTCTCTTCTTTTACATCTTTTTTCTTCTCATCTAAATTGACAAACTTAAACTCATCAATAGTAGGCGGAATGTAACCACGCTTAATAAGAAACTGCAATACTTGGTCGTTCCATTCATAAGTAATGTTTGTCATGCGTGAATAGATTATCTCGTTTAATAATCTTTCGTGTACTTCAGCACCGCCGACAAACGCTTTCTCATCAGATGTACCTGTTTGTCCGTTCGATACTTTGCTGTTCTGCTCATCACAGTATTTTATATTATCATAGAATATCAAATGAGAGTTGTCGCTTTTCTTTTCTATGATACTGACCTTGTCGCCATTTTGCGTGACAATGTAACCATCATTGCCAAATGTAGATGCTCGCTGTTCCAGCCTGTCTATTTCCGTATCATTGTTGGTGTCCGCTTCTATGGATAAGATAGGCATTCCGAACTTTTCACTTGTGCGAGACCAGTCAGAGCGAGAGTAATACTTCCATATAACATTGTAGGCGGCTTTCCGCAGCGACCCTAAATCTTTCTTATCGCCAAAGAATAACAAGCTTAATTCATCTTCCAAGCCTTCGTATGGTATATTTGGCTTCTGCCAGGCATCGGTAATCCAAATCATTTTATATTCAGGACAAACGTTTTGGTTAGGTATCAGTTCTATTTCAATATTCTCACCATTTACAATGGCTTCTACCATTCTGAATCCAAAGAACTCACTTTCAAAGATGTGTTTGATAAGTTTTTCATTCCATTTCTTTTTTATCTTCTTGGTTGCCTCTTCATCTATCTTACCTTTGCTGTAAAGCGCATACGGCTCAACCAGTATCTTTTTGAGTGCCACTAAGTAGATCTGAAACCAAAGCTGTGAGTCTTCCAGTATGTAATCATATATCTCATACAGCTTTGTCCTGTTCGGTTGGTCAGGATTAAGAGCGAGGGTAAGTGCAGTTTTTATGTCGTTAATCTCATAGCTAACGATACGTTTTGGCTTTGATTTGATGGCGTAACTCGCTCTTTTTTTGCCGTTCGGTGGCGGCGGCGGTGGTGTGGCATTATTGCTGCTCAATCCCATTCTTTGAAGCAACGGAGCTGCATAGGTTTTTATTTTGTCTGTAAATTTGCTCATTTAAACGCTTTTTAAACGGTTTTTTTGAATGATTTTAGAATTTTGGTAGTACGGTGGCTCTTTTGCTTTTCGTTTTAAAAATTACATTTTGTGCGTTCTCGGTGTCGCCGAGCCAATTCGGCGTAATCCTGTACCTGTTCCTTCATTGTTTCCATTGCCACCGTCAGCCGATGGTGCAGGCGGTAGGTTGATTTGAAACTTGCCGACGGACAGTTTTTGCAAATCTTCGGTAGTATCGTCCCAGTTTTTAACCACTTTAGCTGGTACATCGTAGTCTTCTATGCGTTGATAGATTAAATAAAGTGCAATATTGATTGCCCAGTTCAATATCTGATAATTACGTGCCGTGCCTGTTTTTGAGAACTCAGGTGTAATATCATATAGCTTACAGGCGTAACCTGTTATCATATCAACAGCAGTCTTAGAGGTGTCGGTAAGTATAGCCGCCTCATCTTCGCCTTCAGCATCTGCTACAATGCGAGTCAGGATTAAGTTGAGCAATTCCTTACTGATACGGCTCTTATAATCAATTTTTACTATATACATAATTATTGTGTTGTCCAGCGAGTGATTGAATAAATTGATTTATAACGGCGTTTTAATTTAAAAACACCGATACCTTCACGAGAGCCGTTGTCGTTTGAGTTGCCTTCTACAGTATAGAACATACCGCCGCCAGCATCGCCGTCAAAGAATCCAGTATGTCCTACACGTTTCATAGAAAGAAAATAAACTGTAAACACATCGCCATAAGTCGGCTGCTTCTTAAACACCTGTTTGTAATAAACGATGTTGTTTTTATTGTGTGCCGTCGGCGACCATGCTGTTATTGTATTTTTAATGCCTGCTTTATCCAAGCACCATTTTACAAATGCGGCGCACCATGCAGAACCTTTTGGAACGCCTGCATGTTTCAGGTACATTTCAACACGGACACCGTCGTTTTTTCCTGTTGCTTCCCTAACGCCTAATTCGGCAGTATAGATGCTCCTGATGTTAGATTGTGCCACACTATCAGGAATGCCACAAAAAAGAATACATACATAAAGAGCAGTAATGAGATTTTTTGCCATGATGCTAATTGTTTAAATTCTGTTTTAGAATCGGTTAAATAATATGTGTACAAGCTGCGAAAGTTAAACCTTAAGCCAAGCCATGTAATAGTATTGGCGGCTATTACAATAATGGCGGCTTCCAAAGCAGCGTGTAAATCATCCAGCGGCATTGGTATAAACCATACACCGAATAGTTGCTGACCAAATAAGGCAGCCAGTACGAATACCAATATTGCAATTGGCAACGACCAAAGTCCGTCCCACTTGGAAAGGAAATAGCCGATTTTTTTGGGTGTTGTTTTCATAATAATTAAATTGAACGTCTTGTATTTTTAGTATATTTTCCTGAGCGCATGGACGAGTTACGTCGTGGCTGGTGTCTGTCTGCCATCCATATTGCTCCTTCCAGCGCATCAGGAGCATCATCATTTATCTTACTTCCTTTTTCAAGAGCCAGTAACTGAGTACGCAATAATTTCATATCCGTACTTTGTTTTTTATTACTGTTAAAGCGAATTAAACCACGTTGAAATAATGGCTGCATAGTTTCTATACGTTCAAATTTTCCGTCTTTATTTCGCCTGTCATATAAAAGCCTAAGCGGATAGCCTTCGTCATCTTCGACACGTTCCAATTCTTTTTTATGCACCTCTTCCTGAATAAAGTTTGCTTCCATACAATGCTGTATGGTCATCTCATTTTTAGTCAAAGATTCTTTATCCGTTTCGTATGCATGTCGCCACATTTCCGTACTGGTGGTTTTGCGTACCCAGCAGTCTATGATGTCATAGTATTTATCTTTCTTACCTAACAGCACCCATGCCTTATAATCGCTCTTGTCGGTAGATTTATAGGAAGGGTCAAGATAATGTATGAGTACGCCGTCGTAATCAGTCTGACTGCAATCAGTCCATTCATCTAACCATTCCTGTTTAAAGGTTGTACCTTCTTCAAATGGTGTATTCATACGCTCACGGATAAAACCGCCGCCTTCACTTATGCGAAGCTGTTCGATAGCTTCATTAGAAAAATCAGGATTTTCAATCCAGTTGCTTTCGCCTTTTTCATTTAAGATATTAACACGATGTAATTTGGTTTTTACTTCTTCGTCATTTTCTAAAAGTGCAGTAACGGTATTGTCATGGAATTTATTTTGTGCCACTACTAACCACCACTCTCTTGTCCATAATGCAGGCTTTAACTCTTCAAGCACCCAACGCTTATCTTCAATAGCAATATCTAAATTTTTGAGTTGACGAGTATTGTTTAAGTCATCTACTAAACCGTAGTTTGGTCGCTTCCATTTAAAGCGAACGCCACGAGGCGACTGTGTTTTACCAAAGCCATAAAAAGCGACATTATCTTTTGTCTTAAACAAACCGTCTTCCCAATTTCCGTAAGACATCTGTTCGCCAAAATCATTAATGATGCGTTTGTTTGCTTGTAAATTTGCTTGTAAATCCGCTAACTTTTCGGCAGCTAAATCTTGTGTTGCACTACCAACAATCATACCGTTTAACCTGCCGTTAAACTTTATAAATAGTGGTAAGAATAAACCAAATATTGTACTCTTTGCAAAGCCTCTCGACATTTGCTCTAAAAAAATATTATTAGGGTCGTCAAAAACATTATACTGTATTTCTTTATGAAAACTGCCAAACGGTGCATAACAGTACGCATCGAAGTAATACAAACAAAATGCAGTAAAGTCAGATAACAGGTATTTGATACGCTTATCTTTTTCCGCTTTTGTTTCTTTGAGATTAAGCGGTGTAGAACTATCAATACTATCAAGCAAGTCCTCGAAACTTGCAATTATCTTTTTATTTTTTGGCAGCGTTATCATTTTAATTTTTTGGCTTTTTCCTTAATAAAATCAAGCATGTACGCACCAAGTGTTTTTGCATGTTCAGGGTTTGTATCATTGATAAACGTTACCATCTCTTGCAACACCGTATTATAACTCGCTAAGTCATAGTTTCTGTCTAATGCCGTAATTGTACCTTGTATCTTGTAAATCTTATCGGCATCCTTAGCATCAGGCACACCGCCTTTAGCAGCAATATCTTCATTGATTTTTGCAAGCATCAAATAATATTGTTGTATCAGTTTCTCACGAGTAACTTTTAATGATGCCTTTTGTGCTTCCCAGTTCTCTTCTATATTCCAGCGACTAAGCGTAGCACGAGATGTCTTTATTATCTCTGAAATCTCTTTAAACGTTAATCCGCCATGTACAAAAAGTGTGTAGGCTTGTTTTTTCTCTTCTGCTTTGGATGCCATGTCGAAATAATTACACTACAAAACTCATAACTATTGAATTAATCATTCGATATAATTCCCATGATGGGAGTTTTTTCTCCCAT
>CAZXRF010000028.1:0-45262 GCA_964642875.1 uncultured Chitinophagales bacterium | reverse complement strand
TAAAGTTCAGTGGATTCTGAACCCTTATGATGAGTGGTATGCGCTAGTACGCGCTTTGGAATTAAAAGAAGCCAATGGCGGAAACGTTACCGTAGTAAACGTAGGCCCAGCCGAAAACGAACAAGTAATCCGTAAAGCATTAGCAATAGGTGCAGACGATGCTATCCGTATTGATTTGAGCGGCGATGCAGATTCTTTCGCAATTGCTTCTGAAATTGCTGCAGTAGCAAAATCAGGCGGCTACGACATGGTGCTTTTAGGAAAAGAAACAATCAACTACAACGGCTCTGCATTGGGTGGTATGTTAGCTGAATTGTTAGACCTTCCATTTATTTCTTACGCATCTAAATTAGATATGGCAGGAAATACAGCTACTATAGAAAGAGAAATAGAAGGCGGAAAAGAAGTATTAACAGTAGATGTACCGTTTGTATTATCAGCAGCAAAAGGAATGGCAGAAGCGCGTATTCCAAACATGAAAGGAATTATGAGTGCTAAAACAAAACCTTTAGCAGTTGTAGCCCCACAAGGAGCGGCATCTTTAACTTCCATTGTGAAGTATGAATTGCCTCCGGCAAAATCTGCTTGCAAAATGATTTCCGCAGATCATCCTGAAGAATTAATCCGATTGTTACACGAAGAAGCAAAAGTTATATAATATGGCAATTTTATTTTTAGTAGAAGTAGCTGAAGGCAAAGTAAAGAAAGCAAGTTTTGAAACTGCTTCTTATGCCGCAGCGTATGCAAAACAAATCGGTAAAGATGCCGTAGGTTTAGCATTAGGTACCGTTGACCATGCAGAACTTGCTGCATTGGGTGTTTATGGTGCAACAAAAGTATTACACGTAGAAAATAAAGCATTCGATAATTTCGATGCTACCGTATATGCTAAAGCAATAGCTGATGCAGCTGCAAAAACAAGCGCAGATACTATAGTTATTGCGCAAACATTAACTGGAAAAGCAGTAGCTCCAATCGTTTCTGCCCGCTTAAAAGCAGGTATCGTATCGGGTGCAGTAGGCTTGCCAGATGCTGATTTTGTAGTGAAAAAAACAGCATTCTCTGGTAAAGCATTTGCTTTCGTAAAAGTAAATACAGCACAAAAAGTTGTGGCAATTGTTCCTAATTCTTTCGGTGCAGTTAAAGGCGCAGGTACAGCTACTGTAGAAGATATCCAAATCGATGCAGCTGCAAGCCGCATCACAGTAAAAGAAGTATCCCGCCAAACAGGAGATATTGCACCACTTCCTGAAGCAGAATTAGTAGTTTCTGCCGGTAGAGGTATGAAAGGCCCTGAAAATTGGGGCATCATAGAAGATTTAGCAGGTGCTTTAGGTGCAACTACTGCATGTTCTCGTCCGGTTGCCGATACACATTGGAGACCTCACTACGAACACGTAGGACAAACTGGGGTGGCTATCCGTCCAAATTTGTATATCGCTATCGGTATTTCTGGTGCTATCCAACATTTAGCAGGGGTCAATCAGTCTAAATGCATCGTAGTTATTAATAAAGATCCGGAAGCTCCTTTCTTTAAGGCTGCAGACTATGGTATCGTAGGAGATTTATTTGAAATCGTACCAAAATTAACAGAAGCAGTGAAAGCTTTAAAAGCTAGCCAACACTAGCAGTAAATAGTATATTGTAAAGAAGTCATCCATTTGGATGACTTCTTTTTTTTATTCTATATTGTAGCGATGGAGGAAATATTAGAAATCTTAATAGTTTAAGAAAACTGTATTTTACTTTTGTGAACATCATGTCCACCATGTTGTTCAAAAAAAATACTAATCATTCAGTTTCAATACCGCCATAAATGCCTGTTGTGGTACTTCTACGTTGCCGACTTGGCGCATACGTTTTTTCCCTTTCTTTTGCTTTTCCAAAAGTTTTCTTTTACGGGAAATATCGCCACCATAACACTTTGCCGTTACGTCTTTACGCATTGCTGAAATTGTTTCGCGTGCAATAATTTTTGCGCCTATAGCAGCTTGTATTGCAATTACGAATTGCTGACGTGGTATTAATTCTTTTAATTTTTCACATAACCGGCTACCGAAATGATACGCTTTACTTCGGTGTATTAATGCCGAGAATGCATCTACATTTTCGC
Organism: uncultured Chitinophagales bacterium; assembly: GCA_964642875.1. Classification (GTDB taxonomy): domain Bacteria; phylum Bacteroidota; class Bacteroidia; order Chitinophagales; family JADIYW01; genus JADJSS01. The sequence continues at coordinate 43,149 of CAZXRF010000028.1, read as the reverse complement.
CGTTTAATTTTATATCTAATTTTACTAAATCACTTTCTCGGAAATCTGCCATGTGGTAATCAAAACTTGCGTAGCCTTTAGAAATAGACTTTAACTGATCGTAAAAATCAAAAACTATCTCTGCCAACGGCATCTCAAATTGTAATTCTATTTTAGAAGGAGAGAGATAGACTTGGTTTTTTAAGATTCCACGTTTATCCATGCATAATTTCATAATAGAGCCTACGTATTCGGGTTTGGTAATAACTTGTGCTTTAATGTAGGGTTCTTCTACATAATCTATATAAGTTGGGTCCGGTAAATCAGTTGGATTATTTACTGTAATCTTTTCTCCTTGTTTGGTATGGCAATAATAAGTTACATTGGGCACAGTAGTGATAATGGTCATATCATATTCCCGTTCCAAACGCTCTTGAATTATTTCTAAGTGTAAAAGCCCTAAGAATCCACAACGGAAACCAAATCCTAATGCCAATGAAGTTTCAGGCTCCCACACTAAAGACGCATCGTTGAGTTGCAGTTTTTCTAAGGAATCTCGCAATTCTTCAAAATCATCATTATCTATCGGATAGATGCCTGCAAATACCATCGGTTTTACATCTTCGAATCCTTTTATGCTTTCGGCGCATGGTCTGCTAACCTGCGTAATCGTATCACCGACTTTTATCTCTTTAGATACTTTAATTCCAGTAATGATATATCCGATATCGCCTGCGCTTACTTCGCTACGTATTTCTGGATTCATCCGCATTATTCCTATTTCATCCGCATAATATTCTTTTCCGGTATTTACAAATTTCACTTTATCCCCTTTTTTTATTGTGCCGTTCAGTACACGAAAATATGCTATTACTCCACGAAAGGAATTAAAAACAGAATCAAAAATTAATGCTTGTAATGGTGCAGCAGTATCCCCTTTTGGTGCTGGAATACGCTCAATAATTGCAGGTAATATTTTATCTACACCTAATCCAGTTTTTCCGCTAGCTTCTAAAATATCCTCATGATTACAACCAATTAAATCTACAATTTGGTCTTTCACTTCTTCTATCATCGCTCCATCCATATCTATTTTATTGATGATGGGAATTATTTCTAATCCGTTATCTATGGCGAGGTATAAATTGGAAATAGTTTGTGCTTGTATGCCTTGCGTGGCATCTACCAGCAGTAAAGCACCTTCACAGGCTGCTAAAGAACGGGAAACCTCGTAAGAAAAATCGACGTGCCCTGGTGTATCGATTAAGTTGAAAATATATTTTTTTCCATCTTGAACGTAGTCCATTTGTATGGCGTGGCTTTTGATGGTAATACCACGTTCTCGCTCCAAGTCCATGTCGTCTAATGTTTGCGCTTGTAGGTCACGGTCAGAGACAGTATTGGTAATTTGTAATAAACGGTCAGCCAAGGTGCTTTTACCGTGGTCAATATGGGCTATAATACAAAAATTGCGGATGTTTTCCATAGTGCAAAAATACAGTTATTCAACGGATTCTAAAATCTTATGCAATTTATTAATGCGTTAATCAATATTTTAAACCCAAATTCCAGTAGTAATGTTGTAATCCAATGTTGTGGAAAACTTTACATAGTAAAGCGTATTTTAAAAGTTCACTTTTGTTTTAAGATAAACACATGAAAAAATATATTACTCTTGCCGCTCTTTTTTGTGCAGTTTCAACTTCCATACACGCTGCTTTACTGCATAATGATTATTCGTATTTGCAAGAAATTACTTTTGAATTATATACAGATGATGTGCCGGCTTATAAAGTACCGGCTACTCTAAAATCTATTGAGGAAACGCTAATGTACGATGTATTGCATGCAACTTGGAAAGATAATCATTGGGTGGCTTATACGCTAAATAAAGATTTATTAGGTGTCTATAAAGTGGGACAGCCGGCACTATTGGATAATGGAAATACTAAAAAAATGTATTTTGTAGCTGGTTTTCCGGGGAGTATTGGCGGCTTAGATTTATATACGTCTGAAATTTACAATGGGAAATGGAGCAAACCTAAAAATCTAGGAAAGGGAATAAATACAGTAGGGAATGAAGCAAATCCGGGGTTGCTAAACGAAAACACATTAACCTATTCTTCTGCTGGAATTATTAAAAAATTAGATTTAACTACTTTAAAAGTAGTGGATTTGGTAGAAACACCTGCTATCGAAAGCAGAAAAATAGAAAACATTGTAGCACCACCTGAAAAGATAAATTCAAAGCTACTCTCCGTTGTTGAAACTCCAGCTGCATCTGCTCCTATAAAAACAGAAGTGAATAAACCAATTGCTGAAGTATCCCCAAAACCAGAAATTATAACTACGTCAAATGAAGCTAAAGCACCAATAAATAATGCACCTAAGATAGTGCCTCCAGCTACTATTACTGCTACTGTTTCTGAAAATGTGCAGTCACTAGGCGTGCAGACACGAGATGTCATGCTGGCAAAATATAAAACCGCAATTCAGTTAGGCGCATTCAGCAATCCTAAGTGGGAACAGATACAGCCATTATCTAAATATGGAAAAATTATTTCTTACAAAAATGAAAATGGCGCAAATGTGGTGTGGTTAGTTGGCTTTGCCAATAGAGCCGCCGCAGAAAGTGTACTACCTCAGGTAAAAACGACGCCTGGGTTTGAGAATGCCTATATAACTGGGAAGTAGAGGTAATTATAAAATGGATGAGCGACTTTAAAATTTTAATGCTAACCCAAGTTTGAGCCAGGAGGCTTCTTCATACCCGGCATCTAAGGCTACGCCAAAGTTTTTTACAAAATAATATTTAAAACCAATTCCACCACCAGCATTTACGCCTAAGTGTTTTAGTTTGATATTTGTAGTATTGTTTTTTTCAACCGCCATATAACCGCCAATATGGGTGTGTATGTCAAAATCAATTTTGTCGGCAAATAAATCTTTACCAGTTTTATCTGCCAGTAGCTGCCACCAATGGAAGTTGGTTCGTGCTCCAAATACATGGTTTAAATATAAAATATTGGAAACGGTATATTTTTGAAATGCGATACCATAGTAAGCACCAACTGAAACGTATTTGTGTACATTTCCATCTATATTTAATGTAATTCCGGGTATCAGTCCCGTGTATGTATATCCATACCCAAAGCCGCTGTAACGCTTAGTAAACCCGGAATGATGTCCAAAATTTATGGAAGGTTGGATAACTATATTCCGCTTAGCCGATGCACCTTCTCGCACTTCGGACGGTTTAGTCCGTTTTTCTTTTTTAGTTTTTTCTTGCTGTGAAATAGTTTTAAATGTTTCTTCGGAAAAAGAATAAGTTATATGTGATAATACTAAAAAGAAAAGAAAAATGCGTGTCATTGGAGCGTTTATTAACCGATAAAAATACTATATTTTAAGGCAATAAAAAAAGCCCGCAGTACTGCGGACTTTTTTTATTATAGAATATATTTATTATAGTTTGATAGATACGCCTGCTTCAAATACGCTCTTGCCATATCCAAACTCACCGTACACCCCAATTTTAGGATTGAAGAAGTATTTAACCCCAATTTGTGGGCCTGCAAAGATGATACCACCTACGGAGTTGCCACCACCTTTATATAGGCTAGCAGCTAAGCCTGTTCCAAAGTTTAAGCCAGCATATACGTCTAACTTATCGCCAATGCTTAGTCCTTTTTTGTCAGCTATTAATTGGAAGAAGTGGAAGTTAGCTAATATTCCCACTGGAACATATAGCACTCCGCCGCCGCCGTAGTATCCAAGTCCATAAGCTCTACCACCAATGCCGGTCACTAAACCTACTCCAACATAATCGTGTACGCCAAACTCAGCTTGTACAGATAGTGTACCTGAATACCAGAAACCACCGTAGTAGCCACCATAGTATCCGTGACTTCCACCGTATGTAGAAAAACCACCTTTACCAAATGTTCCAATGTACGATGATAATCCTACCCCGATAGAGATTTGCTTAGAACCTTTTCCTTCAAAAGCTTTTCCTCCGCCGCCCTTAGAAGAGCTTTTTCCTTTTGCTGCCGGAGCATACAAGTTTAAGTTAGACACCTTTAGTCCTAACTCTTCTGCATACGTGTTTGTAGTAAACAAAACGATTGCTAATAATGCAAATAATTTTACTGACTTTTTCATAATTGATATTTTTTGTACTGCAAATATATACTATAATGAATTACAATTTATACCGAATTCTAAGTATAAATGTCCGAATACTAATTTATTCACACTTTTTCAACAACAATGGCACTTGCGCCACCGCCACCATTGCAAATACCCGCAGCACCTAATTTTCCGCCTTTGGTATTTAATATAGTAATTAAAGTGGCTACTATACGGCATCCCGAATTGCCTATAGGATGGCCTAATGCTACAGCACCGCCAAATACATTTATTTTTTCATGTGCAATATTCATTTCTTTCATATTGGCTAATGCCACTACAGAAAATGCTTCGTTTATTTCGAAGAAATCTACATCTTCTACTTTTAAATTAGCTTTGTGTAATGCTTTTGGAATTGCCTTAGACGGTGTAGTGGTAAACCATTCTGGTTCTTGTGAGGCATCAGCAAAAGATACAATTTTTGCTAATGGTGTAATGCCTAATTCTTTTACTTTTTCTCCACTCATAAGCACCATGGCACTGGCACCATCATTTATTTTTGATGCATTAATTGCTGTAATCGTTCCTGCTTTATCGAATGCGGGCTTTAGAGCACCTACTTTTCCTTCATCAAATTTTTTGTACTCTTCGTCTTCAGTAATTGTGATTTCTCCTTTTTTAGATGCAATAACAACAGGTACAATTTCTGCTTTGAAATAGCCATTAGAGTATGCTTCTTGTGCTCTTTTGTAAGAAGCAATTGCATACGCATCTTGGTCTTCGCGAGAGAAAGAATAATGCTTAGCACATACTTCGCCGGCATTTCCCATCATGTATTTCTTATACGGATCTTGAAGTCCATCGCGTACGATAGCATCTAAAATTTCACCATTTCCATAGCGTATTCCGGTTCTGCCCGAAGGTAAATAATGCGGTGCATTAGACATGCTTTCCATGCCGCCCACTACCACCACATGGTTGTCACCCAATTGTATAGATTGTGCGCCTAACATAATTGCCTTCATTCCAGAAGCACATACTTTATTAATAGTTGTACATGGTGTATTGGTGTTTATGCCCGCAGCAATAGATACTTGCTGTGCAGGTGCTTGTCCTACATTTGCTTGTAATACGTTTCCTAAATAAACTTCATCTATTTGGTCGCCATTGATACCGGCACGCTCCATTGCGGCTTTTACAGCAATCTTACCTAATTCAATTACATTTACGCCAGATAAAACGCCACCTAAACTTCCAATTGGCGTTCGTGCCATCGATACAATAAATACTTCTTGCATAATAATATTATTTTATACCAAAAGTAGATAATATTGGAGGAATAACCCAAATATAGTTGGTGAAATTAAAATTAAGACTTATCTTTTATTTATCATAAAGTGCATAAGATATGCTGGTTTTAGTTCGCCTTTTTCTATTAGCCAATCCATTGTCATTTGTTTAGGTATTTTTACAATATCCACCCGAACAAATGTTCCAAAAACACGATCCCAAATTCGTGTTGTTACCCCATGGTTCATCTTAGGATTATGAAAGTGGTGATAAAAATGGTGCTTTCGTAGTATTATGAATGGGGGTATAAGAGGAGAGCTAGTGTGGTATCTATAGTGTGTATGTTCATATACGATATACATTCCTATAAGACCAAAAGTAAATGAACCAGCATAAATTAATTTAGTAAATAAGTTTAATATGATAATTAGAAATGCAGCAACTATTACTGCTGCAATTGCTTTTTTATAAAATGGAGCAAAATAATTTGATTTTGCATGATGCAGTGTGTGTTCTGATTTGAAAAAATTTTTGCCTTTATGCACATGTCCTAAAAACCTATGCAGTACATACTCTAAAAGTGTCCAAGTGAGCATACCTAAAACTAGAGAGATAATTAACATCATTTTTTTTATAAATTTAATTACAAAAATGCTGTGCCACAAATTTTTTCCATAAAATATAGCGAGTATATTTTTATTGTATTTAAAATTTTTAATTGACAGAGTTATCACCAGATGTTATTATTTGAATACAGAAAAAAAAATGACATTTAATATCTTTGGAAGTTATGGCAGAAGAAGTAGTAAAAGAAAAAGTGAAACGGACTAAGAAAGCACCTATAGACGAACCTACTGATGAGGGGGTGCCAGCACCATTAATAAATGCGAATACGCTAAAAAAAGGGTTAGGTTTATTTTGTTTTTTTCTTTCGGTATGGTTGTTTGTTTCATTTGCTTCTTATCTGTTTACATGGAAAGACGACCAAGATAAAATAATGGATTTTTCTTGGCGAATAATCTTCAGTAAAGCCGCATTGGTAGAGAATGCCGGAGGTAGAATTGGTGCTTATTTATCGCATGTTTTCTTCTATAATTTCTTTGGAGTTGCCTCTTTTTTTATTCCATATTTACTTTTTGCTATGGGTATAAATATGGCATTTAATGAACGTATGTTTAAAGTGAAAAAAATATTTTTTACTATTTTATTTTTAATTGTTTTTGTATCTACTTCAACTGCTTTTATATTTTCTAATTATTCATTTCCTTTTGGTGGCGGATTGGGTAATAATAACTATGAATGGCTTTCTACTTTAATTGGAAATGTAGGATTAGGTTTTTTATTGGGAATAATAGGACTGTCATTTCTTGGGTTTAATTTGAAAGATATTTACACAAAATTTACCGAATGGAAACAAGCATGGGCAGAGCGTAAAAAACAATTTGCTTCAGAGCGATTGCAAGATACAACTACAGAAGTAGATGAGTTTTATAAGGAAGAGGAGTTAAACAAAGAAGATGGTTATGAAATGGAAAGCATTATTCCGGAAGAAAATTTGCTGCCAACACCGCACTTCGATGACCAAACCTTTGAAGTATTAAATACAAGTGTTGCACCATTTGAAATAGTACCTGTTGCCGAGCCAACCTATAAAATGGAGCTTATAGAAAAAGAACCGGAAATAGAAGACAAACCGATAGTAGAAAACATTGTACCTAAAAAAGAAAAATTCACGTTAGAACCTGATTTTGAAATTGAAGAATTACAAGCATTTGGTACTATAGATGAAATCCAACCTAACACTAATATAATAACAGCAGAAAAAGAACATTTTGGATTAGATACAGAATTTGACCCTAGGTTAGAATTATCCAAATATAAATTCCCTACATTAGATTTATTGGAAGACCATGGTGGCGGGCAAATAGAGATAAACAAAGAAGAATTAGAGCAGCACAAAAACCAAATTGTACAAACACTTTCTCATTATAATATTGGTATTGAAAAAATAAAAGCCACTGTAGGCCCGACAGTGACACTTTACGAAATAGTGCCTGAAAAGGGAATCAGAATTTCTAAAATTAAAAACCTAGAAGACGATATTGCATTGAGTTTGTCTGCTTTGGGTATTCGTATTATTGCGCCTATTCCGGGTCGTGGAACCATTGGTATAGAAGTGCCTAACGTGAAAAAAAGTATCGTTTCGATGAAATCGTTACTAGCTGGAGAGAAGTTTCAAAAATCTGACATGGACTTGCCGATTGCCTTAGGAAAAACTATCTCGAATGAGGACTTTGTGGTGGACTTAGCAAAAATGCCGCATTTATTGATGGCTGGTGCTACTGGACAAGGAAAATCTGTAGGTTTAAATGCTATCTTAGTTTCTCTTTTATATAAAAAACATCCGGCAGAGCTAAAGTTTGTATTAGTAGATCCGAAGAAAGTAGAATTGAATTTGTATAAACTTATCGAAAATCATTACCTCGCAAAATTACCCGATGAAGAAGATGCCATTATCACCGATAATAAGAAAGTAATTTATACGCTAAATGCCTTGTGTATTGAAATGGATGCCCGATACGAATTATTAAAAGCAGCACAAGTAAGACACCTTAAAGAGTATAATCAGAAGTTTTTAAAACGTCAATTAAATCCTAACAATGGACATCGCTTTTTGCCATACATAGTACTTGTGGTAGATGAATTTGCTGATTTGATGATGACTGCTGGAAAAGAAGTGGAGGCACCAATTGCACGATTAGCACAACTCGCTCGCGCTATCGGTATCCATTTGGTAATTGCTACGCAGCGCCCATCTGTAAATATTATTACTGGTATTATAAAAGCAAATTTTCCGGGGCGTATAGCATTTAAAGTTACCGCAAAAGTAGATTCACGTACCATCTTAGATGCAAGTGGTGCAGACCAATTGATAGGTCGTGGAGATATGTTATTGTCACAAAGTGGAGAAATAACCCGCTTGCAATGTCCATTTGTAGATACACCGGAAGTAGAACATATAGCTAAATTTATTGGAGACCAAAAAGGATTTCCTACACCTTATGAGCTGCCAGAATACATAGACCCAAAAGAAACAGGAAGCGGAGAGCGCTCTTTAGATATGGACAATAGAGATGAATTATTTACCGATGCAGCCCGTTTAATAGTTCGAAATCAGATAGGTTCTACATCACTCATTCAGCGTAAACTAGCCTTAGGATACGCTCGCTCCGGACGTTTAATGGATCAATTGGAACATGTAGGCATTGTAGGACCTAACCTCGGAAGCAAAGCCAGAGAGGTATATGTGAAAACTGAGGAAGAATTGGAACGAATTTTGCAGGAGATTGGTGCATAAGGTATTTTCCTACATTAAATACAATTTATATTAAAACACTAACATGTAAATTTTTTTTAATACTATATAACACATGATTCAGCTTTTTTCTATATTAACTTTTTTTCTGTCGATGTTTGGGTATCAGCCGGACAAGCAACTTAATGACCCAAAAGCAAAAACCTTATTAGATGCAGTAAGTAAAACATATAAAGGATTTTCCTCTATAAAAGCTGATTTCTCTTTAACTACTGCCAGTCCTGCTCAAAATAAATCGACAATTCAGACAGGCACCGTTTATTTAAAAGGAGAGAAATACAAAGTAGAATTAGGTAAACAAATTATCATATGTGATAAGCAAAGCGTTTGGACATATATAAAAGACATCAATGAAGTTCAAATCAACGATTATGAAGCAAATAAAGAGGAAATAACACCTTCTAACATGTTTACTATTTATCAAAATGATTTTAATTACATACTGAATAACGAAGAAGAATTAGACAAAGCATCTTGTTCTATTATAGATTTGATGCCAAAAGATAAAAGTAAACCATTCTTCAAAGTTCGAATTTGGATTGATAAGAATGTAAATTATATCAACCGTATGAAGGTATTTGATAAAAATGGAAACATATACACTTATAAAGTAACTTCCTTTAAGCCGAAGATGAATTTAGAAGATAGTTTTTTTAAATTCGAAACGGCAAAACACCCCGGCATACACGTAGAAGATTTGAGAATGTAAAATACTTTTCACACATCAATTTAAAAAGCACAGACCCAACCAGTATATTTTAATACATTTGTATATGGGCTTAAAAACTGATATTCTTAATGTTTTTAGACGTATTGTTCAGCTGCCAATAGCTGAAAATATATTGTTGGAGAAAATAAAAAATGGCAGTACACTTTCAAAAAAAATAATAGCGGGTCATAATTTATATCCAAAAAATACAATCAGAACATGTACCCGAAATGGCATAAATTATAGCCTTGACATAAGTGACTATATGGAACATGCCATTTACTTCTATATTCGCGATACCGTTGATTTTGACAGACGTTTTTTATACTCCATTATCCAACCAGACTTTATATGTTTAGATGTAGGAGCAAACATCGGTGAAACGACACTGAACTTTGCCAAAATAGCTATAAACGGAAAAATTTATAGCTTTGAACCCGTTCCATTTTTATATGATAGATTAAAAACAAATTTCACGCTCAACTCTTTCAAAAATATTGAACTGTTTAATATCGCATTGTCTGATAGAGAAGAAGAATTGTATTTTGAAAACCCAAGTAACAGCAATAGTGCAGGCATTTCTATGAATAAAGAATTTACCACAACTGCAACTTTAGTACATTCTACTACGATAGATGCATTTATTACAAAAAACAATATTACAAAAATTGATTTTATTAAAATAGATGTAGAAGGATTTGAAAATTATGTTATCAACGGGGCAAAAAAAACATTATTGCAACATAAGCCTTTGCTGATGATTGAAATAGACAATCGCTATCTGAAAACAAAAAATACATCCGAGAAGATAATACTCACTTTACTATCTTCAGAATTTGGATATACACTATACAGAATTGATGGAATTAAAAAAATAAAAATTTCCGATATCGAAGATACCGATATGCATTATGATGTTTTCTGTGTGTATGAAAAGTAACTAACTAACTTGCCCTTCGCCGCGCACCACCCATTTTTCTGTCGTCAATTTTTCTAAAGCAAATGGGCCACGTGCATGTAGTTTTTGTGTCGATATACCAATTTCTGCGCCTAAGCCAAAGCATCCACCATCAGTAAATCGGGTGCTTGCATTTACATAAACTGCGGCGGCATCTACTTCATTTAAAAATCGTTCACACAATTCGGCAGAAGATGAAATAATGGCTTCGCTATGTTTAGAAGAATAGTGTCTGATATGCTCCAATGCTTCTTCAAACGTATCCACTATTTTTATTGAACATTTTTGGCTTAAATATTCAATACCGAAATGCTCCGGTGTGGCACGTCTAAGATTGGAATAGCCTGCTTGCTTAAAAATATTATAGGCTGCTTCATCAGCAAATACTTCAACTTGAAATTGGAGAAACCCTTGTATAAGTTTGGGTAGAAATGTAGGTGCAATTTTTCTGTCAACGATAACTGTATCTAAAGCATTACACACCGATGGGCGGTGTGTTTTTGCATTTACTACTACTTTAGCCGCCATCGCCAAATCAGCGCTGCTTTCTACATACGTATGACATACACCCGCACCAGTTTCTATCGTAGGTACTTTGGAGTTTTCTCGTACAAAATCTATCAACTGTTGCGAGCCGCGAGGTATAATAATATCCACGTATTGTACCGCTTCTAAAAGTTCTTTTACATACTTTCTATCTACCGGCAAAAGCTGGATGGCTCCAGTATCTACGTTGTTTTTTTGCAGCACCTCATGAATGATTTTTACTAAAATTTCATTGGTAAATTCGGCATCACTGCCGCCGCGCAAAACAACAGCATTTCCTGCATACAAACACAATGCTGCTACATCAATCGTTACATTCGGACGTGCTTCATAGATAACGCCTACCACTCCAATTGGAACAGAAATTTTTTGAATATGCAACCCATTTTGCATCGTGTTATCCGCCAATATTTTTCCCGTTGGATCTTCAAGTTTTAAAATATCATGTAAGCTTTCTGCAAGTGCTTTTATTCTATCTTCATTCAATAATAATCTATCCTTTTTAGGATTTGTATCCTCCATTCTGGCTAAATCTTTTTGATTGTATTCAATGATGCTTGCTATTTGTGCTTTTAATGCGTCTGCTAAATCTATCAAGATTTTTTTCTTGTCTTCTAGAGTTAATCTTTTTACGGCAACCGCTGCCTTCTGTACTTTTTCCAATAATGGTAAAATGGATTCCATGCATTCAATGTTTGAATACAAGTTATGGGTATTTTAGATTTTTGTAGTACTTTTAAAAGAAATTAATCTAATGGTAAAGAGAATACTGAAAACACTTATAGGAATAGTACTATTGATAATTTTAGTAGCCTTTTTGAAATTTAATTTACTAGGAAAAAGATTAAATATAAATGCTATAAAGCCTTATATCATGGTTTCTAACCAACAACATAGTATTGAACTTACTTATTTGGGCTGCGCCGGTTTTATTATCGAATATCAAAATAAAAGTATTTTATTCGACCCATTTATTAGCAATCCTACGCTATTTAATTTTAATAAAAAATATACATCATGGACGGCAGTAGTGCCAGAAGAAAAACTGAAAACTATAGATATGGTGGCAATCTCGCACGGACATTACGACCATTGCTACGATACAAAAAACCTTATCCCATTTATACAATCCAATAGTAAAATTATTGGAGACCAAAGTGTGATTAATGAATTGCATCCTATTTTTTCAAATAATTCTTTACAAGCTTCAGCATTGCAATTTGATAAACTGCAAACTTGGCAGTATAATACCGATAGCACTTTTCGTATTTTTCCATTGCAAAGCATTCATAGCCCACACATCGGAAAGTTAGAATTTTTTAAAGGCAGTTTTTTAACACCACAACCGGAAATTCCCAATAAAATATGGCAGTGGAAAAAAGGCGAAGATTATTCTTATCTAATTGATATCCTCAGCAAAGATTCTGTGGTGTATAGAATGATTTTGGTGAATGGAAATATAGCTCCTTCAGGTATTGCCGCATTGAAAGAATTAAGCAAACAACGTGCTTCGGATATACAACTACAAATTTTTTGGAAAGAATCACTAGTAACAGAAAATATGATGACGGTATATGCTATCGTACATCCCAAACAAATTATTTTACAACATTGGAATAATTTCTTTGTGCCGTTTGATAAACCATTGGAGTACCTTCGAGATTCGCACCTGCCGGAAGTGCTGAAGAAATATAATCAGCAAGATTTAAAAACCTCCATTATGCTTCCATTTTCTACAGTGGATTTATAATCACATAAGCACAATATCATCAGCATGTGCCAAAATAATATTTTGCAAAAGAATTGATTTTGTTAATTCTTTAGAGGATATTTTTGCCCGAGCAATAGCGATGGCAACGCCCGTATTATCTACTATTTGTATGGCTTCCCCTTCATTAAAAGCTGTTTGTACGGATTTAACACCTACTGCTAATAAACTTTTTCTTTTTAGTAATGCTTTGCAAGCACCTTCGTCTATTTCTACACTTCCGATGACTAAACTACCACTTGCTAGCCATTTTTGCCTTGCATTTTTTGCAGCAGTTTTTGGCTCACAAATAGTTCCTATTTTTTCTTCTACAGCTTGCAATAAACTATTTTTCCCTCTTGCAGAAAATATTAATACTTTTATGCCGAGGCTTGTAGCCATGTGTGCAAATGTGAGTTTGCTTATCATGCCTCCTAAGCCCGCTGCTGATTTTTCTTTGGTAGCTAGCGATAGTATTTTAGTGTCGAATTTTTCTATCCTCTTTACTATGTTGCCATTTTCGTCTAGTACGCCAGGTACTGATGTTCCAATGAGTAATAATTGTGCTCCAAAACCAACGGCTAATAGCGTAGCCAGCTCATCATTGTCCGAAAATTTTAATTCACGTGAACTTACTACATCGTTTTCATTGGCAATGGGAATAATTCCATTTTTCCAAAGTTCTTCATAAGTAGCTCGTAATTGTAAAAACTTTTCTCTATCAGAAAAATGTCCACGCTCGCACAAACTTTGTGCAATAGGAATTTTATATTTAGAAAATGCTTCTGAATATTTGTATATCAAAATGGGGTTTCCGATGGCTGCTGCTGCTTTCCGCTCTTCAATTTTTCCAGTGTAATTTTTAATGTATTTTTTACCGGTTCCCACTGCACCTGAGGAAACTAAAACAATATGATACTTTTTGTGCAATGTGGCTAACTGTGCCGCTACACTCTGCACTATCTCTTCATCCAAATTTCCTTTGTTATCTGTAATAGAAGATGTACCTATTTTGAAAACCAATATCGGTTTTTGCATTTTTAAAAAAGTTTATCCAAAGTAATACTAAATTTGAAGTTTATATTCTTTATTGTTTTAAATAATTATAAAACTGCAATGACAGCAGAAAACATCATCGACCAATTAGACTTAAAACCACATCCCGAAGGTGGCTACTACAAACGTACTTATACAGATGAACAACAGCGTTTTTCGTCTATTTTATTTTTATTGCAGAAAAATAATTTCTCCGCTTTTCATCGTATTCGCTCCGAGGAACAATGGAATTGGTATTTGGGTGATGATATTATCATACATGAAATAGACCATAATGGTGTTTATCATCAAACTATTTTATCTGGAAATACTGCCAAAATACAATTACAATATGTAGTAAAAGCCGGACATTGGTTTGCAAGCGAAAGTACAGGAAACAATGGATTTGCACTGTGTGGATGTACAGTGGTGCCTGCCTTCCTTTTTGATGAATTTGAATTGGGTGATAGAGAAATATTAACTAATCTATTTCCACAACACCAACAATTAATACACACATTTACCCGAAAATAAAATGACAGAGATAAAAATTCATCTTCCTTTAGTACATGCTGTTATAGAATGTTTAAAGCCTATTGTAGAAGAAAATAAAGTTGCCGATAAAGAAGTAGCATTTTTTTTAAAACAACATAAAAACTACGGTGCGCGCGATAGAAGTTTTGTAGCAGAAAGCGTATATGATATTGTACGTTGGAAAATAAAGTACGAATCTCAATTAAATACGTACAATCCTCAATGGAATTATTATAAACATTTATTACTGGTAAGTTTATTAAACCGTGCATATACGCCTTTAAATCCTGAGGTGTTTGGGGTAAGTGCTATAGAAATTAGCGAATTACTGTTAGTTATTCAGCAGCCTATTTCTGACGAATTTATTACAGAATCTTACCCGCGGGAATTTTATGATTTTGCTTTGAAAAGTATCGGCGCAGATTGGCATAAATTGGCTGTAGCCTTAAATCAAAAGCCGTCAATTTTTATTCGGGCAAATACGTTGAAAACCACCAGAAATAAATTGCTTTCTACTTTGCAGTCAGAACAAATTAAATGTACAGAAGTTGATACACTTTCTTTGCAAGATGCAATTCAAATTCATTCTAAAAATAACTTGAAAAATAGTGCTTTGTATAAACAAGGATTATTTGAATTTCAAGATATTGGTTCGCAAGCTATCGGTATTTTTGTTTGTAAAAATTTATCAAATAAAACAAACCAGAAGATACAAATTTTGGACTTGTGTGCAGGTGCAGGTGGTAAGACTTTGCACTTGTCAGCATTATTGGGCTATAATGCAAAAATATATGTTACGGATTATGCTTCGGCACGCTTAGAGCACTTGAAATTGCGTGCAGCACAAGCAGGTTGCGAGAATGTTGAAGTAATTCCATTTGCGACAGCAAAATCTTTAAAAAATATAGACATACTTTTGATAGATGCGCCATGTAGTGGTAGCGGTACATTTAAAAGGCAAGCTGATTTAAAATATAAGATTTCGGAAGCGAAAGTAAATGAATATCAAAAAATACAAGCAGATTTATTGGATACTTATACAAAAATTCTAGCGCAATCAGGAAAAATAATATACGCTACATGTAGTGTTTTCCCACAAGAAAACGAGCAGCAAATTGTCGGTTTTTTACAGCAACATAAACTGTTTGAATTAGTAGAAGAAAATAAATTATCTCCAACAAATTATGATGGCGACGGATTTTATATGGCTTGTGTTGCTAAAGTAGCAAAGGAAATATAAAAGGTAAGAATTAATTGAAAAATTAACTTGCTCTTAGTTTTCCGGGTAATCGTTTGGTTATTCCTAATTGATGTATTGCAATTTTCAAAAATGCCCATAGTGCATTTTCGTTGGGTTTAGGTTGTTCTCCTCTGCCAATTCGTTTTAGTTGTAACGAATACCAAGATACTTCCATTAATCCCATCTTGTCTATCATAGGAATACCTGTTTTTATGGGCTTTACGGTGTATTTTGGTGTTATTCCATTTAATAATTTATTAGGAATATCGGTTTCTAATGCCATAGAGCGAGCAATGCCCACAAAATCTACTGCACCTGATGTGATAGCTTGTGCCATGCCTTCTGCGGTGCGGAAACCTCCGGTAACGGCTAACGGACACTTACAAATTTTTCTTGCTTTTTCGGCGAATTCCAAAAAATATGCTTCGCGTTGCCTTGTGCTTTCTTTCTGTTTAATACCTGTCATTATAGGAGCTTCGTAGGTGCCGCCCGATATTTCTATTAAGTCCATGCCGGCATCGGATAATGCTGTTATTAAACCCAAAGATTCTTCTTCTGTAAACCCACCACGCTGAAAATCGGCAGAATTTAGTTTAATGCTTACCGGAAAATTAGCTCCTACATTTTCCCGCATTGCTTTATATACTTCTAGCACAAAGCGTCTTCTATTTTCAGCACTTCCGCCCCATTTATCTGTTCTAATATTATGATGTGGTGATAAAAATTGACTCACTAAATAACCGTGTGCACCGTGTATTTGAACGCCAGAGAATCCGGCTTTTTTTACAATGCCTGCTGCTTTTCCGAAACGTTGGATAATAGCTAAAATTTCATCGTGTGTTAGTTCTCGTGGAGTGGCAAAAAATGCTTGCATGTCTTTTCTAAATGGAATTGCCGATGGCGAGACATTTTCTTTATTCAGTCCTTTGGGCGATTGCTTGCCGGGGTGGTTTAGTTGTACCCAGCATTGGGTGTTGTTTCGTGTGGCAGCTTTCGCCCATTTTTTTAATGCTTCTAAGTTTTCCTCATTTTCAATAAATACATTTCCGGGTTCTCCTAAAGCACGTTTGTCTATCATTACATTTCCGGTTACAGAAATACCAATTCCACCCTCTGCCCATATTCCGTATAAGGTAGATAGTTCGGGCTTTGGCGCACCATTTCTATCGCCTAATCCTTCGCTCATCGCCGATTTTAATAAGCGATTTTTTATAACAGTTTTATTAGGAAGTGTGAAGGTTTGTTCTATTATTTCTTGCGGTTTCATTAATGTATCTATTGTAATATTTTTATAAAATTAGAAATAAAATTACGACATACTATTATCGTTGGTTAATTATTAAAAAGGTAAAAGATTAAACTTGCAGTTTTTCCCAATCTTGCATAAGCTTTTCTAGTGCTTTTTTTTCCGTTCCTAATTGTTCAACTATTGTTGCTTCGTATTTTCCTTCTTCTGATAATGTTTCAATCTTGTCTTCTAATTTTTTAATGTCAAATTCCTTGATAGAAATTTCTTCTTCTAGTTTGGAAATTTTATTTCTGAGTTGTTTATCTTGATTTTGATTTGTGGGTTTGTTTTCAATTATTTTCTGTGTTTTCTGGTCGGATTGCTGATTACCTATTTCTACTTCTCTAAAATCATTTAACCTTCTTTCTTCAAAGAAATCATTAACATCTCCCACGAATTCATTAACAACACCATTGTTAAATTCAAATACTTTATCGGTCATTCCGGCTAAAAAATCTCTATCATGAGATACTACAATAACAGTTCCTGGATATTTTGAAATTGCTTCTTTCAATACTTCTTTTGCACGTATGTCTAAGTGATTGGTAGGCTCATCTAGAATTAATGTGTTACTTGGATTTAACAACAGATGTGCCAAACATACACGAGCACGCTCTCCACCACTTAATACAGAAATCTTTTTTGTAGCATCATCACCGCTGAACATAAATGCACCTAAGATATTTCGAACTTGTGCTCTGATTTCATTGGGTGCAGTATCTTCCATATATTGTAAAATGGTCAATTCTTTTGGCAAATGTTCAGCATGATGTTGTGCGAAAAATGCAATATTTACGTTGTATCCTAAGTCATATATCCCTGATGAGGCATCAATTTCTTTTGCAATTATTTTTGCCATGGTGGTTTTTCCCATTCCATTTTTTCCAATAAAGGCCACTTTATCGCCACGTTCTATTTCTAAATTTACATCGTGAAATACTTGTTTATCTCCATAGTTTTTGGCTAAATTAGTAGCTTTTACTACTACTTTGCCACTTTGCTGACCCATAGGAAAAGAGAAACGTAAGGAACGAACATCATCTTGTTCTACTTCAACGATATCCATTTTATCTAATTTTTTCACCAAACTTTGCGCCATACTTGCTTTACTGGCTTTTGCTTTAAAACGCTCGATGTTTCGTTCAATTTGCTTGATTTGGTCTTGTTGGTTTTTAAATGTTTGCAATTGCTTTTCGCGTCGCTCTTCCTTTAAAATAAGGTATTTGGAGTAGTTGGCTTTGTATTCATACATTTTCCCTAATTCCAATTCTATGGTTTTATTACATACATTATCTAAGAATGTTTTATCATGCGAAACTAATACAATAGCCCCTTCGTATTTTTGGAAAAAATCTTCTAACCATATAATAGATTCGATATCCAAGTGGTTGGTAGGCTCATCGAGCATCAATAAATCGGGATTTTGTAATAAGAGTTTGGCAAGCTCTAAGCGCATTGCCCAACCACCTGAAAATGTGGATGGAGCTTTTTCAAAATCCTCTCGTTGATAGCCCAAGCCTCGTAAAACTAATTCTGTTTTTTTATCTTTATCATCCACATCTAAATGAACTAATCTGTCGTTTAAATCACAAAAATCTTGCGATAGATTCATGTAATCATCGGAGTCGTAATCGGTACGTGTTTCAAGTTGGTGTTGTATATTATCTAATCTTTCTTGTAATATATTGATGTCTTTAAAAGCTGTTTGCGCTTCTAACCAAACGGTGGGTTCGTTTTGCCCTCTGATTTCTTGCTTTAAAAAACCAATTGTGTAGCCGTTGGGTTTTGAAATTGAACCTTCTTGTGGTGTAATTTCACCGTTTAATGTTTTTAGTAAAGTGGATTTTCCGGCACCATTTCGCCCTACCAATCCAATTCTATCACGAGGTTGTATAGTAAATGTAACATTGTCGAATAAAATTCGACTACCGAATATAATAGATAGATTAGCTGCTTGTAACATGATATAATGTAGTAATTTAATATTCTAATAATTAAATAATGTTATGGCTAAACACATTACTTAATTTATTCATTATCTTATTTATTAATTTCCTTTCCTTCTTCCCAAGCACGAGTTTTATCGGCCAAGTCCATGCAGAACTGACGAATATCCTCTTGCACAAATGGATTTTGTGTAGCTCTATTGTAGCTGTCGCCTAAGCTTAATAAAATTTGGAAAAAGTGTGTATGCATTTCATCTACTTGCATATCTTTTGTCCATAAGTCAAAACGAAGTGTGTTTTTTTCGTGTCCATCCCACATGCTTACCATAATACTTTTGCATTCGTCGCCGTCGCCTTGGGGGCCATCAGTTGCCGTCCATTTAATTTGTTCGGGCATGTTTTGGTCGTCTAATTTTATTTTAAATTTTAATTCTGTTTCTCTTGCCATGATTTTTAAATTGAACTGCAAATATAAATAATGGCATATAAAGCAAACTTTATTTATTTTATGTACTTCAAATTTTATATTGCAGGTTACCATTGTTTTTATTGATTGGAGTGATTTTATAATCCTATGAAACTATTAATATTGGTTTTTTGTTATATTTACTATATAAACTCCATGGTTACAGCTACTACCAATAGTATAAAAATTAGTGTAGAAACGTTCTACCAGCCGGATTATTCATATCCGATGAGCCAGCATTTTATGTTTGCTTACCGGATTACCATAGAAAATTATAGTAATGAAACAGTGCAATTACAAAGACGGCATTGGTGTATTATAGATGGATTTGGGCAGCGCCGAGAGGTAGAAGGTGTGGGGGTTGTAGGGGAGCAGCCTGTAATTAGAAGTGGTGAGAAGTATGAATATGTATCTGGCTGTGATTTTAAGACAGATATAGGTAAAATGTTCGGCACTTTTTTAATGGAAAAGTGTGCTAACGGCAATCTTTTTCATGTAATAATTCCAGAATTTTATATGGTAGCACCCGAGAAATTAAATTAATTCTACATATAGGTTAATATTTACTGCTTTTTCTTCTCATAAACAAGTAACCGAAAATGGGTATTTTTCTGCTAAACTGCCTATTTTGAACAATTTGTGTATTTTATTTACTTCAGTTTAATCTACTTCTAACATTGGAAAATTAATTTTGCATATCTTAAAATATGTTATGAGTTTATTAGGAGAAGATAAAAAACAGAAAGGTTCTATTGATAGAAGCAGAGCAAATTTACTTCGGGATATTGAACAACCTACCTTATTAATTCTTTGTAGGGCAATGCCAAAGTTTCTAACTCCAGATTTACTTACAGTAATTGGGATGATTGGCACACTTATTATATTTGCAGCATTTTATTTTGCTTCAATTACCCATAATAGAATATTTTTATTATGGGCGGTTTTAGGGTTTGCAATAAACTGGTTTGGAGATTCTTTAGATGGCAGAATTGCTTATTATAGAAATATTCCGAGAAAATGGTATGGTTTTGCGTTGGATTGTGTGATGGATTGGATATCGCTAGTATTTATGAGTGCAGGCTTCTTCCTTTATATTGATGATTACTACAAACTTTTTGTCTTTCTTTTTGCTTGTAATTATGGCTGGGTTGTTTTAATGGCTCAATTAAAGTATAAAATTACAGATAAATACTCTATCGATCCTGGTCCAATTGGTCCAACGGAAGTTAGAATTTTACTTTGTCTAGTGATAATAGCAGAATGGTATTTTGGTAATGTTCTAATCTATTTCTCCATTTTTAGCAATATACTTTTCCTTGTAATTAATGTTGTAGATACCTTTAAATTATTAAAATTAGGTAATGAAAGAGATGCTGCTGAAAAACAAATAAAAGCTGCTGCGCAAAATGTTTAGTAAGAAAAACATATTCATTTTCGGAAAAGCACAAGTATCCGCTTTTGTGGGCGGCTTATGCGATTATGGAATTATGGTATTTTGTGTAGAACTGCTTACTTTTTCTGTAAAAAATGCCATAATAGTTGGTGGGCTTATTGGTGCAGTAATTAATTTTTCGATTAATAAATACTGGACTTACCAATCCCAAAAACCGTCACTGTCCAGTCAGTTGGTTAAGTTTTATATTGTAGTTGCCGGAAGTATTTTGTTAAAATCAAATGGCACCGTATTGTTCACTGCATTATTGCATCTCGATTATAAAATCACTAGAATAATTGTAGATTTATTTGTTTCAATTGGCTTCAATTTTATGCTCCAAAAATATTGGGTGTTTAAATCTACTCCGATGATCGATAGCATAGACCATATTTCCGAAACAGAATTGGAAACGCCAAAAATACTTTCTTCAAAACGAGAATACCAAGAAGCTTAATCGGTATTTTGATATAGTAGAATCGCTACATATCTTGTAGCGTTTTATGCTGCCGTTTTCGCTTGTACTGGCTGCGCTTTAGCTTGTTGTCTGATTCGGAAATTATACTGATGTTTCCATCAACTTCTAATATAGCCAAACTTACTTCGCCGGCAGATTTTACGCCATGTTCTCGTACCGCAGCCATTAATTCCTCTTCGGTAAGCAGTACACTTTTCAAATGCCCCTGTAATATTTTCCCTTCGTAAATCAGCGTTACCGGCTCCGATTGCACTAATTTTCGAATACTTTTAAACCGATACATCAAATAACTTAAAACCATATTCAGCAGAAATAAAACAGTAGCCGCCATTAGCCCACCCGAAAGTGTTGTATTGTCGCCGACCATTGCATTTTGCACCGCATTACTGATGAGTACAATTAATACCAAATCGCCGATAGAGAGTTGTGATAATTCTCTTTTTCCAAATAGGCGAAATGCCACAATCATAAAAATATAAACACTGCTGCTACGTATGGCAATATCTAAAAATGCGTGATAATTTAAAGGCATAATTTTATTTGCTTGCGAAAGTTTGTTGTTGTTTTAGCATACTTTTTAAATCAGATACTTCTTTCTTTAAATCATCAATTTGTGATTGTTGTTCTTGTATTCCCTTTGCTAAAATCGGAATCATTTCTTGATAATTGACAGAATAATAACCATTGCTGTTCAATTGTACAAATGTTGGATATACATCTTTTAATTCTTGTGCCATAAAACCATAATGTATGCCTTTAGGTAAAAATCCAGTATAATTTTTTACAGTCTGATATTCAAAAGAATATATGTTTAATTTACCAATGCCACTTAATGCATTTATAGGCAGAATGTTTTTCTTTAATCTTTTATCTGATACAGGAATATAATGAACAGAAGTATAATAATGTATGGTTTCACACTGTACAATTGTATCAGGTTGAAATGTGTCATTATAAATTGTATCTGCTCCTATTTTTACTGTCATAATAAGTTTTCCAATTGGTACATTATCAACTGTAATTGTACCTCCTTTTGCAACAGATGCAAGTAATGTACTTCCGTTGTAAAAGTTTGCCGTACCAGTTGGCATAAAACTTCCATCATTATGTATCATAATAGAACCTGTGTGTTCTGTAGCACAATTATTTTTTTTTCCGCAGGATAAAATGAAAATACTAAAAAATAGAATAATCACGAAAGAAAGTAATTGTCTCATAAATTATGTTTTTCTTAAAATTATACTTTTTGAGTTGGATTCACAAGATTATCTTTATTTTTAACGTTTTTAACTACTTATATTTTTAGATGAAAATTTCACTCAACTGGCTCAAAAGCTATATTAATTTCGATTTGTCAAACGAAAATCTTCAACATTTACTTACCGATATCGGCTTAGAAGTAGAAAGCATGGAGTTGTTTGAATCGGTAAAAGGAGGCTTGAAAGGATTGGTTGTAGGACATGTAACAGAAAGAGAAAAACATCCCGATGCAGATAAACTGTCAATTTGCAAAGTAGATGTGGGTAGTGAAGTGCTGCAAATTGTTTGTGGTGCACCCAATGTAGCCGCCGGACAAAAAGTAATTGTAGCTTTGGTAGGAACAAAAATTTACCCATCTACTGGTGAACCATTTGAAATAAAAAAAGCAAAAATTAGAGGTATTGAATCTTTTGGGATGATTTGTGCCGAAGATGAAATAGGATTGGGTACATCCCATGCCGGCATCATGGTGTTGGAGGATGCTGTACCGGTTGGTATTCCAGCAGCTACTTTATTTGGAATAGAAGAAGACTATGTAATTGAAATCGGATTGACCCCAAACCGTACCGATGCGTTTTCACATATAGGAGTAGCCAGAGATTTAGCTGCGGTATTGTCTTTCAGAGAAAAAAGAGAGAATAAGCTAATTCTGCCAAATATCCAATCCGAAACCTTAAACCTCCAATCTGAGTTTTTGGTAGAAGTAGAAAATTCGCAAGCTTGCCCGAAATATTTAGGAATTATCATAAATGATATTCAGGTAAATGAATCGCCGGAATGGCTGAAAAACAGACTTAAAGCTATCGGACAAAAACCGATAAATAATGTGGTAGATATCACCAATTTCGTTCTGCATGAATACGGACAACCGCTACATGCATTTGATTTGAACGAAATAAAAGGGAATAAAATCGTAGTTAAAAATTTACCAGCAAAAACAAAATTCGTTGCTTTAGACAATACTACCTTAGAATTGCACGAAGATGATTTGATGATATGCGACGGCGAAAATAACGGAATGTGCATTGCAGGAGTATATGGCGGTGCAACCTCCGGAGTGAAAAGCAGCACTACTTCCATCTTTTTGGAAAGCGCCTATTTTGACCCGAAAATAATTAGAAGAACATCTACCCGACATGGACTGCGCACCGAAGCTGCCACACACTTCGAAAAAGGAATAGACCCAGCAATAACAGAAAATGCATTGCTGCGTGCGGTACAACTCATTACCGAAACTGCCGGTGGCAAAATAGCATCGAGCGTATTTTCTATAAACGCTAATGCGTTCGTACCATTTCCAGTGACTTTGACTTTGTCCAACGTACAACGCCTTACTGGCGCAGCTATACCGACTGATGATATCAAAAAAATCCTCCAATTATTAGAAATAAAAATTGTGGATGAAACAGATACAACTTTGCAATTGCTGGTGCCGCCCTACCGCGCAGATGTAACCCGAGAAGCCGATATAATTGAAGAAATCCTTCGTATTTATGGTTTCAATAATGTAGTAATTCCTACAAAAATAAACGCAAGTATCCGTTTTTCTAATGCTTTTGATACAGAAAAATTATACAATACAACTGCTGATAATTTAGTGAGTTTAGGATTTTTTGAAATGATGAATAACAGCATCACCAAATCCAAATTCCAAGTGCATCTTAAAAACCAAAACCCTGAAAATTGGGTGCGTTTGTTGAGTTCTATAAATGTAGAATTAGACGTATTGCGAAATAATATGCTATTCACCGGATTAGAATCTGTGGCGCATAATATCAATCATAAAAATGCAAATGTAAAATTGTTTGAGTTTGGGAAAACTTATACAAAGGATACAGACTATTCTGAACAAAATCACTTAGCTATTTTTATTTCGGGGAATAAATCTACTACTAACTGGATAACGCCGATACGTAAAACAGATTTCTATTTTATGAAATCTATCGTAGATAATCTCTTGGCAAAAATTGGAATTACCAACGTTGATGCATTTGACAATGATATTTCAGAAATTTTTGATTTTTCATTAGTTTATAAAATAAAAAATGAGACGACAAAGAATGAAGTAAAACTAGTGGAATTTGGAAAAGTAAATAATAAATTCACAAAATTGTTCGATATCAAACAAGAGGTATATTTTGCAGATATTAATTGGGATGCCATCATCTCCACCGCAAAAAAACTTACAATTAGGTATAAAGAAATACCAAAGTACCCTTCCATAAAACGAGATTTAGCACTTTTATTAGATAAAAAAGTAAAATTTTTGGATGTAAAAACCATTGCAGAGAAATATGGAAAGAAAATTTTGCGTAATATTGAGTTGTTTGACATCTATGAAGATGAAAAAATAGGGAAAGAAAATAAATCTTATGCCGTAAGTTTTACCTTTAGAGATGATACAAAAACATTACAAGATACTGATATTGAAAGTATTATGAAAAAACTAATGGAAGAGTATAAATCACAATTAAACGCTATAATTCGTTAAAATGGCAAAGATTGATGACAAGTGGCAGCGAGTTTTTAAAAAAATTCAACTAATTTTAGAAAAAAATCAAAAATTGGAAGAGCAGAATAATGCCCTTTTAATGGAAATTTCAGGATTTAAGAGACAAATTATTGAACTAAAAAAAGAAAAAGAAAGTTTAATTGAACAAATACAATATATAAAAGCAGCAAAAGAAGTACATCTATCTGAAAAAGAAAGAGCAGTAACGAAGCAACAGTTGAAAGAGTTTATGCAAGAAATTGATGATTGTTTGGCAAAATTGATACAATAATGGCAGAACCGTTAAATATAAATTTATTAATAGCCGGAAGACCTTACAAATTAAAAGTTTCACCGGATGAAGAAGGGTATGTAAGACAAGCCGCAAAAGATATCAATGATAAAATTGCAGAATATCAGAAAACACTACTTACGCGCGATAGACAAGATTTTTTATCTATGATAGCCTTACAAGCTACCGCAGAGGTATTGCAAAATAAAAATAAAGCCACCAATGCAAATATTGATGCAAAATTAGATGAATTGGAGGCACTACTCGATAAGCAACTTGGACTTACCCTCTTTTAATTTCGAAGTTATTCTTTAGCTGTGTAAAAAATAAATAGTACACAAAATAATAGTTGTGTACTTTCACCAATATAACCATGCCTGCAATAGCAGGAGAGGCTTATATGTGTAAAAAAGTGGTTTTGATTGCTTTCCACATAAAAAAAGTGACAGAAATAATATTTTAAACAACAAAATTAAATTACCGTGGATTCAACAATTATAGTAATTATAGCAGGTGTAGTAGCACTTATTATAGGATTTGTTTTAGGAAAAGTATTGTCTAAAGCAAATGTAGAAAAACAAATAGCAGAAGCAAAAATAGCAGAAGAAAAAGCAAAAGCATTAGAAGAAAAAGCAAAAGCTGAAGCCGAACTAATCCGTAAAGATGCTTTTGCAACAGCTGAGTCTTTTAAGAAAGATAAGATGGTAGAAGCAAAAGAACATTTTTTTAAATTAAAAGAAGAACACAATAAAGAAATTGAGCAACGTAATAAAAAAGTTCAAGAAACTGAATCCAGAATTCGCCAAACCGAACAATCGCTGCGTGATAAATTGGCAAATGCCGGAAAACAAGAAAAAGAAAATGAATTGTTGAAAAACAAACTCTCCGAACAGATAGAATTAGCAAATGTAAAAAGAGCAGAATTAGATAAAGCGCAATCTGAACACATTGCAAAATTAGAGCAAGTAGCTAAACTTTCTGCTGAAGATGCTCGAGCACAGTTGGTAGAACAGCTAAAAGCAAAAGCACAATCCGATGCAATGGCATTTGTAAAAAGCGCTGCAGATGAGGCTAAATTAAAAGCCAATAAAGAAGCAAAAAAAATCATTATCCAAACCATACAGCGCACTGCCGCTGAAACTGCAATAGAAAATACTGTATCAGTATTTAATCTAAGTAGCGATGAACAAAAAGGACAAATTATAGGAAGAGAAGGGAGAAATATTAGAGCCTTAGAAGCAGCAACAGGAGTAGAGATTATTGTCGATGATACACCGGAAGCTATTATTATTTCAGGATACGATGCCTATAAACGAGAAATTGCCCGCTTATCTTTACAACGATTAGTAACTGATGGTCGTATTCATCCTGCACGAATAGAAGAAGTAGTAGCAAAAACGGAAAAACAATTAGAGCAGCAGATTATGGAAATCGGAGAACGTACTGTAATTGATTTAGGCATACACGGATTACATCCTGAATTAATTCGATTAGTAGGTAAAATGCGTTTCCGCTCATCTTATGGACAAAATTTATTACAACACTCCAGAGAAGTAGCAAATCTATGTGCTATCATGGCAAGCGAATTAGGCTTAAATGCAAAGCAAGCAAAACGCGCTGGATTATTGCACGACATAGGAAAAGTATCCGATGAAGATCCTGAATTATCACATGCTTTATTAGGAGCTAAACTTTGCGAAAAATATGGGGAGCCACCGGTAATTGTGAATGCTGTAGGTGCACATCACGATGAAATGGAAATGCTATTCATTATCTCCCCAATTATTCAAGCCTGTGACGCCATGTCGGGTGCACGTCCGGGTGCACGCCGTGAAATTATGGAAAGCTATATGAAACGTATAGATGAATTGGAAAAGTTAGCCGTATCCTATAACGGAGTGCAAAAAGCGTATGCAATACAAGCTGGACGTGAGTTGCGGGTATTAGTAGAAGCTGAAAAAGTTGATGATAAACAAGTAGAGGAGATTTCATTTAAAATAGCACAACAAATTCAAGATGAAATGACTTATCCCGGACAGATAAAAGTAACTGTAATTCGCGAAACCAGAAGCGTTGCTGTGGCTAAATAAGTTTCGATAAATTAAATAAAAACACCAAAGGCCGCCTAGTTATAGCGGCCTTTTTTAAATTAATCGTAATAGAAAAGTACTAAATATAATTGATGTTTTCCTCAAAAGTAAATAAGGCTGCCTTCGTTGTTAGGCAGCCTCAGGGGGTGTTTTTAGAGCTTTTATGTTTCTATGTTAACTAGTAACTGAAGTAAAGATAAAACGAATGTTTTATACTACACTTGATAGAAATCAAGCAATATTAAATTTTTATTTAATTTGTGTTTTTTTTGATTTAAGTCATTACTTTCTTCATATATTGAGAGCGAAACTAAATACGTACATCAGAAACATACCCAAAAATGGCTAACCTTTATTATCCAGATTATACACCTAATCTAAAGTTTATACAGACACATAAGCCTACTTACGCAGAGTGTATTGAGTATTTTAAGCAATTCCTTAGTAATTTTAATTTCTTTTCCACCGATGATTTATTGGGTTTGGAGAAATATTGGACATATTTCTCTTATCCAAAAAATATGATAGTAGTGAATCCAGGAAAAATATGCAGTCACATATTTTTTATTTGTAGTGGCGCAGTTAAACATTGTGCTGAAAACAAAAATGATATTACAATTATTGAGTTTATTACAGATTGTAATTTTGTAGCTGGATTAAAGAGTTTTATTCAACAAACTCCAGCGCAGCATAGATATACTTGTACAAAACAAATGGTAGGTCTGCAAATAACTCCTGAAAAATGGATGCTGCTGAAAGAGGAGAAACCCGTATTCGAAAAATTATTTAATTTATTTACCGAAAAAGCCATTTTAAATATTGTAGATAGGTTGACTTCCTTCCAAAAACTAGATGCTAAAGGTAGATATGAATTGATGTTGAAGCAACATCCTGATGTTTTTCTGAACTTCAGTATGCAAGATATTTCTAATTATTTGGGAATAAAAGCAGAAACATTAAGTAGGTTAAAAAAAGATATTACTTATCGAGAATTACAATCTGCTAATCGGGAACGTCATACAATGCGGACCACCTCTAGCTCTTGATAACTCAGACGAAGGAATAGTAATTATCGTTTTTTGCAATTCACTTAAAGTATATTCTTCTGATAGGATTCTTTTGGCGGAGATAATAGAAAATCCAGCTTGTTTGAAGGCGTTTAACGTTTTTAAATTTCTCTCATAGCAATATGCTACGCCTGGTTTTACCGATACAAAATTACAGCCGTCAGTCCATTGTTCCCGTTGTGCAAACGGCGAAATACCATCCCCACACGCAATAAAATTCATGTTTGGGAAAATCGTCTTTATTAAATCTTTTACTGTCGGGTGAAGCACTGCCCGTTGGTTATTTTTTGCGTAAGTAATAATATCTACTTTGTCGTTCTTTTCAAACATTAATGGAGCATAGCCTACACAAGTTTCTTCATCTATAATTGTAAATATAGTATCTAAGTGCATGCAGTAACGTTCATTTGGTATTTCAATAATCGATACAAAATCTACAACATCATTCTCAAATAAGTAATTTTTTAATTCAAAAATAGCTTCTAAGGTAGTGCGTTCGCTTTCTCCAATTAATAAATGACGCGGATGAATTAACATAATGTCTCCTCCTTCAATAGATACACCCGAGTCGGGCAACGTGTTTTTTTCAGTACAAAAATCTATTGTTTTATTTTTGAAAGAAGTAAATATCGGATGGTTTTTGATAATAAATTTCATTAAGAAGTTTTCCCGAATTCGTGCACTCTTATTGGCTTTGCATACTACCAAATGTTCGTTTATTACACACCCGATATCGCGGGTAAAAATTAGATTAGGTATTGGCTTTAATACACTTTGTCCAGTGTCTGCGTGTACACCAGATATTAAAATAGCAGCTAAATTTGGTGCTGTAATTTGTTTTAATAACTCGTATTTTCCCAAACTTAAATCCTCCATTTTATAGATGTATTCCAGTAACTTCAACCGCACAGCTTCTTCTGCTAAAATATCATTTAATAAATGGTGTACATCTAATACATTTTCTGCACCTAATAATTGTCGTAATGTTTGTGTAAAAGTAAAATGTTCTTCTATCATACGAGGCAAAAAAACTATATCATCATAAAGTAACTCTTCCGCAATTTCAGGCGAAACAAAATCAATGCCATTGTCGGGTTCATGTACAATTACCTTGTGTAATGTTTGTATTTCAGAATTTATTTGCATAAAATTTAAGTTGTAGAGCAGTAATTTTTATTCTTTTAGTTGGCATATCATTTTTATCGGCTGATGGTCTGAATATTCAAATCCATTAGGTTGCCCTTTTACTTCCAAAAGTTTTATGTTGGGAGATAGTAAAAAGAAATCTATGACCGTAGTATATGTCTTTCCCGGTTCATAAGGAAAATCTACTTTCCGATTAGATGGTGTTTTTCCATCAAAGGCATACGTCCATCCGGCATCTGCAAACCCAGCCGGTATAGGCATTTCCTCATAGTCACTGTTGGCATCTAACGGTGTGTAGCCCGGTGGAATTTGATTCCAGTCGCCACCTACAATAACATAGTTGCCTTTTGCATATTCTTCCACAATGTATTGCTTAAAATATGCCATTTCCTTTTTCTTTAATTCCCCACCGTCATACGCAGAATTATGCGTGTTGATGACAATTAATTGTTTCCCATTTTTTAAATTAAATCGATGTTTTACAAAACACCGGTCTAAAAAAAATAAACTTTTCGGCCAAGAAAAATTAGATGGAAAAGCATATTTTATTGGCGTCTCGACATCTTGATATTTATAAAAAGTTCCAATACCTCCCAATACTTTTCCCATTGGCTCTAACAATGGCATTGCCACAAATTTCACATCATAATTTTTTCCAAATACTGCTTTGTAATTCCCAAGCTCATCAAATGCTTTTTGAAATTGGTTGATATGATAACTGCGCTTGGAGTCTTTGTCTATTTCTTGTATCAAAATAAAATCAGCATCAGATTTCCATTTTCCTAAAGTAGATAATACACCTTTCAGGTTTTTTTCAGATAATACTTCTGAAGGACGAACCATTTTTCCGCCATCATAAAAAAAATCAGACTCCTTACCTAACCCACAGTAGCCGATGTTCCAATCATAAAACACTAAAGTGTCTTTGTTTATTAAAGGTAATTGTGTTTTTGGTGTAAGTACTTCTGCTGCTTCTTCAGATTTCGGCTTGTAGTCGGTTATTTGTGCATATATTATTGCTCCTAATACATATACTCCAAATAGCACTACTGCCCCCAATACAAGTTTTATTAATAGTATCATTGTCTTTTTCATCTTTTTAATTTCATTGTTTTTAATGAGATAGAATAGTAGTATTTCATCTCATTATTGATGTAGTTCAGGAATAATATTTTAACCTATTACTTTGAAAATGATTTCAAGTAGGTTAAATTTAGACTTATTTTCTAACATAAATAAAACTACTTATGAAAAATACAACTTTGCAATGGAAATCAAATGATGGATTAAAGATATTTGGTCAGAAATGGGAATGCGAAGCATTGCCGGCAAAAGCAGTTATTTGCTTAGTACACGGATTTGGAGAACACAGTTCTCGATATGAACACGTAGCTCAATTTTTTACGGATAATGGATATGCTGTTATTGCTTACGATCATCGTGGACATGGCCGTTCTGAGGGTAGAAAAGGGCACTTTGTAAGTTATGATGAATTTCTAAATGATGTAGGAAATTTACTACAACAGGCAACAATAAATTTTCCAAATTTACCACAGCTATTATACGGGCATAGCATGGGAGGAAATGTAGTTGCAAATTATGCAATAAAGCGACAACCTAAAATTGCAGGCGTTATTTTGTCATCTCCATTCTTTAATACTGCATTCCAACCACCAGCAATTAAACTTGCTTTAGGTAAATTAATGCGTAATTGGATTCCCACACTTTCATTGCCATCTGGCTTAGATGTTAATGCAATATCAAGAGATAAAGATGTTGTGAAAAAATATAGTAATGACCCGTTAGTATTTGATAGTATTTCCTCTAAAATGGGAATTGAACTAATAGAATTTGGACAAGAAGCTGTGAAAAATGCAGCACAATTAAAGTTACCTACTTTGTTGTTCCATGGTACATCCGACCAACTTACTTCATTTGCTGATAGTAAACAATTTGCGGCAAATGCTGGTAGCAATGTAACTTTTATCGAATATAAAGGATTATATCATGAATGTCATAATGAACCTGAAAAGCAGGAAGTACTAGGAAATATATTAAAATGGTGTAATAATTTGATAAAATAATGCATTTTTTTCGATTATAAGACTTACATTTGTTACACTATAGTTCTTTTTAAGCTTTCTTTTCTAATGTGTAAATGTTCATTCGATTTGATGTTTAAAAGTTTGTAGCCTATTTTTTAATTTTTATAAAACAAAGAAATGAACATTTTTGTAGCAAACATTGAAAGAAAAGTTTCTGACGAGAAACTTTTAGAACTTTTCCAAGAATATGGAGAAGTATCATCATTAAAGTTGATTAAAGACAGAGATACCGGCGTAAGTAAAGGGTATGCTTTTGTTGAAATGCCAAATGCTGATGAAGCACAAAAGGCTATTGATGCATTAAACCAAACAGAATTAGAAGGAAGAGCATTAGCAGTAAATGAAGCTCGCCCAAAAGAAGAATACAAAAAACCATCAGGCGGTGGCTACAAAGGTGGACACGGCGGTGGCGGTGGCTACAACAGAAGTGGCGGTGGCTACAATAAAGGTGGCTACGGCGGTGGCGATGGTGGTTATAAAAAAAGATATTAATCTAAACTGTCCATAATTAAAGCCTTCGAGAAATCGGAGGCTTTCTTATTTTTACAATTTATACTTTTATATTTCGCTTATGTCTTCGACTGCATTTATAGATAAGTTATTAACACGATTAAAAAATGGGGATGCAAGAAGTATCCATTTAAATGCATTACCCGGAAATTTTGCCCGTTTGGATGTATATGAGTTGATGAACATTGAACCAAGTCTGCATTTAAAATTTCTCGAAAATATATTGACAAAAAGAGTGTTCAATTTTTCTATCTCTATAGAACCTTCTATACTAAGCAATAAGTCAACTGATGAAAAAAAAATTATCCAACGTATTATCAAAAGATTGAACTATTTGGATTATCAAGAAAAAGAGGAATTTGCAGAACATGGTTATCATTCTTTTGCTTTTGGCTACCCATTATTGATAAAAAGAGACAAGCAACATCCAGAAAATATAATAAAAGCGCCATTACTGATTTGGTATTTGAAAATTGAAAAAAATAAACATCGGAATAATACTTGGACAATAAGTAGAACAGAAGAACATCCATTAATATTTAATGAATTATTGCAAGCACATTTTGAAAATTCAGAGAAAATTAAAACGAATAATATTGAAGATATTTTAGAAGATGATTTTGTTTCTGAAAAGCAACTGAATGATTTATGTAAACAACTATTGTATAAATTAAATATTCCGTTTGATGCAGAAAATAATATAGCAACTTTATTGCCCTGTACCAATAAAGAAACAATAGATAACGTCACCAAAGAATCGGCATGGATAAGATGGAGCGGCGTATTGGGATTGTATAAAATGCAGAAACAGTCGATTATCAAAGACATGGAATTATTGTTGAATCAAAAGCAAGATTTTGAAAATTGCAATTCTAATTTTTTTGAAGGAGAAGTATTGTCACCTATAATTTTAGATCCAAGCCAGGAGAATGTATTACTTCAACTTAGCTCAAATGATTCAATTGTAATTCAAGGGCCACCAGGAACGGGGAAAAGTCAATCGCTTACCGCTATTATAACACAAGCATTATTGAATAATAAAAAAGTGCTCGTGGTTTGCGAGAAAAAAGCGGCAATGGAAGTGTTGTTCAATAATCTTAAAAATGAGCAACTGCATCATCTGTGTGTGATGATAGAAGATGTTTATAGTGATAGAAAAAATATTGTAAATACAATAAGAGATAAAATTGAAAATTTAGAACAATTTTCAATGCGATTTAGAGCTAACGAATATGAGTTGCTACGTTCTAAATTTTTAACACTACAAGAAGAAATAAATCATCGTATTCAATTCGGAAATTCTGTAACCTTCGGTGATGATAACTGGTTTGAACTGATAAGTAAAGTGACCACATTAAATGCAAATACGGATATTTATAATAAAGCAAACGAATTAAATAAGCATATTAGGAATGCAGATCTTTCATTTACTTATGATGAGTTTATTTTGTACACAGAAAAAATAAAAGCAGCACAAATTCTTTTTAATCAAATTAATCAAGAAGCATTTATTTTTGACACTATTTCTATCGAATCTTATCTGAGCGATAATGACGAGCAACGTCTTTGTCAAAATATTGAACTTGTGGCAACATTGTGTTCACAATTACATAGTCAGATAATTACAGAAAATATCAAGCAATTTGGTGATAATTATGATATAAAAACAGGATTTAGAGCTTGGATAGTTTTCTTCTTGTCTTTATTATTTACTAAGTTTAGAATCATCATTCAAAAGAAAAATGATACAATTATCACTTTGCAAAAATTAATTGTAGAACTCAATGAAAATAGACTTATTACTTCCGAATTATCTGTTAATGATATAACAACTCGAAATAGTAATGCATTACCTGAGTTGGCAAGGTTAAATCAGAAATTTAATAATTATACCCATCAATTACATTCGTTGCAGGAGTATTTCTTATATAAGAAATTTGTACACCAACAAAGCCCGCTTATTCAAAGAATTATTGAAGTTTTATCTAAATCAGGCACCGATGATTGGCAATCAATTTTTAAAAATTTTTATTTCAATCAAACTGTACTCAAATTAGCATTAGCAGCAGGACTTACCGAGAACTCTACTTTATTACTGTCTGAATTAGAAGAAACAGATTTATTGTTGAAAAATAAAATTTCAGATAAAATAAAAATACAATGGGAAGGGAGATTCCGAAAGTTAATGGAACAGCGAGATATAACCATCTTGAAATATTTATACAATCAAAGGAAAAATAAACAGTTCAATTCTAAAAATACATTACGCAAAATAATTCTACAAGATTTTGAATTTTTTACTACAGTTTTTCCAGTGGTAATGGTAAATCCTACAGTGTGTACCTCCGTGCTTCCATTGCAACGGGATTTATTTGATTTTATAATTTTAGATGAAGCTAGCCAATTGCGATTAGAAGATACTTACTCTTCGTTATTACGCGGCAAAACCAAAATTATTTCAGGCGATAAACATCAAATGCCACCAAGTAATTTTTTTGGAAATGATGTGCTTTTATGGAGTGATGAAAATCAGGAAGGCGATATAAATACCGATGATTTTTTAGCTGGAAGTAAATCTTTATTAGAGTTTGCCGAAGATTCGAAATATAAAAATATTTACCTTGATTATCATTACCGCTCTTTGCACCCTAATTTAATTCAATTTTCTAATCATGCATTCTATCAATCTCGATTGATGCCATTGCCGGAAAAACAACCATATAAAGCTATACATTACTACAATATTGGTGGTACATACATTGAAGGTACCAATCCTCAAGAAGCTGATGCAATAGTTGATTTTATATTTAATCTGCAATTCCATTCAGAAAATATCCCATCAATAGGTATTGCTACTTTTAATATTTTCCAACGCAATCTAATTTTAGATAAACTGTATGAAGTTGCTTATACAGATACAACAAAAAATGCGCTGCTCCAACAGCTTTTAAATCAAGGTTTGTTCGTGAAAAATTTAGAAAATATTCAAGGAGATGAACGTGATATGATGATATTATCTACTACTTTCGGTAGAGATATAGATGGCAAATTCCGACAAGCATTCGGTCCATTGACACAAGAAAAAGGTTATCAGTTATTGAATGTAATCATCACACGTGCCAAACATTCATTGTACGTTTTTACCTCAATACCCGAAAGTGTTTTTACACAATTTGAAGCTGAACTTTTGCAAAAAGGAAATAACGGTAAGAGTATTTTCTATGCCTACCTAACTTACGCAAAAGCTTGCATGGAAAATAATTCTATGCAAATAGAATTTATTATTTCAACTCTACAAAAGAATAGTAACCAATTATCTACTACTAAAAATGACGAACAAAATATTCTAAAAGATCAAGTTTATACATTACTAAAAAAATCATTACCGGATTATAATGTAACCCAAAATTATGTATTAGGAGGCTTTGTATTGGATGTAGTAATTTTTAAAAACAATCACCCTGTTTTGTTTATTGATTTTGAGCCCAATCATTTATATCATTTCGATGTTGCATATCGGATAAAGCTGCATCGCCAGCAAATAATTGCTAAATACGGAATCAATACTTATCACCTATGGTCATTTAATTGGTGGAAAGACTCACATAAAGAATTAGATAATATTGCAAATACACTCTTGGATTTTTGACAAAAGTCAAATAATATTATTTATACTTTAAGAAATAATTGAGAAGCTGGTTTTAGGGGAAATAATTACTTATTTTTGGTTAACCGTAAGCAATTAATTTAATTTCATGAAAAAAAATATCTCCAGAAGGAAATTTATTGGAATTTCGGCAGCAGCAGGTGTAGCTGCAACGCTACCATTATCAGGATGCAAAAAAACAGAAGTAACTTCATCTGATTATGATGCACAAGCCATTGTAGTTGGCTCAGGATTTGGAGGCTCTGTTGCTGCCTTGCGTTTGTGCCAAGGTGGTGTAAAAACAATTATGCTGGAAATGGGTAAGCAATATACCGTTACCCCAAATTCTAATGTTTTTGCAAATATGCTTAGCCCTGATGGCCGTGCATGCTGGCTTAAAACTAAAACTATTGCACCTGTAGTTAGCTTTCAATTTGACATACCTAAATATGTAGGCGTATTGGATAGGGTGGATTTCACTTCTTCATATATGAAGATTTATCGTGGTACTTGCTTGGGCGGAGGTTCAGTGGTGTATGGCGCAATGTTGCCGTATGCTCGCCCGGAGTTTTGGGACGAATATTTTCCTTTTGTTCCGTATAATGAGATGACGGATAAATGGTACCCGAAAGTAAAGAGTGTATTGAATTTTAGTACAGTTCCACAAAATATACTGGATAATGAAGCATACCGTTTTGCAAGGGTAGGATTGAAGCAATGCGAAAAAGCAGGTATGCAAAAAGTAATGCTGAATGTAGGTGTGAATTTTGATACGATAAATGGTGAGCTAAATGGCACTCAAAAAAAATCAGCGATGAATACAGAGCTGTTGTACGGTGCAAATAATGGATATAAAAACAGCTTGGATAGAAATTATATTCCTGCAGCTAGTGCAACGGGAAACCTTACTATCAAAACTTTACATAAAGTCGATTATGTAAAACATTTACCAAATGAAGGCTATGAATTGACTGTTCATGAAATTAACGAACAAGGAGATACCATTGCCATAAAAAAATTCACTTGTAAGCATTTATTCGTAAATGCAGGTGTAGTGGGTACTATGCAAATATTACTCAAATCAAAACACATGGGGGGCTTGTCAAATCTAAACGATGAGGTAGGAAAGCATTGGGGAAATAATGGAAATATTATGGCAATGCGTACTAGTATTTCAGAAGATGTAGGTGCTAAACAATGTATAGTTCCTGTATCGGCTTACGGTAATTTAGACAATCCCGTTGCACCACTTTTAGCAGAGCAAACACCTTTTCCTATCGGTATGGAATTAAGACAGTTATTAACTTTAGCTATTACAAAAAATCCAGAGCGAGGATATTTTAAATATAATCCTTCTACTGATAAAGCAGAGTTATTTTTTGATAGATCTCAAATGGAATTATCTAGACAAGCTATGCAACATTTCGTAGATCAGCTAAATGCGGCTAACGGAGGTACATTAGATAAAACATGGTATTTTGGAGGTAAAGGATTTGGCGATGATTTTACCTATCACCCATTAGGGGGAGCTGTATTAGAGAAGGCCAGCGACCAATTTGGAAGATTAAAAGGTTATAAAAATTTGTACTGCCTAGATGGCTCTATGATGCCTGGTTTTTCAAGTTGCGCTAACCCAGCATTAACAATTGCCGGTTTAGCAGAGCGTGCTATGGAAGTAATCTTACGAGAAGATTTTAACTAAGCCTCGAGTTTTATCAGTTCTTCATATTCGTACTATATCTAATATAAGTTTAAGAGTAAAGTATCTTCGGATAATTTTCTTAGTAAAAATTTTTTTACTAAATAAAATAGAACTTCATCTAATGTTTTTTAAAAAGTTAGATGATTGATAGTTATTTAGATGCTGAAATGAAAGTATTTTATAATAAGCTCAATCTATAACATAAGGTAGTTTATTAATAGAACTATTTTTCTCGTAGGCAGAGTTGGTGAGGGTAAATATGCATTTGAAATTTTTTTACATTATTACCTGCCACTCAAATTATTATTTCTTAAGCTTATCTTCACTTTCTTTCCCTTTTTCTTCAATAACAAAACTTGCAGGAAAGTAGTGTTTTACTTGCTGCATAAATTTAAATGCTTCATTTTGCGTTTCAAATTCACCTACACGTAGTCGAAAGTTTGGAGAGGCATACGAAACATAAGTTACGATACCTGGGTATCGGGCAGAAAATTGACTTTTTGCGTCAAATATTTGATCGCGAGAAGAGGCTTGGAAAATCTGTACCCTTATTGCTTGTTTTTTAGAAGCCGCTTTGCGCATATACATTTTCTGCAAAACATCTACACGTGGGTCTTTGAAATATAAAATATTATCACCATTTTCTGGAATACTATCATTGTCGGCAGCTTGAAGTAGTGCCATGGAAGTAAGGAGTAGAAACAGTGTTATTGAATATTTTAAGTTTGACATCATTACCCAAATCCGTTTATTGCAAATTTTGAATAGAACTTAGCAAGCATCATGCCATTTCTTTTCCATGGCATTGTTTAAATTTTTTGCCGCTTCCACAAGGACAAGGGTCATTTCTGCCTATTTTCACTTCAGCACGCACTGGTTGTTGTTTTTCACGTGTTTCGCTTGCTCCTGTCTCTTGGTATTCGTCTTCCGATGTGCCATCACCTCTGCTTTCTGTTGTTTTTTCTGCTACGCGTTTCATTTGCCGGTGTTGCTGGATTTGCCCTGCATCTTGCACCGGTAAGCTGCCTTTCATCAAAAAGGTGGTCACATCTTTATTAATAGAAGATAGCATTTGTTTAAATAATTCAAAGGCTTCAAATTTGAAAATAAGTAATGGATCTTTTTGCTCGTGTACTGCCATTTGAACCGAATGTTTCAATTCATCCATTTGTCGTAAATGATCTTTCCAATGATGATCTATGAAAGATAATATGATGTTTTGTTCAAATACTTTTATTAGCTCTCTTCCTTTGCTATTATATGCTTTTTCTAAGTTAGCAACGATATTAATATTGCGAGCGCCATCTGTAAAAGGAATAACGATATTCTGGAATTGATTACCCTTTTGTTCAAAAACATTACTAACAATAGGGTAAGCCTCTTGCATTACAGCTTCTGATTTTCGGTTGTATTTTTGATACACCTCGTGGTATAATTGATCGGCCAGTAATTCTGTTTTTTTAGCTTTCAAATCCTCCTCCGTAATTGCTGTGTCAACGGAGAGGAATCGGATAGCATCTAATTTGAATGCTTCGATATCTTGCGATAATTTACCGTCATTACATATTTCAAAACTCAAATCATAAAACATATTGATAAGGTCAAAAGTAATGCGCTCACCAATTAAGGCATGTTGTCTGCGTTTGTAAATGACCTCACGTTGTGCATTCATTACATCGTCATACTCTAATAGACGTTTACGAGTGCCGAAGTGGTTTTCTTCTACTTTTTTCTGGGCCCTTTCAATGGATTTTGTAACTAAAGAATGTTGAATAACTTCACCTTCTTTATACCCCATTTTATCCATCATTCCGGCTATTCTTTCAGACCCGAATAGTCGCATCAAATTATCTTCTAATGAAGAATAAAACTGAGATGATCCAGTATCGCCTTGGCGTCCGGCACGTCCACGTAACTGTCTATCTACACGACGTGAATCATGACGCTCTGAACCGATGATGGCTAAGCCGCCAATTTCACGTACTCCTTGCCCCAGTTTAATATCAGTACCGCGACCAGCCATGTTAGTAGCAATAGTGATTTGCCCATTTTGTCCGGCTTGTGCTACAATTTCCGCTTCACGCTGATGTTGTTTTGCATTTAATACATTGTGTGGTATTTTTCGCATATTTAACATCCTACTCAGCAATTCGGAAACTTCAACATTGGTAGTACCTACTAATACTGGACGACCTTCTTCTCTCAATTTGGAGATTTCATCAATAATGGCATTGTATTTCTCTCTTTTTGTTTTATAAATTAAATCTTCTTTGTCTTCACGTTTCGTTGCTCTATTGGTAGGAATTACTACAGTATCTAATTTATAAATTTCCCAAAATTCTGCTGCTTCCGTTTCTGCCGTTCCCGTCATTCCGCATAGTTTGTGATACATACGGAAGAAATTTTGTAAGGTGATAGTAGCAAATGTTTGTGTTGCTGCTTCTATTGCTACATTTTCTTTGGCTTCGATAGCTTGATGAAGTCCATCGCTATAGCGACGACCTTCCATAATACGACCTGTTTGTTCATCTACAATCTTAACTTTTCCATCGATGATAACATATTCTACATCTTTATCAAATAGACAATAGGCTTTTAATAATTGATTGACTGTATGTAAGCGTTCCGATTTAATGCTGAAATCAAGTAGGATTTCATCTTTGCGTTTCAATTTTTCTTCGTGTGATAGTGTTTCATGTTCTACTTCTGCAATTAATGCACCTACATCGGGCATTACAAAGAAATCTTTTTCTTCGCCCGAAGTTGTAATAAGCTCAATTCCTTTGTCGGTTAAGTCAATCTGGTTGTTTTTCTCATCGATAGCTAAATATAATTCGACATCGCATTTTGGCATTTCCTTTTGCTGGTCTTGTAGGAAATAGTTTTCTGCTTTCATCAATACTTGCTTATTACCGGGTTCACTTAAAAATTTTATAAGTGCCGTGTTTTTAGGCAATCCTCTGTGTGCTCTTAATAATGCTAATCCTCCATCACCTTCTTTTGTACCTGTATTTCCTTCGCTAATTAATTTTTTGGCATCTAACAAAAATTGTTGTACTGACTTTTTCTGAATAGCAACCAATCGTTCAATACGTGGTTTTAGTTCTTGGAACATTTGGTCTTCACCTTTCGGTACCGGTCCGGAAATAATTAGGGGTGTTCTGGCATCATCTATCAATACGGAATCTACCTCATCTACCATGGCGAAATGCAGTTTGCGTTGCACTTGTTCATCGGCAGCACGTACCATATTATCTCGTAGATAGTCAAATCCAAACTCATTATTGGTGCCATAAGTGATATCGGCTAAATAGGCATTTTTTCGGGCATCGGTGTGTGGGTCATGTTTGTCGATACAGTCAACTGTTAATCCTAAAAAGTTGAATAACATTCCGTTCCACTCAGAGTCCCGTCGTGCAAGATAGTCATTCACAGTTACTAAATGTACACCACATCCGGCTAAAGCATTGAGGTAAGCCGGCAAGGTAGAAACCAATGTTTTACCTTCACCTGTTGCCATCTCAGAAATCTTTCCCTGATGTAATACCATACCACCAATCAACTGTACATCGTAATGTACCATGTTCCATGCTATTTCACCTCCTGCTGCTTCCCATTTATTGGGATAAACGGCTTCGTCACCCTCTATTTTTATAAATGGATTTTTTACTGCTAAATCACGATCTAAAGTAGTAGCTTTTACACGTATAAATTCGTTAGTTGAAAAACGACGTGAGGCTTCTTTCACTACAGCAAATGCTTCAGGCAATATCTCGTTTAGAATTTCTTCGATAGCTTCATCTCGCTCTTTTTTCAGTTTGTCCACTTTCGAGAAAGTAGCTTCTTTTTCTTCTAATTCTAACTCTTCTTTTTCTGCTTTTTCTGTCAACTCGGAAATCTCTTTATCTATCTCCGATAAATACTGTTGAATACGATATTTGAAATCTTGCGTTTTTTGTCGCAGTTCATCATGTGTAAAGTTTTGATACGACAAAAAGTGTTCATTGATTTGTGCCACGATTGGCTCTAATGATTTTATGTCACGGTTGGATTTGCTTCCGAATATTTTAGAAAGACCTTTCTGTAAGAAGTTTAACATAGTAAAATATCTAAATAGTTTGCAAAGTTAACATTTTGCCTTTATTTATAAGGATAATAAATGTGAAAAGACAAATATTGTGCAAAATTTAAAAATTAGACATTTTGTCCGTAATCTGTGTTTGTTTTTTTAAATGAATATTATCTAATTTATTATTGCCACTCATTAAATCTTTCTTAATGACATTAAGGAAACGCCTTAAATTGCTATAAAATTACTTATTTTGCAATAAAAATTTACATGCATATTTTATTATTAGGTTCGGGTGGAAGAGAACATGCATTTGCCTATAAATTAGCAGAAAGTAAACATTGTACACAATTATTCATTGCACCAGGCAATCCAGGAACGGCGGCCTTGGGTATTAATGTTGCTATTGACGTAACTGATTTTGCAGCTATTAAAGCATTTGTACTACAAAATAATATTGCACTTGTAGTAGTAGGTCCTGAAGTTCCTTTAGTCAATGGCATTTATGATTATTTTGTAAATGATGAAATGTTAAAGCAAATTCCTGTCTTTGGCCCTTCAAAAACAGGAGCACAATTAGAAGGGAGTAAGGCATTTTCTAAATCTTTTATGAAACGTCATTCCATACCAACAGCAGCATATGCTGAATTTACAGCAGAAAGCATACAAGATGGATTGACATATATAGCAAAACATGCAATGCCCATTGTGTTGAAAGCGGATGGTTTGGCAGCTGGAAAAGGTGTTTTAATATGCACTACAGCGGAAGAAGCACAAGCAGAATTTAAAGAAATGTTAGACGGGAAATTTGGAGATGCAAGCACAAAAGTGGTAATAGAAGAGTTTATGGATGGTATAGAATTTTCTGTATTTGTTTTAACGGATGGAATAGATTATAAAATACTGCCGACCGCCAAAGATTACAAACGTATTGGCGAAAGTGATACGGGCTTAAATACAGGCGGCATGGGAGCAGTTTCGCCACCGCCATTTGTTTCAGAGGAAATAATGAGAATAACTGATGAAACTATAATAAAACCTACTATTGCCGGCTTAAATAAGGATAATATTATTTATAAAGGAATTGTTTATGTTGGGTTGATGTACTTGAAAACAGGCGAACTGAAAGTGGTTGAATATAATTGCAGGATGGGTGACCCGGAAACAGAAGCAGTTTTTCCACGCATTAAAAGTGATTTGGTAGAAATGATACTTTCAACAATGCAAGGGAAATTAGTTTCGGTACAACTTGAAATAGATGAAAGGGCAGCTACAACTATTATTTTGGCAAGTGGAGGATATCCTGAATATTTTGAAAAAGATAAATTGATATCTGGAATTGAAAATGTAAATAATGCTGTCGTGTTGCATTGTGGCACAAAGCTGGATACTGATGGAAAGCTAAGGACTAACGGTGGGAGAGTGATAGCCGTAACTGCATTGCACTCCGATTGGAAAGAAGCCTTAAAACTTTCTAATACAAATGCAGAACGCATTCAGTTTCAAAATAAATATTACCGCAGAGATATAGGGTTTGATTTATAATTTAGTTCAATTTTACTAATCTAAGTTCAAGTAATAAATGCAACAAGAATCATCAAATATAAGTGGCGTACGCC
>CAZXRF010000027.1:0-46340 GCA_964642875.1 uncultured Chitinophagales bacterium | reverse complement strand
ATAATAATCGCGCAGAATTGCTCAATAAAGGCACTACCATTTTGGGTATTTTTGAAGAATTACCAAAAGTAGAATTTGGGAGTATTATCATAGAACCAGATACAACCATTGTTAGTTTTACGGATGGTCTTTCAGAAATGGAAGATGAAGATGGTTCGCAATTCGGACAGAAAAGATTGACGGAATTTGCATTACTTCACTATCATCTAAGCCCCGAAACATTTAATAAATTATTGTATGAAAGCGTAAGTTTATTTAAAGGTAATGTGCTTTTTAATGACGATATCAGTGTGCTGACAGCTAAATTCCTATAGAATTTTCTTTTGTAGGATAAACTTCTTCAGTCTTCAAAGTTCCTGAGTCAAGGTTTATTAATAAGGCAAGACACATATAAAACAAAGAGCCTACTTTATTGGCTTCCACCAGATCACTCAACGTATTGTTGAGTAAAAAAACAATAATACATAAAGTAACCGCAGCGATGTATTTTTTCTGTTCGAAAACAGCAATAGTATATGCCCGTTGTGCCGTTGATAAAATAATAAAGAGTAGGACTATAAATAGCAATAATGCCGGAACACCCTGCTCTGTAAGTAAAAGTAAAAAGTAATTATGTACAGTAGATTTCTCTTCATTGTCACTGATGTAGGTTTCATAAGAAGTAACCGTATATTCTTTGTAATTCGACACAAAATTATTTGGCCCTACGCCCACCAATGGATGCGCTTTAAATAATTTTACGGCTGCAATCCATCTGTAAAAGCGCTCCACGGTACTCATGTCTTCCATCTCAAAAGTAGAAGTTAGATGATCTGCTAATTCATCATGATATATTGTATGTTCAAAGTCAGGAGAATATTTTAAATAGTTATTGTCTTTTAAAATAAAAATGGAAAAAGAAATAGCCACTATTCCGCTAATTATCACAATATATTTCGTTGCATTT
This sequence comes from uncultured Chitinophagales bacterium, assembly GCA_964642875.1. Lineage (GTDB taxonomy): Bacteria > Bacteroidota > Bacteroidia > Chitinophagales > JADIYW01 > JADJSS01. Next base: position 45,394 of record CAZXRF010000027.1, on the reverse strand, counting down.
AATCGCAATATTAAATAATAAACAGCCATAGCACCTACGGCTAACCATGCACCTCGGGTATATGAAAAATAAATTGCCAGTAAAAATAATAATATAGAAAACTGTAAAAGACGTTTTTTAAAACTTCCTTTGGCGTACCAAGTACTTGCTAAAAATATAAATGGCAACAACATCGTGATAAACACAGCATAGTTTACATGATTTCTGTATATTGGTTGTACAGAAGCCGTTATAGAGTCAAACGTAAATTTTTCCATACCATGCCGTATCATTACGTACAGCACACTGCAAAATGTGGGGATAAACAAACACCAAAAAAATGCTTTAAAATGTTCCTTTGTTTTTAGTAATAATATAGGCAAAATAAAAAAACCTAACAAATACCACGATTTTGCTAATAAATATTTTACCGATAGAAATACATTTGTAGAAAATAGAGTAACAAAAGCACTCCAAATGAACATAGTCAGAATAGTAATAGATATGGAATGTTTGAACGATTCACCTTTTAATTCTTGCCAATGAAAAACAAGATAAAATAATACACATGCTGCCAATAATATGACTAAAGGCTCAGAGGGTAAATCTGTACCAAAATTTTTAATTTGTGTTTCTATAGATGTAGGTAACGTAAGCAATAGTAAAAAAAATATTATCCTAAAATTGAGTAGCGCGTACAGCAATAATAATAATACAAACGGCAATACAAACAGTATATACAACTTAAAGTAAATTGCTGCAAAAAACATTAACAAACCGATACACCCTAGAAATAGGAATATCCGCTTATCATTTTTGCAGATAAACTCAGGAACGTTTAAATCCGTACTTATCGACATTTTTATAGAGTTCAATCAATAAAGCAATAAAAGAAGCAAATAACAATGCTGCAATAGAAGTGCTTAATATAATCAGCCATCGCACTGGTTTTGTCTTCTTCTCGGCAGGTGCGGCATCTTCTACAATATATATAGTTTTAAATGCAGCAGAGGACGATACAGCATATTGGTCGCGCAATGTATTTAATCTGAATAACTCCTCATCTACGTCCGTACTTTGAGATAGTGTTTGTTTTTTTGTGGCAATTTGTTGGTCTATTAATTTCAATACAATTGCTTTGTTTTCCAACAGCATACTACGGTAGATAGAGTCAGACGTTGCAATAATATATTTTACCATATCCGAGGCCAATTGTGCGTCGGTATCGAGCATACTTACTTCTATCGCACCCAAATCATTGCGAATGGCGTTGAAGTTGTTGTAAAATTCTTTCTTTGTATAATACAAAGCAAGTACCTTGTTTTCTTTAGTTAATTTATAATGGTGGATAAGATGAAATTTATCAATAGCAGCTAAACTTACTTTGTCAGAATTTAAGATAGATAAAAATCGATTCACATCTTCTTTGCCCCCGAAAATACTAACACCGCCGACTTCCTTTTCATTAAATAATGCTGCTCTGTCCGTACTTATAGGGTTAGACACATATAAAATCTCTTTCGATTTAAAATATGGGGACAGAATGATCGGCATAGTGATAATCACACTAGCAAGTACAGCTATAAAGGTGAATATCAGCACCTGCTTCTTCCATTTCAAAACTATTTTTAGAATTTCCAGCATCAGCAAATTTTTTTATTCTTCCAAAAATAACAAATCTAAGCAATTTTATTTGCCTACACCTACTTTCAATTGAAAGGTTTGTTTGCCGATTAATCCTGAAATGTAAGCGAAAATGGGAATACATGTAAAATAAAAAACTACATGCAATAGTAAGTTATAAAGATTGTTTGTAGAAAAACATTGTTTGCTCAAAAAATAAATTGCCAACAAACAGAGCGACGCATAAGCAATTAATTGTGTAAAATATTTTATAGAAAATGAAAGATTAAATATCCTAATGCAATAAATGGAATAGGCAAGCAGCATAAATATTTGCGTTAGGAGCGTTGCCTGCCCAGCACCTTTTGCACCAAAATTTGTAATCAGATAGAAATTCAAACTAATGTTTAGCATTACCGCAAGGAGGAGTGTATAAATCATCCACTTGAAATTTTTATTAGCAGTAAGCAAAGTGCCGACAACATATAATAGCGCAATAGGAAAAAAATTCAAGAGCAAATAACCAAATACTTCCGTCGAATAACCCACATTTGCTGTTGTACTATACAACTGCTCCATGATATCTCGTTTATAAGCAAACAACCCAATGATTATGGAAACTGCAATACAATAGATAATTGAAAACCCCGATTTTAGAAGTGATTTAACCTCTAACTTATGTGCAATACGATACGAAAATAAAGGCAATAAAATACCGGCAAATAAATAACCGATATTATTCAAAGCCTCCATAATGCGGTAGCCCTGCGCATAAATCCCCGACTCTGCAGCCCCATTTTCTCCTTGTAGTTTTTCCAACATTACTCCATCAATTCTATAATAAGTAGTCATCAAAAAGTAGATAACGGCATAAGGCATCGTTTCTCGTGCAATGTTTGTAAAATATTTCCATGAAAGGGTAAGCACGATTTTTTCTGTTAATAGAAATACAAAAACCAAACATACTATAAACGTAATACTATAAGCCGCCAATTGTGCTAATGCAAAATTGAAAATCGACAAACGAAACCAAGAAATATCACCCCATATTAAAATGCTGCAAAATACAATCATCAATAATTTATCCAGTACAGATAATAAAGCATCTGTAATAAAATGCTGATGTGCCGAAACATTGGACCGTAAATAAATGTTGAACGATAACAGAATTTGATTTGCTAAAATTATCCAAATAAATGTATGCGATAAATAACCCATTGGATAAGCTACCGTAATGCATACCAATAAATACACCACCATCAATACCGTTTTGAAAATTAAAATACTCGGTAGTAAATCATTAATGCGCTTGGTGTTGGCAGCAACCTCTCTATTGCTATAATTTTGAAAGCCAAAATCCAATAAAATCTGGAAGAGATAAGTGAAATTGAAAACAGCAAAATATAAACCATATTCGCTGCTACCCAATGTGTTTTGTACCGTTCTGTCGATTCCAAATATCCAAAATGGTTTTATCAATACATTGACAAACACCAAAAAGAATACATTAAAAGCAAAGGATTTTTTCAAAATTATAGTTTAAATATACTTTTAATCTGCGATACGCCATCTCGGGTAAAAGTGTTCACGTATTTTTTTCCGTCTAAGGTGAAAATAATATAGCTTTTTTTGTCGTCCCAATAAATATCGCCATTCCATACGGTGCCGTTTCTTAAGGTGATTCTGTAATATGCCAAACTCTTTATTCCTGCGGTTTCTGTGCCTACAGAATCTTTTATGTAACTCAAAAATGTATTGTGATATTTTTTTTGCAAATCTGCATGTTTAAAAGCTGTAGCATCGTTCAGCTCAAATGCAGCAATGGAATCTATTAATTGAAAAAAATATTTTTGCGGCATTTTTTGTGCAACATTCTTTGTTGCTGTTGCTGTGCTTTTATTCTTTGTATTTTGACTAAATGCTGCCCGACTGAAAAATAGATTTGCGAATAATAAAATGGGCAATATCCTTGCGATGTAATTTCTGTTTTTCATGCGTTATAAATTTTATTTAATGCACTAAGAATAATAGCGCAGGACGCTCGTATTTCTTCTTCTGAGATAATTAATGGAGGTGCAATGCGCATACAATTATTAGCAAACAAAAACCAATCGGTTATTAATCCTTGATGTAAACATTCCTGAATTACTTTCCAAAGTTGCTCAAAACTATCTAAATAAACAGCCATCAACAATCCGCAGTTATTTATTTTTTGTATAGCAGGATGCTGCAAAAGCTCAATAAATAATTGCGCTTTTTGCTCCACTTCAAAATATAATTTTTGTGCTATGATTTCTTGTAACGATGCCAAGCCCGCTGCACAACACAGCGCATTTCCGCCAAACGTAGTGATATGCCCCAACACCGGATTATGTTGCAATACTTGCATGATGCTATTACTTGAAATAAAAGCCGCCAAAGGCAAGCCACCTCCGAACGCTTTGCCCACCAATAAAATATCGGGAATTACAAGTTCCGTTTGAAAGCGAAAGAGATTTCCCGTTCTTCCGCATCCTGTTTGTATCTCATCAAATACTAAAAGCGTTCCTGTTTCATCACACCGTTTTCTTACGGCTTGCAAATAGTTTTTATCTGGCACTATCACGCCCGCTTCCGCCTGCACTGGTTCTAAAAATATAGCTGCTGTTTTTGTGGTAATGAGTGCAATATCTTCCAGGTTGTTATATCGAATTTGCCGAGTATCTGGCAGTAATGGGCGGTAGTTAGATTTAAAATACTCATCGCCATTCAAGCTCAATGCCCCTTGCGTACTACCGTGATACGAATGTATGCAAGATAGAATCTCTGTCCGTCCGGTGTATCGCTTTGCCAGCTTCATAGCTCCTTCAGTCGCCTCGGCACCGGAATTAGTAAAATAAACCGATGCTAAATTTTCTGGCAAAACTTCCGTTAGCGTTTTTGCTAATTGAACTTGTGGCGATTGAATATATTCGCCATAGACCATCGTATGCGTATATTTTGTGGCTTGCTCTTGTATGGCTTCAACAATTTTTGGATGGCAATGCCCCAGTGCACTTACCCCAATTCCGGAAATTAAATCGAGGTATTTTTTTCCTAAAATATCATACAAATAAACCCCTTGCCCATTTTTAATTTCTACTGCAAGTGGTGCATCAGATGTTTGGGCAATGTGTTGTAAAAAAAGTTGTCGTTGCGTAAGCATACTACAAAGATATTAATAAAAAGTAACCCTTAGAAATTAGCTTTTGTACAATTACCAAATAAAATAAAATCTTATATTTATGCTACAAAACAAAAGTATGGCATCAAATAGAGATTTTTCTGTGTTGATAACCGGCACCGGTTTTTCAGGATTGTGCATCGGAATACAACTCAAAAAAATAGGCTTTCACAATTTTAAAATTGTAGAAAAAGCAAGTGCATTGGGCGGAACGTGGCGCGATAATCACTACCCTGGTGCTGCCTGTGATGTGAAATCAAATTTGTACTCCTACTCATTTGAGCCTAATCCCCATTGGACGCGCGAATATTCACCGCAAGCAGAGATATTAGAATATACTAAGCATTGTGCTCAAAAATATGGGCTAGAAGAACATATTATTTATAACTGGGAAGCAAAAGTTGCAAAATACGATGAAAGAGCAGGAATGTGGAATGTAACTAACCAAGTTGGTGATAAAATAAAAGCCAATTTGTTTGTAATAGGAAACGGCCCATTACATATTCCAAGCCTGCCTGATATAGAAGGGATAAAAGACTTTAAAGGGGAAGTATTTCATTCTTGCAATTGGAACCATAATTACGATTTAAAGGGTAAAAATGTGTGTGTGATCGGAACAGGAGCAAGTGCTATACAATTTGTGCCTGAAATACAACCACAAGTAAAAAATCTATATTTAATGCAGCGCACTGCACCTTGGATACTCCCAAAGCCCGACGGTCCGTTTTCTGCTACGCAAAATGTATTGTTTGAGAAAATCCCCTTTGTTCAACAATTAAACAGAGATTTTATTTATTACTTGAATGAAGCACAATTATTAGGATTTAAGTATAATGACAAAATACTGAAAGTTGGGGAGTTGCTCGGCAAACGACATATCAATAAATATATAAAAGATCCTGAATTGCGAAAAAAAGTGACGCCGACTTTTAAATTGGGCTGTAAGCGCGTTTTATTGTCTAATAATTATTACCCGGCATTAGCACAGCCAAATGTAGATGTAGTAACCGACGGCATACAAAAATTTACAAAAGATAGCGTAGTTACCAAAGATGGAAAATCAAGGAAAATAGATGCCTTGATTTTAGGTACAGGATTTCATGTTTCCGATAGCTTTCAATATTATAATGTAATAGGGCGCGGCGGTGTTCAACTCAAAGATGTATTTGCAACAGCCCCCGAAGCATACTATGGTGCTAGCGTGCACCATTTTCCTAATTTATTTATGATGCTCGGCCCAAATACTGGCTTGGGACACAATTCTATGATTTATATGATAGAATCACAAACAAACTATATTATCGATGCGGTGAAGAAGATGTTGAAACAAGATTTAAAATCTATAGAAGTACGTAAAAATGTACAAGATAAATTCAACGAAGAAATTCAACAAAAATTGGTGGGCACAATTTGGATGTCAGGATGTAAGAGTTGGTATTTAAGTGAAAACGGAAAGAATTATACGGTATGGCCCGGTTTTACGCTCGAATTCAGAAATCGCACCAAGCAGATAAATATGGAGGATTATATACGAGAAAAAAATACTATAAAAAAGATAATACCAGAAATGGTGTAGCAATGATTTATTGGGTGTAAAAATCATACAAAACATTTCTATTTCATTATAAATCTTTATAATAATATAAAAATATTATAGGTGAATATTTATTTTGTGGTATTTAAAACTACTCTGCCAAATAATATCAATGTTTTTTGAAATTAAAATTTAAGTTGGAAGATAATACAACTTGGTTTTCAAATTTAATGGTACAGTTTTTCTATGAATATAAACGAATACTAAGTGAAAGTGCCCGTATGCTAAGTATATAATGTGCTTTTGAAAATTATATTTTACTTTTATGGTAATAAAATGCTATAAAATGAAAAATCTAACTAAAGTTTTAATTGTGCTATTAATAACAGTTGTAGCCATTTCTTGTACAAAAGAGGGTCCTGCCGGAAAGGATGGTAATGCGAATGTCTATTATTCTGACTGGCAAGAGGCAGGTACATGGACTGGTACTTTAGGCGCATACTATGTTGACAAAGCAGAGAGTAAAATTACACAAGCAACACTGGATAGCAGCCTAGTATTGGCTTATGCTAAGCTTACCAGTGATGGAACGAACGTAAGACCACTGCCTGCTAATACTTCAGGGGTTCTATGGAATTATATTTTGACAGTAGGGAATATTCAGTATACCTCAACTTTGTCAGGGACTCCAGCTACAAGCAATAAATTCAGATATATTATCGTTCCTGCTTCAAAGCATTTAAGATTAGCAAAACCCTATTCAAAAATGACCTACGAAGAAATATGTACAACATTTAATATTCCACAATAAAATTTATTCTATTACATCAAACAGCTACTTCTGTAATTTTATAGAAGTAGCTGTTTTTTTATACCAGCTTCTTCAAGGCATCTACAGTTTCATATAATACATAGGTATCAGTATAGCAATATTTCTGTAAGTGTTTTAGCATTTCCTCTATTTCCTTTTTTTCTGTCCAATAAAACAATTCATTATATACCGCCATGGCTTCTTCGCCACTTTTTACTTGGCTATTCAGAAATTCATTGCGGTTTATTATGGCATTGCCAATTGCTTTTAACGAAAAACTGCCTTGCTGCAAAGGATGATAATAGTATAATTCTTTGAATGGAATTTCAATGTCGATTATACGGTTTATGCGTTCTAAAATATCTTTTTTGTATTGTGGAAAATCATTCATCATTTTAAACAAAACACCTTTTTCCATTAATGTATTAAATACTAATATCTGTCCGGGAATCTCTGTTGCTTTTAAAAAATGTTCTATGAAATTAATTCTATCATCTACTCCCACAGGTGAGATATAGCTGATGTGTTGCAATTCACTTTCGGCGCTTTCTTTATAGTGCAAAGAGTATAAAAACGGTATTCGCTCATAGGGCTTAGTGCCAATAAACACAGGAATTGCTGGCTGAAAGGCTTCCACGTCAAAGTAGTATAATGGGTATTTTATTTCTGCTAAAAATGTGCTCAATTTATCATGGACAATATGCGGTTTCCCATTCCGCATGCTATCGATAATTACCCTTTGTCGAGAGTTGAGTTCATCCCTTTCATGAATTTGGTCAATAGTATTTACTCCCATTTCCCAAAAATTGCTTTTTTCCTGCATCGAAATTCCGGGCAAATACCAAATAGAATCTTTAGCAATGTTCGTCCAACAATATCCTTGAAAATCACAGGGGTAGGGTTTTGTGCAATGCGCACCAATAGGTATATCGGGAATGGTAGTTTGTTGTAAAGTTGCAATTGCATTATCTATGGATTGTTCTACAAAAGGAAGTCGTTCTTTTATTTCTGCCAATACAGAAGTTTTTTTAAAATATGACTGTACTTCTAAATTTCCATCGAAAACGTATTCATTATTAATAGTAATAATAAAAAAATCTTCTAAGGGCAATCCACTTTGTGTAATGATATGATATTGAATTGTGGCATCGAGCAAATAAGTAGCAGAAATTCTCAATGAGCTTTTAATTTCATAAGCATACCATTTTCCGTTTTCATAATTAAGAATATCTAATGCAGCCATGATACCGTTGAAATTAAAAGCTGCTTCATAAATTGCGGGAAATTGCTGGTGTACTAATAGTTTGGTTGCCGCTATAGATTCATCATAGCTAAATGGATTGGGCGGTGAACAATCTTTACCACCAGGGAATAAAAGATGTGCTAGTTTTCCAACCCGATGGCCTCTGTCAAATTTTTGTTGTTGAGCCACCGAGGGTTTATCGCGCAAATTATAAAAATTTTTATAGAGATATAATGATTTTGAACATTGTATGCTTCTGATTAAAGTGGACTTACTCAGGCTGGATTTCTTTTTACTCATTTGCTACTACTAAAAAATAAATGTATTTCCTTATCTTTGATAACCAACAAAATAAATAGCTCAAAAATAGATGGCATGAAATTAGCAAAATTTACATACATATTATTATTCGCACTCAGCATTTCTAATGGCTTTGCACAAAAAGGAGGAAATATAAGTATCGGCATCACACCGGGTTTGTCTTACATGTTAGCACAAAATACCTTTTATTTAGCCGAAAACAGCAAGCAGTTAGACTATCGCCCAAAATTCAGCTACCATGCATTTGTGCAAGGAGGTTATAATTTTAAAGAGCAACACGGTATAGTTGCATTTGCAAATTTTTGTGATGAAGGGCAGAAATATAGAGACGTTTTTAAATGGAAAAAATATGACAGCCTAATTGGCACACACAATAAATCGGTGGATTTTAAATATATGGGTTTTGGGGTATTGTACCGATTTGCGCCGTTATTACGCGGGCAGAAAGACCATGTATTAGTAAAAGACGACAACTACCACTGGAGAATGAAATTATTAGTTGGATTAGAAGTAGATTTTTTATTGAAAGCAACGGAAAGCTATACTGTTGATTATAAAAATACAGGATTGATAAAAAATTATGGCTATCCAATTCCTGCGAGCTTGGGTGGCTATCCGGCGTATGCGCCTAACCCTACAGACAATTATACTTCGTACTATAAAAAAGTGCAAGGAGTAGGTGTTTTGCGCTATGGATTTGATTATATATTTAACAATCACATGTATTTAGGCGTGGCATTGGAAACGAAATTTGGATTTAATGATATAAATGCTTCTGCTTATCGTGTACACCCAGATTATAAAAAATCAAAAAATTATTTCTTTGGGTTAAATGTAGAAGTAGGGTATAATTTTCAAAAAAGTACGAGCAAAAAAATTCCTAAAAAAGAAACTCCAAAGGTGGCCAAAACAAAAACACCTGGACTAGATTTAAATAAAAAAACAGACCAAGTGGACAAAGCTACAAAGAAACGATTAGGTACTAATAAGAAATATAAATAGTATAAAAAGAGGTATCTGAAAACTTAATGGATACACCTACTGAAAAATTGATTCTTGGATTAAAAGCAAATAAATCTAATGTTGAAATCCATCAACATGCTGCTTATCAAATTGTATTTACCGAAGATAATCCCTTCCAAACATCTATTAACGATATACAATATGACGGTATTTTTGGTTTTATTATAAAACCAAAAATATCGCATTCTTGTAACTGCAACCAAAGTATTTTGACGGTAATTAATGTAGAGCCTTTTTCGCATTTGGGCAAATTCCTAGCCAGTAAATTGGGCAAAAACGATACTTTTATTTTGGAAAGCAAACAAGATTTGCTATTCTTTTTTGGCATAAAACAGGAAAATATTTCTATCCAAGAAATCCTGAATAGTATTAGTGTAGAAAATGAAGTTAAAGCAATAGATGATAGAGTCTTAAAATCCATTTTTTACATACAGGAGAATTTTAAAGCAGAAAAATTTTCAATTCAAGAATTAGCTCAATTCGTATGCTTGTCGCCATCGCGTTTAGGAAGTTTATTCAAGCAACAAATAGGAAGCAGTATATCCAAATACCTATTATGGACAAGATTGAGAAATGCCATTTTCCTTATACTTTCAAATGCCGATAAATCAATTACAGAAATAGCCATAGAAAGTGGTTTTTATGATTCTGCCCAGATGAATAAATATATGTATCAGATGTTTGGCATTGCACCATCCAAGCTTAGACAAAAAAGTGATTTGATACAATTTTTAGAAATAAAGCACCACTAACTTTGTGGTGAAATATTCTAAATGATTGGCTACACAATAAAAAATTAAAACCAGAATTTAGGGTTGTTAATATTTTTTTTATACTTTTTATAAATCAAATCATGAATAAAATACTAGTATTAATTTCACTTTCTGACAATGGCATTGAAACCATTAAAGCAAATCCGGATTTGCCAAAGAGAGAAATGGAATTTGTAAATCAATGGAAAGACGAGGGTATTTTAGATAGTTTTTTTATTTCTGTTTCCAGAAAAGACGCTGTTTTGATTTTCAAAAACATTGACGAGCCAACAGCTAAAAATCTAATTGAAAGGCTTCCATATTTTCCGTTTATGGCAAAGATTGACTATCACAATTTGAATCAACAGTTTTAATAATTGAATTTAAATTAGTACAGAATTTTAGCGTAAGAGATGCTTATTAGTAAATGATATTTACTTCAGGTTTTATTTCAACCCCAAATTTCTCTGACACAGATTGTTGTACTGCTAAGGCGTGTTTCCAAATTTCTTTTCCGGTAGCATTTCCATAATTTACAATTACAAGAGCTTGCTTTGCATGGTTACCGGTTTGTCCGATTTGCTTGCCTTTCCAGCCACATTGTTCTATCAGCCAGCCTGCAGCAATTTTCACCATTCCGTTTTCCATCGGATAATGTGGCATAGTAGGAAATTTTTTCAATATCTTTTCTGCAATATCTTTTTCTATTTCCGGATTCTTAAAGAAACTCCCTGCATTCCCAAGTATTTTCGGATTCGGTAATTTGCTTTCCCGTATTTGTATTACCGCTTCTGATACCTCTTTAATTGTAGGATGTTGTATTGCTCTTTCTTCTATTATTTTTTGGATATCGCCATACGAAGTATTTATTGTAGGGTGTTTGGAGAGTTTCAGTGTGACAGTATAAATAAAATAATTTCCTTTTTCTTCTTTCTTAAATACACTTTCCCGATATCCAAATTTACATTCTTCTTTTGTGAAAATTTTTGTATTTCCTGTTTGTAAATTTATGGCCTCTAAGGATACAAAAACATTTTTTAATTCAACGCCATACGCTCCAATATTTTGCATTGGGGCGGCACCTACGGTGCCCGGTATCAGCGATAGGTTCTCTATACCTCCATAATTGCGCGCTACGCAATACATTACCAAATCATGCCATACCGTTCCAGAGTAGCTTTTTATCCATACGTGTGCTTCATCTTCCTCAATAATTTCTATTCCTTTTATCTCGTTTTTTATTACTAAGCCTTCTACATTTTTACACAATAATATATTGCTACCACCGCCAATTATCAACGAGGAATTATATTTTTTAAGCTCATTTTGGATTAATGAAATTATGTCTTCTTTAGTGCGGATGATACAGAAAGCAGCAGCATCTACGGGTATCCCGAAAGTATTATACGGCTGTAAGGAAATCTGTTGTTGAACGTGCATAAAATAAAATTACAAGTTACAGTTATTTGGATGGTATTTATAAATTGATTTATTCTCCTAATCTATTCAATCCGGCTTTAGCTTCGGCTTCAATGCTATTTGCATATTCATCTTTATCTAAATCGATAGCTTTTTTATAATATTTAATAGCCGTATTTTCTTTTAATAATCGCTCAAAAATATTGGCAACTTTTAAGCAGGCGTTTGCTGCAAAATAATACTTATAATTTTCTCCTTTTTCTATTGTTAAAAGATAATATTTTATGGCATCATTTGATTTATTTAATTCATCATAAATTCTAGCTTTGCGATAATAGTATTCAATTTTATCTCGCGAATTAGGTAGCTTATCAAAAGAAATATCATTTATTACAGCCAATGCTTTTTCATAGTATGCTCCATCAAATAGCAATCTTGCTTTTAATAAATCTTGCTGTGGAATAAGATTTTGTAATGCTTCTTTTTGTGCAGATTTATCTTCATCTGTAGGGGCATCAGCAATTAATAAAATTTGCTGCATATATTTTTTATATAAAGACGGTTGTCCGTTTACCAAATAATACCAAGCTAATTTCCGATAGGCTTCTTTTTGGTAAGACCTTCCTCTATTTTGGGCAATAAATTTTTTAATATAAACGTCGGCATTGCTATCCAATCTATTTAGCTTAGCAAATCCCAACATAAAATCGAGGTATGGGAACGGATAATAGGCATTTCCCATAGGCTTATCTGTAAGTATCTCAATCATCTTTTCATTTTTGCCAGTATGATTGGCAACGGTAGCCGCTACAAAATAATTCAACAAGTTGTCGTTTAATGGAATTTCGGCACTTTGTATCATATTCCAAGAAGTAGTTTCATCTTTCTGCAAGTGCAGCATCAGCAAAGTGTACATCAATATGGTTTCATCGCGAAATTGAAAATCTTCTGCTTGCATCACAGAATTTAATTCTGACAAACCTTGCTCTATTGAACCTTTTAATCCTAATAATTTTGCGCCAAATTTATATTTATCGGGTACGGCGCCAAATAGGGTGTGCAACAAGCCCAAGCTTTTTATGTTTGGTTTAAAATCGGGGAATTTCTTTTTGTTGTCTAACAACATTTGATAGGCTTTCCTTACTTCAAAAACTGCGCTTACATATTCGCCAAATTTAATTTTGCAAAAAGCCCATTGTAAATGTATTTCAGCTAAAGTATATAAGTAATACGGTGAATTTCTGTCGCCTTCTTTTAAGCGTTCTAGTCTATATTCTACTCTCGATTTTGTGGCTTCATACAGCGTGCGGTTATCATTGATATTTAGCTTTAAAAAATCGGCATGGTTTTCAAGAAAAATAGGGAGAAAATTTTTGGGATGTTCTTTTTTTTCTTTTGCCAGCCATTGTAATCCTTCATTTATTTTTAATTTATAAATAGCATGATACGCTTGTTTGCAATTTTCGGAATAGTTGAATGTTTGCGCAGATATTTGCACACAAAACAATAGAGAAAACATTAGAGAGCTGCCAATTTTTAGCATGGTTGAAAAATACAAAAAAGATGTGAGGAATCGGAATAAATTGTGCAACGTGTGTCTTCTAAAAACTTAAGAGGTAAATAAATATAAAATGCTAAATTTATATCGAAAATAAAAAATATGAAAGCACTGTTTTTTGTAATTGGATTTGTTGCTTTACTTCAAACTACCAAGGCACAAGAAGATATAGTTTTAGATGTTGATTCTATAAAGAACATTAAAACCACACGGTATTCTTCTGTAAATGAAGTGGGAGTAGCGATAAATGTAGCTGGAACTATGATACAAAAATTTCCAGACCAGTCAGCAAGGAAGTACAATTTACAAGTAGAGAAACCCAGCATTATGTTTCGTACGGTGCATGGTATTTTAGTAAATCCTAAATTTTTTGTAGGCGGCGGAGTAGGCTTAGATTTCAGACCAAATTCTACTTATGGCATCAGCTATTATTATTTTACATTTCCATTTTTTTTAGAAATGCGGGAATATTTTCTAAAAGGAAATTTCAATTTATTTCTTTCTGAAAGAATCGGTGGTGCTGTATATGTCGATACTTATTTTAATCGGGTAAATAACAAAGGCAAATATTCGGGGGCTTTTGGCGAGTTCATGATTGGCGGCAGATATGTAATTCCCAATAAAAGACTGGCGATGCATTTTGGTGTAGGCTATCGCTTGCAGCATTTGCAGCGCAAAGTAGATGTGCAAAGTTTGAACGGCAGTGGACAAATTATTCAAACGTATGCCAACACGCCCGAAATTACTTTAAAACATTACGTTCCGATTACAATTGGGATTACGTTTTAAAATGGAAATTAAATAAATCCGAGATTGGATTTTTCTATCCAGCCAATTTTTTCATTTGGAAGTTTTATTTTTCTCCAATCTTTATCGGCATCTATAATTTGCACTTTTACGCCTGTTTGCACAGTATCTGCAGCATTTATGGTTTCTACTGGAGCTTTTTTCAAGTAAGCATTAGTGGTTAAAATTATTGCATAATCTTGATGGTGTTCTTTGGTAAATGTGCTATATGTAAACCACCCCAATAGCACAGCTATAAGCAATGCAGTGATTCCAATTTTATAAAATAGATTTTGTGTAGTAAATAGATAAATTAGCATAGAAATACTACCTATCCACAGCGCAACAAGTAGATACATTCCCCAACTATTGGAAGAGGTGCTATGTACCCATCCTTTTAATTGTTTTGTTACAAAAAACTCTTTGCTAAATTCTATTTTATTAAAAAGTTTGTTGTTTGTTACTTCGATATTGTGTTTTAAAAATTTACTATCTGGGTTTAGTTTTAAGGCTTTTTCATAGTACCATACAGCATACGGAAACTGCTTTAAATGAAAGCAGGTATTTCCTAAATTATACAATGCATTTGCATTATTGCCATCTTTCTTCAATACCAATAAATACAGCTTTTCTGCTTCATTGTATTGCTTGTTTTTGTAGTATGTATTTGCCGTTAGAAATAGCGATTTTGCATCTTGTGCTTTTGCATTAAACAGCAAAAGAAATGCAAGTATCACCATGCTATATTTTAGAAAGAAATTGCTCATGCTGTTTTATTTTTTAGCTGTTCTTCAAAATCCATAATCAGCTCTATTGCTTTACTATAAGTTTCTTTCATCGCAGTTTCTCTTCCTATCGGAGAGAATAAGGCTTGTTCGCAAGTATCTAAGGTTATTTTCAATTCTTCTATTTTGTTTTCAGCTATACTTCGTTGTTGTAATTTATCGGAAATATTTTCTTTAGACAACTCACTTTGTGGAATAAGTAACTTATCGGAAAGATACACCCACAATGCGCGAATTACCTCATTGTAAAAAGCATTTTCATTATTTTGTTGTAATAATTTCTTTGCAATTGCCATTCTGCGCAATGCTATTTTATTTGCTTTTTTTCTGCGTATCAACAATAAATCGCCATCGGAATAATCTCTTTTTCTGAAGAAAAAACCTAGTACTAATAAGAAAATGGGTGCTGTAGTAAGCGACCAAAAAATTGTACTTCCTACAAAATCAGAATTGTTTACAAATTGATTTTTTATACCGTAAATACTTTTTGGTTTGTCTTCTTTTTCTCGCTTAAAAAAGTTTACTACATTTTGACTAAGCTTTGCTTTTCCGTTTACTTCAATGGATGTTTCAGGAAGTGTAAATTTTACATAATCTGCCTTTTCTACATCAAAATAGGCAAACTCATATTTAGGCAATTTAAAAACACCACCATCTTGTGGTATTATGGTATATTCAAAAGTTTTAGAACCTGACACTACGCTGCCGTTGTTAGCATATTCATCTTTTGTTTTTGGCTCATATACTTCAAATTCTTCGGGGAAACTGAGTTTTGGCGGTGTTATCAATTTTAGATTTCCGGTGCCTTTGTACGTTAATTTTAATTTTATCGGATCGCCTACATTACATTTGGTTTTATCATATTCTGCGCTGAAAGCGAATTTTCCCACTGCGCCATTAAATGTCGTAGGTTTGTTTTTTTCTGGTAATGGTTTTATATCTAATTCGATTCCGTTGCTTTTGAATGTATAATCATAAGGCTGCATAGTGCTGAAGAAACCGCCAAAATCAGGGTCTGGAACTTCTACTAAAACTTCGCCTTGTAATTCTATCGGATCTATTTTTATACGACCGGATGTGGTAGGAAATAAAGATACGCGTTTAAATTCTTGCACGTAATATTTTTTGCCTTCATAGGTTTCTATCGGTGGTTCTTCGTTTGGATTTTGCTCGGGCAGCTTAAATTCTTCACTCAGAAATCCGGCATAGCTCGGGTTTTTTATTGCTTGCAAAGTTTGATATTGAATGCGGAAATAAAGTTTGTAGGAAAGGGATAATTGGTCGCCTTGGTATAGTGAAGTTTTAGACGGAATAACACGCACAAAAATATTTTTTTCTACCATCTTGCGGATATCTTCCTCGCTAGTTTGAGGCCGTTGTCGAGAGCGAAATGGATCAAAAGGGTCGTTGTATTGTTGGGATTGTTGTTGCTTTGCCGCTGCGGTTACTTTTATAGAAATGGAATTGGATTTCATTTCATTGCCATTCACAATAGCAGTTGCAGCTCCTATCACAAAATCGCCTTGCTTTTTAGGCTTTAAAGTGTATGTATAAGAAACAGATTTTGACACCCTGCCGTTGATGATTGAAACATTAGTACTTTGTGCTGGACCACCTACATCAAACCCTTCAAAATTGGGTGGACTAAACTTTTGCAAACTTCCATTTTCTACTGCATAAGTAACATCGAAGGTATAGTTAAGCGGCACTTGGCTCATCTCGGAAGATGCTGTAAAGCGTTGGGCTTTAGAAGTAAAAACAAGAAAGAGAAATAGAAAAAATATAACATATTTCTGAACTTGGCAAGCGGAAATTTTTAAATAAAAGGTCATATACTGTCGGCTTA
This sequence comes from uncultured Chitinophagales bacterium, assembly GCA_964642875.1. Taxonomy (GTDB): domain Bacteria; phylum Bacteroidota; class Bacteroidia; order Chitinophagales; family JADIYW01; genus JADJSS01. Next base: position 28,512 of record CAZXRF010000027.1, on the reverse strand, counting down.
CCGCAGATAGAAATGTATTTAAATATGTCCTATTGAATTTCTCCATTTATTCGAGTTAAAAATTACCAATCTTTTTGCACTTTTACACGTTCTGGTTTGCCTTTTTCTTTGGTTAATTTTTGCTGTACTTTTCCCTCTTCTGCGCCGATAGCCTCTAATAGTTTTTGAGCTTCTTCATTACTCATTTGTTGCTGCTGCTGTTGTCCCTGTTTAGGCTGTTGAGGTTGTTGATTTTGCCCTTGCTGTTGTTGATTTTGTTGTTGATTTTGATTTTGATTTTGTTGTTGGTTCTGCTGTTTATCTTGTTTCTGGTCTTTGTTCTTCTGTGGTTGATTTTTATTTCCGCCGCCGCCATTCTTTTTAATTTTTGCCAAAGCCATCATCAAGTTATATTTGGCATCTTCATCTTTCGGATTTAATTTTAATGATTCTTTATATGCCTTTGCACTTTCTTCCCATTTTTCTTGTTTGTAATGCACATTTCCGACATTATAAAATGCTCGAGCTTTTATAGGCGCATTTGTAGAAACTTTTGTTACTGCATTAAACATTTCCTTTGCTTTGTCCATTTCATTTAGTTTATACAAAGCATCTGCTTGGTTGAATGCTGCACGCACATCTTTTGGTGCTTTCTGCAATGCCTTACTGTAGCTTTCGGTAGCGTTATTGTATTTTCCGTTTTTATAAAATTTATTTCCTTCTCGAAGTAGTGAATTTGCACTTTGTGCACTACATTTTGCAGAGGAAAAAACTATAGCACCTAAGACAGCAATTTTAATAAATAACTTAATAAAAAACAGCACCAATACTGTTTTCTTGTTTTGCTGCATCCATTGTTTTATATGTTTTATTTTATTTTTCATTTTTCACATCCAGCCATTGTTTTCTATAGGTAATAAAAAAATCTGCCAATAATGCCAAAAGTGCAAACCAAAGGAAATATTGGAATTGTTCTACAAAATCTGTAAATACTTTATCGTTAATTGTTTTAGTTTCAATCTTGGCGATATCTTTAGATAGAAAATCTGCAACTTGTTTTGTGTTGTCCAAAATATAATAATTCCCATTGCCACCTTTTGCTAATGCTTGCAGCATATTTGTGTTCATTTTAGATACGATTACTTGTCCGTTTTCATCTTTTTTTTCTCCGGTAATTTTTCCATTTTCGTCATATACTGGAATAGTGCCGCCATTAGGTGTACCTACACCTACGGTAAAAGTTTTAGTACCATCGGAAGCCAATTCTTCCGCTTCGTTAATGGCATTTTCTTCGTGGTCTTCGCCATCTGTAATTACAATAACGGCTTTGTGTTTTTTATCTTTTTCATTAAAAGCACTTTCTGCTTTTTTCAAGGCTTCTGTGATGATGGTTCCTTGTGTGGGAACTGAATTAGTAGTGAGTGTTTTTAAATACAACAACAGCGAAGAATAATCAACAGTGAGCGGCATTTGCAAATAGGCGTTGCCCGCAAAAATTACCAAACCCACTCTATCGCCATCGAGTTTTTTCAATAAGGTTTGAATAAGTAGTTTTGCTTTCTCTAAACGGGAAGGCGCAACATCCTGCGACAACATACTTTTGGATACATCTAACGCAACTACAACATCAATTCCTTTTCGCTCTACTTTTTCCATTTTAGTGCCCATTTGAGGTTGGGCTAAAGCTATTACCAAGAAAAAAAGAATTACATTTAATAAGATAAGTTTTACTAAGGATTTCTTATCGTTTCTATCTGGCATTAAGCGGCGGATGAGATTTATATCCCCTATTTTTTCAAGCTGCTTACGCGTTTGAAATTGAACTAAGAAATACAATCCAGTTATTGCAGGAAGTAGCAATAATAGTAAGAAATACTCTTTATGTTCAAAATGCAGCATTAGCTTAAAATTGTTTTTAAATAAGTTTTTGATAAAATAAATTCACCCAATAAACAAAGTACCGCTAAAAGTGCAAACACATGAAAGTGCTCGCTTTTTCTATGGTAATTATTGATTTTTATTTTCGATTTTTCTAATTTATCTATGGTATTATAGATGTTTTTCAAAGAGGAATTTCCTGTTGCTCTATAATAGTTTCCACCGGTTTCTTGGGCAATTTTTCGCAATAATGCTTCATCAATTTGCACAGGAAAGTTCTGGTAAAAAGTTTTTCCGTTTTGGTCTTTTACAGGATAAGGCGCCATTCCATTTTTCCCGATTCCGATAGTATATACCCGAATGCCGTACGTTTTGGCTATTTGTATAGCGGTATAAGGGTCGATATATCCGGTGTTGTTTACCCCGTCCGTCATTAATATAATTACTTTAGACTTTGATTTACTTTCTTTTAACCGTGCAACGGCAGTAGCCAACCCCATGCCTATTGCCGTTCCGTCTTCCACCATGCCGCTGTGGATGTCTTTAAACAAATTGAGCAATACTTGGTGATCTATCGTAATTGGGCACTGCGTAAAGCTTTCTCCCGAAAAAATTACTAAGCCAATTCTGTCATTCGGTCTGTCTTTGATGAAATTCATAGCTACCTTTTTTGCCGCTTCTAATCGGTCGGGCTCAAAGTCTTTTGCTAACATAGAACCAGAAATATCAAGTGACAAGACAACGTCTATTCCTTGTGTGGAAATTTCCTTTTCTGACAATGCACTTTGTGGTCGAGCAAGTGCAAAAACAATACATACAAACGATAATATTTTTAGCAATGGCAATAGACTCATTAATCTCACTTTCCATCCCGGTGCTTGTGACAGTACGCCGCCATGTTGCGGTATATTGAAAGTTGGGTAATACGTGCTTCGTTTGTAATAAAACCAATACACCAATGCCGGCACGGCTAACAGTAGCCAGAAGTAATGTGGGTGCGCAAATGTGTATGGGAATAGGGTGTGCATGTGGTTAAAAAGGATAGTTGGTTATTCGTCTATTTTTTGGTTTGTTCTGTTTTTTCTTCTTGTATTTGTTTTGTTTTATCTATGAAATCATGGATTATTTTAATGGCATTTTCATTCTCTATAAAATCAGGTTGGGCTTTAGCAAATTTCACAAAATCGCTTAGCACCAATATGTCGTTTAAATCTTTTTTTAATGCTTGTTTGATGATGCCTTTGTGCATAGCACTCATCAATTCATCGGTAGTTCTTTCCATTGCTGGAATATGATAGCGCAATTCGATGTAACTGCGAGCAATATCTGTCAGTCTGGAGTAATAGGTTTTTATTTCTCCTGTTTGCCATAGTTTTTCATGTTGCAACTTATCTAATTCTTTCAAAGCCCAAACGTGTGGTGGTAGTGTGTATTTCTCGTCAACTAGAGCTTCTTTTTTCTTGCGCTTCATTATATACCACACTATTAACCCTGCTATTAACATAAACAATAAAAGACCGATGATATAGGGTAAAACCTCTTGGAAGGTGAGTGGTATTTTTAATGGCTCTTTAATGTCTTTAATATCTTTTGTGGTATCAATTTTTACACCAGCAACATGCACCAATATAGGGTCGGAAGTGATAGTATCTATTTTTCCGTTATTATCTATTAAAAATTGAAAACGTGGAAGATGGATTTGTCCGGTATCGAAAACCACTAAATTGACGAGTTGATGGTATTCTATTTGTCCTGATTTTTTTACGGTATCTATTGGAGTATAATTTGCTACTTCAATAGTTTCGGAAATAGAATCCTTTAGATTTGGGAAAACAACTTTATTATTGCTGGTAGAAGAAACAAATAAATCTACAGGCACCCAATCGCCAATTAAATATTCTTTTTGTTTTGTGGAAGCAGTGGCGGTTTGTGCTTTTATGTCGGTTGTTATTAGCAGGCAATAAATGATAAAAACTGAAATAATGAAATAGTAAAGTAATGAAGTAATATTACTACCCTCCATTGCTGTTTTCTTATTTACATTATTTATATTCACTATTAAATACGTTTATTTTTTACAATTAATTACGACCGTTTTTTAAAGAAATTCATTAGTATATGCACATAAGACTGCTCCGTTCTTATTTTTAATTTATCGGCGCCAGCTTTCATAAAACTTTGTTCAAAATTTTTATCATAAAACGTGGCTCGTTCTTTATAAACTTTTTGTGTGTTTGTGTCATTGGTATCTATCCAGCGTGTTTCGTTAGTTTCTATATCACGAACTTGTAACAATCCCACTTTTGGTAGTTCTTCATCTAATTGGTCGTAAATTTTTATTCCGACAACATCGTGTTTTTTTGAAATATGGCGCAATTCATCGGCATAATTTTCATCAATAAAATCGGACAATACAAACGCAATACTTTTGCGTTTTACCATATTGTTGAAATTTTCCAATGCTAAAGAAATATTGGTTTTATTACTCTTTGGATTAAAGTTTAATATTTCGCGGATGATACGCAAAATGTGCGATTTCCCTTTTTTTGGCGGAATAAATAATTCCACAGTATCACTGAAAAATAACACGCCAACTTTATCATTATTCTGAATTGCGGAAAATGCCAATACGCCGGCAATTTCGGCTATAATTTCATTTTTTAATTGGTTTTGTGTGCCAATGAAAGACGACTTACTTACATCTATCAATAGCATAATAGTAAGTTCTCGTTCTTCTTCAAATACTTTTACAAATGGATGCCGGAAGCGTGCGGTAACGTTCCAGTCGATATTGCGCACATCGTCGCCATATTGGTATTCACGAACTTCAGCAAACGACATTCCGCGCCCTTTGAACGCAGAGTGATACTCGCCCGAAAAAATATGATTCGTCAAGCCCTTGGTCTTGATTTCAATTTTTCGTACTTTTTTTAGTAATTCGTTTACTTCCATATTAGTGCGCGTTGAGCTTATAGGTTTGAGCGATGTATATTCCAAAGCTCCTGTTTTATATTTTGATTCTATTAAGGCACCTCTACTCTATTTAGAATTGTATCAATAATATGTTCTTGAGTGATGTTTTCTGCTTCTGCCTCGTATGTAATACCAATTCTATGTCGAAGGACATCGTGAGCAACGGCACGTACATCTTCAGGGATTACATATCCACGGCGTTTTATAAATGCGTACGCTTTTGATGCCAATGCTAAGCTGATGCTTGCACGCGGCGAACCGCCATAGCTTATCAGGTGTTTTAGATTTTCAATTTTATAGTTAGCAGGTTCTCGCGTAGCAAAGATGATATCGAGAATATATTTTTCTATTTTTTCGTCCATATATACTTTACGGACAGTATCGCGGGCTTGAAGGATGGTTTGTGCGGAAATAATTGGCTTGATATTCGGATTTACACCGCTTACATTTTGCCGCATAATTTGGCGTTCCTCTTCAAATTCAGGATAGCCAATTTTTACCTTCAGCATAAAACGATCCACTTGTGCTTCGGGTAGGCTGTAAGTACCCTCTTGCTCTATCGGGTTCATGGTCGCCATTACCAAAAAAGGCTCTTCGAGTTTGAACGTAGTATCGCCGATGGTGATGGTTCTTTCTTGCATGGCTTGCAATAAAGCACTTTGTACTTTTGCAGGAGCACGATTTATTTCATCAGCTAAAACAAAATTGGAAAATATAGGTCCTTTCTTTACTTCAAAATTCCCATTTGCCTGATTATAAATCATAGTACCCAAAATATCGGCAGGTAATAAATCAGGTGTGAATTGAATACGAGAGAATTTGGTGTCAATGGCATCAGATAAAGATTTTATTGCCAACGTCTTTGCCAATCCCGGCACGCCTTCTAACAATACATGACCTTGTGCCAATAAAGCAATCATCAAGCGTTCTATCATATATTTTTGTCCTACGATAGACTTAGAGATTTCCATATTCAACAATTCCAAAAATGCACTGTCTTGTTGTATTTTTTCATTTAATGATTTTATGTCTATTGATTCCATATTTTTTATTTAGGTTCGATTGCAAAAATAAACTGTTTCTTCTCTTTGTCTTTTGATATATTGTTAAAGAATGTTAGTCATTTAGATTTCTTTAGTATTGTGAAAAAAAGTAAAAAACCGCAGCAGTGCTGCGGTTTTCGATAACTAAAATTTTGTTTAATTATATTTTCTTTGGTTTGGCACCTTTTGCTTTATAAAAGTTGGGGTTATATGATAATCCAACCCCGATAATATCTCTGAATTGGGCTTTATATCCGTATTTTCCTGTTTTTTTGTCTTTAATTACCACATCGTTATCAAACATTACTTCCCAGAAAACATTAGCAGTTAAAAATTTATTTACTTTTAAACCGATAGTTGTTTGCCAATCCACATCTATATTTCTACGGAAATGCTGGGTTGATTCTGGAACGGAGATACTTAATTCTCGTGGAGTATTTAAACTATCTAAGCTAAGCGTCTTTCCTTTCAAGTAGTTTTTATATACTTTTAATACGGAAGAAATGCTGATATTTTGCTTCCAGAATGTTTGTTTGTATTGTGCAATTACTACAGCACCAAATTCTCTTCTAATATTTTTGAATGGGTCGAGTGGGTTTCCATAAGCTCCGGTGTGTGCGATGGCATTATCTCCTATATATACCAACTTTGCTGCAATAGGCGATACAAATAAGGAGAACTTGTCATTCGGTACATAATCCAAACCGATTGCGCCTTCAAAGGTAATCGGAGAGCCTCCTTTTGCTATTACGGAATCAAATTTAGAAGTAGAGGCACTTTGTACAAATGATTTACTGAATTGTGATTTCAAATCCACATAAGCTGCCATATATAAGGGCTTGTAGATTTTATAACCATACTTACTGAAGAGCTCCCATCGGTCGGCATTTTTAGAAACTTTAGGGGTGGTTTCTTTGGAGATTTGGATACCATATTCGCCGGCGAACCAATTTTGCCATAGGTGATTTCCTTTTTTTAAATCTGCGTAAAACCGTAAATTAAATAGGAATGATATTGCATTTGTACCACCCGCTGCCCAATTTTTAAAACCTGCTTGGTTAAAAGTAATACTTCCTAATCCACCAAACTTCCAACCTTGTAAGGTATCTTCTAGTTTCTTTTTCTCCGTTTTATTTAATGCTTCTCCGTTTATCTGTTTTTCTATTTGAGAGTAAGAAGCGTAATGCATTGAAATAATGCAAGTAATTAATAAGAATATCTTCTTCATTTTCCTAAAATTTTGTGCAAAAATACAAGTTTTAGCTTGTTTTTTTAATAAGTAACATATTAATCATATTATAAATTATTGTTATATGTAAAAGCACAAAGAGAACAGGGTTGAAATTATATTTATCAATTTTAATTTTTTTCTAATTGTGCTTCAATAGCTTTTGTGCTTTTTTAATATTAAGCTCCATTACCAAATCTATTAACCAGGGAAAAAATCGCTTTAAAAATCTTGTGAGTTTTCCGTCAAACCCGGGTAGTATTAGAAATTTATTTTTTTGCATGCCATTTAATAATGCCATTGCTACCATATCGGGTGATAGTAGTTTTGCATTACCTGCTATTGCTTTTGTTTCACCGGGTTTATTTTTATTCTCTGCTTCAAATCCTGGGGTGTCTGTATCCGGAGGGCATAGCACTTGTACTTTAATGTGGTGTTGTTTTAACTCGCTGCGCAAGGCTTCGGAAAATCCGATAATACCAAATTTGCTCATACAATAATCGGTGTACCCAAATACACCTAAAAATCCTGCAATGGAAGACGTATTTACAATTTGCCCTCCTTTAATTTTCATGTAAGGTAGCATGGTATGTACTACACTCCACGTGGAATATAAGTTGGTTTTTATGGTCTTATCAAAGCTTTCGAAAGAAATATTTTCAAAATAATTCGGCTGTGCAATGCCGACACAATTTATCAAAATATCTGGTATGCCATTTTCCCTTACAGCCATATCCAAACAGAATTTTACAGCTATATTATCTGTGGTATCTACGGTGTAGTATTTTATAATCGTTTTTGTATTTGCAACAGATTTTATCTCGTCAGTGGCTTGTTTCAACTTAGTTTCCTCGCGGGCAAAAACAACTACGGAACAACCTTCCTTTGCTAAGGATTTTGCAATTGCTAATCCAATACCCGAAGAACCTCCGGTGATAAATGCTATTTTATGTTGATAAAAACTCATATACAAATCAGAACGGTCATAGAATAATTTTTCTTTTGCATTTATGATTTATTGAGTAGAAAATCAGATAATAATAGCTATAGTAAAAGAATTGTGAAATTTCTTAGACTTTGCAATAGCTAAAAAATAGAGATTTCTAAAAATGTTCAGACTATTATAAATCAAATTTTTTATTGCGAAACAAACAAAAACACACATTAAAAATGAAGATTCTTCTAGCTTCCATTCGCTTATTTTATTGACGTGAAATAGTGTTAAGGTTAAAATTAAATATTACAACATTGGTACTTATACTATAAATTTGACTGTAAGATAAAAAATATCTACCTTAAAATGATAATAAACAGTGAATTTATACATCAAATTATAGCCATTGTATTATCTATACTTATTGGAAGTAGCATCGGTATGGAACGCGAGTTTCAGAATAAATCTGCGGGTTTGCGAACTTTTATTTTAGTTTCTTTTGGTTCTTGTTTGTTTACCATATTATCTATTGCTATCGGAATTAATAATCCAGATAGATTAGCAGCAAATATAGTAACCGGCATCGGTTTTTTGGGTGCAGGAATTATTTATAAAGAGAGTAATAATAAAGTGGGAGGTATTACTACCGCAAGCGCTGTTTGGGCTACTGCCTCATTAGGAATGTGCGCTGGAGCAGGTTATTTTGTTTTGGCTATATTGGGAACGGTAATTCTTTTTGCAGTATTGCGTTTAATGGTTCCGTTGCAAAATAAAATTGATGCTTTACATAAAATTCAAATTTACACAATAAAATTTAAAACGATTGAAGGTATAGCACATTGCGAACAATTATTTGTACAATTTCATTTAAAATATAAAATACAAAGACAAACAAAAAATCTTGATGGATTTATCTTGGAATGGCAGGTAAGTGGCAAACAAAACCACCATGATGCTTTAGTACAAAATATGATACATGATGGAATTATCTTGTTTTATTCTTACTGATTTTTTGTTTTATAAAACTATATCAAATCCAAGCATACGTATGAAAAAGCAACCAGCAAAATTATGGCTTGATACACCTGAAGAACATGATTATCCAGCAGCATTCGACTATTTAGAATTGATAATGACACCACAAGAAGCGAAACAAAAAGAAGTTGCGCTTCGGAAAGCAAAGGTGGTTTCTAAAAAGAGTAAAGATATTTTTAGAGCAGGGAAATTGCAATTGCTACCGCCTGAAAATATCCATGTAAAAGAGAATTTAAAGAAAATAAAAAAAGGCAAAAAGCTATCCCCTATTTTATTAGTTCGCATGGAAGGAATATTAATAATTGCAGATGGTTTTCATCGGTTGTGTGCAGCATATTATTGCAGCGAAGATTTAGTAGTGCCTTGCAAATTGGTATAAAAAATCCCGAGTCAATTACTCGGGATTTTTTATTATTGTGATGTAATTTATTGTAATAAATTTAGCTTCCACACATTTCGCATTCTCCGGGATTTTCCAAAGAACATACTTTTTGTGCGGCTAAAAATTCATCTACGCTCATACCAAATTCTGCGGCTCTTTCCTCTATTGTTTTCTCTTGTACTTCAGGTTCGGCTACTGCAAAAATGTCTTGCTGTGCATTGGCAACACTTTCGTATATTGGTGCAACGTTCTTTTCTGATACCATTTTTTCAGAAAGCATAGTTGCCGTTTTTGCTTTTTCTGTATCCACCGTGAATTTGATTGGATCTACCGCTGGGCGAGAACGCAAGTAGTACATGCCGGTTTTCAATCCTTTTTCCCATGCATAGAAATGTGCCGAAGTCAATTTTTTATAATTCGGCGACTCCATAAATAAATTTAAACTTTGGCTTTGATCAATGAAAGCACCACGGTCTGCCGCCATATCTATAATAGCACGTTGCTTTATTTCCCATGCAGTTTTATACAAGTCTTTTACTTCTTGTGGAACACCCTCGATAGATTGAATAGAGCCGTTATTGGCAATAATGGCATTTTTCATTTCCTCACTCCAAAGCCCCAACTCTATTAGGTCTTTTAGTAGGTGTTTATTCACTACTAAAAATTGCCCACTTAACACTCGGCGCGTATAAATATTTGAAGTATAAGGTTCAAAACATTCATTATTTCCTAAAATTTGAGACGTAGAAGCCGTTGGCATTGGTGCTACCAATAAGCTATTGCGTACACCAAATTGCAAAATTTCTTGACGCAATGCCTCCCAATTCCAGCGATTGCTTGGAGTTACATTCCACAAATCAAATTGGAGCTGCCCTTGCGAAATCGGAGAACCTTGATAACTTTCATAAGCTCCGTCTGTCTTTGCAAGGTCTTTAGATGCACATAATGCGGCGTAATAAATGGTTTCAAAAATATTGGTATTTAAGATGCGTGCTTCATCGCTTTCAAATGGATGGCGCAACATCAAAAATACATCTGCTAAACCTTGCACGCCTAAGCCTACTGGGCGGTGGCGCATATTGCTTTTGCGTGCTTCTTCTACAGGATAATAATTGATGTCGATTACTTTATTTAGATTTTTTGTAACGATGTACGTAATTTCTTTTAATTTTTCAAAATCAAAAGTTCTCTTTTCCGCATCTACAAATCGACTTAAATTAATAGATGCTAAATTGCAAACCGCTACTTCATCCGGTGCAGTATATTCTACAATTTCAGTACATAAATTACTCGAACGGATAACGCCTAAATTCTTCTGATTAGATTTTCTATTGACATGGTCTTTGTATAACATAAACGGATTTCCCGTTTCAGTTTGTGCATCTAAAATATGAAACCATAACTCTTGTGCATTTATTTGTTTTCTGTATTTTCCTTCGGCTTCGTATTTGGTGTATAATGTTTCAAATTCGTCGCCATACGTATCGCATAAGCCAGGGCTTTCGTTCGGGCACATCAATGACCATTTGCCATTTTCTTTTACCCTTTTCATAAACAAATCGGGAATCCAAAGGGCGAAGAATAAATCACGGGCTTTCATTTCTTCTTTTCCGTGTGGTCTTCTGAGCTCTAAGAAGTCGAAAATGTCGGCATGCCAAGGTTCTAAGTAAATGGCAAAAGCCCCTTTGCGTTTTCCACCGCCTTGGTCAACATATCTTGCTGTAGAATTAAATACTTGCAACATAGGTACTAACCCGTTGCTTTCGCCACCTGTTCCTTTTATGTAACTGCCTTTGGCTCTTACATTGTGTATGCTTAGTCCTATACCACCGGCAGATTGGGAAATTTCGGCACAGTTTTTTAATGTATCATAAATGCCTTTAATGCTATCGTCTTTCATGGTTAATAAAAAACAAGAAGATAGTTGTGCTTTTGGAGTACCTGCATTGTATAAAGTTGGTGTAGCATGGGTAAACCATTTTTCCGACATCAAATCATAGGTTTGAATGGCTGCGTCAATGTCATGCTTGTGAATGCCGACAGCTACGCGCATAAGCATGTGCTGCGGACGTTCTACAATTTTTCCATGCATTCTTAATAAGTATGATTTTTCTAAGGTTTTAAATCCGAAGAAGTCATAGTTATAATCTCGATGATGAACAATGGCAGCGTCTAATCTGTCTTTGTTGTTCATGATAATTTCAAATACATCGTCTGCAATTAAAGGAGCTTTAGCATTGGTTTTGGGGTCGATGTAATTATAAAGTTCTTCTATTATGCGTGAGAAATTTTTCTTTGTATTTTTATGCAAATTGGATACGGCAATACGAGCTGCAAGTACAGCGTATTCTGGGTGTACTACCGTCATATTAGCACTGGTACGAGCAGCTAATTCGTCTAATTCGGTAGTGGTTACTCCATCATAGAGTCCTTGTATTACGGCTTGTGCCACTCTGTGTGGTATTACAAACGTAGAGTTTAAGCCAAAAGATAATTTACTGATTCGGGCAGTAATTTTGTCGAAGTGGACAGGTTCTTTTCTTCCGTCGCGCTTAATTACAAACATATTCTATAGTTTTTTTATTGTGAACTTTATGTGTTTAAGAATAGAAGAATAAATTAAAAATCGTCGTCGGTATCAAAAATTTTCTCACCAGATTCTACACCGGCTTTTACATATTCAGTTGTACGTTCTTCAAAGAAATTTGTTTTTCCTTGTGTAGATATTTTTTCCATAAAAGGGAACGGGTTTTGTGCATTATATACTTTTGGATAACCTAAGGATACAATTAGCCTGTCAGCACAAAATTCGATGTATTCGCACATAAGTTTTTCATTCATCCCAATTAATGAAACTGGCAAAGAATCTTGAACAAATATCTTTTCACACTCTACGGCGTCGCAAATAATCTGATAGATTTCTTCTTTGCTAAGTCTGTTTTCCAACATGGAATAAAGTAAACAGGCAAAATCGCAGTGCATGCCTTCGTCTCGGCTGATGAACTCATTAGATTTTCCTAGTCCCTTCATTAGGCCTCTATCGGTAAGCCAGTAGATAGAACAAAAACTACCGCTAAAGAAAATACCTTCTACTGCTGCAAAAGCCACTAATCGATGAGCAAATGAAGGGGATGATTCTATCCATTTTAGAGCCCAATGGGCTTTCTTTTTTACACAATCCACCGTTTCGATGGCATTAAACATTTTATTTTTCTCTTCAGAATCTTTAATAAAAGTATCTATTAATAGAGAATACATTTCGGCATGGATATTTTCAATGGCCACTTGAAATCCATAAAAACAACGTGCTTCAGGTATGGTCACATCTTGCATAAAATTTACCACCAAATTTTCATTTACGATTCCGTCGCTGGCAGCAAAAAAGGCTAAAACATGTTTGATAAAATGACGCTCGTTGTCGTTTAATTTTTGACTCCAATCTACAATGTCTTGACTAAGATCTACTTCTTCTGTAACCCAATGAGCTGCTAAATGTTTTTTGTACATTGCCCAAATGGCATCGTGTTTTATTGGAAATAAGACAAAACGGTTGTCACTTTCTTGTAATAATTTTTCAGTAGCCAATGCAGTATTCATGTTGTATTAAAAATTAAAAAATAAACAAATATGTTCGAAAAATAGGGGGGCTGTTGTGTTTCATCGTTTCCGATACCTTAAAGCTACTTTATAGATTTAGGAAATTTAACATTTCTTTTCCACAAGCTGTTTATTGGATATGTGAGTAACGTTGTATGTATTGAAATTGAATGAGTTATTAGTGTTTTTAGCGATAATGAAAAGTTTCAACAATTGGAGTAATTGGGAGTGAAAAAATAATGAGATTTCATTTTGTAAAATTGATAAAAATAACAATTGGAGGTTTTGAATTATTATTTTAAAAAGCACAAGGAATACTTGTTTATCTCGTTGTTTTTGTTATTTTAGGAAAGAATGTTAAGTGCAAATTTATACTACGTTTTTACTATCTAAGATGATAGTAACAGGGCCGTTATTTATTAATTCTACCTGCATATCAGCACCAAAAACACCCGTTTGTATTTTTTTGCCCAACAGTTTTTCTGTAGCTACTATAAATTTTTTGTACAATGGAATTGCAACATCAGGCTTTGCAGCTTGTATAAAACTTGGTCGATTGCCTTTTTTAGTGGAGGCAAATAAAGTGAATTGCGAAATTAGCAAAATATCTGCATCTATGTCTTGTATGGATAAATTCATTTTTCCTTCACTATCTGAAAAGATGCGCATTTGTACAATTTTTTTTACCAGCCACTCTATATCTTTTTCACTATCTGCATCTTCAATTCCCAACAACACCAACAGCCCGGTTTGTATTTTTCCGCTGGTTTTTCCATCTATACTTACAGATGCTTTGGATACTCGTTGGATAATGGTGCGCATGATATTTGTGGTTCTATGGTTTGATTTTTATCGTAATATTTTTTGATGTGTAATTTACTGTACCTTTACTAAAAAAAATAATGTCAGTAGCCATAAAATTAAAAAGATATGCTGCAATTGTAGATAAAATCCAAACGGCTAAATACCCTACGTTAGCAGATTTAGTGCGCCATTTAGACAATCAGGATATAGTAGTGTCGGATAGAACAATACAGCGAGATTTAGAACAACTCCGATTTGATTTTGATATATTGGTTGAGTATGATAGATATAACAAAGGGTATTATATTGAAACAAATGACTTATCGGAGAAGATGATTCATTTCCTACAAACCCAGTCTGTTTCCAATCATTTGATGGAATTTGTAAAAAATCATCCCAAAAACGCTACCGCCATTTTATATAGTGAAACCACTGAAATAGGTGGTATTGCACATATTGATAAAATATTAGAAGCGATAAGCAAGAATAGAAAAATTGAATTTAGTTACAAGAAATTTCAAGCGGACAAATCAAAGAATTATATTTTACAGCCTTATGCACTCAAAGAATATCAACAAAGATGGTATGTGGTGGGAGTTGCAGATTTTTCTACAGCTATTTTAAAATTTGGATTGGAAAGAATAGAGACGATAGAAGTAAGTAAACAAAAATTTGTACGGGAGAAAAATATAGATATCAAAGAACATTTTGATAGGATGATTGGTATTCATAGCGAAAATGAAAAGCGGGAGTTGGTGCAATTATTATTTACTCCTTTACAAGCAAAATATTTGGATACAGTACCACTACATCGGTCGCAAGAAATAAAAAGCACCACTGCAGAGGGTGTAGTTATTGAATATTTTATGATTATTAACTATGAACTGATACAGAAAATATTATCCTTTGGAAATCAAGTAAAAGTGCTACAGCCTAAATGGCTGATAGCAGAACATAAAAAAATTGCAAAACAAGTTTTAGCATCCTATTAATTTTTATTACTTTTTACTACGACATATTTTGGCGCAATGGTATAATACCTTTGTTTAAAATAAACGCATGAGAAAGAACTATTCCACTTGTATTATACCTGAAAACACTGAGCAGTTGCTATTTTCGATAATAGCTGGCAGCTACTTATTTCACTGTTGGAAACATAAGGAGAAGAATTGCTATGTTGTAATAAAAGAATCCAATGATACCCGAAATGTTGTTCCCAATCAAATCTTAAATTTTAATTTAAAAGAACTGAAACGGTATTTGTACACTATAACCAACCAATTAAAAGAATTAGATGGTTTTTTATACTTGAGCAAAGCTTTATGGACATGTTGAATCGGAGTATTTTTTGCTATAAATAATATTGTGTACGTTAATATTGAGTAGAATATCAATAGAGATTGCTAAAAGTAAGTATATTTGTATGAATTAGTAATTTCGGATTGTTTTAACGTTAGTAAGCATTTATATGTATTTGTACCCACAGCAAATAAATTTTTTTCTACATCAACCTATATTTTTTGTATCCGACTTTTTATTAGTCCCACTTTATATATATTGGATTCACAAAACGCTAAAAAAATATATAGCAAATAAGCCAGACCATTATCAAGAATACTTTATGAAGGCATGGTATGTGCGCTTGGCCGGCTGTATTCTTACAGCATTAATGTATGATTATTATTATAATGGTGGTGATACAATAAACTATTACCACTATGCGATGGGTGCATTAAGGGTACTGTTTAATGAGCCATCTATTTTGCCTCAATTGATTTTTAATCCAAAAGGATTTTATGCAACACGTTTTTTACATGAAAATGATTATTTTATAGAAAATGGCCTCTTTTTATTAGATGGCACAACCGCAATTGTAATATGGTTAGCAGCGTTTTGTCTTTTATTTTTTATGGGTTCCTTTTTGCTTACGAGTATCACCTTTACAATGTTTGCTTTTTATGGCTGCTGGAAATTATACACTACCTTCTATGATATGTATCCGCAGTTGAAAAAACAAATGGCAATAGCCTGTTTGTTTATTCCATCTGTATTTTTTTGGGGAACAGGCGTAATGAAGGATTCTTTATGTATGGGTGGAATTGGAATGCTGACGTACAGCGCATACTATCTCTTTTTCAAAAAAGGGAATAAGCTGAAGTTTTTATTGATGATGGCAGTGAGTATATTTATTGTATTTTCATTAAAAGTATATATCATATTAGCATTTTTACCCGCATTATCAGTATGGATATTTGCAAGGTATAGATATAACATCAAAAGCCCATTTTTAAAAACAATAGCAACACCGCTGTTTATTGCATTAGCATCTGTTGCAGGGGTGTTTGTATTAAATTTAATGGCATCGTATGCAGAAAGATATGCATTTGAAGAATTAATGCGTACAGCAAAAGATACACAAAATTGGTTGGTGACGGCAAGCGGACAAAATAGCGGCTCGTTTTACACCCTTGGAGATATAGACTATTCTACTTTTGGCTTATTAAAAGTGGCTCCTAAGGCTATAAACGTAGCCTTATTTAGGCCATATATTTGGGAAATTAGAAAACCAATTTTATTAGCTGCTTCATTGGAAGGTATAGTAACCTTATACCTTACAATTACACTATTATTTAGAGCCGGATTTCTCAACTTCTTAAAACTTATTGCAAACAACCCAGAGGTTCAGTTTTGCCTTGTATTCTCCATTATATTTGCCTTTGCAGTTGGGTTTACTAGTTTTAATTTTGGTGCACTAGCACGTTACAAAATCCCTTTTATGCCCTATTATTATATAGCATTATTT
Source organism: uncultured Chitinophagales bacterium (assembly GCA_964642875.1). Taxonomy (GTDB): domain Bacteria; phylum Bacteroidota; class Bacteroidia; order Chitinophagales; family JADIYW01; genus JADJSS01. Next base: position 11,856 of record CAZXRF010000027.1, on the reverse strand, counting down.
ATTTTGGCAGATGCCCAAAAAAAGAATTCTAGTACTACAGCTACTACTATCGGTAAAAAGAAATAAGAACTATTTAGTATATTTGCTTCTTTAGAAAATTTTAACTCGAATTATAAATGAATATAGCTGTAATTGGAACAGGATATGTAGGTTTGGTCTCAGGAACATGCTTAGCAGAAACTGGAAATAATGTAGTTTGTGTAGATATAGATGCTGCTAAAATTGAAAAAATGAGAGCAGGAAAAATTCCAATTTATGAACCTGGATTGGAGGTGCTGTTTTTGCGAAATATTAAAGAAGAAAGGCTACAATTTACTACCAATTTGGAAGAAGCAGTAAAAAATGCTACTTTAATTTTTTTGGCACTACCAACTCCGCCTGGAGAAGATGGTGCAGCAGACTTAAGATATGTGCTTGGCGTAGCAGACCAACTTGGAAAAATAATTAAAGATTACAAAGTAATAATAAATAAAAGTACAGTACCGGTAGGCACCGCAGAGAAAACCCACGCAGCCATTGCAAAACATGCTACTGTTGATTTTGACGTAGTATCCAATCCCGAATTTTTGAGAGAAGGTGTAGCGGTAGATGATTTCATGAAACCAGACAGAGTGGTGGTAGGCACTACTTCGGAACGTGCCAGAAAATTAATGGAGGAACTTTACCGCCCATTTGTACGACAAGGAAATCCAATTATTTTTATGGATGAACGCAGTTCGGAAATGACTAAATATGCGGCAAACTCGTATTTAGCTACCCGAATTACATTTATGAATGAATTGGCAAATCTTTGTGAAAAAACAGGAGCCGATGTCGAAACTGTCCGACAGGGCATGGGCACAGATAACAGAATTGGAAAGCGATTTCTTTTTCCGGGCATAGGATATGGTGGAAGTTGTTTCCCAAAAGACGTGCAAGCATTAGCAAAAACAGCGGATGACAATAATTACGACTTCAAAATCCTTAAAGCCGTAATGACCGTAAACGATAGACAAAAACACCTTATCGTTGAAAAAATTTTCAACCAATACGGTACTGATTTAAGCAATAAAAAAATTGCAATTTGGGGTTTGGCATTTAAGCCCAATACCGACGATATTCGCGAAGCGCCTTCTTTATTTATTATAGAAGATTTACTAAATGCAGGCGCAGAAATTGTGGCGTATGACCCAGAGGCGATGCCGAATATTGAACAATACTTTGCTACATTACCCAATATAAACAAATCTAATTTACAGTTTACAGATAATTATTACAAAGCAACAGAGCAAGCAGACTTCTTAGTAATCCTAACTGAATGGACAGAGTTTAGAACACCCGATTTCTCAAGAGTAAAATCTGCACTAAAGCAGCCAATAATTTTTGATGGTAGAAATTTGTATGATTTAGATGTGTTAGAAAAAGAAGGATTCTATTATAATAGCATAGGTAGAAAAACAATTACTGCAAATAAATAAATTGCATTACTATAAAGAAAAGTAAAATGGCTGAAAATAAGAAACGAGTATTAATTACAGGAGCAGCCGGCTTTTTAGGCTCTCATTTATGTGATAGATTTTTAAAAGAAGGTTTTCATGTAATTGGAATGGATAATTTGATTACAGGAAATATCAAAAACATAGAACATCTCTTCCCGTCTAAAGATTTTGAATATTATCACCACGATGTAAGCCGATTTGTACACGTGCCCGGAAAGTTAGACTATATTCTACATTTCGCTTCACCCGCATCGCCGATAGATTATTTGAAAATGCCCATCCAAACATTAAAAGTAGGCTCTTTAGGAACACATAATTTATTAGGCTTAGCAAAAGAGAAAAAAGCGCGAATGTTGATAGCTTCTACCTCTGAGGTATATGGCGACCCAACTGTACATCCACAACCGGAAGAATATTGGGGCAATGTAAATCCTGTGGGACCACGTGGAGTATATGACGAAGCCAAACGATTTCAAGAAGCCATTACGATGGCATATCATAATTTTCATGGCGTAGAAACAAGGATAGTGCGCATCTTTAACACTTATGGCCCTCGCATGCGATTAGACGATGGTCGGGCTTTACCAGCATTTATGAGCCAGGCATTAAATGGAGAAGACTTAACGATGTTTGGCGATGGCTCTCAAACTCGCTCTTTCTGCTATGTAGATGATTTAGTGGAAGGAATTTACCGATTATTATTAAGTGACTACCATTTGCCCGTAAATATCGGAAATCCACAAGAAATTACGCTGCTACAGTTTGCAGATGAAATATTAAAATTAATAGATACAAAATCAAAAATATCGTTTTTACCCTTGCCGACAGACGACCCCAAACAACGCCAACCAGATATTACCAAAGCCAAAAACATTTTAGGTTGGGAACCAAAAGTAGGTCGGGAAGAAGGACTAAAAATTACGCTAGCATATTTTAAAAAAGAATTGGGAAAATAGTTACAATCAACTTTTTTGATAGTAAGAATTTGAGATATATTCCTTAACTTTCCTCATGCATATTTCTGTAATATCTCCAGTTTATAATGCTGAAAACATAATATCAACATTGGTATTGCAATTGCATGAACAGCTGAAAACAATTACGCAGGATTATGAAATTATTTTAGTGAATGACGCTTCTTCCGATAAATCTTGGGCGAAAATAGAAGAGGAAGGTGCGAAGAATAAAAGTGTAAGAGGAATAAACCTAAGCAGAAACTTTGGACAACATTATGCAATTACCGCAGGCTTAGATAATGCTACCGGAGAGTGGGTAGTAGTAATGGATTGCGATTTGCAAGATCAGCCAAGTGAAATCATAAAATTATATACTAAAGCCAAAGAAGGTTTTGATGTAGTATTAGCACAGAGATACGACAGAAAAGACACTTTTTTCAAACACTTTTTTTCAAAGATTTTCTGGAAGACTTTGGGATTCTTAACAGGTACACAGATAGACCATACTGTTGCAAATTTTGGAATTTATCATGCTAAAGTTATTAAAGCTATCTGTTCCCTCAGAGAATCTATTCGTTTTTTTCCAACTATGGTACTCTGGGTTGGATTTAAAAAAACAGCTATTAAAATTGAACATGCTGAACGTCATTCAGGAAAATCTAATTATAATTATAGCAGGATGTTTAAGTTGGCATCAGATGTCATTTTAGCTTATTCCGACAAACCTATTCGTATTTTTACAGGTATAGGGTTATTTATTTCTCTTATTTCTATGTTAATGGGATTGTATTATTTTATTCTAAATGCTCTACATAAAATAGCAGTACCCGGATATACCAGTATTATAATTTCTATTTGGTTTCTGGGCGGGCTCATCATCTCTATCTTAGGCGTTTTGGGGCTGTATATAGGTAAAACGTTTGAAGGGGTAAAGAATAGACCCATTTACATTGTAGATAAAAAAATAAATTTACCTTGATAGAACCTGTGATTTGGGATTCGAATTTCTTTCATCTAAAAATTGGAAGAATACTACCTGGTAGTTTTGACAATGCAATTTTTCAAGAAGAAAAAAATAATTACGATTTAATTTATATTTTCGAAGATTCTTCAAATTTGTCTTCTTTAAATAAAATTTCCGATTTGTCGATTCAGCCAATAGACATTAAGTTGACCTATACAAAAAAAAATACTAGTACAACAGACGAACCTGAAATACAAAACTATACACTACCCTATGTAAATGAGCAGTTGCTAAAATTATCATTTGCTTCAGGACAGTACTCTCGGTATAACGTAGATAAAAATTTTAACACAAAACAATACGAAGCTTTGTATCAACAGTGGATAGAATCATCTGTAAAAAGAGAAAATGCAGATTATATTTTTGTGAGTAATAACCAAGAACATCCAACTGGTTTTATTACATTGGTACATAAACAATCATACGCACAAATTGGATTAATAGCAGTAGATAGAAAATTCAGAGGTAATGGTCTTGGACAAAAGTTAATCCAAAAAGCGATATTTACAGCATTCTGTGGTAAATTTGAAAATATAAAAGTAACTACACAAATGCAAAATAGTTCCGCTTGTAAGTTGTACGAGCATTGTGGTTTTGTGGTGGAACGTAGTACTCATGTTTATCATTATTGGAATCGTTGATATATGCACATACCTTTTAATAAACCATTCCTAATTGGCAACGAAACAAAATATATCGAACAAGCGGTTCGCTCTGGTAAAATATCGGGAGATGGAATTTTTACAAAAAAATGCCACTCTTTTTTTGAAGAAAAATATGGATTTAAAAAAGCCCTACTCACTACCTCTTGCACCGATGCATTAGAAATGTGCGCTATTTTATTAGACATAAAAGACGGCGATGAAGTGATAGTGCCTTCTTATACCTTTGTATCTACTGTAAATGCCTTTTTATTACGCGGCGCAAAACTAGTATTTATCGATAGCAAAAGGGAACATCCCGGAATGGAGGAACACCAAATCGAAGCACTAATTTCCCCAAAAACAAAAGCTATTATAGTGGTACATTACGCTGGAGTAGCCTGCAATATGGATACCGTAATGGATATTGCAAGACGCCATAATTTATTTGTAGTAGAAGATGCCGCACAAGCTATAAATAGTTTTTATACAGACAACACAAACACTGCAAAACCATTAGGAAGTATAGGGCATTTATCTGCATTTTCCTTTCACGAAACTAAAAATATTATTTCCGGCGAAGGGGGTTTATTGGCAATCAATGACGAAAGATTTATAGAACGCGCAGAAATTATTAGAGAAAAAGGAACCAACAGAAGTAAATTTTTTAGAGGCGAAGTCGATAAATACAGTTGGGTAGATATTGGTTCTTCATTTCTGCCGTCGGATATTATTGCAGCATTTTTATATGCACAATTAGAGCATCTTTCTGCAATACAAGCAAAGCGAATTGCACTTTGGAATACTTATAACGATGGATTGCAGGCAATAAAAAACAAAGTACAACTGCCGTTTATTCCAAATTATGCAATGAATAACGCGCACATGTATTTTCTCGTTTGCAACTCATTGCAAGAACGCACCGCACTAATAAAACACTTGAAAGACGCAGATATACATGCCGTTTTCCATTACCTTAGTTTGCACAAAAGTCCTTTTTATGAAAAGAAACACGATGGAAGAAATTTGCCTTTGGCTGACCATTATTCCGACTGTCTTATTCGTTTGCCAATGTATTATGAATTAGAAATCGAGGACGTGAAAAACAGAATAGTAAAATCTATTGTAGAATTTTATAAAGTATAAACTATTTATCCTTTTCTTGTTTAAACCAGCCAGAATATTTTACATAATTATTGGCGATGCGTTCGTTTTGATCTTTAAACGTTGCTTCGTCTAATTGTTTTACTTTTTTAGCAGGCACACCGGCATAAATGCTTCCCGCTTCTACACGCGTATTTTCCAAAACTACAGCACCTGCTGCTATCAAAGCATTTTTTTCTACATAGCAATTATCCATCACTATTGCGCCCATGCCCACCATCACGTTATCCTCTAAAGTGCAGCCGTGTACTATCGCACTATGTGCTATCGAAACATTATTGCCTATAATCGTTTTTGTCTTCTCAAAAGTGCAATGTATTACCACATTATCTTGGATATTTACTTTGTTGCCAATGCGAACAGAATTCACATCGCCGCGTACCACTGCATTAAACCAAACACTGCAATCATTGCCCATCTCCACATCACCAACTATCGTTGCATTAGGGGCTAAAAAACAATTTTTTCCAAATTGTGGCGTTTTATCTCTGCAAGGAAGTAGTAATACCATTTTTTTTATAAATTTATAGTATGTTATTTAACGACAAATCTAATCATAATATCACAAACAGCATACTAAGATTATCAGCTTTACTTTTAGTTATTCTTTTTGTTACTGCTTGCGCTGCTTCTAAATCTAAAAAGTGCGACTGCCCCACCTTTGGTGATAAAAATAAACATACACAAATAAATGGCACTTCTAAAAACAGACACTAATTTCTGCTGCCAATATACACGCCGATTAATATTACAAATAACCCGAAAAAGTGAATAGGCAATATTTGTTCTTTGTCTAACAATCCAATTTCCACTGATATTATTGGTATTAAATAAGTCGTCATAGTACCAAATAGTGCGGAGGTTCTTTGTATTAAAATATTAAAAAAAACCAGAGAATATCCTGTGCCAAATGCGCCTAATAATAATAAGTATTTTATGCTACTCCATGCCAGTATTGGATCTTGCTGAATGGTGTGAAAAGCACCCGAATAGAACAAGTAGAATAATGTAAATGGCGCAGCAAAACTGTATTGCAGCAATGCCACCGTAACGGGGTTTTCTGTTTGAAAATTAGCCTTGAAAATATTTGCATTTAGTCCATAGCAAACAGTTGCCAACAATGGCAACAACACATATATATTGATATTGACAAAACTTACTTGCTGTGAAATTACTATCATTGAAGCACCAATAAAACCAACTATCACACCTATAATTTTATTTTGTGTAAGGGGTACTTTAAAATATAAATACCCAACAGATAATGCAAACAATGGCGTAGTGGCATTCAAAATTCCTGCAAGCCCACTATCTATTTCTGTTTCTGCCGTGCTAAATAAAATGGCAGGAATTAAATTACCAAATAATGCTAATAGTGGAATAAATTTCCATTTGTTTTTAGGTAAATGCAGCTTTTTTATATTCCAAATAATTAATGGAATTAATGCCAAAAAGGCAATGCTCATACGAAATGCAGCCACCTGCATCGGCGAAAATAACAACAGCCCTTTTTTAATAAAATAGAAAGAAAACCCCCAAATGCCGGACAGCATCGTAAAGCTAACCCAATCTGCTGTTTGTATTTTTTTCTGTTGTAACATGTTTGCAAAGGTAATAATCAAATCTCGGTATCAAACCTACCCAGGCGAATGGAACATAAATAGTAATTGAATAATCTTATAAAATATCGACATCTTTAAATTCCAAAAAACGGCAAGCGTTTTGTACTTTTGATGGTATGAGTAAAAGTAAAATCATTTCGTCATTCGTGTTTTTTATTGTTGTCATTGCCGTAAATGCACAAGATGCAATTCCGATGGTAAAAATTGACGACCTTAAAAAGGTATATACAAAACCTAACGATACCACATATATTATTAATTTCTTTGCAACATGGTGCGGGCCATGTATGCAAGAAATGCCTATCTTAAATAAATTTTATGAAGAACATAAAAATACAGCTACACAATTAATTTTTGTTAGTTTAGATAACGTAGGTACTATAAAAAAGCTTCCAACAAAAATGAAAAAATTAGGGATGCAAGCACCCGTTTATGTGCTAAACGAAAGCACCGATTTTTCATGGCTGTCAAAAATTGATAAACGCTGGCAAGGTAGCATTCCAGCTACAATGGTCGTTAATAACCCAAAAAATATTAAAGCTTTTTTTGAAACGCCCTTAGAAAAAGGTCAATTAGAATTTTACCTTAAAAAATTGGGATTGCAATAACTGTACTGTCAAAAAAATCCACGAAAAAGAAATCTTAACCTAACTTTTTACTCTATTGTTGCATAATATGTACATTTGTGCAATATTATGGCAATATTTGAAAGTATACTTGGTGGTGGTTTGTTCAGCGATTTTTGGAAGCAAGTACAAGAGTATGTTTTTTCCGGTGACCGCTTAAAGCAACTTTTTACTTTACAACCGATTGAAATCTACGAAGCCGATACTGAGTTAGAAATAGACACCGCTAAAGTAAGGCTTTCAATAAATAGCAAACTCGAAAACTTAGTACAGCGACGTATAGAACGCACTATTAATTTCTTGACGCTCAATTTTGACGAAAATCACAAAAACTTAGCCTCTTACAATTTTGACGTAAACATAAATGCCTACATGACCTATGTCGAAATTGATAAATTTTTTAATCATCATTTCGGTAATCAAACTTTTCCTATAGAGGAAAATAAATATTATCTGCATATTGAGAAATTTATGTTTAGCAGCGAAGGCGAAAAAGCAATGGTACACCTTCCCTTTATTTTAGAATCGAAAAGATGGTTTTGGAAACGAAAGATGCATGGAGTAGCTTGTTTGAAAGGGTTTTTAAACTACCATCAGCCCAAAGACGTAATTAAAGTATCCCACTTACAATACGAATTAGAGTCGTCAAATTTTGTATTAAACACTATAGACCACATTTACCACGAACATATCATCCAATTTCTAACCGATTTTTTACAATATAATTTTGAAGAAGATTTATTCCATGCTAAAACACAAGCACAAGAAGAAATTAATAAATTTCAGGAAGAATCTGATTGGATACATGGGGTAATAAATGAATTAGAATTAGAAAATATCGTCTTACAACCGCTTGGTGTTCGAGGGGCATTTTTTGCTAAAGGAAAACTCCATTTAATTCGTTAAATTAGCGCATTCAATCTTATGTACAAACAGGCTATTCATCTCACTACACTCGAAAATAAAAGAATACTAGTAACCGGCGGTGCCGGATTTATTGGCTCCAATGTAACGCAATATCTGCTTGAACACGGCGCAAAAGTCCGAGTATTCGATAACTTGGCGACCGGAAACCTCGATAATTTAAAAGAATTTCAGTCCAATCCAAATTTCGAATTTTTAGAAGGCGATTTGCGCCATCCATCAGATTGCGAACAAGCTGCAAGAGAAATAGATGCCGTTTGCCATCAGGCGGCCATCGGCTCTGTTCCGCGTTCCATCAAAGACCCAATTACAACTAATGATGTAAATATCGGAGGGTTTGTAAATATGCTTACCGCCGCCAAAAATGCAGGAATTAAACGCTTTATATATGCCTCCTCCTCTTCTGTATATGGCGATGAACCCAATTTGCCTAAAAAAGAAGAACGAATAGGCAATCCATTATCACCGTATGCCGTTACAAAATACACCAATGAAGTATATGCTAATGTGTTTTCAAGATGCTACGCTATGGAATTGATAGGGTTGCGATATTTCAACGTATTCGGACCAAAACAAGATCCGTATGGAGAATATGCCGCCGTAATGCCTTTGTTTATAAAAGCACTATTAGAAGATAAAGCACCGTATGTAAATGGAGATGGCGAACAATCTCGCGACCTTACTTTTGTGCATAATGCCGTACAAGCTAATATTTTGGGATTAACAACCAATAATACTGCCGCATTCAATCAGGCTTACAATGTAGCCTATGGAGAACGCTTTACCATTAATCAAATGTATGAGGCTATACGAATTGCATTGAAAAAAGAAATTAAAGCAATCCATCGAGAGCCACGCGCCGGAGATATCAGAGATTCATTAGCAGATATCTCTAAAGCAAAAAACCTTTTGGGCTATGCCCCGCAATATAGTTTTGAACAAGGCTTACCACTTACTATCGATTATTTTAAGAATATTTTCAAATAATAAAATTATGAATTAGAATTTTATGTCTTTTTAAATTTGCACGTTCGATTTAATGAAGACAAAATAAATAATCGTAGTTTCATTTATGAAAATGACTTAAAAAATGTGAATTTTCCCTATATCCTCTTTAATATATTCTTATAAACCAACCCTTTCTTCAAAAATTAAGGGTAAAAATGTATCTTTGTTTGCTTTTTAAACATCCTCATTGAGAAAGGGTTTACATATACTTTGCCTATTGCTAACCATCGGTTGGAGTAGTAAGCACGCCATTGCCCAAGAAAATGAATTTGGAGGATGGGCGGGCACAGCCGTATATCTTGGTGATTTGAACCCAAATATGTCTTTTAAAGACGCACGGTGGGCATCTGGAATTTTCTATCGTTATAATTTCAATAATAGGATGGCAGTGCGTGCTGCATTTAACTATGGTTTTTTAGATGCCGCCGACAAACGGATTAAACGCTATCCGTACTTGCAAGCCCGCAACCTCAGTTTTCAATCCCATATAGCAGAATTAGCGGCTACATTCGAAATTAATTTTTTTAAATATTCCACCATAAAATCCAGAGGTACTAAATTTTGGACACCCTATCTTTTTATAGGAGCAAGCGTATTTTATTATAATCCTTATACTTACTTAGATGGGAAGAAGTATGTTTTAGAATCCGTAGGCACAGAGGGACAAAAATCTGCAAATCATCCTACCAAAAACAGAGGATACGACCAGTATGCATTTGCTATTCCTTATGGCTTAGGCGTGAAAATAGCATTAAATACAAATTGGGCATTGAATATTGAAGCCAGCAGTCGCATCACCTTTACAGATTATATAGACGATGTAAGTGGCTCGTATGCCGAAGCCGATGATGTAAATTATTATGTGAATGGCGTAAATGTAGGGCCGAAATTAGCAGATAAATCAGTAACCAAAATAGGTATTCCGGGCAAACAAAGAGGCACCAGCAAAGATAAAGATAGATTTATGTTTGTTGGAGTTGGAGTTACCTATACTATTCATACTTTTAAATGCCCTAAGGTATTATAATCATAAAAAGAAAACACAATTTGAAGTTGGAAGAAACAATATCCTATAAAGAAAAAATCGATACCGCAAAGCTGCCGGAGCATATTGCCATTATCATGGATGGAAATGGACGTTGGGCGAAAGCACAAGGTAAACATAGGATTTTTGGACATAAAAATGGCGTAAAAGCTGTGCGAGAAGTAACGGAAGGCTGTGCGGAAATTGGAGTGAAGTATTTGACGTTATATGCGTTTTCTACAGAGAATTGGAATCGACCAAAGATGGAAGTTTCCGCATTGATGGAACTGTTATTCTTGACTATTGGTCGTGAAATTAAAACACTTCAAAAAAACAACATCCGGCTCAATGTAATTGGACACATCCATAATTTACCAGAATCAAATCGCAAAGCTCTTGCAGAAGTAATGGAAGCCACCAAAAATAACACTCGCATGACGCTGACTTTGGCACTGAGCTATGGTGCAAGAGAAGAAATAACCGAAGCTACTAAAAGAATAGCCACCGACGTAAAATCAGGGAAATTACTTGTAGAAGAAATATCCCAGCAAACTATAACAAACTATTTATATACCTCAGCCATGCCCGACCCTGAACTGATGATTCGCACTAGCGGCGAACATAGGATCAGTAATTTTTTGCTGTGGCAAATGGCATACACTGAACTTTATTTTACTGAAAAATTTTGGCCTGAATATGCTAAAAATGACTTATTTCAAGCAATCTATAATTTTCAACATCGAGAAAGAAGATTCGGAATGACCGGCGAACAAATCAATGAACAATTATCCCCAACAACTGACACACAAAAATGATTCTATCTAAAAAAATAACTACACTGCTAATTTTTGGTTTTCTGTTTGCTTATCACTCCACCAATGCACAGGTAATTGACACGGCTATTGTCAATTATAAAGAACCCAAAAAATATAAAATAGCAGCATTGGAAATATCCGGCACACAATATCTCGACAAAAACATTATCCGTTCTTTGACAGGGTTGAAAATGGATGAAAATATTTCCATTCCCGGCGATGAAATAACCAAATGCATCAAAAACCTATGGAAACAAGGATTATTCGGAAATGTAAGTGTATATGCCGATAAGTTGGAAGGAGATAAAGTCTATCTGACTATAGACGTACAAGAACGCCCGCGCTTGAGTGAGATAACATTACGGGGCTTAAAGAAAAGTGATGCAGATGATATAAAAAAGAAATTGGAGACTTTGAAAGGTAAGCCATTGACAGATGCTTTAAAACAAAACATTAGAAATATTATTGTAGATAAATTTGAAGAAAAATCTTACCTCCATTCTGTAGTTACTATCGTAGAGAAAAAAGACGAAGGCTTAGTAAATAGTGCCTCCGTAGTTGTAAATGTAGATAA